>NJBF01000018.1 GCA_003144275.1 Candidatus Heimdallarchaeota archaeon B3_Heim
CTATAATAGGTCTCAATCGTGAAACGCTGCCGATAAAGCTCATTTATCCGTCTTCCTGAGAGAACACAGGTGGGAGGTACAATTAAAGCCATGATACGATCACCTGCTCGACAAAGAGCGAGCTTAACGGGAAGCCGTTTCCGAGTATGACCTTTATTCATTCGATAGTCTACAACCAAATGTGTTCCTTTTTGACGTAACTCTTCTTGGTGTTTTTGCACCAAAGGTTTAACACCTGCATTAACACGTCCTCGAATGATAAAAAAAACTTGCTTATGAATAAGCCACTGGATTAAATCCCAATTATAAAATCCACCATCCGCAAGTACTCCAACAATTCGTTCTTGAGTGAGTAGAGGTGTCAAAAGGCTCTGAACCGTCTTGAAAGTCGAATGCTTTATAGGGAGAAGTTGGACTGCTAACGTGATTGGTTCGGGTGCATTTAACCAAATGACTGTGATATATTTATAAGACTGGTGGGTACTGGCTTTCTTCCTACCTTTACAGATATAAGCGGATAAAGTTTTTGCATAATTAGGATCAGTATGGAAGTCGATCGCTAGCAACATTCCTTGCTTCCGAGCAAACTGAAAGTTCTCAGGCAGACTCTCTAAGAATTGGTAGAAACCAGTTTGTTGCGAGGTTGTTATGTCTTCAACTGATTTGGTTTTTAACCATGCTAAAGTAGCTTCACCTGAGGGGATTGGGAGGTTTTGCTCTCGTAGATCTCGAGCTTTGCGAGAAATTGAGGTTCGATCTATAGCGGTAAGTAAAAGTAATTTCAATCGATTTTTCATTTTGAAAGGTGAGCTACTTGGGATCGGGTTTAATAAGATTTGAAATTTATCTAACCAGCGTACTACAAAGTTTATAAGGGTCGGTGTATTTCGTGCTTTCCGTGGTGGAAAGCGAGGTAGTTTTATTTTGTCCATAATGGCTACTAATTGCTTTTCTCCACATTTAAGTCTTTCCCCTTCGAGATTTCATGAAGATCACCCTCTCCCATAGTTACGAAGTACTGGTTGGTATAACGACTTTCAGGGGATATAAATAAAACCGTGAAAACAATTATGTGCAATTCAAGAGTTACAGACTTCCATTTATATCAATGAACGCACTAGGGGAGAGATTGAAATTTCCTCAAGATTTTTCACAGAAAATAAGTCCAAAAATCCCTCTTCTCACCTGATTTAATCAGAACAGTCTTGATAAAAAGTCATTCCTCCGTATTCGTCTGCACAAAGATTAAACAAATTGTTGCGTGACAGGTGGCGACTACTGTTCGTTTACAAAAATAACACACAAAATCTACATTCTGGCGATCCTGCGTTAAGCATAGATAATTAGATTGTAAGTTTGGTTATTTCGACATTGCGGACAACTTTTATTTTTAATAGTTCTTGTTTTAACTGGTCATCAGAGATCTTTAGGTTACATGAATCGATATAACCTTCAAAAATCCATGTTTCTTGATAGGGGTTGAAAAACCAAGGTGTTCCTTTACTATAAAGCATTTTAATTTTATTTCTCATAAAGACTAATCCCAATTCTTGTAAGAAGTCAGGTGGAAACCATCTGTAGCTTTTTGTTTCAGAATCAAGCGTTAATTCGGTTTCAATAGCAACCTTTACAACGGATGGACTCTCCGTAGGAACGAGTCTGAAATCTTTCCCTACACGGTTAAAAAGCACTAATACAGACTTTGTGTTTGGTGGAAGTACTACTAAAAAATCTTCAGGCAGTACAGTTGGCTTTGACTTATGTAATTGAACCATTCTTGTCCTTGCTTTTATCGTGCTTTCCCCTGTAGGACGTAAAGCATCTTTATGCTGGTTTTGTTTCTCCACTTCATACTTCTCTAAATCGTAAAAAAGCTGATCAAGCATACTCGATCCAACTTTCTGAAAAACAAACAAGCACTCCGTTTCCTTGTTTAGATTAACCTGCTCTATTAGCTGAAATCCCAGAATATTTAGGGGTACTTTGACCCAAGAATAAGAATTGGAATTCTCATGCCAATTGTACTCATTTATCCTATATAGTAAATATCTATAGGCTAGATCATCGGAATAGTCCAGATAAGGATATTTAGAAGGTAACAGTAAGAAGATTTCAATTTCTGAGTTTTTACAAGGAGAATAAAATAATGAATGACCTGTAGGAAAAGGATTCCTTCTCCGTTCCCCCATCCCGATAAAATATCCCCCTTTAACCAATACGCGATCCAGTTCACGCCAAAAATCTAATTTGTGGACAATTCCCGCACTTCTTTGCTCATAAATCAAATCTACGTTCTTGATTGCAGGGGGAAATTGAATTTTCATTTTATTGTCAAGAATGAAGTAGAGTAATTTTCTTTCAGTATTCTTATAAACATAATTCGCCTTTAATGTCGTGTCTTCCAAGTTAATAACTAGATCCTGAATAAGGTTTTCTTCTTCTAAGTTATCTAGCTTCTCTTTAACCCGATTTAAAACGAAAAGATTCACATCTGAATAATAATGAGTGTAAAAATTGTGTAGGGGTAGGGAAGGTAAATGACTCCCAGCTGCTTGATAATAAAATCTCGCATGGTTTTTAAGATTCAGTTCACGCGAAATTTCATAAAATGGAAATTTTTTGAAGCAACTCCACCAACTATCCTTCCAGCAAATTCCAATAAATTTAGTCAGTGGATCCATTTCAAGAATTCCCTATCATTAAAAACCTGATTCTTTACATATGAAAATCTTTTCTTTCCAACGTTTAACGACATATTCAGGAATTATTCATTTAGAAGTTAACTTATGATTCGACAGCTAGCGTTAAAAATTATAAAAATTATTTGATGAAAGCTGACTTTAAAAAAAAAAGTACCCTTCCTTTTTTGTTTTTAATATATGAGTTAAGCTCTCTCCTAGCAACCCGATTATAAAATCATTTTGAACCTCAATTTTCACGATGTTCAATGAATTACTCAACGCGTATTATAGATGTGCAATAACCATCGATTTCAGCTTAAAAAAAAATGTGAAGGAATAACATTATCCAATATCTCAATTTCTTAATCATTATTTTTCCTTTTTTGATACCCTGCAAATACGATGCTTGCTAGACTTGTTCCCACTAGACATAAACCCCCTAATAAGGTAATATCTTTAAGCGTGTATCCTTGAATAAGAAACCATGAACCTAATATTGAACCAAATCCGAAGAATAATATTCCAACTGTTTGTAATGCTCCAACAAATGAATCGGTCTTGAATTCGTGTTCATGAACGTGTCCATGAGCTCCTAGTACTATTCCTCTACTCGAACCAAAACCAACATCTAGATGCAGGTGAGAATGCTCATATTTTTGTTTCATTTCCACGATTAATGCTGCTTTGTTCCTCACTGGTTCTAAAAACCCCTCCGCTAGTCCTGCGAGCATTAATAATACGAATAACGCTGATATGAAGTTAGCTTCCGGATAAAAGATCACTGTCACCCCCTTTAGTAATAAACTTAGTATTAAAGGGATATAATATCCTCTCCGGTCTACTAATCTTCCTGCAAATAATTGACTTACCCCCCATGTCATATCTCCTACTAGATATCCGAGACTCACACCAACTTCACTTATACCTTGTGCTGTGAGCAATATTGATAGATTGGGTGTATATAGTCCATGTGCGAGGTCATATAATGAATATATTAGTAATAACAAGGCAATAGAGGGTACAACAAACATTTTTCTTACCCATGGTTCTAGATGAAAATGTTGCCATTTCCACACCTTTCGTTCACCTTTGGATGTCGATTGTATTGTTCTTACTAGAATAAGTAATGATATGACGGTAAGAATACTGGCTAGGCCCGCAATCAATTGAATGGATTGGATTGAGGTTAATTCTGTTTGATCCAACATCAAGTTCCAGGTTATCCCAGCAATTCCTTGACCAATTGCTAGGCCTCCAAATATTGCTGCAAATAATCCCCCGAGTACTTCTCCTTCACGTTTAGGAAATTGAGATGCCAAAGAAATAACTCCCAGAAATAAGAGTCCATATCCACCCCCTTCCAAGATCTTCATCACCATTAGTAACACTGGGTCGATTATTATACTCATTGACAACATTAAAAACGCTAATAGACCTCCTCCAGTTAGTAATCGTTTCTGGTTTGATTGAATAAGTGCTCCTAGGATTAATAATCCAATTATTTGCCCTGCTGAGAAAAGAACGCTTGCATTCGATATTTGTATAGTGCTTCCTCCCAAATTAATTATCTGAAATGGGAATAGAAAGCGGATACACCCTAGATTCATTGTTAAAATGAATAATCCTAGAAAATATTGCTGGATTTGACGATTTGTACGGAGTATCCAAGATGACAAGCTATCATTTTCCTCTCAGTCAGTTAATTTAAAATTAGATTTGTTCACTGATTCCTCCGCCTGTTTTATTTAGGTTTATACTGGTTACGTAATCAACATTCTTATCTCTGATGTATTCATAACAATTACTTCAAGTATATCTGGACTCTATAGTTCAAAAAAACTAATATTTCGTCAAACAAATATGAGTGAAATCAATACAAAAGAGGATAGTTTCTAATCTAAGGTTAGGAAGGAAATATTTAATGGAAGTAAAAAAAATTCCAAGTATTTTTAATGATGTTATGGGCCCAATAATGAGAGGACCATCTAGTTCTCATTGTGCGGCTTCTGTTCGTATCGGTAGGATGGCAAGGGATTTGATGGATGGTAATATTAAAGATATCTTGATAGAATTTGATCCAAAAGGCTCATTAGCGACAACACATGACAGTCAAGGATCTGATATGGGTCTTTATGGAGGGTTTCTTGGTTGGGAAGCCTATGATGAAAGATTGGTGAATTATGCAGAAGCGATAGAAGAAGCAGGAATTACAATAAAAGTAGAGATTAACGATTTTAAAGCTGAACATCCTAACACATATAAATTAACATTAAAAAATGATAAAGAAACCCACGAAATGGTAGCAATTTCTACTGGTGGTGGAATGATAGAAATTATTGAAATTGACCGTATTAAAGTTTCAATGATTGGAGATTGTTATGAAACGCTAATCTATTCTGAAGAGACAGGAATTCTGGAATATTTGCAGAAAGAACTCATTATTGATGAAATTATAAATTTTAAGGGAAAAGATATTCCATTTATAGAAATAAAATCCCAGAAATTTCCCAACAAAGAAATTTTAAATAGACTCCATTCTAATTTTAGGATATTCAGTATAAAAGAATTAAAACCTGTATTACCAGTGCTTTCTCGTAAAGGGATGGAGGTGCCATTTAGTACCTATGAAGAAATGCTTGAGTATAATGAAGATAAGAACTTGAATCTATGGGAATTAGCTATTCATTATGAAAGTATTAGAGGGAGCATTTCTTCTGAAGAAGTAATCAAAAAAATGAAGCATATAGTTAAGGTAATGAAAAAATCGATATTTGATGGTATTAAAGGAACTGAGTTTGCAGATAGAATTTTAGGCTTTCAATCAGGTTTTTTTAAGACCCAAATGGAAAATGAGAGAATCCTAGACGGTGGTATCTTAAATCAAATGATTCTTTATATTTCTGCTATGATGGAGATAAAAAGTTCTATGGGGGTAATAGTTGCCGCTCCTACTGCTGGTGCTTGTAGTACCATACCAGGTGCGTTATTAGGCGCAGCTAGTATGATGGAACTGTCAGAAGAAGAAATAATTAAAGCTATGTTTGCAACAAGTTTAATAGGGATATTCATATCCAGAGGTGCCACTTTTTCCGCTGAAATTGGAGGTTGCCAGGCCGAATGTGGTTCAGCCTCAGGTATGGCTGCTGCAGGACTTGTAACCTTAAAAGAAGGTAACACAAAACAAGCTACTGATGCTGCATCAATGGCATTACAAAATAGTTTTGGTATGGTATGTGATCCTGTAGCTAATAGGGTAGAAGTACCTTGCTTAGGAAAAAATGTAATGGCAGCTAGTAATGCTCTTTCATGTGCTAATATGGCATTGGCAAATTATGATGTAGTCATTCCTTTAGGAGAAGTAATTGAATCTATGAATAAGGTAGGCAGAAGTATTCCGTATGAATTAAGATGTACTGCTTTAGGTGGATTATCTGTTACCAAGACTTCAAGAATATTAGAAGAGAAACTTAGAAGCAATTAAAATTCTTTAATCTAGCGAAAAAACGGCCATCTCAATAAGCAACCATTCCAAGATATATTACCAAAGTTAATCTGCTTTAAGTAACCGATCTTGGACGATGATTGAGTCAGCACAAAGCTCTTGAACTTCTTAATCTCATTTCAAGTGGTTGAGTCTCATCAAGGCAATATTTCAAGCTCATTTGAGAGAATTTTTTCTCTAGTTTTTCAACTACAATAGTTTTTCTTGATTGAATTGAGTACAAATTTATTCTTTCATCTTTTTCTGTTTTTCAAATAGTCTATCCGTTAGGAAGTTTCCAACACTTTCCAGTTTCTCATCGATCTCTGCTACTTTTGTTTTAGCATGTTCTTTTTCTGGTTTGGGTACACTGAAGATAGATAGGATTCCCACAATCTGATGATGCTCATCCATAACAGGAAGTAGTGACTCCCCAGTTATTGAGAAGATACCCCATGCCTCTTTCAGGGTTTGACCGACCTTAAAGGTGTAATTTATAGGAAAGGCTACTTCATAAACTTGAATATTCACTAATTTACTTGCTTTTTCCACCAGATTAAATGGTATGAATCCAGAAGGAGATCCATCCTGCGTAATAATCCAAGTCTCTTTCTCAGTCGCATGTAGTTGAATGTCAGCACAGTACCGATCCCATTCAATCAACTTGAAGTTATCCTGTACAAATTCATTAATTGAATCATTAGCATTTATTATCCCCTCATATTCCGCATTTATCTTTTCTAAATCAATGTCATGGATCACTGGTAATCTTAGAACCTCAAGTGAATCTTTTGTAACCAACAGAGCAGTAAATGATCTTCCGATTGAACCATTAGCATAGAAACCTAAATCTTTCTCTTCATGAATGCAGTGATTATGTCCCACAATAAGTTTTTTGGATGTTAAATTGTGTTTTTCCCTGAAGTTTGATATATATTGATCGAGAGGTGGTGTGAAGTTCTTCCAGAAATCCTGATCTCCATGTTCTATCCAGATATTTTCATCGTGATAGATTTCTCCTAGAAAATGAATGTCTAATTCTCGCTTTAATTTCATACGGAATTGGTCATAGAAACTCTTTGGGTCATGGTTACCCGAGATAATATGAATTCTTTGATCTCCGAGAGAATCTTGAATTTGGGACAACTCATTAAGAAGAGAAATTCCTTCTTTATCTGTTTCTGAAAGCTCGGCAACGCGATCAATATTGAAAACATCTCCACCAATTAAGATTGATCGAACATGGTGTTCTTCGCATGCATTTTTGATTTCCGCCAAACAAAGTTTCGCTAATTTGTTATTAAGTCCCCAATGGAGGTCGGAAAATATCAACAGTGGATATGCAATCACTGGTTTATCTTCCACCAAGTCTTCAGGGACAAAGGTTTGGAGAATATTTCTGTAAACTTCTTTGATAGTAATTATCAATTCCTTGTTTATGCTTTCCACGGCTTCAATAGGCATTTCTGACGTTAACTTGTATTTTGCCATTGAAAAGTTACTATAACCCTGAATAAGTATTCTACCTTGTTCCTCAGAAATAATATCTCGTTCTACAGCCATTTTAAATCGGTCAATAGTAGTAGAAGTGAAGTTTGTTTCATTTAGTACGGCTAGAACGGTACCTAAATCCTGTAATGCAGTGATCACAGAGTATGTCTTGAAAATGGAATCGTATAGAAACGGTTGACAAATTCGTAGATTATCTCCTAAAGCATTATCTTCAGCTTTCAGGGATTCAGTAATTTGGAGCAATATTGGGATTATCTTGTGAATTACATTCCTGGTCGAACGGGTAATTTCATTACGTAAAATCCTGCCTTTTCCAATAGGCTTTTCGTAAATTGGAACCATGTTAATAATAGACTTGTATATGGACCAACAGTATTTGCTAATGCCATTTCTTCGATCTTCAGGAGATATGGAAGTTTTACGGAGATTTTCAATAGAGCTTAACATTTCATGAATCGCTGATCTTTGATTAGATTCTAAGAAATTGTCATCCCCGTTTAGAAAAGCGTGTAAAATATTAGGAATCATCTCTTCATGAAAATTCAGTTTTTCAACATTCTCTAGTTTGCATAATTCGAGATTGGGCGTGTGTTGTAATACACGATGTAGAGCCTCACCTACTTGTAGGAATTGTTGATCATTACCCTCATGAATCAAGAGCATATCTAAATCCGAGTTATCAGAATATTCTCCTCTTGCATAACCCCCACATACCCCAATGATGAAATTACTTGGAATACCAACCATAGTCTTATGTTCTTTATCAACCTGTAGATATTTATTGAAAACTGTATTTTTTTCTGCAAGGAGTACAGCACTTTCAAATAGGATATTTATGCGTGAACTAATCGTTTGGTGAGTTCTTTCGTTCCAAATGGATCCTAAATACGATTCCACTTGCTTCGTATCCCAAGTGAGATAATTGGTTCTATTTAACTCCCGATAGGAGAGGAAATGTTCCATTCTTGGAGGAAGGGTATACGAAGTGGATTGATATGTAAATTCAGTAATTTTCTCGATTGTACTCAATATATTTGGCAGTTTGGTAACATTATTATCCATAGGTCCCTTAATCACTACAAGCTCGCTGAAATCAGAAGTTTCTGGATTTCTTCTTAATATAAGGATATCATCTTCAAGGTTAATCTCTGTGACATTATTAAACAGATCCCAGTATCCTGATTTAATTATATTCCCTTTTACCAAGTAATTAAGAAGATCAATTGACGAATTAATGCTGTGATGCTTATTATGTCGATTATTGGACATTAACGGTTCTTCGGATTTAGTAGAGTTCATTTCGGTTTTAATCATTTCTTTGATTCTACGCCGTTCCTGTGCCATAGATTCGAAATCTATCCAATCGTCATTCAGGAAAGAAATTCTCCTCTTAAACAAAATTTCCTCCGGAAGATAGAACATATTCCCATTTTGTGTTAGTAGAAGACTAATTGCTGGTGTTTCTATTTGCTGAAGATCTTCAAGCGAAGATATTTTCTGCAAAAAACTTTGGTCGGCTAAATAAAATTCTAAGGTCCTTAGAGCTGCATCGAAATCCATTTTCAGCCCTCCATGAGTTGTTGCAATCCCAGTGTCGTAATCCAATCAGTGTTCTCTGATCGCAAGGTTTCAGCATTTGGCTTGTATTTCAGCTCCTGAAGAGTTTTAAAAGCTTCCATTCGGATGAAAGTTGTTTCTTTTGGATCCAAATAAATCTTGAATATCAACTCGGTACCCTTTTTATCAACATCATGTTGTTCAAGAGCTTCTAGTGAGGCCTGTCTGACACGTTCCGCTTTTGATTGATCAACTGCAAGATCTAGAAGAATTGCGGTGACTTTCGGATTTTGATAAGTCCGTAAATTTCGGACAGCAATTACTCGAATGATGGTCGCAATGGATTTATTCTTAGCGATCATTAGTAGCAAATCTTCCTCTGTACCTTGTCGTGAAACAAAATCAACAATAGATCGCTTCACAGGATTGGGTAAATCCACAAAATCTTGTGAAGTAGTATACATTTGAGGTAAGGTACCTGTGAACCATGAAAGAGAGTCGATGGCCCGCCCTCTGAGAAATTGATCATCGTTTTTGTTCTCTGCAACGGTATTAAGGAAAGGAATGAGTTTACTTCCAACCCGACTAATCAGAATTCTCAGAGCTAGTTCCCGTAGTTGGTAGCTTTGTTTTGAATCTTCAAAAATCTCAAAAAATTTGTTTGCCACAGGATCGGCAGAAATGACTGGCTTAATGGGAGAAATACCTGCATCAGGGAAATCATTAACTACCTTTTTCCGTAAAAGCTGAATTGGTTCCTTTAATTTGTACTCAGGTACCCCTTTGCCAAAAGCCTGGATAGAAATCTTTGAATTTTCAAGAGAAAGTGCTTCAAAAGATATTATCGAATAGTTACGACGAAATTCTTCCAGGAGACCCGCATTCAGTTGAAATTCATCGATGCCCTCTGATTCAAACCCAACTCGGGAAGAAAAGTGATGTTGTAAATAGTTGAGACAAACCCACTTAATGGAGGCAAGTTCATAGGGATTTTCCAGAATATTAGTGATTAATTGATTTATTTTCTCTTCTTTAAGAATAAGGGGTAAATTTCTGATAATCTTAGACCGTTCATTTTTGGAAATCTTACGGTCGAAGAGTAATTTCCATTCTTCGTACCTTTCATAGCTACCGACATTTCCTATCACAAGTTCTTCGTTTACAGTTGAAGTCCTGACACCTGAATGGTTTTTTATTAATTCATAGAGTTTAATCATGTCTTCAAGATCCGTAGATTCATCAAGCTCATTGTTGATTATTTCTTGTTTTGTTAACATCTCATCGGAGTTATCTATAATTTGGAGAAAAGAGTGAAAGGTGTCAATGATGGGATTGTCTGAAAATTTCTGTTTAATGTTGAAGAATCTGAAGGAACACTTATTACATCCTGCTGCTATCGTTTCCTCTCTCTCAAATCTCACCCATTTAGCAATATTATCGGCGATAAGTGAATCATATTCACACATAATAGGCCCTAAATCCTCCCGTCCAAAGAGTTGGAATACTTCTTGGTAAAGACAGCGGTTGATATCAAAAGCAAATTCTTCTTTAGTTGCGGTAACTTCTTTTAGCTGGAAATATTCGTTATCGTAGATTTTTTGATTACCTTTTCGGGTATCCTCTACAAATGTGGCCCAAGGATCTTTCGAAGACGCCATAAATCGCCGTTGAGGTTCTAAAACCATTTCTTCAAGCATTGTTTTGTAAATAGCAAGGACTAATCTAGTAACAATAGTTACATCTTTTTGACCCTGCTTACCAGGAAGGGCTTCTTCCAAAGCGATCACAAAAACAGGATTGATTCCATAAAAAAGTTGTGTTTCATTGAAATTCTCTTCTAACTTCAATTTTTCATGAAGTTCACTAAAGCGTTGTGAAAACGAAGAAAGTACTTCTTTGGCTTCTTCAGGGTCAAAAGATCTTTCTAATTCTTTAGAGGTCAATATAATGAAATACTGAAACATCTGATCCATTTGAGACATGTGAATCCCTTATAATGATAAAAAATACTACATTAGTAACCATAACCTTCATCCTATAAAAAGAATACATTTATATGAGGATATAGTATGTTAATGTACTAATGAGTAATCCTCAACGAAGAACTTCTCGATCTATGTTGGCACGTGCAAAAGCGATTTTTAAGATAATCAATTATATGGATGAACCATTTGCTAAAACGAAATTAACAGATGCAAATATAAGTCCAAAGGCCGCAGAAAATTGGCTAGATCTGATAGTTTTTATCCAAAACCAACCAAAAATACGAGTAACTAAAACAAAACGCATTACATTGGTCGAGAAATTAGGTGGAAGATTCTCTCAAATGAGCCTCAACTACTTTTTAGATGAAACTCAACCAATTGAGAAAAGAATGAGAAGTTTGGAAGCTTACGCTAATTCCGTAATAGTCCAACAGCGTTTAACTAATCCAGAATAAATTTTATAAGATATATCGAAGTGAGATCCTGTGTATCAATTGATACAAGAATCAGATTTCTATACCTATTCGCACATCTTTGGCATTCTTCCATAGTTCGTTGAATCTAGCTCTTAATTCGTTAGCAAAACGCTTTTGCCACACATAGATCGCCGCGAAATACTCCGTGGGGTTAATGGGGTTTGGAACTTTAAGAAAAACTTTTTCTCCATAGATAATATCAAAGCCTGCAGTGTCAGGAACTCTGATTACATCAATCATGGCATGAAATAAGCCACCTAAACTTCCTCTTGACCCCATTGATCGAATAAATAGTTCTGGATCGGTACTGAGTCCATCCATTCCTATACGTTCATTGAACCTCAGAATGATAGATTTAACATAATATAATATCTATTCCGTTGGGGGAAAAATTAATGCATTAGTATTTTGTAAGCAGAGCGAAGCAGTTATTATTTCAGCATCATTTTCGATTTTCGTCATTGCTTGAAACACTATGAGAGAATCAGGTTCTTTTTCTACAATAGCACAGAAATCTTTCAGGTAAATTGGGCCTTGATTGAGCCGTAATTCTATTTTTCTATTATCTTCTTCAAGTCTCTCCTTGATTATGTTGAAGAAAATCTCCATTCGTTTCAACTCCTTTTCTTCAACTAAACTCGAATAAAAGACATCGATTTGCGCATTATCTTCGATCAGAGCGATTAACCATCCAAGAAAATCATTCTGGAAAATTGAACTTCTTATTAACACCTTAATATCTTTAACAGGTGTTTTTTGGGCTTTTAATACCAAATAAATCGGAATTCTCCCCTTGAGAAGATGTTCTGTTATGACTTGATCTACTGTCGTCCCTATGCTAATCATTTCTTGTTTTTCTTCTTGAGCAAATAACGTGAAAGGGGCTGGAATCACTATTAAATCTATTCTTCTTTTTTGGATGATTTCCTGCATCCGGTTAAAAGGTGTTTCTTTGTCATCAGGAATAAGAGCCACATTAAATAATTCTTTTTCGCCTGAGAACCTTTTTTTAATTCTAGTTATTAATTCAGGAAGTGTTTCAAGATCAATATTCGCAGCTTTTGCTTGAGACCGATATCCGCGAACAGCTAGAAGGAAAATGAAGCTTGCATTCGTCCTTTCATTCAACTGTTCAACTAAATTGAAAATAAAATCCTCCCGATCTTTAGTTTCATCAAGAACTAATAGAATGTTCTTGATATCTGTTTCATCGGAAATCTTGGATTTTTTAAAGATTTCTTGGAATTTCTTGATTGAGTTTTCAAAGTCATCCATTTTTGTTCCTCTTTTGCCCTTAAATTGAAAGTAACCATAAACCAATAATGTAAAAGGATCCAATAAGTAATTGTAAAAAAGATGTTATGCCTCCATATTTCACAAATTCCAAGAATGTAACTCTAAATTGTGGATTATCTAGACGGTTTAGTGAAGATACTGCTTGAACGGTTGAAGCTGACCCGATTGGTGTCATATTTCCACCCAAATTCGTCCCAATAACGACAGATACTAAAAGCGGGTTAAAGTGAAGAGCAGGATAATCCTCTAATAATGTATCCATAACATTAGTCATGACAGAAGCCACAGGAATGTTGTCTAATACGGCTGATGCTAGAGCATTGATCCATTGCAGAGCGATAATCCCTCCTAGAAGATTTATTTCGCAGAAGACTTCAATTGGTGCAGCTAGAATTTCCAAGATACCAACTTTCTCAGCAACGCCCACAACTGTGAGAAGACCGATCATAAAAAAAACTAAAGACCATTCAACTTTTTCTAAAGCTTGATCCACACTTTCACCAATGAGTCCAAGCATAACAAAACCACCTGCGATCGCAATATACCCTAATTCAATCTTAAAAGGTAAGAATGATGCGATTGCAAAACTAAATATCGTCAGAATTAGTACAATGATCGCGATATTAAAATCCCTCTGATTATTTACAACCGTTTTTTCATTAATAAGAAGAATTTCTTCATAGTTTCTTCTAGATATCTTTTTCGAAAAATCTTTTCTAAACAGAAAAACCCAAAATATGTATGTTAGAATCCCAGTAATGAACACAAAGGGAGCTGTTAAAATAAAGAACTCAACAAAACCTATATCGAAATGACCGCCAATAATGAGATTCGGAGGGGATGCTATGCGAGTCATTGTTCCTCCAAGATCGGCAAAAATTGCTTCTCCTAAGATAAAGGGTTTTGGATTAATGTTTAGGGCCTCACATCCAACTATCGTGATTGATCCGATTAGTAATATTGCCATATATGCATCTAGCAATGCAGAAAAGATTAATGTTAAAACACATAGCGCAAATAGTAGTTTATATTGATTGTCTCCACTTTTTTTTAATACAACTATTGCTATATAGTCAAATATTCCTGTTGTTCTTGCAACTCCAACCATGAGAGTAATACCAATAATTACTAATAGTAGATCAACTTCTAAGAGCTCAAGTAGATGTTCTACATCAGGGATTAGAACCTCACCGTAACTATCAGGGATTATTGCGATAAGTAAAGCAAATCCAGCACCCATCATTGCTGCTAATGTTTTATGAACACGCTCAGAAATGATTAATAGAAGGGTTAAGGCGAAGATAAGAATTATAAGCAATTCTGGTACTGAAACCATATTTATTTCACCAAATTTCGATATCTTATTTCTCAAAATATTCATTCAATGTTTTGGATTAGTGGGACGAGTCTTTAATACGAAGAGTTTGGAGAGTGATCAAACCCTATTCATTTAAATCAAGGTGTGTATAATTTTCTTTAAAAACATTCAGAATTGACAATCTTTTGTAGTCAACGATATTTACTTACTTAAATTACCTTAACTTGCCTTAATCTGAAGGGATATGTAACAATGAACCTTCTTAGAGCTGTAGAAAAGAGGCCGTTCCTATTAATTATACTTAATACTCGGGATATAATAAGTTGAAACATTGTATCAGGGGTAAAACCTAATTCATTAAACAAGACTGAATCAATCTAAAATGAGTTATTTGGAAACTTAATTAGCTGGTTAATATTGAAAAAACCATCTTGTACATATCATCAACAGTGAAGTAAAAAAAGGTGCTATGTTAGTTTACCATGGAGGAGAAAAAATGAATTTAGATGATATGCTAAGAATTGATGCACCTGTAACCAAATCAAAGATTGTAACGTTCATTCGTTCTACTTTGGAAAAAAGAGAGATCGATGGACTACTAGTTTTATACAAATACTGTGTAGAGTCAATCACAAATGTCCACCTTGCTATAGAAGCTGTAGGAAGGAATAATGTGAAGCTAGTAGTTACAAAAGGAAGACTTCTTAACAAACAACCTAGGGAACAAATGAGTCTTGATGCAATAAATCGGTATTTAGATCTTCCAAAAGAGAATATTGTATTTGTCAACCAAGAAAATATCCTCAAAGAGATCAGCGATGTGTTTTCTGGAAGATATGGCCTAAAAGCGGGAATCGCTGTTTCTGACTCTATTCCATCCTTAAATTATAATTTAAGTTATTTCTTATTACGAGGTATGGTTCAACAAGAAATGGAGCAAAAAACTTACGCTGCTCCCTTGAAAAAGCCATCGACGCAAAGAGAAAAATTTATTCAAAGAGCTATTGCCCACTATAAGAGTCAGATTCGGTTGCGAGTGCTTCTTGCATTTCTCCTAGCTGAAACTGAAAATCGATCATATCTTGGGTCTGTAAATAAAAGCGAATGGCTTCTAGGGTTATTCACTAAATTTGGAACATATCATGCGGCAGATTTTTTACCTTTAGCCAGTCTCTATCGAACTCAAGTCATTCAGCTTGCTAACCATCTTGGTCTTCAAGAGTTTTTAACTTCCAAAGTAGCTCCACGCCCTCCAAGCTACAAATATTTCTTTAATCTTTCCGCTGACGAGGTTGATCGTATTTTAATACGAATAGAATCTGGATTTTCTGTGAAACAAATTGCAGAGGATACTGGACTCTCTTCAAAAGCGATCAATAAAGTAAACTATTACTATCAATCATCAGCTTACACACGGACGGTACCATTAATACCAAAGTTATAACAAGAGGAGAGTCGCACGAAACTATGGTAAGAATAAATTATTATTGGTGAAACTAGTTTTTATCAAATTATCGATTGGTAAGTGGATTTAAATCATTTTTTTCGCTTGGACCAAGTCACTAGCATCATTATCACTAAAATTGGGAGAATTCCCACACCAGATGTCTCAGTGGTTGTTGTCTGAGTGGTTGTTGTAGTAGTCGGGTCTGGGAAATCATCTTTAACAGCTGTTTTAATTCTTTTATATACCCTCTCAGATGATAATAATTCAATGTGGGCTAATCCTTCAACCGCAGTATTATTTGCTCCGTCAAGAGGTGGAGATATAGACGGGATTGCATCATCCAGGCTATAAATTGATGTATATGAGATATTCCCTGGAACATGAGTACTATTATAAATAATCCCCGAAACAGGATCGGTTCGATTTCCTAAGGTATCATTTAAAATTCCTCCAGGAGTTTCATCCCCCTCGTTTAAGATTACAGCTAATGCATTGACACCTTGAGCTCCACATGTAGCAATATTCTCCCCATGATGTGGGCTCCCCAAGCTTACATAGTCTTCGACTTTATCTAACCCATCTAGAAACTTAATATAATATCTACTACTTAATCCTCCCATACTATGTCCGACTAGATCAATTTTATCTGCACCAGTATCATTTAAAATTTCATCTACCCATTGACTTATCCTGTTTGCATTGTTTATATTAGTCTGAACACTGCAATTATTTTTATCATCAAAATTATAGGATTAGAGATTTGTGCTTGGCCACCCATCGGTTTTTAACCATAGTTTTAAAGTATCGAAATCTAAAGAGCTTCTTTTCCATCCATGGATAAACAAAATGGGATTATGAGTTAATGAACCAATCTCACTTGTTTGTATATCAGCTTTATGATCAGCAAAAGATGGGGAAATCTGAATAAAAAATACAACGATTAACAAAATCACTTTTATTGAGTTTTTCATGTTGAATTCTCTCCAAGTTTAATAACGCTAAAGGAGGATAAAGGTCTATATTAAGTTATCCTCAGTTTATACCTAATTTCTCTCATCTGATTTCATCCTCATGGTGAAGAGTCTACTAAATTTAATCAGCCTTTTATTAGTTTGATCTACCATCGTTATTCAAGGAATGGTATATACTACGGCATATAAAAATCTTATTGAAACGTTGGTTAAGCGACAGAAAATAAAAAAAATTTACACCACCAATATAGGTTTGACGACGGTGTATTTTCCTCTTAAATTCAAAGCTCATTGCATCGATTCAGACTGAATAAAGTAAGAAAAAAGGAAATTGGGTAAATCCTTAACTAAGATCTATCTAATCCGTATGCATCTCGAAGAATTTGCGTTGGATGGTAAATTTCTTTATCCACATTCAACAATTGTAGTTTACATGTTGGACAATCAGTAACTAACGCATCGATATCTTCCCTCTTAGCCTCAGGGTACAAAGACCGTTCAGCAATGATCTGCCCATATTTATAATTCTTTGATTTGAATGCCCAACTACCTAACTGACCACAACATTCCGTCTTAAGAGCTTCAACATCGACTGTACCTAAACTCTGCAACATCTTAAACGATGTACCTTTTTTGCCACTACTTATCAGGTGGCAGGGTTCATGATACCCTAAACGAAGACCATTCTTCATGTTACCTTCGAAATCAGTATTAAGTTTGCCTTCATCACGCAATTTAAGTATATAATCGGTGAATAGATACGTATTATCTCTTACTAGCTCCGATTCTTCATTCCCGACAAGTGTTTCATGGAGCTCGTCTTTTAGGGTAGCATAACACGAACTACATTGAGTAACAACATCATACCCCTGCTTTACATACTCTGCGAATATCTTTGCATTATTTTCCCCTTTCTTCTGTGCAACATGCCCGAGACCATTCGAAAGTAAGGGCATTCCACAGCAGTTTTGTTCTTTGGGCACTACTACTTTGATTCCATTCTTTTCAAGGACTTGAACATGGGCTACTGCTATATCTCTATTTTCTGTGTAATTCGCAAAACACCCATGGAAAATTGCGACTTTTTTGGTAGGATTTGTAGGAGCAGGATTTTTCTTTGCATGTTTTGTAAACCATTTTTGGAAAGTATTTCGGGTAAAGTTCGGAAAATTGGCTTTACGGTGTACACCCCCAAAAATTTGCATCAGGTATTTATTGGGACCCCATAGACCAATATTTGATAGAGGGGAGAATGTACTACCAACTTTAGCAACTGTTTCGTAATTTCCTGCAAAGTAGTGACCCTTGGGAATTTTTCCAATGAAAGGATATTTAGAACCACCATAATGCATAATCTTTGCATCAAACATGACTTTGGGAATATTGACTCCTGAGGGACAATCGATGTTACACATCATACATCCTGCACAGTCTTCTAGAACCTGTCTCGCTTCTTTTGTCCGTAATACACTGTAATCTAATTGTCCTGAAATAATTCCTCGCATTAGGTTTGCACGTGCTCTGGGAGAAGCAAGTTCGCCAGTGGTTTCCTTTTTTGCTCTATAAATAGGACAATCTCTTTGAGGACGAAGATCAACTGTACACTTACCACAGCCATGACATGATTCAATAACTTCCTCAAAACCCCATTTGTCATCCCAAACTAAGTTCTTTTTTAATCCTTGAATTACCGAATACTCTGCGCCAAATCGTAAGTTGCTAATTAAAAGATCTTCTTTATCAGTAATCTTATTATCGGGATTGAAGGTTACTGCAGGATCATATAGATTCTTTATTTCCCTGAATTTGCTGTAGACTTCTTCTCCGTACATCTGTTTGATATAATTGACTCGATCAAGTCCATCATTATGCTCGCCCGATATAGCTCCTCCAATACCGATCACGTATGTATTAACCTCATCCGCGACTTTCTTAATCAGTTCGAGGTCATTTGCATCCTTAGTGTTGACGAAAGGCCTAGTATGGACAAGCCCCTTGGCAGCATGACCATAAATGGCTGCTTTCAAGCCATATTTTGGAAAAACTTCTTCACGTAAATGAACCATATAATTACCTAATTGTTCTAGAGGCACAGTTTGATCTTCAACAAATGCCATAATACGACGAGGTTCGCGTACCTTCTGTAATAATGGAACTGCATCTTTTCTCACCTTCCAAAGGCTTGCTTGCTCTACTGGATCATCAGAAAATCGCATATCTGAAGCTAACTTTTCTTGATCAATGATTAACGCCCTGGATTTCTTGACTTTATCAGCTCGAACTGCCGGGTCTTCATCATCAAATTCGACATATAGAATGTTGTCTACTCCTTCAGGAATAAACTCCTTCAATGCAGGATTCATCCCCACTGCGATTTCTAGGACAGATTTACCTAATTGTTCAATAGCTGCAACACCAACTTGATTTACCAATAAATCAACGGCTCTTCCAGATTTAGCTAGAGAATCAAAGTCCATGACTATCAAGGTCATCTGTTTAGGTTTTGGAATGAACTTAATTTTTGCCTCAACAACGAGTCCAAGGGTACCTTCTGACCCCAAAAATAATCGCGATAGATCAATAATATTATCCTTAATAACATCCTTAAGATTATAACCACTTACATTCATCTTAACCTTGGGCCAATGTTGTGCAATCAGAGATTGCGCGTCAGGATTATCTACCATTGCTACTGTTGATTTATACAATTTTGCTTCAAGGGTATCCTTGGAGATAATTTCATTATATTCTTCTGAACCTATCTCCACTGGACGGGCATGGATCTCTTCACCGTTACTTAGGATTACAATTAATTCTTGAACAAAATCGGCCATATAGCCATATTTGACGGCATGAGCTCCTGATGAATTAGTACCAATCATTCCCCCAATTGATGCATAATTTTCGGAAGAATTATCTACATATACAATTTTTCCGATTTTCGCCAATTCAGTATTGAGATTTCCACAAATTACTCCAGGTTGAACAGTGGTGGTATCGTTAGCCGTATCAATGTTAATAATTTCATTCATATATCTGCGAAACGCGAGAATAATTCCAGGACCTAAACATGCTCCCCCTAATCCCGACCCTGCTCCTCGAGGATGTATAGATATTCCATGCTTATTGGCAAATTTGATTACTGTTTTTACATCTTCTTTGTCCTTCGGATAGACAACTGCTGTCGGCATTATCCGATAGACGCTTGCATCCGTGCTATAGAAGTAGCGAGTGATTTCCTCTGCGGAAACATCGCCTTTAATTCTTCCTTTAAGCTTTTTTTGTACAAATTCAGGTTTTAAATTACTACTACTCATTTCTAAGACCCAAGATTCTCTTGAAATTGAAGGTAATTAGATTTGGTTAAATTCATCATCACATTGTGATTCCACTTATAAAGTCTAGTGGTGCTCTAAGTTAACTTTTCAATTGTGTATTAGAGGGTTAATCAGTATCTCCGTTACTGAATTACTGTTGATTGGATACAAAATAATTGAATTATAGATTCAAATTTCAACAGAGTCATTCTCCAATTAAGCCTGTAGGTTAATATTTTAAAAAACTTCTGGCTCTGATTTCGTTAATCTGAAAAACAATAGAGATTTACAGGTTAACTTGCGAAAATATGTTCACATGAGCATGTATTCATGCGATTATCGTGTATTAAAACTAAAAAATGCAGAAAAAAAATAAACTATGATTCACATCATTGCTTAAAGTCTAGTCTTTTTCAGGAAAGGTTGCTAACCCAAGATGAATAAGACTATCTGAAAGATCGACAGTATTTCACAATACAGAAAAAATATAAAGAAATAATCATTTAAATCGTTGATACTAAAAATTTCACACCTTATCTACCACTATCACTATTCAATGTCAAAGGTGGATGCACACGTACCAACCAATAGATTCAAATGAACCCACTTATACTACGCCTAATGTTGCCCTTTCACGCATTAAACCAGGTGACAGAATATTCATAGGTACAGGTTGTGCAGAGCCTAGACTTCTTTTGTTACACTTACATCAGATGGAGATTCAAACCGAGGATAACGAAATCTATCATGTTATTTCTTATGGACCTGCTCCTTACGTGAAAGAACAGTATGCTAAGCGGTTTAGATATAATAGTATTTTTATCACTCGTAATATCCGTCAAGCTGTACGAGGGGGAAGAGCTGATTACACACCTGTATCTTCACAAAAAGTACCAGATCTTTTTAGAAAAAAACTTCTTCCTATCGACGTTGCTTTGATTCAAACATCTGTTCCTGATAAATCGGGTTATGTCAGCTTAGGAATTAGTGTTGATCTTACAAAGGCTGCAGTCGAAAACGCTGAAATAGTAATTGCTGAAGTTAATCCTGAAATGCCTGTTACACATGGAAATAGTTTGGTTCACATATCTGATATCGATTATTTGGTTCAGAATAACAGTCCCTTAACAGAATGGAAAGCACCTGCTCTAACGCCTCAAATCGAGCGAGTCGCACGAAACGTTTCAACTTTGATCGATGACGAGTCAACCCTGCAAATTGGTGTTGGTAACGTCACAAATGCGATGGCTAAATATTTATGTGACAAAAAGGATCTTGGAATTCATTCAGAACTCATAACCGATTCTGTCTTGGAGTTATTAGATTGTGGTGTGGTAACAAATTCTAAAAAAACTATTCACACTGGAAAAACAGTCGCAGCTTTTTGCATGGGGACTCAACGCTTATACTCGACTATTAATGATAACCCAGATTTTCATTTTTATCCTTCTGATTATGTATTGGATCCGAATGTTGTTGCCAAAAATCATAAGATGGTTACAATCAATTCTGCGATAGAAATCGATCTAACAGGACAAGTAGCTGCTGATAGTTTGGGCACATCCCTGTATAGTGGTATTGGCGGAGCAGTTGATCTACATCGTGGAGCTCAATTATCTCCTGGTGGAAAAACAATCATTGCCCTACCTTCAACTTCAAGTGATGGTAAACATTCTCGCATTGTCTCTCATTTGTGTCCAGGAGCAGGAGTTGCAATAACAAGGGCAGATATTGAGTATGTAGTAACTGAATACGGGATTGCTTACCTACATGGTGCTTCTCTTCGTGAACGAGTACTTTCTATGATTGAATTAGCACATCCTGATTTCCGTGAAGAGTTATTTATGAGAGCAAAAGACCTCAATTATATGTATCAAGATCAAATTTACAGTGATCCCTCAAAACATCTCATGTATCCTATGGAAGTTCAGGAACACTTCACGTTGAGAGATGATGGGCCAGCTGTGCGTATTCGTCCAATTCTTGCCAGTGATGAAGATAAACTAAGACGATTTTTCTATTCTGTCTCAGAGAAGAGTAGATATTCACGATATTTTAGTGCTATTAGGGCCTTACCCCATAGCTTAGCACAGAAAGAAGCAAACATAAATTTTAGTCAAGATATGGGAATAGCTGCTTTTTTAGGACCAATCTCAAAAGAGAAAATAATAGGAACAGGTCACTTCTTTATCCTACATGATTTTAAAACGGCTGAAATTTCATTATTAGTCCATGAGGATTACCGTAATAAAGGTCTTGCTAGAGAATTCCTTCGCTTCTTAACTGAACGAGCATTAGAATTGAATATTACACGATTCATTACAGAAACCATAATGGGTAATGCAGCAGCAATTCACCTGCTAAAAGACTTTGCAGCTAGTGGGCTAGCAACTAATGCATCAATGGAAAGTGAGGGGGGAGTTATTATACTAACATGGGAGTTTACAGAAGAATCATTTTATAGTCAAAATCCACGCTAGCAAATAAGGCTCAAGTTAGGACAGTTAATGCACTTATTTAACGATTAGCATATCGGAGCTCATAATGACGTAAAGACTTCTTAATGCCGATTTTTAATGTTTTATGATTAATGTCAGTAGAGGAGGTAACTTGTAGCAGGAAAATATCAAAAATTTCTCTGGTTTGTTGAATTCTATCTACAGGGAACTAGTGGCATCTTTTTCCGTATCGGAGTGTGTCATACCATGGACCTTCTGCCATTCACGGAGTGATTTCCAGAGAAAGCGTTTAACTACCAATACTGTAAGGCCTGTTTCACCTGAGATTATGTCTGCAAAGTCTTCTATAATTTTCTTCTGTTCTGAGTCAACTTCAATTTTCTCTAAAGGAGATTTCGACAAGGCTTGTAACACGAAAGATTGGTTCTTTATATTTCTTCTTCAAGTCCTGTCTCTTTAAGATTGCTCTGCGATATTTGTTAACATGAGTTTAATGACTTCCTTTCCCCCGACAAGATTTTTTATTCGAATTCGTTCATTCTGTCCATGGGCTCCATCAGAAGGTTGGCCAATTCCGATACCAATAGCTGGTGCATTAAATGTACTTTCCATAAATGGAATGATAGGAATAGAGCCTCCTGATCTGGCAAAAGATGGTTCTATCTTCCAATATTGTTTGAGAGCCACTTTTCCTGAAGTAAATAGAAAATTATTTACATTTCCTAGCCACCAATCCCCGCTACCTAAAGGAGTAATTGTTAATTGATTGGGAGAGTGTAATTTCTTGAATTCGGCCTCGACAAACTTCGTAAATAATTTTGTTATTTCTTCAGGTTCTTGATCTGGAACTAATCGCATACTTACTTTACCAATTACTTTTCCAGGGACAACAGTTTTTCCTCCTGCTCCACTAAATGCGCCTTCAATACCGTGAATAGACAAACAAGGGTTACGCCACATGTTCATTAGGGTTGTTGTAGAATCTTCTACTAAAACTTTAGAAATCCCAATGGAATCCTTGTATTCTTGTAAAGAAAACTCTAAGTTCTCATATAACTTTGTTTCTTCATCAGTTAGAGGCTTAACCTTATCATAAAATCCGTCTACTAGTACCTTTCCTTCTAAGTCGACAAAACGTGACATTAAGTAGATTAAATCTATTAAAGGTTCTCGAATAGTACCTCCGACCATACCTGAATGTTGATCACTCGATGGTCCTTCTATTTCAACACCAAGATAGGTAATACCTCTGAATCCATAATCTAGAGATGGTTGTCCATCAGTGAACCAGGAAGTATCCAGGATCATTATTCCATCAACCTGTCCAAAATAGTCTTTATTCCTCAGGACGGTTTCTTCGAATCCCCCTGACGAACTCTCTTCTTCCCCTTCATATAAAATTCGTAAATTTACTGGTAAACTACCATGATCCTTAACTAGCTCTTTAATTGCAAATATAGTAGCCACAATCGGACCTTTATCATCATCTGTACCTCTGCCATAAACATATCCATCCTCTTTTTCCGTCAAGATAAATGGATCAGTATCCCACCCATCAGCAATTTCAGCAGGTTGAACATCATAATGAGAATAAAATAAGATTGTTTTCTTTTCAGGATCTTCCCCTAGTTTCCCAAAAACGAGAGGATTCTTACCCTTAGTTTCGTTTTCCATAAGATCCGCATGAACCCCAATTATCTCTAGATTCGATTTGATATACTCTGCGGTCTTTCGGGAATTTTCTGCTTGGCTCGTATCAGAACTAACAGATTTAAACGCAATTAATTGTCTTAAAAAATCAAGAATGTCGTCATTCATAGGTGAAACCTCTTGAAATCCTGTGAATAAAAAAATAATTATGAATTTTTGGATTTAAAAAAGGATATTGATAATGATCTCAAGAAAGATGGAAAGCTAAAAAAAAAAGGGGGAAGAGAATTATTTTCTTCTGGTAACAATACCGTCTTCCATAAGAATTTGTCTTTGAGCGTAAGCGGCAACATCTTCCTCATGGGTGATAACAACGACTGTAGTTCCTGTTTCCTCATGAAACTTTTTCAAAAGATCCATAACTTGCTTTCCTGTACCACTATCAAGATCTCCAGTTGGTTCATCAGCAAAAATAATAGTAGGTTGATTTGTAAGAGCACGTGCAATTGCAACTCTTTGCATTTGGCCTCCACTAAGTTGGGCAGGAAATTGTTTCGCTTGCTGATCAATGCCTACTCCTTTCAGAAGATCTTCAATTCGTTTTTTCAACTTTTTATTTAAGCTCCCAGCGAGATCAGCAGGTAAAGAAACATTTTCGCGGGTATTGAAGTGGGGTAGTAAAGCATAACTTTGAAAAATGAATCCCATCTCACGTAGACGAACATTAGACTTTTTAGAATCATTCATTTTGTGAAGATCCTTACCTCGAAAGTATACAGCTCCATGATCAGGAGAATCCAGGCTGGCCATACAATTTAAGAGCGTTGTTTTTCCCGCTCCCGAGGACCCAACAATCGCCACAAATTCTCCTTCTTTAATGTCAAGATTGACTCCTCTTATGGCATAGACGGTATTACGACCAAGATTATAGTTCTTAAAGAGTCCACGTACCGCAATGATAGTATCAGCGTCAATTTTTTCTACTGCAGTCTCTTCAACACTTAATAATTGAGCATTAAAACTAAAGAAGGGTAAATCGGAGCCAAAATAGTCAGACCAGATTTTTAACATTTCTGCTTCAACAAACAAGTCTACACTTATTTCGCTCATGGGTCTTAAGGCTTCTTTAAACTCTTTATTAGACTCAAGGACTTCAACTCCGTTAACTCCAACATCAAGGTAATCACGAATGCACAGTTGACATTTTTGAATTAATTCGCTAACCTCGTGCAATTTAGCCTTACCTATGTTGATTTCTTCTGAAATTCGTGCAATAGTAGCATTAAAATCACCAAAATCACTCTTAAGATTATATTGAGTCAAGGACATTCTTGGAATTTCAAATAGGTTAAATATTCGATAAATTAAATTTTCTACTTCTTGTAGAGCACTTAATTTTGCTACAAGTATTCGTAAGAATAAATCGAATTTAGATTGTAACTTTTTATTCTTCGCCGCAAAATGTTGTTTAGACATCTCATCCTCGAGTTTGGCCAGTACATTTTTCATTTCATCCAAGCGTTGAATCGTTGGTTTCAAAAATGTAACAAAAAAGTTTGCTATCAATAATTGGTCAACAATTCCACCTATATTGATTTGAACATCAGCGGTTGATCCGCAAAAGAGAGGAAAATCAAATCCTGATAAATAAAATCTGTATTCATTCGCTTCTTCAATATCCCAGAGGGTAATAAAGCTTTTAATACTCAACTCACAGAAAATCCTTGGTAGATCTGTGTTTACTTTTTTTAATTGATTATCTAGTTTCTTAGGTAGACTACCATCAATTTCCTTGATGAAATTTTTAATAATTTGTGAGGTCTCACGGAGTTCTTGATTATTTTGTAATAAAGATCTGAATTTTGATTCATTGGTCTTATTGTATGTTTCAAATCGTTTGTATAACACACCTTTCTCAATTTTTTCAACCAATTTAGGATGCATACTACCATTAGCGCGTTCCCCTGATAAGAAAATAAATGAATTTAATTCTTGGCTAGAGATGGCGTTTCGATTCACACGTAATATTTTTTTCAAATCAGAAGTCATATTCTTACGTAAAGCTGTATTAAGCGTTCTCTGGGGTTTATCAATAAGGGCGGCTGTATATATTTTCATTATTTATCCTCCTCAAATGGGCCCATTTCCACATTGGAAATTTTTCCATCAATCATGTGTACGATATAATCGCATTTTTCTGCAATCCATCGATTATGGGTTACCAATACGAATGTTTGATTATTTAGTTTATTAATTCGGCGGAAAAGTGTCATCACTTCAGCGCTTGTAGTACTGTCCAAGTCTCCAGTTGGTTCATCTCCCAAAATAATAGCTGGATCAGTAATCAACGCCCTTGCGACAGCAACTCGCTGTTGTTGTCCTCCTGAAAGTTCCAAAGGATTGTGATACAAACGATCACCCATTCCAAGATCTCTTAGTAACATTTTGGCTTGTTCTCGTGCAACACCAGAATTGTACCCTTTCAGTAGTAAAGGAGTTTCCACATTTTCCACTGCACTTAGGAAAGGAAAGAGATTAAAGAGTTGGAAAATGAATCCAATATTATCCCGACGAAATGCAGTCATTTTCCCGTCTGATAACTTATTGGCATCTATAGTAGAAATATGGATTTCTCCTCCAGAATTTTGATCTAGATGTCCAATCATATTGAGTAATGTAGTTTTACCACATCCTGAAGGACCCATAATTGCCATCATTGCACCTTTCTTAACCTCAAGATCGATACCTCTGAGTGCATGGACTTCGTTTGATTTACCTTCATTATATCGTTTATGAAGGCCTTTAATCAGTAAAATATTCTCGGACTCATTTGGTTGAGACATTTGGGGAGTTTCCATTTTTATTGCTTCGTTTTGCGACATTTTTTTCACCCTTTAACCTACATACCTCAGCGCTTCTGCTGCTGGGATTCTACTTGCTACCCATCCTGGTATTGCTCCTGCTAATAATCCGATGAACGTAATGAACGATAGATACGCTCCAATTGTTCCCCAAGGTATAACGACAGGAACATCCATCATATTAGAAAATCCAACATTAACAAGCAGACCATTCACAACACCGATAAATAATCCAATGAAACCAAGAACCATAAGTTCTAGAAGCGCAGCTGTCATGACTTGATATCGAGGAAATCCAATTGCTCGCATCATACCGATTTCTCTTTTTCTTTCAGCAACATTTCTAACAGAGATAACAGCCATTCCTACAGCTCCTATAATTAATCCGAAGTTGACGTATATTTGTAAGAAACTGGTCATTTGTTCCATCATTTCCAAGGAAGCTTCAAGCTTTGAATAAAGAGAAGTAGCAGTTGCTACCATGAATTCATCGTCTATTATCTCACGGTATCCAGATTTTCTGGTATTTGTAAAGTCCTCAATCAATTGAGCAATAGTATCGATTCCTGGATGGTCAAAAGGATAACTTGTTTTAACTAAAAAGGTATCAAATTGATCAGCTTCACGTTTATCAGGTGAGAGTTCGTCTACCATACCAAAGAAGTCAGTATAGTTTGAAAAACGTTCTGGAAAATAAACAGAACCCATAGTACCTGAGAAACTCCCACTTGAGAATCCTTCTGTTTGCATATTTCGTGAGAGAGGCCATCCTCCAGCACGCTCGGAATCAAAGCTGCCTCCTATCGTAAATGGTTGATAAACTGGGAAACCAAATTGGGATGTGTTAAAAGCAATCCAAATCGGCATTCCAAGAGGCAATAAGAATGAATCTGTGAATACGATAGGATATTGAACTACTGATCCATTAATATCTAGGATTGGGTCTACATCATCTAAGGTTGCAGCACTAAAACCACCCATACTACTGATATCAAAATTTTCTAAATCAAATGTAATATTATAAGCAGTCATCTTATAGTCAGGATCGAAAAATCGATCCCACGCAGTTTTGGATTGATTAAGTAATTCCTCGTCACTCGCACCCAGATCAATAGTGCTTGGTCTGACACCATCAGGTAAATTAAACATATAGAAATCAAATCGCCAGTTTTCATCTGCTGCGTTTTGTGCTTCACCACGGATTTGATCTGAACGAAGTTCTCCAAAACTTAAGGGTAACAGATTCTTTTGTGGATTAAAACCTGATTCAGGATCATAGGGATCTTTCGTTGCAACATATCGCGTATAATCTGTACTACTCGGAGTGAAAGTCTTCATTCCTATGACATCAGTTATGCTCGAATCTAATTTATAGAGTTCGTTTGTATACGAAGTATCAGGAAGATCATATTCAGGAGCACTTAATTGGATATATAAATCTACACCACGAGAGTCTTCTTCTGATTGCCCGATCGTACTATCAATATTTGTAGCAACAAGACTAGCCACTGTGACATTAAGGGTTAAAACCACTGCAAAAATTGCGAAAGTGAGAGTTGATCGTGTCTTGTGCGAAGAGATCAGCGCAGGGGCAACTTGGGCAACGCCTTTTAATCCTCGAATTTTGATGAGCGTATTTCTCAGGATGCGCATAATATACGGAAGATTCATGCCAACAAGTAATACTGAACCTATAACAACTTCTATAATAGCAATGATAAGTATACCCATGGAAGAACCACTCATATCAGTGATCCATCCGTTACCCATCGCTACAACAAACATAAAAACAGGTGTTCCCCAGAGGACTATTGCTGTTAAGTTAAAAGCCTTCGTTCGAGAAATGTAACGGGAAAACACTATACCAAGACCTGAAAATAGAAATCCAGCTCCTAAGAGAATATTCTCCCATTCAAGTAAATTGTCCCAACCTGAAGTTTTCCAGATATATTGCAAATCTTTGTTAATTCCTCCATTAGTAATGAGGAAAAAGATTCCAACAATACCAAGTAAAACACCAATAACAGCAAAATTTGCACTAGACTTTTCTTCAAAGGTAATTTTTATTCCTCTAAGTGCTTCGACAATATTTACACGGGAAGCTCTGAGCGCTGGAAGTAAACCAGTTAACATTCCTAAAATTACACCAACAAGTACTGAAAAAATGACAACACTTTCTTTAACAATAGGTTGGACACTTGCGCTTCCAGAGCCGAATAAGCTGACTAGATATAAAGCGACCACTTGGCCAAAAATTAAACCACCAGCTAAACCAAAAATTCCGCCGAAGACCCCTTGGAAAAGAGTTTCAAAAAGCATAGAACGAAATATTCCCCCACGCTTTTCTCCTACAGCTCTTAGGACTCCTGTTTGGAATTCTCGGTCTTCAACACTCATTAATTGTACATTTGTTATTAATAAAATTCCCGTAATTATGATAAGTAAACCAAGAACGTTCAAAAAGGAAGACATGAGGGTAAATATTAAATCAATAATACCAACATACAACAAACGTGCTGAATCAATTGCATAAACATTTACTTCCTGATCATTAACCATTTTTACAGGTAAGATTTCTTCTAACGCATCAAATCGTTCTTGCAACAAAGCTTCATCGATGGGGGTGGTAAAATGATCGGTTTGATAAGCGATTAAGTATGCTCCTATAACATCTTTATTTCGCAAAGGATCCTGCAAACTTATCCAGTCTTGATAACCCTCTAACGAAAAGACAACACCCCGATAAGAAGCACCGATGCCTGGATGTCTTGAATCAAATATTTCTCGTATAGTAAGATTCACTCTCACTTCAGAGCCCACAGTTACGGTTTCATTTCCTACTAATACATTATCATTAATAGTGAATTCGGTTGTTAAAGTGATTGGTAGTTCTGTACTCTTATTGATATCCATATCTTCTGCAAGACTACTAGAAAGTAACACACTTGTATTAACAGTTAAATAGGTACTTATATCCATAACTTCTCCAGAATCCCAATAGCAAAATTCGCCAAAAGCTGCATCATAGTCGAAAGGAATTCCAGCCATTGATACAGAAGGTTCAAATTGCGATCCAATCATAGCTGGTCCGCTAGATTTTAATTCTGGCATAATAGCAAGCTCATCAGTAACCAATGCTGAGATGTTTTCTTTGTCTGCAGCGGTTAGAAATCCACCTGTCCCATTCGAAAACCGTATATCTACCTCTCCTTCTCGAATGAGAAGACTTGTGAGAAATGCATTCTCCAGAGTGTCGGTAGTAATTTGTATCCCGACCATCAAAGTGACTCCGAGGGCTATTGCTAGAATAGCACTAAAGTTTTTGGTCTTTCGTCGAGTCAGCGCTCGCTTTGCAATTTTAATACTTGATATTAATCCCATGTAAACACCTTATATCATTTAAATCATAAATCACTTATTTTGAATTACCTTAGTTCCTGCTACGAAATCTAACATTCGTTGATTCCTTCCCCGTGTTTTTTCTGACAATATCCCTACAAAAAGGTCGATTATCAGAAATGCGCTTAAGAACGGCACTTTTGTGAAATTTCTAAGAATAGATTGGTTCCACGATATCTTGATCCCTGATTCATCAACTACAGTCAAACCAAATATTCGCTTACCAAGGGTTGTGGAGTATGTTTGTTCTAAGATAATGAAATAGCCTAACATAAATCCAAAGATAGGAAGACTAACAAATAGAAAACCAAAAGGAATATCCATACCATGCAGTGGAAGTGTTACTTGATCTATGTCGAAATCAGTTAATACAAGTCTGATTAACCCAAAAATAATGAATAATATAGCTGATAAGGAAAAATCTATAGCTGATGCCAATATACGTATCGTCCAACTTGCCGATTTTGTTCCCCAATTTTGTGCAAGACTTACATTTTTTGCAACGTCAATCGGTGAACCAAAAACTACAGTTGGAGGACGTTTTTCCTCCCCCATTGCATCCTGAACATCTTTCTTTAAATTTTCTAAAACCGGCCATTTAATCTCCTCTGGATATGGTAGTAAATTACTTACCTCCCATATATACCCATCAATAGGATCTGCATGCTTATTAGCCATTTTCTTACATGTCTCCGTGACTTTGATTTGGATTTATTATCTCGTGCATACTACTATTGAATTTTTGAATCTCAATTTCTAATTTCCCTAGAAACTCCTTTCCTTTCTGGGTAAGGAGATAGAATTTTCTATCCGATTCATCAAGCTGACTAGCAATCAAATTATCCTCTTCAAGCTTAGCTAACATAGGATAGATATTTGAACCAGCAATAGAAATTTCTCCTTTTGTCAATTCAAGAATCTTTTTAGTAAGGAGATATGCATAACTTTTCTCTACTTTAGCAAGAGCAAATAAGATTAATGGCTTAGAATAACCTTTTTTGAATTCTGTTGTCCATTTTGGAAGGAGTGAATCGATAGACACAGGTAATCCTCACTAATTTCGCTTCGGACTATAAGTCTATATATGGCTTACTATATCGGTTATACATATTCCTTTTCTTTCGAGCTTCGAATCAAATAGAAAGATTGTTATTTAGTGAAAATGACTTTATTTTTTAAGATAGAAAAGCTAAAAATAGAGGACTAATATTCGAGGTCTCATTAAATTGAGTATAGACCGTATTTATAGATTAGTATTTGAAGGTAAGATCGATGAAATGGTGAAGGAGGTCGAGAAATTATCTGGTGTTGAGAGAATAGAGGGTGAATTAATGAAAGCCTATTGGTTACTAGAGTTTAGAACCTCAGAAGTTGATGACTACATCGCATTAGCCAATAAAGTGATCAATGAACACTCCGATAATCTACGGCTTCAAATTATTGGTCGCCTTCACAATCTTGGTGGCTATTGGTGGACAGCGGAATTCTTCAAGGGGGTCACACAACTAGAGGGAATTGAGAAACAATTCCAAAAACTCGATTCCTTAACACGTGAGAATTTAAGATTTTATGAAATTTGGTTTTACCATTTGAAAGGAACATTCTATCACGCTACAGGAGACTATGAGAAAGGATTTAAGGAATATTTCTCTGGCTTAGCTCTCATTGACTCAGATCCTGTTTTTCCATATACTTCTTTTCAAGCTGGTACTAATCTCCATATAGGTAATGGTTATTTGACGTTAGGCGATTACCAAAAAGCTACTTACCACTATCAAGCTGCAATAGATTATTCAGTAGATTCAGGAAATAGTATGAGTAAAGGAATGGCCTTGTTTAATCTTGCAATCATCTCATCCTTTAGAGGGGATATAAAGAAATCTCTTGACCTTCACGAGGAATGTCTGTCACTTTATCAGAAAATTAAATACCAAAGAGGGATCGCAGAGAATTTAAACCGTGTAGGTTTAGTCTACCACTATCTAGGCAATCACCAAAAATCTATTGAATATCTAGAGTTAGCTCTTCTTGAGGCAAAAAAAACTGGATTGATTATCTTTATTGCGATAACCCTCACGAATCTAATAACAGTATATTCTAATTTAGGGGAGTCAGTTAAGGCTAAACGTTACTTAATTGATCTTAAAAAACTTCATGATCATAAGGATGATTATTGGCTGCAATCAAGCTTTATGCAATCAAGCTATATGTTAAGTGAAGCTTTTGTATTAAAGCAAACAGGTCGTTTTAAAGAACAGGTAGAAGCACAAGTGAAATTAAAAGGCATAATTGCTGAGCTAAAATTTCCATATTATCACAGGATTCAAGCAATGTTACAATTAACCGATCTATTACTATTGGAATTGAAGACTTTTGGGAATGAAGAAATATTCCAAGAAGTAGAAAGGTTGATAAATCAGGTATTTGAAATGGCGCAGGAACAAAATTTGTTACCAATTGAGATCGAAACTTCTATACTGAAAGCAAAGCTTTCCTTGATAAATGGAGATTTTACACTCTCAGATAATCTCTTACAGGATGCTTTAGTATTAGCTGTTGAAAAAAATCTAACATTTCTTCAATCTAGAATTAATAATGAGCAAGAAAAACTACAAAATGAGCTTACTAAATGGATTGAACTAATAGATAAGAATTCTTCTCTAAAAGAACGAATTGAACAATCTCAAATTGAAACGTATCTCAAAGAAGCAATTCAGATCCAAAATTTGCATTCCGAACGAGTTAGTTAGAGACATTTTGAATGGATTCTTTTTTTAATATGGACTCATACCAAACCTTAGTGACTAAATAAAGGATCTGGGTTTACTATGAGCTTTAATAGCATACTGAATACTTATTGTAGAAAGATTGGTCCGTTTTTAATGGTACTACTACCTATCTTGATCTTAATTAACATGATTTCAGGGAATTTTGTTCCTACTGCACCTGAAATGGCAGTAGCGGGATTACTATGGACCTTCTTATTCGCTAATTCCTTAGCTTATTTAATAAATGGCCTCCTTGTAAGGAGGAGTTTTAATACAGAAACTCAGAAAAAAGCTGCAGAGGGATTTCCTGTGGATAGCCTTGAGGGTTTTAGTTCTGTTACTGCGTTTACTAAACAAGTTCTACTGAACTCAGGAATAATAGCTGGTGTGATTTTTCTTTCCTGGATACTGATGTTAACTGTTGTAATGGTTATCCCTTTCTTACAGAATAATGATAGTATTAATGATGTAGTTATTGATCTCACTGGTCAGGACTTTTCTGCTCTAGAAGGAGCATTTCTAAGACCAATCTTGATTTTTAGCGCTATTGGCCTGGTTCTCATTGCAATCGGTATCCTTCTTCTCCTCAAAATTCCAGAAAAGCCGAGTTTTGAAGTCGGTGCTTTTTTGAAATATTATTATCCCCGTCAAACCCCTCTTATCCTTGACAATCTTCTTAGTGACGCTGTTTTAGCATTTTTAGATCCTATTACGAAAATGCGTTTTGATGAATGGACCGAAAGCATTCGTTCATCCTTAAATCCATCATTTGAATATGGTTTAGACCTTGTCACTCGTGTAGAGCGCGCTCGAGAAAAAATACTCTTGTTGTTCTATTTAAAGAAACGAATGCCCATTCTTCTTCCCATGGATAGTTTTAAGTCAGAAATAACTGAAGTAATTCATGAAAATAAATACAATCAATTTAGTGAGGGAGGAAACTCAGGTATTACCTTCGCTATCCTCACGGATATATTCAACCAATTATCTACTCGAATACCTGAAGTTTTTATGACTATAGATAGATTGATAATTGAACTTACGGATAATTTGGAAGATTTTCTTGATAATAAAGACCTTTGGGTGAATGTTTCTGCTCCTGAAAAAGTGGTTGGAAACGAAAATCCCTTTCGTTTTCTGATGTTTGCCCTAAATAAGGATGTCAAACGTTACCGTGAGAGAAAACGAATGGTTGATTTTAAAGTAAGTGGAACACAAAAGCATTTCATGGAAGATCTAAGTATTTCAGTACCACTAGATGAAGCAGAAGAAATACAAACGGAATCTCATAATCTTGAATTTATTTCTGAGGGTTCTCAAGATATTTTAGGTCTAGTAACCCAGATATTACAAATCGGGGATGCCACATGGTTTACTGTTGAACGCAAGGAATTTTCCTCTCACCTTTTCCACCTTTCGATTTCAGAAAAGGATCGTGGCAGCATTTTTGCAGAAACAATTTCAGTAGATGTAACACGGGATTTAATGTTCTACGTGCGTACCTATGGTGGCAAACTTAGTGCTTTATCTGGACTTTTATTACCATTAGGTTCAATTGTACTTCAGTATCTTCCCTTTTGATTACTATTCCCGTTTATAATTGAGAGAAAAAGAATTAATTTCCCACTTTCACAGGCGGGATTTTCGGTAATCATCGGATATTTAATGTCGATACAACGATTGAACAGAAATCAGAATTTTGGGGAATAATCAGTGATTGGTATTGCGCAGACACCTCCTAGCAACATATTTTCCTTTATTATGATCTTAATATTGATTTCAATCTAAGATTCCAAGTTTTTCTAGGAATAATAGTCTGTCATTCAAGCTGAGGCAGAATAATTGTTAAATATACAACGGGTTATATTTATTCTTAGATTCGTTATTATTTCATGACTCTTTAATCAGAAGATGAGGTTATAACGTTAAACTAGTCATTATTCGATTATGAATGAAACTCTGAGACTACTTGAAAATCGAAGATCTTTACGCTCTTATGATTCACGACCGCTTACATCAGAAGAAAAAGATATAATCATCCATTGTGCGATGCGCGCTCCAACTGCAGGTAATATGATGCATTATACAATGATAGAAGTTGCAGATCAGACGAAAAAAGACAAATTAGTTCAAACCTGTGATAATCAACCATTCATTGCCAAGGCGCCCTTTGTTTTATTGTTTCTAGCGGATTTACACCGTTGGTACGATTTGTTTCAATATTCAAATGTGGCTGATTATTGTCAAAACCATGAGGAGGAGTACATGACACCACAGGAATCGGATCTGTTGTTAGCTTGTTGTGATGCATTAATTGCAGCTGAAAATGCCGTCATAGCTGCTGAGGCTCTGAATATTGGGTCTTGCTATATTGGAGATATTATGGAAAACATCGAAATTCATCGTGAGATGTTCAACTTACCTAAATGGGTTTTTCCAATCACATTGTTATGTTTTGGACATCCTAAACGTGATAGAACTTCCTCAAAGAAATCTTCAAGATTTCCGAAAGAATTTGTTTATTTCAAAGACCAATATAACCTTAGAAGTAATCAAGAATTCGAAAGGATGTTATTAGATCATTATCACATAAAGGAGGGCAAATTTTTGAAAGATGCACAAAATATTGGCCAGCATGTGTATTTAAGGAAGACTGGGTCGGATTTTGCGGCAGAAATGCGCCGTTCCGTAAAAGTTGCTCTTAAAGATTGGCTAAAAGCTGACTAGTTCTCTGAAGAGAGCAATAATCGCTGGCTATTATTTCCCAAGATGTCCCAGCGATCATCATCAGTAATGACTCTTCTAGTCACTAAATCTTCTAAAATTCCTTTTTGTCGTAATGCAACATCGTGTCGCATGGTAAGTCGACCAGAATCAGTACCAAATAGTATATGTTGAGGTGTTAGGGCATGTACACTCTTTTCAAACACTTGAGTTAGGTTTGGAAATGGTGACCAAGTAATCCAATCATTAGATCCACTTGAATCGACATATATTCGATTTTGGTGGGAATAGGCCATTAGAAATACTTCTCGAAGATATCCAGCCCCAAAATGAGCAATAATATACTTCTGACCTACTAATTTTGGATTTTGAAGCCAAGGACGCAATTCCAAAGGATTTGCGGGCCAAGCGTTTAGATTCACAGGACCTCCTTTCATTACACCGAAGTGGATCATTGGAACAAGCTCCAATTCAAGACATTTTTCTAGGTATGGAAGCATTCTGGGATCGTTGAAATTAAAATCATTACCCCATGAACCAGGATAAAATTTTATTGATACTGCACCTTTCTTCTTATAATCTTCCATAATTTCAGGGGTATCAAAACGAGGATCAACAAAGGGAATCAATGCTGGAAATTGGTTTGGATATAATTGATGTGCTCGATATACTGAATCAAAATCTCCACTAAATGACATAAGTAAGATTTGATTAACGCGAGATTTTTCCATTTCAATAACGGTTGATTTCACTCTTTCTTCAATTGTCGGTAATCCATCAAGAAATTCCTGAAATTCAGAATTGTCTCGATAACTTTCAGGGGGAATCATTCGATTAAATGCCTTGACACTATCTTTAGTAAAGAAATGATGATGGCTGTCAATAGTTAGTTTAGAGGATTCTACATGAGGAGTGGAGTGGGTCATTTGGTAACGCTTCTCGAGAAATTATTTCAGCATTCTCATGGGTAAAACGCAATTGCTATCTAATCTCAAGTAAACCTTCAAATCTGTAACAAAACATCTTTACCCACATTAAATTTCCTCCCTAATACTAAACTCTCAATGGTTCAATCTTAGTTTGTCTATTATAGCAAAGGAAACGGAAAACCTTAGTTTTACCTTCTCTATTACTATTTGAAATAATCTCTTTCTAAAGATAGTATTCGATAGAAGTTTAGAGCAAATAACCATTTTGCCTCCCTGGTTAAATTCGCTGCTCTTCCTGCAAGGAATTCTTCTAGTTGATATTCACCAAATAAGGAAATCAATTGATCTTTCACCCAAAAAACAATTTTTTTTTCACCCTCAGAGTTAATTTCCAGCTGTTTTCCTCGTGAAAAGAGAGTTTTTCCTAAATATATATAACGAGGCCTCCCATCCATAGGGAGCGAGTAATCAATTGTAATAAATTTAGCTATCCCTTTTTCTACTACTTTCAAGCTGGTAGTTCCACCATCTAAAAGGGATTCAGCATCCTTCAACTCCATAGCTCTTCCACACGTTAATCTTTATGACCTGATATTTCACATTTGAATTATTTATAAAGTTTAATCAAGTCAAAAAATCAAGTACATTGCATTCATATTACAAATCAATTCGAATTCTGACTCGATTCAAATTACATCCTTCGTTTTCTAATTCCTCTTGTGTAAAATGCAAGATACAGAATTACCGTGGATAGCATCAACCAAGGTGCTGGAGAAGTAGTAGTAGTAGTAGTAGTACTAGTTTCATCAGTTGTTATGATTATATTGTCCTCAATTGACCAAGATGCCATCTGGAGGAGGTTTATAGAATATAAATATCCGCTAGATAATTCAGTTGTTAACGATAATGGTTTTTTATCTAAAAGGATGTAGGAAGTACTGGCTGTTGAAGTATTACTCCAAACCCATATCAGAGTATCTTCCCCATTATCCAAGGATACTAGAAAGGGAATTTTTGCTGCATAAACTGATAAACCTGTTTGTTTTAAAGTTATAGACAGATTATACTCATTTTGCACAGTATCCTTAAGTTCAGTTGAGACAATTTCAACATTAGGAATAAATCCTTCGTTGAACCAAGGTAAAAACCAGTCAATATCTGTATAATAGTTGAAGCATTCAATAAGATTATTGAAAGTAGCTATTTGGAAACTGTACTCTGTGTAAAACCGTTGAAGACCATTAAAGAAGTTATCATCACCAATATACGTTCTAAGCAAATGAAACACTGAGGGGGCTTTATGATACGCTGCTTCCCAATAATAGCTAGAATCCATGTTGTTCTCAATTATGTAATTTATTGACCTATTAATTACTAAACCATCTGGGAATTGAGTTGCATTACTAGTTTCTGCTGTTCTCCAAAGATGAGCATCGAAAAAATCTACAGTCCAATCGTATCTTTCCTCCCAATAATACCAATGACTATAACAAACGATTCCTTCGTCCAAAAAACCTTCATCAATTTGATCATTTCCAACCACTGCATAAAACCACTGATGAGCTATTTCATGGGCAATCCCAGTTTCCCAATAGTTATATCCAGATTGAATATAGACAAGTCCTGGCCATTCCATCCCACCGTAAAAGCCAAAAGTAGTAGCAATTGAAAATGAAGTATATGGATATGGTCCATATAAGTCCGTAAATAACTCAAATGAGTATAATGCAGCATACAGTGCTTGGTATGTCCAATTTTCTGCATCGCGAGGCAAATAATATACCTTTAATGGAATGGAGTTATAAACACCACTTTCTGTGATATAATCTGGACTAATAGCAAAACTGAAGTCTCGGGCTTTGAGTAATTGATATTTGTATTCAATTTGATCTGTTAAAACTGAATTTTGTCCGATTAATTCACCAGATGAAGCTACTATGTAGTCTGATTGTACTGTCAGATTTACATAATAATTTGCCACATCAGAATAAAAGGGATCTCCTACAAAATATTGTGGTTCTAAGTTCCAACCATCATCATCAAAAACAGCTAGTATTGGATAATAATTGCATAGAGCATAAACTAAACCCTTTGTTGGATCATCTTTATAGTTTAAACGGAAGGAGTCATTGGTTGTTATCGCAGTTTCAAATTCCATCCAAAGAGAAAAGGTTCCATCAGGAAGAACTGGTTGTGGAAGTGTAAGATTAAGTAATTGATTACCAAATGTAAAATCTAACTCCTGTACTTGATCTTTCGTTTTAACTGAGTTTACTAAAAGGTAACCAGGAATATCTTCATTTACCGAGGCATTGGGGAAAAGATGAAAATACAACTGGTCGATGTTTATATTCTCATTGTTGACATAATCCATGATTAATGTTCCAGTAAGATAATGGCTACTTGAATCTAATGACAAATCAAGTGTATAATTAGTAAGAACGTCAGAAGAAGCTATCGACTTCATTATACTATCAGTATGATTAGGATTGATGGATGTAGCTTGTTTATATTCCTTAATGCCCGTAAAATTTGTTGAGGAAGTCGAGATGGCACTATTTAGCGTTAACAATATAACAGCAATAACCATTGCTGAAAAAATTAAGCGATATGCTTTTTTCAAGATTTTAACTCCAAAAATATTCTGTTTACACAGCTTCAAATATTATTATCAGTTAAATCGACTTTATTAGATTTATAGTTTGTTATTGTGGTATATAATGCTTAATCTATTGAGTATCAAATTATTGATATTCAAGGAGAGAATAGAAATCACAACATTGCTTACTTATACACATAAAACTCGGAGGAATTTTTAAAAATAAAAACAATTGGATAAAAAGATACTTTAGAGAGAAACTTTCTCTATTTCCTTCGTTCTACTTGGATATTGCTTAGGAGAAATACAATTATACATTAAAAACCCCCCTTATTTATTTTTTTCATATCCATCTAAACTTCATGTTACATGTTCCGTATTTAACAAAATTCTTACGCATTTGAGAATTCTAACCAAATTTTTGAATAATCTTGAATCTTCAGGGTTGATTATTCAAGAACGTATGACTGGTCAGCCCTCTCTTATTGCTTTACGCAAAGGACGGAGGGAATAACTCCACAAAAATAATTGTTTTAACAAAATGATACACACAATACTGTAATTACACAAAAGATTTATAGACCCGTTTTATAGATTCAACCAGCCAACGCATTCCGACTGGCTGAGTATGACTAGGAAAATGCTCGTGAAGAAAGCATTAAGATAGTTATAGTACGGAATAAGTGGAAATAGCATCTATTTACTCTATAAGTGGAAAGTTGGAATTAAGTGTGCTTGCGATACGCATATAAAAGTAGAAGGAATTGTCGGCTTTAGTATAATCGCTGGAAATACGAATTCATTGCTGAATACGTACAGTCACAGTCTGATATTTGTTTTGGAGACATTCTATCCTATTTAATCAGCAACGGGAATTGCTTGGCATTGTTTATGGCTATCCATAGACGACATCATCGATTAAGGAGATTTAAAAAGTATGTCCCCTTTTATGCTATCGTGGACAAGGTTTTGTTACCTTGACACGGAATATATGAGACCCGATTATCGGGTTGCTCCCCTAGACAAATTTTCTTCGTCAAATGTGGAGCTATTTAGTATCCAGTTCGCTCCAATGAAACTGAAGAGGAATCGTAATTCCATCCCAAAACTTAACGTTTTGACTCGTGATTCATCCAAGAGCGAATTAGATATATTGAAAGAATTTTGGCCTACTTGGAAACTGTTTTTTGGCAATATCACTCGCCCTAAAAGACTTATTCCCATGGGTTTTGTCTTAACTGCTGATTTACAAATACTAGCAAATAAATACGACCAATATCGACAAGAAATATCCGAGATGGATCCCAATGCTACCGAGAAACATTTCAATCTCTCGCATATCTTACAGATTACACGATTTTTTGATCTTCAATGGCCCTTTCAACTGAAACATGGATTGGTTGATTTATCGCTTTGTGCTGTAGTTGAAAGTTTGAATAACAAAGACACAAAAGATATCATCCAAGAATTGCTAAAGCCAAATATTGAACAGATGACAAGGACTCAATTAGAACAGCGTTTTGCATCGTATGTTCAAAGAGAATATGAAACAGTTTTAGATCAATTGTGGATTGTTCTAAAAAAGACTGGTGGTATTTTTCGTCCGAATCCCTCAAGTAAGCCGATCCCCTAGCGACAGTAAGTAGAATAACTGGGAGGGATGATTTTTTTCTCAAAAGGAAAGAAAAGAGTAGATTGAAAACAGAAAAGCAAAATTCATCTTATATAATATTTTTAAATAAGGATCCAAAAGAAACGTCTAAAACACGTAAAGGGGGAGGAGATCTGTCGAACAGTGATAATAAATCTAATTATTTCCCTTAACTTTTCTAAAGAGATGTTCAAGTGCTTTTTGCAATGATATGTTTGCGGATTCAAAATCCTCCCTTCTAATTGTAACTAGACTGTCATGAGCTCCTAAATCCCCAAAAAATTTAGTTTTAGATTTAAGATCTTGTGCTAGAAAATTAGATAACAATCCAATTCCCATAATTATGTCAATCTTCTTCGGAAGACTATAAGGAACGTGGGAGGAGTTATACAATGCATCATCATCACCCTTCCCAATCTTAAGTGCAATATGAAGACTTGTTTCAAGAGCTTTTCTTAACATTGGTGATCCTGCTTCGAATAAACCATTTTCATAACATTTCCACGCTTCTTCTAAGGTACGAATTATGTTCTTACTTTTAATCAAGTTTAATAATTCGCTATAATATCTGATATCCATAATTTGAAAATTATATTCAAAATCCTTTAATTTTCCTAAAATAAATTCAACCATTATTCGATCTACATAAAGCATTATCTTTTTAAATTGGAATGCTGGAATTCTGACATTAATAGAAGAAGGAAAACTATAAATTTTTATCTTTGGGAAGTTTTTTACCATATCTACGATACTTGAGGTAATATCAAGGAAAACGTCTCCAGATCCGGAAAATAGTTGTGAGAGTTCACCTATGCTTTGTAATATTGGAGTTTTGAATTCATTCTTATAATTATACCATCTAGGATCAGTTTCTCCAACAAATTCAAACAATTCAATAAGCTAATTGTTAATCCAGTCAAACAAATTGATCGCCGTATCCTAATGTATACAAATATTTTCCTGTTTCTCCAATTAGCAATAAATTTGGTGATAATAGTAATTCTAAGAGTGTTATATCCGAATTTGTTAGATTTTACTAGTTATACCTCAGAATCAACCTCCATTATTTGGTTAGTCGGGTGTGCTTTTTGTATGATAAATATAATTGCCAATTTATTTATTGGCTGGAAATGGACTAATTCTGGTTTAAATAATCCAAATGGATTACATTGGTTTATAGGGTACATTATATACCTTGCAGTGATTGGAATAGGAGTATTTTCTGTTCAAAGTATCTTTCCCTCTATCAAAGGAATTTTACTTTGGCCATTTTCAGGGATAGTTATGATTGGTGCCCTTAGCTATTTTATCGTAGTTTTTGGGTTATTTCTTGTCGGATTGGATGTTCTTGTGTCTCCAGTAGCTACAGGTCAGGGTGATGCTTGGATCGGATTTGTTTTTATGGCTGGTATGTTCTTCATGGTAGCCAGTTTTTTTCTACTCTTTATACCCATGATAACGTATTCTACAGGTGTTTACCTAGCTAATTGGCAGACTAAACGACGACTATTGAGGTCAAGGGATTGAATTCTATGGATGAAGAACTCTTTTTTAGGATACTCTTCATCTCGATCTATGCAGTCTTTGCTGGAGTGAGAATCTATTTCAGGAGCCAGAATCTTGGTAGATCAAGTGAGAAAGAGCATACTCAGAAGACCAAATCCATAATAGTCCTGATGCTCGCAATTCTAGGATACTTTCTGATTATGGGTTTATGGATTATTATACCCCAGACTCTGCTTCTGTTCCAATTCGCTTTACCAGTAATATTTCGGTGGTTTGGAGTAGGAATGGCTGTAATCGCTATACTTCTCACCGTGTGGATTCATCTCACGTTGGGAAAGCAGTACTCTGCAAAGTTGGAGATACAAAAGGACCACAAGTTAATAACAGTGGGGCCTTACAGTAGAGTCCGTCATCCAATGTAAACTACTTTAAACTTGTTTTCTCTATCCGTTTCTTTGATTACTGCGAACCTGTTACTCATCTTCCTAGCTGTTTTTGTTGCTATTCCATTCTATTGGATAGCTAGGAATGAAGAAAAGATTCTCATAGAACAGTTTGGTGATGAGTACTTAGAGTATATGAAAACCTCAGGACGATTTTTTCCACGACTTAATTGATTGATTACATATAGTAAGATATCTTTCCCTACAATACACGAAACGACATGAAAATTTTATTACTTCTTTCTCCGAGTTCTAACCTTAACTCTGGTTACGATTAAGCTCATGACACTCAAAACTGAGATCACTTCAAATCCTATAGTGATTTCGTTGGTCTGAGTATCGCTTGTTTTGTCTGCTGTTGTCTGAGTATCACTTGTTTCATCTGTTGTTGTTTGGGATCCACCCAAATCTTCCACAATCAATGACCAAGAATTAAGATTTGCTGCCGAAACATCAAAGTAGAAATTTCCTGCTTCATAGAAATAAGTTTCCCCACTCAATCCGGTAAAATAATCCTTAAAAATGCTATTCCCTACTTCATAAGTAAATACTGAGAAAAACGCATAATCGGGGGAATCGTAGGTCGTTGTCCATGTGATTTTAACGTTACCAGAACTTGTAAACAGTTTCGTGTTTGCACTTCCAAAACCCGAAAAAGAAGTACTGTACTCTCCTGATGTATCAGAAGTAGTAATAGTCCATGAATTTAGATTTGCTGCTGAGACGTCAAAATAAAGTGTACCATCATCGTAATAATATGTGGTGCCTTCCAGACCACTGAATGAACCTTTAAAAATGCTATTTCCTTGTTCATAAATATAGACCGAGAAAAGCGTATAATCGGGGGAATCGTAGGTCGTTGTCCAAACGATCTTGACGAAATTGTTGGAAGTGAACGTTGCGGTCGTCTTACTTTCTGTCCCTGTGAATGTATCTCCCACAACGGGTACAACCAAGAATGAAAAAATTAACAGGAGAAAAAACACACAAAATAGGAGATTTTTTACATTTCTACACACCATGATTCACCTCATATTTTCAAGAAGGAAGTTGTTTATTGTCAATTCTTGGTATATAAAACCTTGTATTTTTTATATTAACCTCAAAGGGGAATTTAATTCATGCCAGTGTTAATCTAACCTGAAAGTAAGAAGAAACTTCTTGAAGAAGATGCTTAAACAATATTCTTTGATCAGTTCAATTGGTAAAAGAAAATAGAAAGAGAGAAAAAGTAATCTCTTATGAAATCTTTTTCCCTTTTCTGAGGATCGCATCAATTTTACTATAACTATATTTAGGATATTTAGTTTTAATTTCCTTTTTTATTTCTTGTAAGTTATCGCCCGTATAGAGTCTTTCATACATTTTGTAGATGTCTTTATATCGGAATCTTCTAATATAAAAGAAGTAACTTGCACCTAACACTGGGATACTAAGACCTGCAATGGTTATCAAAGTACCAGGATCAATAGGTATGGTAATACCAAAAATTTCAATTACTGGAGGACCTTGGATATTCTTCACAGTCACATCAATAGATTTTTCAATCTCATTACCTGCTTTATCAACTGCGCGTATTGTAACAGTATAATCACCATTGCTTACATCAACTGTATCCCATTGCCACATGTATGGTGAAGATGTGGTGATATGTTCTTGGACATCATCGATAAGGAATTCCACTCTATCTACTTCGACATTGTCTGTAGCTGTAACTATGATTTCATGTTCACCTGATATTACAACATTATCACTTAAACCAGAATGTGAAACGATCGTAGGGTCTGTATCATCAGTAGTAAAAGCAAACCTTATATTGATAAAATTCCCAACTAAATCTTCTGCCTTAATGTATAATGTATGCTCTTCTTCTGTTATAGGAAGAAATTCCGAAAAAGTTGAAGCTAATGGTGCAGATAATACTCGATCACCTGAATTGTCCCAGTTACTCCGAATTTCATTCAGTAGGCTACTATCCGAGATAGTAAGAACTATCTCTGAATTTGAATTGTGTATAGAGTTGTTTGCAAGATTTGATGTGATTGTAGGTTCAGGATAATGTTCATGGGTGATAGTAACTGAATTTATTTGTGCTGTTACTAATGAATAGGAATCAGAACTACTTAAATCTGCTTTCCAGCGTAAATCATTACCTGATGTCTCAAAAACATTTTCATCTCCAGGATTTACTTGATTCCAAGATGTTCCACCATTTAATGTAATAGCAAAAGCGACAGATGTATCGGTGGGAGTTGAATATGAACTACTCAAAGTAATTCTCGTTATGGTAGCTGAATCCGAAATAGTATAGACTTTTAATGATTGAGCATAACTTAATGATTCATACTGCCGAGTTCGATGTCTTGCGATTTCAACAACATTCAATCCACCCCATCCATCTGCAACATAAGCATAATCGCCAGCAATAAAGACATCATACGCAGAACCAGGGGTATTATAATTACCAACAAGGGATAAGGGAGAGATGGAGGTGGGATCACTGATATCAATTACTTCTAGTCCATTTGATCCATCTGCTATATAGGCATAATCACCTTCTATGTACACTCCACTAGCTGCACCAGTTGTATCAATACCCCCAGCATAGGTTGGAGTAGCTGGATTACTAATGTCTAATACAGTAAAACCTTGTTCTTCTGCCACATAAGCATAATCACCTGCCACATACACATCATTATCAAAATAAGGTACTGTAGAATCATAAAATCCAGCAAGGGTTAGGTTGGTGGGATCACTGATGTCTATCACCTGAAAATCAAGTCTATTCGCTACATAGGCATAATCTCCAGCAATAAAGACCTTTTGAGCAAAACCAGATCCATCATAATCACCAGCAGAGGTTGGGTTGGTGGGATCACTGATATCTACAACTCGTAAACCTCTGTCATAATCTGCCACATAGGCATAATCTCCATCGACATACACACCAGTAGCTCTACCAGGTGTATCATAGCTGCCAGCAAAGGTTGGGTTGGTGGGATCACTAATATCTATCACTTGAAGACCACTATGAAGATCAGCTAAATAAGCGTAATCACCAGCAACATGCACACCCCAAGAAGTATTAGGAGTATCATAATTCCCAACAGATATTGAATTCAAAGGATCACTGATATCTACAACGTTTAATCCACTTTCTCCATCTGCTACATAAGCATAATCACCAGCAACATGCACATCCCGAGCACGATGATTTGTACTAGCGAAATCGATCGTGTTAGGAGTGACGGAATCACTGATTTTAATTACTTGTAATCCATTAGATCCATCTGCTACATAAGCATAATTACCTTCAACATACACACCCTGAGAACTATCTGATGTACCAAAACTATCAACAAAAGATGGTGTTGTTGGATCACTAATATCTATAACCTGTAATCCACTAGATCCATCTGCAACATAGGCGTAATCACCTTCAACATAAACCTCGTAAGCAGAACCAGGTGTATCATAGCTGCCAGCAAGGGTTGGGTTGCTGGGATCACTTATGTCTATTACTCGTAATCCACTGGCTGCATCTGCTACATAGGCATAATTACCAGCAATAAATACATCACGAGCATCAACAGTGTCGATCATATCAACACCAGTCAGTGTAGTGGGATCACTGATGTCTATAACTTGTAATCCATTAGATCCATCTGCTACATAAGCATAATTACCTTCAACATACACACCCTGATAACTATCTGATGGACCAAAACTATCAGCCAAAAATGGAGTAGTAGGATCACTGATATCAAACACACGTAAACCGTATGTTCCATTTGCTACATAGGCATAATTACCAGCAACATCCAAATCATACGCTTGATTTAATGTACCAAAAACTGAAACAATACGTTTAGGTGAAGTAGGATCACTAACATTTAATATATAAAAAGTTCCACCTGCTATATAGGCATTATCACCAGTAACATGCACATCATACCCTTCACTGTTCCATTCATCATAAACAGCAGCAAAGGTTGGGGTGGTGGGATCACTGATGTCTATAATTCGTACTCCACCAATTTCATCTGCGATATAGGCATAATTACCTTCAACATACACTCCAACAGCTGAACCGGGTGAACCTATAGTTCCAGCTAAACTGAAGCTTTTTTTGGGACTTCTTATTGATCCTGTCCCCCATCCTTCTACATTCGTTATGGGATCTCTATAAGTTGTAGAAGTGAAATCCTCGCTGAATTCGACCTGAGAACTATACTTTGCTGTTTCCGTCCGTTTTTGATTTTCTAAATTCAAAAAATCTTGTTCTAATTGGACAGTTAACGTATTATGCGATTTAGCACTAGAAATCGTTTCTTGCCCATGAATAGGGGCAATAACAAGACCAACTAAGGCCAATAAAACTATCAATATTTTTAACGGATTGTATTTTGTTGTCACCACTAAATACCCACCTGCGATCTCGTAACATGGTAACTAGTTCTTTTTAAGGTTAGTCATCATTCAGCAGTATGACGACAGTGTACTATTCATAATCTCCATTTTAATGACAGACCAGAAATTGAACTATCCAGTTTCCGCTTTCACATTTCTTCTGTATCTGAACTGATAAAGAAATGGTTATAATTAGAAGAAGAAATCATTGAATTGATTTGATCCATGAACCTTTCCAACATTATTCCTCCCTCTCGATTTTCAGAGGTAGGCCTCCTCACACGCCACTGGAAAGTGGTAATTCCTCTCAAACTTAAGTATCCCCCCGCAAAGCATTGTAGATAGTGAGCGCACGCTTTTTAATGTCTGTTATATAAAAAGAAGATTAATTGATTCATGAAGTTTTTCTTGGTAGAGGGCATATGAAATGTAATATGAACAAGAATCGATTCAAAGTAGATCATCTGTAGGGCTTTAATCGTGCTAGAATTATTATCTTTCAGTTTAGAATTTCCTATTTTTGTTTTGAGTAAAAGGAAATCAAATACCCATCTGGATCTGTGAAAGTAAATTCTCTATCTCCCCAAGACTTATTTTCAATATCATCAATTATTTCTATTTTATTTCGATACTTTTCATATATCTTATCCACATTGGTGACGTTAATATAAAATTGAACTCCAGAACCATCAACTCCTCTTGGATGTAACTTATGGTTAATATCAGAGAAGGTCTTTCCAATACCTAAACGATCATTTCCAATGCGAATAGAAACCCATGTAGGATTGTCTTTATTTGGATAAAATTCATCGATTTCTAACTCTAAAATATCACGGTAGAATTTAATCGAATTTTCTATATTGGTTGTATAAATCATAGGTTCTAGTTTCATTACTTTCACTTATCCTCTACAAAAATAGATTATTAGATCTACTTTTTCTATTTCTAACTCTTTTAGCAATTCTGAATCCCCTCGTGATTAATCATTATTAAAAATGTATATTTCTTAGAAATTCACTAATTTAAGTTCTTTATGTCTAAAATAACAGTATATTCCCATATCAACTTTTTTTCGGAACTGTTCGTTGGTTATATTAAGAAATTTATATGTTAACTTAAGGATACCCCGACTCGAAATATGGAGAACTCCAAGAATCTTGGAGTATTTATTGCTCTAAAAATTTATGTGTTTGGCTTAGTCTCTAGGTTGTATTACTAGTTTCAATTAATATTCTTGCTCAAAATTTTCTTACTCTTAAGCGAAATGAAACTAGAATGATCAAAAGGAGGAATATACTCGGAAAAAATATAACTGAAGTGCTAGCTGTAGTATTGGTCTCTGATATGTGGATTGTATCTCCCCATTGTAAGATTTTATTTTTAAATTCAGAAGCATCAACCGCAATAATGTAGTAATCAATCATAGTTTTTTTCGAGATAGGCCCAAAGCTGGCATGGTAAGTACCATCAATTGAAGCTGTCATCGCTATAGAAAAATATTGATCATCTACGCTATGTTCTCCCCGAACGATGTAATATAATATTACATTACTTATCCCCGAATCGTCTGAAATATTTAAATTAATCGTGATTTGATCAGTTAAAGAGGGAGTTTCGGGATAATGTGCTAAAGAATTTACAATTGGTATACGTAAATCATAACCTGGTGGAATTTCGGTTCCTGGGGTCGCACTTTGGGCTAATGGATAGGGATCATTTGCATTACTAGATCCTGTAATGGAATAGAAGCCTGTCCCACTATAATCTGACCAATAATTCCACCCCCAAGTATTTTGGCCCTCATCATAAGCTTGAGGCACTTGGTTGTTGTCAATGAAATTGTTATGATGAAAAATATTGCTAGCAGAGACACCTTTGACATATATTCCCCTGTGACTATTGTTTACCAATCGATTCCATTTAAAAACATTCTCTGAAGAATGCAAGATGAAAATACCGTCATAACCATTTAGACTAAATAAATTATTACTAATGTTCCCCCCGCGTGAATGACTGTACTTTAAGGCAAATTCGGAGTTATAAATACAGGTGTTATTTTCAATAATACAATATGAAGACCCCCAGAAACGAATACCAGCGACCTCATTATGGGTGCAGAGATTATCCCAAACAGAACCATAATATGAACCACCGAAGTGAATGCCATATAAACTGTTGGCATTACAAGAATTATTCTCTACAATTGCAAATTTAGAACTCAATAGCTCGATTCCAATATAGCTGCTCTCGCATACATTATTTAGTATAGTGCAAGAATCAGAATTCACAACATGGATACCTTGACTGTTTGAGTTACAAATATTATTTACTATCAAAGAGGAACCGGAATTATTGATTAAAATACCATACTTGCTATTTATGCAGGTATTGTTGACAACGCTAGCTGTTCCAGGCTTAACACCTAATATAATAATGCCATGATATTCATCTCTAATAGTTTCGATCTGACAATCTCGAATAACAAAATATTTTGTAGTATTATGAATAAAAATCCCTGCACTTTCATTTGCGATGATGGTTAATCCTTCTATAATCCAAGGATCCTCTTTAGTACCTAAACCCTCAATAACGACAGCTGCTAACTCATCATCTGAAGAAACATTAATAGATCCTTGAGAATTTTGATTAGATAGACGAAAATCACCGCTAGAATCAAATCTATATGTGCTAGAAGATAGTGGCCTGGTATATTCACTGGAATTAGTACAAATATTAATAATACTGAATAAAAGAATCAAACTAAGAAATTGAACTTCCAAGAAATTCTTATTGATCATTTTTTTTAGTACCCTTACTCATTTGATACCAGAAGTCAGAATTAGAACTAACTATCAATATCTTTGTTTTATATCTATTGATCAAACCATAACGCTTTGTTTTCCAGCATCATCGTAGAGCTGGAAAAAATAATCAATTGCAGGGCGGATTAAATGTTGGTCTTCAGTAATAATACCTGCTTCATGTAAAACAGTCATAGATCGTTCTACTAAATTTGCTGAGCCTAAATACATCTTTATTTCATCAGATATAATCATTTTCGTATGTAAATTTGGGTTTAAAGAAAATTTTTTTTCTTTTTCACTGGTTAGGTAAGTAGTCGTTTTTTCATCTCTTCCTCATTTTTCTTCTTTGAATGAGAAGTAGAAGGATGACGGTTGCTCCAAAATAGAAGGGGAAACTGGGTGCAGAACCGGCCGTAGTAAAAGGGTAGGTTAACAACCACGCGGTAATATTTGAAACATAAAGTTCTCCTATTCCTATGTTCACAGGATACCCTGGGAAAGTTTGCTCAATACAGTACTCCCCATTCGCACTTCCATTCACTTCGACTAAGGAATACTGGAAATCAAAGCCTGGTGCTTCATCTGAAACAATATGTGCTATAAATTGTCCCCTGTGGGTTTTGCCAGGTAGAATTGTGAATGTTTCGATTCCTTCGAAAGCGATATAATGTTGGGGGATACTTCCTGAGATGGTTAGATTAAATCTTACAGCTGAACTTGAACTTCCCGCAAGAGTAATGGTTAAATTCCAAGTAACACCAATCGCACTTGTATAGATCCATTTTTGAAATAATTTTGCAGATTCCGAAGTGTTAGTCAAACCAAAGAACCCAGTTATAATCGTGTTCTCAGGAAGACTTGTAGCTTTGCTTCCTAACTCTACATTCAGGAGCGAACTAGTTAAGCAAGCAAGGAGGATGTAGAAGCAGACAATTATATTTTTAAACTTCCTCATAATTCCTTATACCTTCAATTTTATATTAAATAGATATTAGCATTTTTAAGACTTTCTTAGAAATTTACCTGTTTTCTCTCTAATTTTATACAGAATTCCTGAAGTGATGATTTCCTGGAACTTCTTCATGACAATTTGCGATTTAATTAAAGCATAAACCCTTGGATGTGTTTTTGAAATCCACATCAAATCCTGGTGTTCATTTACTCTTATCTGCTTTTCCCAATCTGAAGCTTCTAGTGGAAGAAAGAGATTAGAGATTAATTTTTCATACCGAGTATGATCGACATCCAATAATAGTTTCATAAAGTAGAGTTTTTGTGCCAATGGGAGTTTATCAACCCCTTCAAGAAGTAATGCATCATCTAATTTTATCAATAAGGCTATTAAAAAATCAAAGTTCAGCCATTCTTCAAGCATAGGAAGAAATTGGTTTGTATTGAATTCAGAGAAAATTTCCTTTGGCAACACTTCATTTTTCCATAATAGATCGAATATGCTCCCTAGTTCGTTTGGAGAAGGTTGTTTGACCAAAAATTTTCGGATGGATTGTATTAGAAGCTCATTTGCTACTTTAGGAAGTTTGTTCTGGTATTCGATATAGAACCATGCCAAAAAACTCAAATCTTCTTTTTTAATCAGTGGTAGTATTAAACTAGGTTTAATGGAGTCTTTTACAGTATCTAGTAAGGTTTCATCAGCTGCATCTATTCCATAAACCCAAAATCGAATATCTTCAAAACTAGTAGAACGCTCTATCACTTTAATAATATTAGTAATCCCCATAGTGTTCAAAGTTTCCAGTGCAATAGAATTTAAAATCTTAGTTAATCCAACAAGAGCAGTTCCAAAACTTAGAGGGGGAATTTCATCTGTTAATGCTCTTGTAAGAATCTCTGGTGAGATTCTAGAAATTGTTTGCTTGATAATACTTTCTTCTCTCCATTCACCCCATCTTAGTCTACTGAGAAATTCGATTAAGTTTTCTGATTCCATCTTTTCTAAATAGAGCATAATGGATTTACAAACCACTTTCTGCATATCACTTGATAATTCAAGTTTTTTGATCTTTTCATCAATCAGGTACACGTCAATGATCGTTTTACTATTGGTAATGGATTTTATTAAGAGACTAACTACATTAAACTCCCTAAGAAAGTCTTTATTCTCGTTTAAGATTTCTTTTAATCGTACTAATGATGAAAGAAGTCTTTCGAGAGATTTCTCTGAAATCTTGTCTAAGAATGGAAAAACCAATTCTTTAAATGTGGATTCATCTATAACTAATAGTTCTTCAAGAAAGGAGAGATATCTATTCTCCCAAAACATCGACTGATTGGTAAGAACCTCTAAATCATACCAAGAATGGGGAATCGAATGAAAAAAATCCTTACTTGAGATGAAGTAAATTGTTTAATGCAGATTTTTTTAATCTTGAAGAAAATAAAAAATATGGTAAATATCTTGAATCATTGGAAGAAGACCAAATATTAGAATTACTTACTTCTAAACATAGTAAAAGCTATACAAAGAATCTTACTCAAGCTGATATGCTAAAAAAGTTGTTGATATTCAATAAATTCAATTATTGGTTTCATTATTATTCTTGATGTATCATCACAAGAAAACAAAGTTGAACCTCTTGATTTTGAGGATGTTCTTTTTTATTTTGAACAAAATAAGAATTCCCTAGGTTGATAGGGATATACTACATAAGAGGAGGAGATAAAACGGCAGCAAGTCGTTTATGATGATTTGTTATAGTAAAGTGAACCATGATAATCTGTCGATGGAATAGGTTCCAAAAGAATGGTTCTTAAAATTCTTCTAATTACTCTTTCAGAATTAATTGAACTAATTTTAGAAATTACTTACTGATGATCATGGTATATTAAAATTGAGAGTCTTACGTTTTAGAGTAGAAAATGACATAAAAGGAAATGAGAATTCTCTTAAAAAACCAGAAAGGATTTCCTCAGATATAACGATAACAGATCTTAGTATTGGTTCATCAGATAAGTTAAATCGACTAGAAATGGTATCGAAATTTTCTTCTAACCAATCCATCCTTTTAGAATGTTTCTGGATCCATGAATCACCCTCTTCATCTGTTCCAATAAATCTATCAATTTCATTTGAGATTTCTCTAGGACTACGTCCCATATTGATATTTTTACACTCAATAACATAGATTACGTTTGTATCATGATCAATGCTTAATATATCGATGTCCCCCAAATCTTCATCACAGTGAAATAACTCTGATGGAGCAATAGGAATATTTTTTAAATTTCGATTTAGAGAATAATTATTCTCAATCCATTCAAATACAACATTTTCAAAGTACTTTCCTTTAATATTTCTAATTTTCGCAATAAAACTCTCCATCTCAGCAGAACTATCAGTAGTTTTATAACGAGCCATAATGATTAAACTATTCAATTGTTCTAAACTTGAAAAAGAATTTCTAGCACCCCACATCAGATGTAATTCTTCATCGATTTGATATTGAATAATAGGTCTCCTAATGTAGGATAATCTTCTATTATAGATCCAAGGCCAAATATCATAAGTATCAAATCCATCAGGGGGAATTTCATATTTCTCACGAAGGGAAAGACTGAATAAATTAATTAGTTTAATTGTTTGTTCAGAGTTTAATTCAAGAGATTCACTGAAATCAATGATAAATTCGGTCTTAGGTATGGATATTACTGAATTCTCTTTTTCTATTGCTTTTGAATATAATAACATTATAAAATTACTGATGATCTCTCTATTTACACCAAATTCCGAAACAATTGCTGATTCGTAGTCAACTTCGAAACCATTATAATTATTAAGAAGATCGGAATAACTAAATGATGTAGGTGTCTGATCAAACGATTTGTAAACATCTTCGGTGAACTTTGCAGTTAAAAATTGATTAAATTTACTCATTCCTCCTTTCAATGTCCCTATTCTACCTGAAGGGAGTATTGATATTGTTTCATCAAAAACTGCTAAGTGATTATAATCACTAATCAACCCCCAATTCACGATATGGTGACAGATTGCTAGTAGTTCAAGATATTCTACAATCGAAATCTCTTCTTCTCCATTTATTGACATAGCACTAATAATTTCTATTAAGATTCGTATAGAAACTGATGTATTATTCTGAATTGAATTATTAGATAATAATTCATTTACCATACTCTCAATCCCAAAAAAACACTCTACTTGTGAGGCGAGAGTTCGTGAATTCAGAGTCATGTTCCAGATATTAACCTCATATTGGGATATGAGAAATTCTAATAGATATTCCTTATCGAATCTTTGTAATTTATTCTGTAGTAATTTATAATAAAAATCAACAATTTCATTTAAGATTTCTCCCTTTTCCTCTTTCGATTCGATCTCTATAATCGAATCAGTCTTCCTATCGATTTTTTCAGCAAGATTCTGAAGATAATATTCAATATCCCCACGTTTTATTCTATAAAAAGTTACCAATGATTCATTCTGGATCTTAAAATCAGAGGGTTGAAAAAAATGTATCTTTTTCTTGAATCCGAGAGGAATAATTCTTTCAAAATCCTTTTCGTAATCTAAGGTTGAATCAAAGAATTTAGTAATTCCTCTTAACAAATCAGACATAATTTTCCTTTCTGCAATGTTATTAGTTTCCATAAACAGCTTTTTAAAATAAAATGGAATAGAAACTACAATCCGAAGGAATATCTTTTCTTTATAGATGTTTACACTAAGATCTTTAGGATGATCTGATCCTTCATTGGGCACTAACCATTTCTTTGGATTCTCAAAATTAAATGTTAGAAGAACCTGTGAAAAATCTTTTTGGATAATTAACCGTCCTAAAACATCACTAAATTGCCAGACCCAATATGCGAACATTTCAGAAAATTCAATAAATAACCACATTACATCATTGATGATTTCATCTGAAGTCTCGTAAGTATCAACCCAAAAAGGATAATCAAATGCTTCAATAGAACTCAGGAATCTCATAATTACTCGATCGTCAGGATTTTTAACAAAAATTGGTATTCTACCCTCTTCATCTGTTTCTTTCCGTATAACTGGTATTGTTCCTTCACTTAAATCTACCAAATGTATATCATTAAGGCGTTTTGTTAATACTCTCAATTCATTCCCCTCATTTATAGGGAAAATCACCTCACCTTTGATTTTGGAGTCTGAAAAGTATAGTGAGAAGTCATTTCCATAATAAAAACCAAATTCATCTAGAAAAGAAGTAGATAACAATTTTATTTCTTGAGATAATTCAAACCTCCAAGGTAAGTACCTAATTATATCAAATATATCGAATTTTCTTGCCTTTGCCAGTACAGAAAACTCTTCGAAAGGAATTAACCAATATAGATTCTCCATATCCTTTGTTTCGACTCCTGCTATCATATTTCTTCCCATTGGCGATATCAAATGGCAAATCACTATTTCAGTCTTGTATTGCTTCTCTAGGAGTCGTATGACATCTCTAATTCTTTTACCTATTTTTGAATTCAATTCAGGATAAGAATCTCCCTTAATAAAGGGGTTATCATGATTAAAATTTTTAAAATCGTCAAAAACCATAATTGAATATATCATTTTATTGTTAGTATCGAATTCATATAAATCTTCGATAATAGGAAGTTTTAATGTCAATTTTGGCAGATCTTGAAGTGGCTTCTTTCTTACTTTTAGAAATAGAAAGTAATATTCTAGTAAATTTCGACAATGTTCTCTATAATTGTAATAGAGTATTTGTCTAAATGTTACCTTTAATTTCTTCTTTTTACTTAAGATTTTAATTTTATTCATTTTTGACAATATTTGATATCTAATAGCATCCAGAGTTGATGTCGGAAGAACAAAGATGTATTTACTATCAGTAGCTATAAACGGTTTGAATAATATTGGATGACTATAGTCAGAAACAGATCGTTTTAATCTTAAATCCTCATTTTGAGTAACGTACCTGTTTATATCGTTAGACTTACTATTTACTGTGCCACAAATTTTATTTAATTCGTTACTATCAATAATAAGACATTTCCTGTTCTCCTCAAACCTCTCCCAATCTGGGAAGTAGATATTTTCAATATCAATAGTTCGACTTTCAGTTAGTCTATTTATGTTTACTCGTTTCAAGACAGTATCTGATATTGTCAAAATTAGTTTCAAGTTCTCAAATAGTTTAACAGCAAATTTTCTAATAAGTTGATTATCTGTAAGGAAAATTAATGACATTAAGCTCTGTACATAGAAGCTACCACCCTGTGTGACCCCTGTCAATACTAAATATTCGTCATTCCTTAAACGCACATTTTCTACAAAACATGTATTGACAGGATCTTCCAATTGTTTGTGACCGAGTCTTTTAGCCCATAATGAATTAACCCATTCCTTAAAATTATCATAGTCAAATTCTACTTCCCCATCAAAATCAAGTGTCAGAAGTATTTTCAATAAATTTTCAATATAAATAGTGTGTCGATGATTCTCTGGATATAATAATAGACTAGACAATCCCGAGATAATAATCTCTTTATCTAGTTTTTTAATTTCCTTATAAAATTCTGAATCAGGTGTCATAAACTAACTCCCTATACTAGAAGAATAATTTTTTCGTATTTAAGAAAATTTAACTACAACTTTAGTCTTATACTTGCTTTGTTGCTAGATATCCTTCAATTATTTCAGTTTTTATGTTCATAAGTCTCTTGATAATATTGGTTATTGTTTTATCAGTCTCTCAGAGAAGTAAATTTAGCTTGTAGGATTTTACTGGGATATACCCACATACATCTAATACTGATATTTGTGAGAATGGCTGTTATCAGAATGGAAAAGTAGAAGTACATATAAGCACCTAAGAATGTGCTCTCGTGATGGACCCGACTTTTATTGATTTTTCACAACCAGGACACCGAACCGTTTCATCGTCGGATAATAAACTTAAATATGATTTACAGACAGGACAGAAACCAATCTTTTCCTTTAGTTCGGGAGCTATTTCAAAAAGATCATTCTGAAGATCTTTTTCAAAGAAATTAATATTCGCAATAATAGTTTTTATTAAACGCTCTGCATTGCTTTGAACCCATTCTTTTGATACGTCAGAGAGTATTGTTTTAATCTCCTGATCAAATTCAACCTTAAGATCCCAGGTTAAATAACTGAAAGCCTCGGTCTGAATATAAGGATCGGGATTAGATAAGCAGCTTATGAAAGCCTCTTTTGTGTCTTTATCTCTTCTTAATTCATCGTAGAAAAGTCTCATCCTCTGAAATACTGTTTGACGAAGTAACCCATCAGGATGGTGTATTTGATTTAGAAGATAAAAATGGTCTTGTTTCCTTTTGAGCAAAAGTTTTTCGGGGTAACTCTCAAAAAGAAGGTGTATTTTATCCTCAGGATTGTTAAAATGCCAGTATACTCTCGAATCATCATTATGGGAATCCTCTTCGAATGCATTATGTAAAACAAATTCTCGCAAGTTTTCGTCCTCCCAGTACTCCTCGGGCCAATAAGAAATCAACTTCCAAATTGTGATAATATCTATTGAATCCTTCGAGGTAATGAGATTTCGAATATCCGTTTGAGTTTCTGTTTTTAGCCAGTATTCCTTCGTCCATGTTTTAAATAAGAGTTCTAATTTCTCGTACAACGCTTCTAGATGGTCAAAAGAGTCGTAATAGTCGTAATATGCTCCATTAATCATCCGGGATAGAGAAAATAAGCTTTTTCTATAGTCCTTCACCTCTTTTACATCTGGGGGAAGTTGGTGTAGAATAGCTAATGAACAAAAAAGTTTTGTTTCAAAAACGGAAATTATTTCCTTCTCAATTTCTTCAGGATTGGGGTATTTTTCTGAAGCGCTGAAAAAAAAATCGATCACAATTTGGAAAATTTCGTTATTGGAATACTTTTGGTTTAACTCATGTAAGGACACACAGGTGCTATTTACGTCTATCAGCTCTTCTATTTTTAGAATAACGGCTTTTTCTGTAGAAGGCTGTTTTTTTAGAACTTTACTCGTCGTCTCTTTATATTCTTCATCTTTTTTGATTGTCTTCACCCTCAGATCGGAATTAATGTTGGAGAATCGAATGTCATCTATCTGGATGTTCTAGTAAGCTTAGTGGCTTATAATAATCCTTTATACCACTCTAAGTTATCTTTTTGATTTCTGTAGATTTCGCTAGTAATTAGTTTATGTTCAGGCGATTTGTTCATACATATTGCTAGAAGCTTTTTATTTAAAGATTGAAAATTTGTTTTTCTGGTTAATTTCACCTTATTCTCTTTCAAATAGTTCGTGATATTCCAACAACACCGATGGACAAGGAATGTATCCTTGGAGAGAACCCAAACCATTTCATTTTCAAAGTATACAGTTTCTGCATATTTACACATTAATTTAAACGTATTCTTCCAAAAATCGTATATTTTAATATCTGAATATGATTGCATTGCACTTTCTAATATAGCAACCAAGGCACCCATTTTTCTCGTTGATTGAACACTCTGTACGTTTCCCTCTTTCTGTTCTAGAGACGTTAATTCAGTTGTATAATACATAAAATCAATGAGGATTTTAAAAAAGATACCAAGATCAGTAATTTGCTTTTTTAAGAAGGAAGACTCCACTAGAGTGTAGAAATCCATTTCAAAATCTCTTTCTTTATTAATAATATAATCTAATACATTATTTGTAGATAATCCTGAAAATTTCGGTAATGAGTACTTGACAATAGTTGATTTAAAGTAAAAAGGTAACTTGGTCTTCTTTCCATAAAGCTTCTCATCAGGAATAGGTTCATATAAAATCCATTGATTAATTCCATCTGGTGCTCTTTCTCTAAGGTTTACAACAATTTTTTCTTTTTTTCGGGGTAGAGCTTCAATTGAAATGAACTTCTGCCAGTTTAACTTGTTTTGGGAAAAGTATTGCTCGAATTTTGCCTCGTAAAACTCTGTCAATTGTGAAAAGAATTGGGGAGATCTGTCTTTGTATATCTTATATCGAGATTTGGAAATATTCTTTGGAGAATTCCAGATTATTATCCTTGAAAAATCATCTCTCATCCAATCATGCATTTTATTTCTAAGAAACCAAGGAAAATAAGAATATGGAGCGATTCTTGCCCAGTACCTGGTTCTTTCATCCCATTTCTCTTCTCTATGTGCTTTTGTTAGGTAAGACACCCCAATTTCATCTAACCCCTGTTGGAAAATCTCATGGAACCCTTTCACAACAAAATCATATATTTTAAGGTTTTTTAGTTTCTTTTTTGAAGTGTTCAACTTCACTATGTATTGAGGGTAGCTATCTATTTCCATATAGAATGTGATAACAGAAATCGGTTCAATACCAAAAACTTCTAAATCATAATAGTCACGCCAATCAAGATTATGAGTTGAAAACAAACGATTTAGATCATATAGGGTAAGAAAAAGAGCTCTTCCCAATGTTTGACGAACTATCCCATTAACTCCCTTGTACTTAAAATTATTCGGAGATAAAAGGTAATCCCAGATAATCCCAACAATATTTGAGGTGGTTTTGACAATTTTGGGATAGATTTTCCTTATTGTCCCGTGACCTTCAAACGAGTAAACCCATACAGATTCTGAAGAGGAATTATATCTTATTTCTTGATTATTCAACCATTCATTTGCCCAAACCATTGAACCCTCGACAAGTTTCAGCCTTGATACCTTGAACGGCGGGGCTTTAATCATTTTAATTAGAAATCCAAATCGTTGTGGAATCTCCCAATTCTCTACTAAATTTTCATCGATACTCATTGACCTCTCTACTCCCATTTCAATCGAATGGATCACGATTCTCAAGTTCAAAATCACGACAAGAATCACATAAATCAATAATATCGAGACCTTGACAGCTACAATAAAGGCCATCAACAAGATGGTTACAGATGCCTTGACATTCTGAACAATTCATGACAAATAAAGAAATATACTAGCATATGATCTTTCTGGAATGGGAATCTCTATTGAAAACTCGAAACAATAAAGCTATACTCTTTGGTGGTTTAGGAGAATATTTTCAGAAAAATTATCCAAAAACTACAATGAAAATTTTTGCCATGTAAAACTACATGGTATTTTGATCATATAACCAACGTTATACGACATTTCATTAACATCGCCAAACCGTTCAGTACTTCGTAACTATGGGAGAGGGTGAGTCTAATGAAATCTCGAAGGGGAAAGACTTAAATGTGGAGAAAAGTGATTAGCAGTTATCATGACCAAAATCAAACTACCTCGCTTTCCTCCACGAAAAGCTAGAAAAACTCCGACCCTTATAAATTTTATGGTACGCTGGTTAGACAAATTTCAATTCTTATCCAACCCAGTCCCAACTAGATCTCCTTTCAATTTGAAAACACGTCTGAAATTGCTTTTGCTTGCAGCTATAGATCGGACTTCTATTTCTCGGAAAGCTCGAGATCTGAGAGAACAACATCTCTCAATTCCCTCTGGGGAAGCTACCTTAGTTTGGTTAAAAACTAATTCTGTTGATGATATTGCGACCTCACAGCAAGTTGGCTTTCTGCAATTTCTAAATAGCCTTCCCGAGAGTTTTCAACGTGCTCGAAAGCGCGGGATGTTACTCGCGATTGATTTTCATCTGGATCCTAATTATGCTAAAACTTTATCCTCGTATATTCGCAAGGGGAAGCGGAAAGCCAGTACTTCCCAGTTTTATCAATTCTTTAGTGTTATTTGGGTAAATGCGCCCGAACCGATTACGTTAGGTGTCCAATTAATCCCCACAGAGTACTCAACTCTTCAAAGAGTCCAAGCCCTCTTGAGTCCTTTAATCACTCACGAACGAGTTATTGGGATACTAGGGGATGGAGATTTTTATAATTATGACTTGGTTGAATGGTTCCTTCAGAAACAGGTCCTCTTTATTATTCGAGGGCGTGTCAATACGGGCGTCAAACCTCTAGTTCAGAAATACCAAGATGAGCTCCTTCACAAAGGAGATACGACAATTGTGGAGTATCGACTGAATAAAGGTCATACGGGAAGAAAAATTCCCGTTAAGCTCGTTCTCTCTCAAGAAGGTGATCGAGTTGTCGCTCTTGTTGTTCCTCCCACCTGTCAACTCTCAGGAAAAGAGATAACATCCCTCTATCGTAACCGATTTATGATTGAAACCTATTACAGACAGATGCATCGCTTCCAGATGTTTAGTTGTTCCCAACACCCAGTAGTCCGATATGTTATTGTTCTCGTCGCATTTTGGTTATGCAATTTCTGGGCCTATTTCAAAGCACCCCTTAATTTCTTAAAACCGACTAGTCGGAGGTGTCGGGTAGATTTTGTCTATACAGCTAATGATTTCTGTGAATTCCTCCTAACCTCGTGGCATTGGGCGCTTTTTAGGGGCCAGGAGATGTTTTCGAGGAGGTGATACGAAGTACTGCGTTGTTTGACGAAGTACTTAATTGTGACAAAAAGTGAAAATTTAAATGAAGGAAAAATGAAACAAATCTATGTTCGAATTTTCGCTGTCTCTGGTGAAAAATGTTGAAACAATTAAGCGAACCAAATAATAGAAAATTTGGGTTTAACGGAAGAATACCGTGTATTTCATGTCTTGGCATGATTATTCTTCTAATTTCACTAGGTGGTTGTAGTAACAAAATATCAAAAACGCATTCACACCTTCTCTTTGATGAGAATCCTGTTAGATTTCAAGTAGCAAATTCAAATTTAGTAGTAACTGATGCGTATGTAATATATGATACTGCTTATACAAAAATAATAGACCATAATGTTGGATATGGGCTGGGAAGAATATATGTTGCAAATCCAGGGATAATGACTATAAATATTACAAAGATCGAAATAAATTTTGTTAATGAAAGGATAAAATGGGAAAATATTACACAAACGGTGAGTATTCAAGATATATCGCTAAATAATCCGTTTCAAATTCATTCATTGGCAACAAATGAAGAAATTAGTATTCGATTTGTTCTTCCTGAATTGAATCAACAAAATACAACAGCATATAAAATAACGATCAAAGATGAGAATGGAACTATCTGGGATACTTCAGAAGAGCAAAATATTGATCCGAATGATTTGAAATTAGAACCAGATCAACCATATATTGAATTTTCAGGATTTCCTCCATATATTCGGAGAACTTACGGGATTAGTCCCTCAGTATTATCTGATAATTCTGAAGTAAAAAATGTTACCTATGAAATTTATACTGATCCTTTGAATATCATCGGTTCTCAAGTCCGAAAGAAGACTATTTCAAGTCCATTATGGAGATGGTATTGGAATACACGGAACGATACTTTGGAGGGATTAGACAACGGAATATATTACATGAGAATGACCGTAAATGATTATGCGGGTTTATCATCCTTAGTGGATAATATAACATTGACAATTGATAACGATTATATCGCTCCAATTATTAAATATATTGTCCTAGGAAAAGAAAATTTGGAACTTGGAGAACCCTTTGCAATATTAGCAAGCGTAGAAGATTCAGGATCATATGTATCAGATGTACACGGTGTTTCTCTATACTATAAATTAACAACAGAGACCGTTTTTTCAATAAGACTGATGGATCTCTTTATGGGTAATAATTGGTCAGCTACTATTCCAGGATCAGCGATTGTAGGTGACTTGAATTTTTATATTGAAGCCGAAGATCCAGATGGTAATAGTTATACTTCACCCATTTATTCTCTTTATGGTGAGGGTGGAATGACAACAATTATCGAACCGACAACAACTGAACTCACCTCTGATCAAGAACCTCCCACGTCTACAAGTACGACAACTAGTACAACATTTGAGAAATCAACATCCACTGACATTTCCATGGATGAGACAAGTATTACAACTTTTACTACACCTTCACTAATCACTGATACATCTGATCTTTCTTTAATGCTCATCCCACTAGCGTTGTCACTTTTTATTCTAATTTATAGAAGGAAGAAAAGGGAACTGGCTTAAACTGCTATAAGAAATGTATGAAGAAAGAGAAATTAAGTTAATAAGCTCTTAATCTCTTGAACTCTATTACTTCTGAATTTTTCGATAAATCATAATTTGTAGTATCAGAAAATGACTTCAAATCTAATTCTGAAAATTATAACTTTTACAAGTAAATATAATGCAGAATATGTGCTGAATTCTTCCCTAATTGTAATATTTGTTCACGATTTCAAACCTGTTTTCCAACGAACAGTCTAAATGATGATCTATCGGAAATGGCATTGTTAGATCAAATGGGAAATAAGACTTTGATGGATAAGATTATGAAACGTACATACGGAAATTAAGCAAGACGAATTTTTCTAGACATTCTCAATTTCATCATTGAGAATTTGATAAAATTCCTTATAAGCTTCATTTTCAAGCCAAGGCGTATGGCCACACTTTTTAATTAAGTGGAACTTGAAATTCCTTAAAGTACGAGACAGTGGTACTTCCACACCCTCATATGGATGAGGATCATAATCACCCTGAATTGCCGTCACTGGACATGTAATGGACTTTGTTAATTCTAATAATTGGCCATTTTTCCTTAGCTTTGCAGCTTCTCCCCAGACTAACTGATATATCTCACTCGAGTCTTTAACCTGAATTTCATCCTCTACCTCTTTTTTCATGGGATTAAAATTGTCAGTTTTAGAACCTAGCTCTCCTAAACGTTTGAACTCTGCATCATTTTGGTAAAGGTTTTCGGTATTTAATTTTGTTATTATTGTCTCAAATTCAGCTCTTTCTTCTTTACTAAGTCTATTTGTACGCGTTGTTCTTAGCTGGTCAACATATTTTTCTTCAAATGGACCACTACTGATAAGGATTATTTTCTTAACATCTGATTTATGCTGCACAGCGAATAATAGACTCAGCCAAGCTCCCCAGGAGTAACCAACCAGAATCAGGGAAGATGAACAGTTCTTAGTAATTGTACTTTTTAACTCTTGTATCTGCTTTTCTATAGATTTCTTAGTTTGAATTGGTTCTATTACGCCCCATTCAGACGAAAGTTGACGAGCAACTGGGGCCATTTCTCCACCTGCCCCAGGCCCTCCATGTATTACAGCTATTGTATAGGGTTTCTGCCCATATGTTCTGAAAGGCATCATATCCATTTTTTCCTTATTCACCCCAAAATTCATATCTCTACATATACAAGATTGTTGTGATTGTCTTCCTCATCCGTATTATTATAAGGATTCACAAATTCGACTAGAGCATTAATATTTGAAAAAAGCTAAAATAAGCCTAATGCATAGTACGTACGAATAACACCAGAATCCTTGTTGCATAAAGTTCTTCTCAAGGGAAATTTTCAATTGTTAATAGTTTTGTAACTTCTACAAGTAAAAAGTTATAAATATCTAGTTTATGACTCGTAATATAGCCCCAAACACGAAACTCGAAGCTAAAAACCAATTAAGCAAACTATTCGTGATAGACAACATTTGCTAGGAAATTTCTATGTTCTATCAAATACTAAAAAAGTCTTTATTCAAGCGTAAGGGACGTCTCATAATTGCTGTTATAGCTATTGTTATGGGAGTTACTATTCCTGCCGCAATGTTTACCGTCTCCCTTGATGTTAATAATAAAATTGGTGCTGAATTTAGAAAATTCGGTGCAAATTTGTTAATCGTTCCTAAATCCGATATTATACCAGTAGGTATAGGAGATATTAGTCTTACATCTGTTACGAATCAACAATACATCAATGAAACCGATATTTACAAAATTAAAACAATTAATTGGTCAAAAAATATTCTAGGTTATGCTCCCTTCTTATATCAAGTTATTACTGCGAAAAGTAATGGCCAAGAACAACAGGTTGTGCTAACTGGCACATGGTTTGAAAAAAACACAACCTTGGAAGATGGGACAAATTTTCTGACTGGTGTTAGACGAATTAATAGTTGGTGGTGGAGTGTTGAGGGTAATTGGATCGGGGATTTAGAATTTTTTAATTTTAGCTCAACAACATGTATGATTGGAATTAATGTAGCGAAAAAAATGAATTTATCACTTGGAGACATTTTTAGTGTTACTTATCAAGATGAGGAGACACTTTCACTCGAAATTAGTGGTATTATTACAACTGGAGGCACAGAAGACAATCATATCTTTGTTCCGTTAGAAGTTGCTCAATACCTTACGGAGCAGACAAATGCCATTCATACCATACAGGTAAGTGCTTTATGTTCTGGATGTCCAATAGAGGATATCGCATCAGAAATCGAGTCTGAAATTAACTATATAGAAGCTAAAACGATTCTTCAGATGACTAATACTGAAATGAGCATACTTCATACCATAGAAATGATGATGACAATTGTTACTCTCATTGCACTCTTGGCAACATTACTAGGAGTGAGTACTACTTTGACTACCTCGATTCTCGAGCGAAAAACTGAAATTGGATTAATGATGAGTATTGGAGCTGAAAACAGGAAGATAGCATCTTTATTTCTAACAGAATCACTACTAATTGGTGTAATGGGTGGATTTATTGGATTCATCATTGGTATTCTGGGTGCTCAATTCGTCAGTATCACAGTTTTTAATTCATTTGTTTCTCCGCAATTGATTGTTCTACCTATTATTCTTGTAATAGCAAGTATTGTCTCTCTTTTCGCGTCTATTATTCCAATAAATCGAGCACTGAAGATTGAACCCGTTTTAGTATTGAGGGGTGACTAATGAGCAAAGAGTTAATAGTCTTAGACAATCTTTCAAAGATTTATGATGGCTGTACGACAGCTTTAAACGAAATAAATCTTTCAATTAGCAGAGGAGATTGGACATCAATTACTGGCCCGAGTGGATCAGGTAAAACAACACTTTTGAACATGGTTAGCTGCTTAGACAAACCGACGTCTGGTTCAATTATGATTGGTGAAACCAAGATTAATGATCTTAATCAAACGGAATTAACTCGTTTTAGACGAGAAAATATAGGGTTAATCTTTCAGCAACATTATCTAATACCCTATTTATCCGCTTTAGAGAATGTAATGTTACCTATGTATTATAATAATAATAAAGACGAATCCATAGCAATCAAAACCTTGAAACGAGTCGGATTAGGACATCGTTTACATTCTATTCCAGCCAAATTGTCAGGTGGAGAACAACAAAGAGTATGTATAGCAAGATCGTTAATTAATAACCCAAGAATTCTGATTGCTGATGAACCAACTGGAAATCTTGACCAAAAAAATGGCCGAGTTGTTTTGAATTTAATAAAAGAAATACATGAAGCAGGGAATACTATTCTTTTAGTGACCCATAATTCAAAGATAGCAAGGGAAGGGGATAGAATTGTACAGATTATAGATGGAAAAGTATCAATGAGTAATATGACAGTAATTAATTAATTCTGGAGCAATGTTTAACATGAATAACAAACTAGAAGGAAATGATGAAATACCACATAAAGAAGAATACAGGGGATTTAGTAGCAAACATATGGTGCTTGCCGTTGTTTTTATATCGATCTTCAGTTTTGCATTAATAATCGGTTTACAAGAGATCCCTGAACAAGAAGTTATTGCAGCTAAGCAGGATGGAGAGAATTTAATAATTCAGCTGGATGATGTTACAGCTAAGGCCAAATTCTATTTTTATCAAATAGCTGATGTTAAAATCAAATTTTTTGCAGTTTTAGGATTTGATAATCAACCCCATATAGCATTCGACGCCTGTGATGTCTGTTATGAAGCTAAACAAGGATATGCTCAAGAGGATCCATATATGAGATGTCTAAATTGTGGTAATACATTTCTAGTAAGTGGAATTGGTACTGAAAATCTATCTGGTGGGTGCTGGCCTTCTCATTTACCCGTTATGATTACAGATGGTAAAATTATAATAAAAATATCCGATGTAATTCAAAAGCAGTTCATGTTCGATTAAGGGACAGTTATATTTCTTAGCATAACCCAAAAGACAACATTGATGAAATGTCTTAACATTGACTTGGAATGGATTCTTTACAAATTATTTCAAATGCAATCGAAACAATACAACAGAGAACTTCTATTAGAACTTATGAAGTAGATTTATCCTTAGATAAGCAAATAGACATGATACAGCAATGCATTGATCATTTACCTACGAGTCCCTTTGGGGGATTCACACGATTTGAAGTACTCGAACTCCAAGGACTGAAAAAAGTTCAAAAATTAAAATTAGGAACGTATGGTTTTGTTAAAAAAGCTGAAAAATTCATTATTGGTATAATTACAGAACCTTCTAAGTATGATCTGGAAAATATTGGATTTTTGTTTGAGTATCTAATATTGTATGCCACACAAATTGGATTAGGTACTGTATGGCTTGGAGGAACATTTAATCGAAATGCATTTGCTTCACAACTTAATTTACGTACGGGGGAGAGAATCCCAGTAATATCTCCAATTGGTTGGGCAGCTCAAAGGCAAACTCTTCGTTCGAAAGCCATAAAATCTATTGCTCGTTCAAGAGATCGAAAAATTTGGTCTCAAATATTTTTTGACTCAAATTTCAACACTCCTCTCTCAGTCGATGAAGCAGATGAGTTTACGACTCCTTTAGAGATGATTAGACTTGCACCTTCTGCCTCAAATTCTCAACCCTGGAGAATTGTCAAAGAGCATAATAAAGGTATCTTTCACTTCTATCTCCATCGTAAAAGTTCTCGTTCTCATAATCTTATTAGCTGGCCTGAATTTTCCCGAATTGATCTTGGTATCGCAGTCTCGCATTTTAACTTAACAGTTGAACAATTGCAATTGGATGGAAACTGGCTGATTGATAGACCTGATATTTCACGACCTGAAAACGTTGATTATCTCATTTCTTGGGCTGCTAAATAGCATAAAATGGATTTATTTAAGTTTATTATCTTTTTGTGCAATAACACCCCTAAGAAAAGCCGCAGTGATTATTAATAGCACTACTAATACGTTTAAAATCCAATTATGATAAAGAAAATCAGTATATATCAATGATAGACAGCTTCCAATTGGGAGAAGACAGTTGGCCAGTAGCTTTGCTGATGAAGGGAATTTATAAGAGAGCTTATACCTTAATATAATAGGTATAAAGCAAAGTGGTATTAATAGGAGGACTGCTTCACCCCATAGTGTGTTAAACCCATTCACAATATATGAGATACCAATAATAACCGAAATAATGGTCCCTATGAGTATTCCATAACATCCCGTGCAAAAATATTTTCCCCGAAATCGAAATTCGTGACCAGATTTTATGAGGTGAATAGGGTGATGTGAATGATTAATAGAAATCAAGCCAATTCTAGTTGAAATAATCCTAATTGATTTGCTATTGATGACATTGCATGAAGTATTTCTATGGGATTTACTTATTCGGATTCCTGATAAACTACCAGCAAGGATAGTGGATCCAAAAAGCGTTATTAAGATGGGTCCTTGTGAATTGAAGGCTTGGATAATTCCAATGAGAACTGAACTAAATAAAGCGCTTCCTAAGGCAATAAACAGTGGGAATATTGATATTTCCGGGGTTGAGCCACATGTACAGGTAGCATTTGAACATGCATCTGAGCAAGCTTGGTTACATGATTCTTCACAGTTTGCAGAACAGGATTCACTGCAGCTTTGGCAAAACGATTCAGTACAGCTTTGACAACATTCATCGGCGCAATTGTTTTCGGAAGTAGACATTTTATTCACCTAGACAGTCATGAAGAGAAATTCGTAACGGACGAAGAGTGGAAATTTTTTGTAGCTTTGCTTTGATACTAGGATCTTTTTCTAGCAATTCCCGTGATTCATCTAAAGTTGCAGTAGAAAAGATGTAGACTCCAAATGGATCAGTTTCTTTAAGAGTAGGACCAGCTAAATACAGTTTTCCATGATTCATTAGATCCTGGAGATATTCAAAGTGCTCACTCATTATTTGACTCTCTGAATCAATTGGATTGGTGACAAAATCCTTTCGGTAAGGATGAGTGATAGCAAAAAAGTGGGGAGACATAGATTTTACCTCACATATATGGAAATTCTTTTACATAAATTATTATTTGAAATTCATTATATTGGTTTTTGAAATACAGCAATAATGCGGATGCCTGATTTTCTGTCGTATGGTCTATCTTCATAAGATTGGAAATTTTCAATGAAGTTCAAGCCTGCTAGCTTTGCATAGAATTGAAGCTCTCGTAGATTGATCATAGATAACTCATGAATATCCTCATAAAGAAGAGTTTTCTTCTTGTCGTCTTTTTCGTCGCCTGATAATATGATACGAGCATGATGAGTCCAAGTTGTTCGATTTAGATCAATCTTAAACGATAGAACATAAAGGGCTTTTTTCCCATCAATTTCTATATTTTGAGGTTCAGGAGGTTTGTAACTCTTAATAAGCCCATAAAAATTCATTAAATCGACGAGAAAGATACCTCCTGGACGTAACGCTCTAAAAATATTTCTAAAAGCAAGTGAAAACTCATCGCTAGATAACAGATAGGCCATGGATCCATTAATCCCAAAGATTAGTTGATACTTGTCGCTGCCAGATAATGATTGATAAGATCCTTGAGTAACAGTAATCCTAGTATTAACTTGTTTGGCTTTCTTATGAGCAATTTTAATCATCCCTTCGAAAGGTTCCATACCTTCTACTGCATAACCCTGTTGAGTTAATGGAATAAGAGTACGACCTGTTCCAGATCCCATATCAAGAATTATTTGCCCAGGATTCTTAGGTTCAAGATCTTTATACTTGAGAAACCATTGAATAAATTCCAGAGAGGAACTAGTTTCTTGAATATCGACTTGACCATAAAGACAATCATACCATTCAGGGAATTTTGTATATAGAGAGTCTTCTTTCATTGGCTATCCTTCTTGTGATGAGTAAGGAGAAGAATTTGCATTTAAAAAGTCTTATCGCGTAAAAAGTTCTCATCGATGATAGAGGATAGTTCACTCATCCCCCACATACCAATTTTCTAGTAATGTGATAATAACATAAATTCCAAAATAAAAATAACAACAAGAAGGGATGAATTTCAAACTTAAATAGATCAATCAAGCTAACAAAAAGTGTGATTCCAATAACAGCTAGAATAGAAGATACAGGTGCTCTCTCCTGTAGCTTACGGTTAAGGGTTTTTTTAACAAAAAGAGGTTCTAAGTAGAAGTCATTTTTCTGTTAGCACAGTAGTACATTGCTAACACTATTTATACAACAAGTCTCGCTTTAAAATATTCCACTTTCATACACACCAAATACGAATTTAAGCTTCTTTTTGATCAATTCGTGCCAATTTTATCTCATATTAGAGAAAAATTATTAATACATCACGATATACGATAATAGAAAACTTTTTAACATAAGTCATACTTCTGTTGTACAGAGTTAACAGAAAATTACAAGCACTTTAGTATGGGATTCTGATGTTTAATCAAGCAAAGAAGAATACAGACGATCTTTATCAGTTTGATCCTGCTTCTTACGTTGATATGGCAAGAAAAATTATTGCTGAACATGAAAGAACTCATATAAGCTCTCATAGTGGATCAACTTCCTATTCTAAACTTGATTTACCCGACACTAAAGAACTCTATTGGTGATTTCATATTAATCGTATTTTCTAGATCTCAGATGTTGTTAACAATTACAAGGCGTTGAATTATTGATGTTTGACCTGAACAAAAAGGGTAAAAAGTTTTTTGACGATGATGATGACGATTCGTTTGAATCTGTTAGTGAAGATTGGGCCTCTGATGAAGACGACAAGGAAGACGATCCTCTAATTACTGATGACGAGGATCCTGAAGAATTAATCCGATTTGCAGTGAAAGAAGCTCGTAAAGAAGGGAAACGTGTAGCACGACGTGTTACTCGTGCCGCTCGAGCCATTCGGACTCCTCGGACACCACGAGCTCCCCCTCTTCCACCTGTCCCGCCGTTACCACCTCTTCCCCCTGAAATTGAGATTTTGAAATCTGATAAAGTTATCGGCATTCGTGGCTTAGATACTCGGCTGTATAAAGATCTTAGTAAGATTGCTCGCAAAAATGGTCTTAGTGTAGCAGACTTGATAAATCGACTATTTGCCAAATATCGTTATGATTCTGTAGGGGAAAATGGCAATACTATTAGTAATGTATCATCCCTTGAGCTCAATGAAGAAGAATTAGTCACTCTTGACGACGAGATTATCAATATAGTTGGAGTCAAAAACCTTCTCTTAAGTCCAGACATTACTCCTGAAACTTTTCAAAAAATCAAACGTGTTGAAAATGTGGAACGAATCTGGGTTCCTTCTCATCTTTACTTACTTTTACTTAAAAAAGTTAAAAATTGTTATAAAATTGAAAAATTCAAAGGTGATCGCTTACCTCAAGTAGTTCAAAAGAGTTTTGACTCTGATGTGCACCTGACGAGTTCATTTTTCGATTATTTTCTAGAAACTGATCAACAGGTCGATTTAAGAGTATATGGAGAGTTAAGGATCGACACAGATGTTTCTCTAGATGATTTCAGGCAAGTAATCTATAATTTAGCAGTCGATGGAGATATACATGCTCCTAAACATTTAATTGGATTGCTTTTTGCGACAGTGAAATGTTATGGTGAAATTGAGGCAACCAATGACTAATCCTCATAGTTCATCTAAATTGCTGGGGATAATCTCTCTCTCCCCAGTTTCTATTTCTTTTATAAGTTGAGTTATATGTACATTAATTGGTGTTAGAACACCCAATTCTGTTCCTTTCCTGGCAATAAACCCGTTAATAAAATCAATTTCTGATCGTTGTCCACGTTCTAATGACCGTAAAGTTGAAGATTTTACAGCTCTATATGGTTCAAAGATTCTTTTCAACAACATGTGCTTCTTCACAATATCAGAGGGAGAATCAGTATCTGAAAGTGTTATGTCGCGTGGATGATAAGCCTCGTTTAATTGGAATACTTCTATGTTCTCTTTTTCTGCTATAGTAAATAGTTCTTTCATTATACCCATAAATAATTGAGCATATCGTTCATTATCAACTATTTCACCAATAGCTAAACCACTAAGGGCCCCTAAGCCATTAATTCCCGCATTTATTCCTAGTTTGGCGTACAACGCACCGAATATATTCTCTGTTACAGTTGTAGGTAAAAGATACTCTAGTAGGTGTTTGACTTCCCTCAAACGATTTTTGTTTTCATGGTTTCCCAAGCTTCCGATATAGAAAGCACCATCAGAGGTACGTTCAATAGCTCCAGGCTTGATCATTTTTGATGCCCAAGCCACTACGGCTCCAATGACTCGATGTGGTTTAGTGATTCTAGCAATTTCCTCTTCTACTACCCCATTTTGTAGAGTTACTACAACACTATCTTCCATTAAGTACGGAAGTAGAGCTTCAGCTGCCCCACACGCATCCATTGCCTTCATTGCTAGAAAAACGATATCAAATTTACCTTCTAATTGGTTTATACTAGGTACTGCCTTTATAGGAACATATCGTTCCTTCTCCAAACCCTGTAATTTAATACCCTTTGTTTGAATGAGCTTTGCAAGGTCAGGATATTTTGTTACTACAGTTATATCAAATTGATTTTCCGCAATATGAGCTGCGACTGGACCACCAATCGCTCCAACGCCAATAACTGCAACTTTCATTGACTGTTTTCTCATTTCAAAAACACTTTCGATATTTCTGCATTTAATGCATCATTTACTTGGTCTGATCTCCCTGTTGATCGAATCTTTGCCACTTCAACCCATAGTGGTGATTCTTGGACATTAATAATGAATTTTTCTAACTTCTGCATTGCTGAATACGATTGGCCTTGAAATACATATACGAATAGGTAGGGTTCGACATTTTTCAGAAGTAGAGTATTCTCTTCATGTTTAATCCTTTCTATCGAACCACTTAATGAAAACGCCTCTTGCATAAAGGCATTGATGGATGTTAATAGTCCCCCTATCAACTGGTCTTGTAGAAAAGATTCAGATGGAAATGTTTTTGAAAATAAGCATAACCCTGCATCATCCAGGATCAATAGCATCATTGGATCCTCTTCAGGGAGATTATCGTACTGAGTTCCCTTCCGTTCAAGAATAGCAGTCATCATGGATTCGAGTTCTGCCAATTCATATCGTTCTGTGATCGAAGCATTGCGTTCGATATAATCATTCCATTTTGCCATATCCTTAAGCAATGAGTCAAATTCATAAGAAATAGATTGAGCTAATCTATGTAATCCTTTCGTCTCTGCAATAATCTGTGCTTGACTAAGTAATCGCTGGCTCTCTTTGACATCGAGTTCTAATAATGCGAGTTTTGACTGTAAGCGATAGATCTCAGCAAGGTCAGAGAAACTTTTTTGAGATTCAGCGATTGATACCATTTAGATAATTATCTCGAATTTCAAAGTAGGCATCAGTATTTCGGATGAAAATGAGATGTGTGTGTGATGCAGTAATGCTTAAATTAGCTATGATGTAGGGTTGAGTAATAGTTCCCTGCCCAGTAAAATTATAAGCTAGAAAGTCAGCATTTCCATCAATTTGTATGATTACATGAGGAACATACTGGACGGTTACGATAGAGTATGAAGGTAAATTATCTTTTCTGACAGGATTGAAAGGGGTAGTAGTTCTCTGTAAAAGATTGTCTAGTTCCCACTCGTTCCTTTCATAAGTAATGACATTAACTTCTGTATCGGTAGACTTCTCTACTGAATCAGAAGGTGATATTAATTCTGAAACGTTTTCTTGCTCGGAAATATTCAGAGGTACTGCTTCTCTCTGGGCAAAAAACCCTATATTTATAATAAAAAGTAATACAATTAATCCAACTATTGTTTTGGTCTTCTTCATTATGTTTCTACCTATATTCTTGAATAAGAATTCTGACTGAACAGAATCCGACAAATTGTTATTATTTATGAAAAAACCCTTTTAACTCTTGCTGAATTGATATAATTAGAAAAACGTCTTCAAGCGGTTCTACAAGCATCTTACCCAATTTTTTACAAATTTTGCGGAGAATTAATTCAGTATTATTTAAATGAAATCCTGACAAATTAAGCATAACTTGGATTTATTCTCATTAAATCCTTGACTTTTTTTATTGATTCATGAGTTGAATAATAATGAAACAAAACAAGGTTTTATTGGCAATTCTCTTCTTTGGAATTGCTTTTTCCTTCATCTCAATCAATCCATCCCTCGCAAACACAACTGAAGTACCTAATGGATACTTTGATCTATATCTTTATCAAGATCATTATTTGGCGATAGGTGAAACTGGATTGATGGGATTTGACATATATTCCAACTTTGATGTAAGTTTGGATGTCAATATTTCCCTAATTCTCTTTACTCCTAGCGGTGAAGTCACATTGTATAGTATACAAAATAACTTTTCTGCTGGGGGATATCTATATGATGAAGTATACTATACTTTTAGTGAACAGGGTTATTATGATGTTCTTCTTTACGTTATAGATGGTTATGGTAGAGATTGGAAAGCTGATTGTTGGTGGGAAGTTTCTGAACCGTGGATGGATCTTTGGATCGGGCAAGACAATTACGCTTCGATGGGAGATACTGGTTATATGGCTCTTGATATAGTATCACACTTTTCAAGAAATATGACAGTTTCTGCAAAAGTTGTTATCATAACTCCTTCTGGAACAGAGGATCTTATCTATGAGAATAATTCTGTCTCTATAGCAGCTTCTGGGTACTGGTATGCCGATGTATTATATTTTTTCCCCGAAGTAGGACATTATAAGGTGATATTTTCAGTTTCTGATGGATTCGGATACTGGGAAACTCAATGTTGGTGGGAAGTATACGATGAACAGGAATATTTGGCCTTGTGGATCTATCAAGATCACCATCGAATGGTTAATGAAGATGGTTGGATGGATTTTGTTGTTGAAAATCGATTCAGTATTAATAAAACACTCACAGTTCGGATTTTGCTAATTGGTCCTAATGAAGAAATTATTTTATACAATGAAACAGTTGAAGTAACGCCCAGAGATAGCTGGTCTTTCTATACAGAATATTATTTCACTGAACCAGGTTATTATGAAGTAGCTCTATTAGTTACCGATCATGCAACAGACCGAGTATGGGATTTCTGGTGCTGGTGGGAAATTAATGGTTACGATCTTTTTATTGACCAAGAGTACACAGCTAAAGTCGGTGAGACCAAATGGATGCATTTCAAGGCACAAAGCAATTTTGCACATGATATGCCAAGTGTGATTATCAACATTCGCATGGAAGATCCAACAGGATATACAGAACTTTTATTGGAAGTAGATGTTCCAATCAATGCTCATGGCATCTGGGAAATCGACCTTAACTACACCTTTACTCAAACTGGTGATTATTTTGTTCATTTTGAGTTATATGATGACATCGGTTATGGTTGGTTCGCAAAATGTGATTGGACCATAAGTGAAAGTGGTCCTGAAATTTACGTTAATGGCCCTGCTTCTGTAGATATTAACGAAACCTTTGAAATAGAAGGTAAAGTCTACTCAGGTTTTACAGATGAACTGCACGTTAAAACTATTACTCTGGCTTGGGAAAATGGAACAGAAATTGAGACAGTGAATGTTAGCAAGACGATCCCTCCAGATTCATACACCTATGCTTACTTCAATGTGACAATTCCAGTCAGTGGAGAGTTCGTATTCCGAATTACTGCTGACACAAGCAAAGGTATGTTGGAAACGAAATATTTCGTGGAAGTTGGAATCATTGATAACACTACTAATCAGGAAACGGATACGACTCCTACTCTAACTCCTGGTTTTGAAAGTGTCTTTGGTCTACTAGCACTTGTTCTAGCGATTCCTATAATAAGGAAACATCGCCAGTAAATTTTTAGGGGTAGAAACCCCTATTCTATTCTTTTTTTTTATTGGATTATCTTAGAGATAGCCAAATAATTTTAGCACAAATAGTTCTAAGTTTGATTTAATTCTGTCGATTTCTGAAACAAATTCCTTATGAAATGGACAATAATCATCTGAAAAAGCCTGATGATTTGTCATATCCCAAATTATAGGATAATATGTACATCCCTCAGGTCTATTATCGTAGATGGTGCATAATCCATTTGAATCTAAGAAAAAACATCTCTTCTCACCATTAACTTCTTTATTTCGAAGCATACGGTAATTATCTTTGGTTAAGAATGAAAAGTCAGAGGGATGGATTCCCACAAATTTGCTTATTCTGAAGGTATCAGTTTTTGTGAGTAACATCTCCGTTTCTTCACAACAGTAATGGCAGTTATGTTTACGACAAATACGTCCTTTAACTTCGAATTTATCCATAAAAGACCACATACTATTGAGGAAGTAGAATTAGCAGGATCATCAGTGTTTTATATCTTTCTAGAACAACAATGAAACAACTGGTCCTTGAAAATATTTCTCTATTCTAGCATCGAGATCCTCGAAATTTGTTTGCAAAGAGGTAAAAATAATGCTTACTTGTATTTTTAATGCCGCTTTGGCTCTAGAATCTATAGGTCGGTCATCAATTAAGTTCAGTACCTTAGATTCGTCTTGTAATACATTCTTTTGCATTATTAACTTTTTGAATAAGTCGAGTTCTTCCTTAATTTGATTTTTTGATTTTTGCATCCATTCAAAATGAAGCAATAGTTCACTATCCAAGGGCTCAGTTTTAAAACTCCGTTCGAAGTCAATCGCCCACAAATTATCATTTGCGCAGAGATAATTTCCAGAATGGCGATCAGAGCCTCCAATCCACGCCTCAAGTAATAATAAATTTATAACATCTTTTGGAGGAAATTTTCTTAAAACTGAACTAGCCGTATCCTTTAACTCAACACTTTCATCTAACCATTCACAAAGTAATCCGATTTGAGTTCCTTTTTTTGCTAACATTGACCGTGGAACATTAACACCTAATTTTGATGCTAAATAGGAAGCAAGAAATTCCTTGATCATAGAGGTCGTATTTACGTTTTTCCAAAGCCATTTCTCATCTGTGATAGAATTACTGTATATATAAGCAGTATTTTTAAAATTAGATCCTCTTAGCTTAACAGGTGAACGATTATTGAGGGCAAATTCGCTGTGAGACCAGAGAGAGTTCTCGATTGCATTGGGAAATTCGGATATCGCCATTACTATTCACCTTGAACATTACTGCCATCCTAGTAGTAGTATTAACTCAAATGTTCTTATGAACGCCTTTTTTAGGATGTTTTTTGAAGTTTGTTCTTCATTCTTAGTCTGTCGGTAGAGTGTCGAGTTTCTGTAACTCGTGTTCAATTTCAGATATGCTCTTTTTAAGATTTTCAAAACCAAGCATAAAGCGAAGTGCTAATCCCATGACAAAGCTTGAATACTGGATTTCAGAGTACCCATGAGAGGTGAGGTCGTATCCCAACGCCATCTTAATGAAACTCAATGCTTGTCGGCCTTCAACAGTCTCACGCAGAGAAAGGTAATTATATAATACGTTGCCATAATTATATCCCCACATTTTAGAAATATCATCTTCACTTCCTCCTACCATTGAGATAGCTTCTTCTGCTTTGGTATAACTTTCTTTTAGTTCATCTTTTATAGTTTTAGCCACTGAATCTGTAATTTTTAATTGCTTTTTCAGATGAGAAATTCGTGTTTTAATTTTACTTAATTCTCCTTCATCCACTGATTTTAACCGATCACTTATGTTTCCAGGATTCATAGCTTAACTCCACCATATTTGTAAAATAGGACATTCCTTTTGATTGTTACTAAAGAAAATCTTCGTAAGATTATTGTACAATAATTTCTATCATAATTAAGAAAAAATTTATATTATTTAAGACTTGAAAATTGTCCAATGGATGCTTTTATTATCTCTAAAGCTTTAGATTTATTATCCCACCCAACTATTGACGTAGTTTTACCCAGTTCTAGATGCT
>NJBF01000047.1 GCA_003144275.1 Candidatus Heimdallarchaeota archaeon B3_Heim
TTAGAATCGTGGCCTAACTCTTACTTGATAGCGGAAAGGTTATTTTAAAGGTCAGGTGATAAAAATGTGATGAACTAATCCATTAGACTTAAAACGGCCAGTGAATTGAAGTTACTCATCAATCGAGTAATCATCACTAATTGGCGTAGAATAACTATCTTGAGCTGCGTTTAGTTAAAAAGTTACCCAATTTGAATAAAAAGAAGCAATTTATTTACTAATTCCGTCTTATTATTTGAAAACTGATGGTTAAAATAACAAGACCGAAGATTATAACAAGAATAAGAGTAAATTCAGGAAATTCCAAAGAATCATTTGGAGAATAATTTCTATATTCTCCTTTTGCCAACCAGGCAACAGCATTAAATGATATTATTCGGTTTTGTTCAGAATTTCCATGATAAGCATATGTAGAGAATCCAATATTATCAAATGTGAGATCTGAGCCAAATAATAACACTCGACCACCACTGAAACTGGTATATGATGCAATAGTCGGATTACCATCATGTGTGGCAAAAATTGTAGTTTGAGAGCCTGTTGTTTGAAGATAATTACCTCGAAATGGAATTGTGGTTAGATGTTGGGTCCAGTTGTACGAATTTATCACAGAAGTTTGTACGACCCACTCACTTCCTAAATTTTGTATTTGTAAATCAAAATAGGCCATAAAATTATTTAAAGCTGGAATATCACAATAAGAGCTATCTGTACTTATAACAAGAAGACCTCCTCCATTATCCACGAAATCATAGAGGGTTTGAACAGAATCAGAAGGAATAGCAAGAAAGTTTGTTCCAGGATTACTAACCCAATCCATATAAATATCCGATGCTAAAGAAAATGGATTAGCTAATATTACCACATCAAAGCTGTTTAAATATTCTTCAGTCAATTCTCCACGAATATTGGGAGTAACGGAGTAGTTGTTTTCATACGATAAATACCTCACAAAATTAGAATACATCCCGATCGTGTTTGAGGCATCTCCTTGAATTTCATACACTGCAGTACCAAATCCATGTTTAGCAATACGGTTAAAGCTTTCATCAAATAAAATACGTGCCACAGGATTCCTTATTTCAAATTTAATTGGTAACTCTTGATCACCCACCATTACAGAGCTGTTGATATATTGTGGCGAGTAGTTCGTAGGAATGTTGATCTGTACTGGGATCAACTTAGAATTATTCAAAATAACGCCACTATCTGGAAATTTTAATATTTCTGACAAAGGCTCTGGAATATCAAAGTTTATTTTTTTCACTCTACTTGATATTACTGTAAGGTTGAATTCTAAATTATTCTCTGTAAATAATATCTCATATGGATCAATTGGTAGTTCTTGGGGGTGAAGATATAGGATATCAGGGGTGTTATTTACAAGTGGTGATGATTGAATTACCTCTATTGCGCGTGACACATTTACAAAGCCAGCTCCTTGTCTCCATGGCTGAAATCCCATGTCTGTTGACCCTGAAAGGAGAGCACTTTTAATAGTGCCTGGAGTGTAGGAGAGATTCATTCCTTTGAGATAATCAATAAGTAACGTGGCTGCTCCTGCTGTAATAGGTGATGCCATAGATGTCCCAGATTTTGTCACATATCCTCCTCCTGAATTACTTGGGCCTAAGACATTGATACCTGGAGCAGTTATATCTGGTTTGATAGAATAGTCAGGTTTCGGTCCTTTAGAAGAAAAATCTGCCATAGTTCGTCCGGATGTGTCGCTTGCAGCAACAGCAATACATTGGAGGGCGGGAGCAGGATTGTTCAAAGATCCTCTATCACCATATTCTGATCCCGAATTACCTGCAGAGACACAGAATACAATATTATGCGCAAAAGTGGCATAATTGATTAGTTCCTGTCGCATGCCTGTTCCTAAATTATGGTACTGTCCCAGAGAAATATTTATTACATCGACAGTGTTGTTAATAAGATATTCAATAGCTTCTAATATTCCTAAAGTAGTTTCTTCCCCTCCTCCACCTCCAGCACCTGTAACACTTGTTGAATGGATAACTTTGGCACTAAATATCTCCGCACTTGGAGCTAATCCTGATGAATTCCCCGCTGCTAACCCTGCAACATGAGTACCGTGACTCCACTCATCTGTAGTGCTTGTTATATCTTGAGAGTAACCATTGGTTTGAGTAACAAAAACTGCTCTACCTTTTATTCTTGTACCAAATTCCTCATGAGGTGAAACTCCAGTATCGATTATCCCAATTTTAACTCGACTACCTGTATAACCTAACTGATGTACTTTTTCCGCACCTGTGGATTCAATAATAGACTGTACTGAATCAATTGTTTCCTCTATTTCTCCGTTATCAATAATAAATGAAGATTTAGAGTGAATTATTGATTCTATACTTATGATTTTCTTCTTATATTCTTGAAGGAATGAAATGATGCGCGATTCGTCTGTAAATTGAAATCGCACAATGGGAAAATAGTTGTATTTCTTAATGATAACCGATTCATATTTCTCCAATACTGGTATAGAGTTTTTAAAAAATATCAGGACATCCAAGTTATCTTTGCTTGCAGTATCTTGGATTGTTTGGTCAGTGAGAATTGTTTTATATCCATGAAAGTGTCCAGTTTCAATTTTAGGAGAGGAATTAACAAAAATTAGCGAAGCTACAAAGAAAATCACAAAAACAAGATTGCTTTTTCGAATTTTTCCTTTCATTGCTCAATACCAGTTCAGGACAGTATTAAGTCTCATAAAGGTGTCAGTTTCAAGTTGATGAATCTTTATACCTTTTCGTATCTCAATATGGAAATCTGGTGTCCCAACGCCAACCCAAGGTCCAGAATCCATGAATTTTAGGGAAATCTCATGTCTTTGTTCTAATGTTTCCACTCCTCTAATAACATTATCTCCTTCAATAATTATGTGTTGAAGACCCTCTATTCCAGATGTCTCCAAAGAAATCCTAATCTTAAGTAAAGAGATATTTAAACGGTGTTGTGGATCATCAGGTGAAATAGCTAACTTTTTTATAAGGCGTGCTCTAATCGGTTTAGAAGAAAACTTCTCAGGGGTTGAACTCAGATATGGGAGCAGTTCACCTTCCAATAGAGCAGAAGCAAGTGGTTTTTTTTCCAGTAAAATTTTATTGATCGAAGGAAGATAAATAAAACGATAGCACTCACGCAATGATCTAGTTCTGGATGAAAAATCGATTACCAAAAGAAGGGCATGCTCGCAAAGATCAATTAATGTGAATTTTCCAGTTATTTTGCTAGCATCTTCTGGTAAATATTTGCTTATATCTATTTCTTTTGGTCTTAGGCGGATTTTCGATAACGATATTGGATTAGAAAGTTGGTATACTTGCCACCAAATATCTGTGAGAGCTAATGTACCAGCAAGTTTTTGTAGGTGATTCATTCGATTGGAACTGAGTGAATGAAGAATAGATTTGGTTTTCTCAACATTTCCTTTTGAGAATAATCCCTTTGGTTCAAGTTCGATTGACGTGTTCAGCCATTTTCTCATCAATTCTGTAAAGACGTAAGTAGGAAACTGATCCAAAAAACTATAGTCAATGTCCAATGGAATCATCTTTTTCTAAACTTGTGTGTGGAGTGTTTTCAACTGCGAATCTGATCAAAGAAAGATTGTGCTAAACGTTTGAAAGCGTCATCTACTTGGAGATTCTCTTTTGCTGAGGCGGAAATATATCCTTGGGCACCAATCTTTCTTGCTAAGGCTTCTCCTTCGTCATCCTCTACCATACGATAATCTTCAAGATCGGTTTTATTTCCGACTAGAATGGTCTGAATTGCGGATCTTGTAGAATCAGGTTGGCTGCAAAACTCCATGAGTTCTTTATGCCAAGGATCAACAATGTTTCTAAGTGTGTCAGCTCTTGTTACATCAAAAACGAACATAGCTAGATGAGCACCTTTGAAGAACATATGTCGAATTGCAGCAAAACGAGCCTGTCCACCAATATCATTGATACTAAGAGTGACAGTACGACCATCCTCTAATTTAATCTGCTTAGATGAAATATCTAAACCAACTGTGAGCTGATACGAATTTCTAAACTTGGCATGGACAAATTGGGAAATTAATGAAGTTTTACCCACACCAGGGTCACCTAAAAGAACTAATTTAAGTACTAATTTTTGTTTCATAAATTGAATCCCCTGTCCTGCCCGATATTTATCTGTTATACTGATTCCATCCTTTATGCATTTGAAATAAGTGTATTTCATCCAGTATATAAAAAAATCGAAATAAACCTACAGTAAGTTTATTGGAAAAAATCCCCTATTTTCTTCCCATGCTTTTGAAGTGTTAAGAAAATGTCCAAAAATTCGATGGGGTTAATTAATAATCGTTTTTTACCTCTTTACCCAATTTTTTTTCTTGTTAACCAAATTTTATGAAAAAACTCCAGTTTAAATCCAAATTTAACTCCCAACCAAACCCAACGAAGTGTATCTAATGTTGGTTTTATACGAGATCGACGCCGTTGTTCTGCATACATTGTTGTGATTGGAATTTGAATTAGTTTAATATTCTTTAACCAAGCAATATATAATAATTCAGTTTCCAAATCAAATTTCCTACATGTAAGTCCATAGTTCATGATTTCTTTAAGATATTTTAAGTTATATAGCCGAAATCCGCATTGAAGATCATCAATATTCCATTTCAACCAAAAATTGCACCATTTTGAGGTCAAAGTGTTTGATATTCGATTTTTAACTGGCATCTGCAGATATTTTCTCTTTCCGTTGACTATACCGATATCACTTGCTCCATTTACAGTTGACAAGAATTTTGGTATATCTTCGGGGCTATGTTGTCCATCAGCGTCCAGAGTTAGTATCCATTTAACGCTTGGCATCTGAGAGATCACAGCCATAAATGCCTTTCTTAAAATAAACCCTTTTCCTTGATTACTTCGACTTCTGACCATTGCGACTCCTAAACGTCTTGCAATTAAAAGTGTATTATCGATTGATCCATCATCTGCAACTAATATTTGTTTTCTTGTAAAATACTTATCTAACTGATGGATTACTCTTGACAGTGATAGCTCTTCATTGTAGGCTGGTATTATAACCATGGTTTCTTGTTTCATCAATAGTATGTTCCTCGATGAAAAAAACTCGTCTATTCAATAGTAAGAGAAGTTAATCGTACAAGAGTTAAGATAAATGAGTATTAATATTGTTTTGGAAAAGCAATGTGTTTTGTTGGAAATTTCAATTCTCTTTGGACGAGAAAAACTGAGGATTCGCTTATTTGACATCCCGATTTCGAATTAAGTATAAAAATTCAATACCCGTAATTTTTTTCAGAATAAATAAAAACAAATGTAAGAAGCCAACACATGGCGTATACAAGTGAATTTGACGCGTTAGCATATGTTTCTACATGAAAGTGGTAGAAATAAGCTAATAAATAAGATTTACTGGTTATAACGTGAAATTTTCTTAAATTACTGAGTTTAGGCCAATTATTATAACAATAAAAAAAGCATATGGAGAATTGAGATGGCAACAGACAAGTCTGTCTCTAAAATTGTACATGAAATTTTAGACCAGGATCCCTCTCTCGTTCATGAACTTCAGCAACGAAAGAGAGCTCAACGAGAAATAGCTAAGAAAATCAAAGCACAACTAATTGATAACACAGATTTTTCTACTAAGGATCCCGTTAAATTAGAAGGAAACGTGGCGGTAGCAATAACCCGCTATCTTAAACGACTTCGTGAACAACAAGAGGAATTTCTTGGAGTAAAACGTGTGCAAAGTGTACTGAAACGAGGTACAACTGAAGTACTCGACGGGTTAAAACACTACAAGATCAATTTACCTTCAAATGTTGACAGTAAAGAAGTGCTAGATCTTATTTTCACGCAGATTCAAAAAGATGATCTTAATTCCGCCTGTTTAAGTCAGAATAGTGTAGAGCTGTATGTTAAAAAAATGGCGGAAAATGGCTTTATAGAAATGCTAAAGAATTTCTCGGGAGTTAATTTTATTAAATTGCACGATTCACTTAGCCTTCTAAGATTAATGTTACCACATCAAGCTGCTGAAATCCCTGGTATTCTTGCACATATATCTTCTCTCTTAGCAGATCAAGCCATAAGCATATATGATACAATGGTACTGCATGATGATCACTTAATAATCGTCTTTGTAATAAACGAGCAACATGCTTCGAAAGCAAGAGACATTTTATTGAAACTTAACAATGAAATCGTATCTAATTAAGGAAAGGACTATTACATGAAGTTGATTGTTTTAGGTGCTCCTGGTTCAGGGAAAGGTACTCAAGCTAAATTCATCACTCAAAAACACCGAATTCCACAAGTTAGTACGGGCGACTTGCTACGAGATGCCGTAAAACGAAAAACTACCCTTGGTGTGAAAGCTAAAGAGTTCATGAATACAGGTAACTTGGTACCAGACGCGATTGTGCTTGATCTATTGAAAGGACGATTGATGAAAGATGATTGTTTACATGGATTCATACTAGATGGATATCCAAGGAATATCGCGCAAGCCAACCAACTTGCTAAAATTACTGATATCGATCTTGTAATCAATATCAGTGTCGATTATGGGTTGTTAGTCAAGAGAATCACTGGGAGACGAACCTGTAAAGTATGTGGCTCAATTTTTCATCTTGAATTTAACCCGCCTTCCAAAGTAGGAATATGTGATAAATGCTCAGGAGAATTATTTCAACGCTCAGATGATACAGAAGAAACAGTAAAAAAACGTCTGAATACGTATGAAAATCAGACTAAACCATTAATTGAGTATTATTCGTCTCAAAAATTACTTCAAACACTTATTAGTGATGGTACGATAAAAGAAATGCGTCATAAGGTTAACGATCTCTTGGAAAAAACGTTCGGTAGTTAGAGAAAGAATTCTCCATCAAACTTTGATTTTTACGGTTTCAGAATAATTGATCAATTCGATTAATGATCTTGACATGTGAAGAAATATCCGCCTCGCTCGGGTTTCCCTCGAGAAGGTAGATTATTCGTTCCCCTGCTTCAGGATTTGATTGTAAAAGAAAAGAACAGATTTCTGCATCGGGAACATGTTCGGCAAAGAAGATTAACTTTTTCTTTTTCCTTATTAATCCTTTCTCAGCAAGAATGTCGGGTTCAGCGCCGTGATGAATATCCGTTGAAAAATTTAGATGAACCGACCATCCTGCTCTTTGTAATCGGCGGCCTACCTCATACCGAATATTACCTTCTGGTTCCAACAATGGTTCATCAGCAGTATGGGTAACAAATTGGTTAGAAGGTTGAATCAATTCAAGAATATCATTGGAACTTGGTAGGTGGGAATTCGCAGTCTCTTGGTGGGCACTAAAGACCTGATCAATTTGTGTTTCTCTAGTTGGTTGTACGCCAATTTCGTCAGTTGCCAATGGTTCATCAGTTTGAGCCCTATCCGTTTCTTGTATAGCTTCAGAAGTCGGTATAGATTCTGATATCGGACTGATTTCTGCATCAAAAAGGGCTTGTAAAGATTCGACTGATGGAGGTTTAAGTTTTTCCGTGATTTGTGTTGTTTGTAAATTTACACTTAATTCCTCTAATTCCAGGGATGAAGGTTTTTCTGGTGCAGAAAAGGTTACAAATTCTTCATCCTCGTCTTCAAGAAGTTTTTCTACTGGTAAATCTAAGTCACTCCTTGAAAATCGAAGATCAGTCTGTATCTGTCCTCGTTGTTGTGATTTTTCGAGACTTTTTGCTACTTCAAGTAACTTTTGTGATAATTGAGGATTTATTTCATTTATTTTTTCTAAAGAAAGTTGCTCTAAGTAAAAATATGCCTCACTAAAATTCTCAATTTCCAAGAAGTGTACTGCTAAGAGTAGTATAGCACGTTGTCGAATTCGTTCCGTTTCTTGAGATTTATCTTCAATGATAATTTGTCTCAATACATTATTCCGTTGCCAAAAGTTACCTATTAATTGAAGTATCAATGCAGCCTCGTAGAGGATTTTAGTAGTTGATATGCTATCTTTTAGGTATCGAGATTTATTAATACAGATTTCTGAGTAAGCAAGAGCCCGTTGAGACAATCCATGGGAGGCAAATTTTTTCATTATTTCATAAGAAATTGTTACTTGAAAACGTGCAATTTCCGTCTGATTATCGATATCACCAATAATTCCCGCTTTATCAAAAGCAGTTTCAAGAATATTTAGTGCTTCTTCTCTTACACCCTCCTTATAATAAAGATAGGCTGCATTTTTATATAAATCAACTGCTATCGTTGCTTGCTCCTCTAAATCACCCGAAATTCTAAATAGCTTTGCTGAAGCATATAGATTACGGATTTCGCTATATGAGAAGGCTAATTGTCGGGTGATGATAGAAATTAATCTCGTATCTTGCTCTGGTGCATTCTTTCGAGCTATATCTAAAGCTATCTTGAGTAAAATTATTGAACAGTCGTGGAGGTTAAATTTCTGAAAGTCCAGTCCTAAACCATGTAGAATAGAGGTATAAACTAAGGGTTTTTCAGTGATAATAGATAGATGATCAGCGGCACGAAGAACATAATCTAAAACAAGATCATTTTTTTCTTGATGAGCTAGTGCAAGGGCGATATTCCCAAATGATATTCCAACAATATTATCTAAGGTGGGAGAAAAGTTTTTTCCAATTATAATAGCTTCTTCAAAAGCTTTAATGGCCACAACATATTCTTTTTCGAATAGTGCTTGTTTACCCTCTTTGATTCGTTGATTAAGGAGTAGGAGAGGTTCTGTCATAATCTCAATCCTGATAAATACCTGAAATCTCTTAAAATTTTTGATATAAGATCCATTTTTCCGAGGTACAAATATTCACGTTTTGGAACTAAGAGATTGGTAAAGTTAAAAACCATTTACTAAAACCCTCCAGATAGATCTTGGAAGACCTGTCTTACCAGAGATTTGTAAAATATCTTGAAAAATATCGATTGCTGTGAAATCAATGAAAATCCAAAATAAGATCATTCCATTATGTATAATTTTGCTGTTTATTGTCGGAATCTATGGTCAAACCCAACAGACTTCTTTTTCCTTCAACCAGGACTTGTCGAAGCAAGTTCAATTGACTGAGGGCAATGTAAATCTAATATCAAACAATAATCAACCCAGCTACAAAACATTCTCTCAAGTTACTTCTGGACGGACAACTTTAACTACAGATGCCGATTCGTACGCTCCTGGGGATTGGGTGACTGTGACAGCCGAAAGTGATACAGATGAAATGAATGGTTCGCTTGAATGGCGATTAGAATCCCCAATTAGTGAGATTAGTTTTGATTTCGAAAGCTATTATCAAGATGTCTTAGCTGATCCAAATTTTGATTCAGGGATTACAGATGATTGGGAAAATGACGGTTTTGAGCCTCTTTCAGCAGCAGATGGATATCTAAATTTAACTGAAGTAGCTGATCTTGATTTAGCTGATATAGAAGTGTATAACAATGACTCAGCCTTAGAAATAAACAATAAATATCGTGTAACATTCGATTATTATCCTCAGGGAGAAAACATGTTAGTAAATCCAAGCTTTGAGACTGGAAATACATCAAATTGGGTTAGTGTTGGTACCCTTGAAAATGTATCTGCCATTAATGATCCAACAAATGCAAGCGACGGTAGTTATTATGCAAACATTAATGCAACCGTGGGATTTATCCTAAACCAAACTGTACCCATCAATGGACAGTCTGATGGACGTTCATTCACATTTACAGTTCGTGCCACAGGGAATACTAATGCTAATTACTGGATAAGTCGTTTAGAAGCAGTAAATAGTTCTGGACATGTTATTGGTGTAAAATCGGCTGCAGATTCTAGAAATTTTGAGGTAGATGAAAAAGGGTATGTAACTGTTATGTTTGAATGGAAACTACCTGCAAATGCTACGTCAATAAAGGCAATATTCCTTGGCCAGGATACTGGAGATGATGCAGATGGATATTATACAGGATGGGTAGATAATTGTATCTTAGCTGAAGCTCCATCAGCCTTAGATTTTTCCTATGCTGCAGATGGAAAGTGGAATAATAATACCTTAATTACAGAATCTCAAGAATGGCACACAGCAGAATACATTTTTGAAACCTTTGATACCTTACCATCCCCTTCTACAAAGACTTTAAGGTTTATCTTAAGAGATTCAAATTCGTATGCAAATAATAAAACTTCTTATTGGCTGATTGATAATATAGCAGTTAACATCGTTTCAAAACACGAAGAACTAACAGGACCCATTTCTAATGTAGAAAATCGATTTGAAGGTTTTGTTAATTCGACATGGTTCCACCAAGGTTATCGTGAGGAGTTATCTAGTACCTACAAGATAGATATTGAATCTCCGGAAAATACAAGTGTAGCATCAGAAACTCAAGCTGAAATTAAAATCCAATTACCTACCCATCAGGTTTACATGGGATCTTGGATCGTTGTATTCAAAATTCATCAAATAGACACAGGTGAACCGCCAACTAAAGTTCAAACAAAAACCATAAATATTTCTTTCGTTGTAGAAGAACCAATTAATTTTGTTATTCAAGATTATTATCTCCTTCGTGGTTCAACGAATAAAACAGAAAATAATGTTTCAGTATTCACAGAATATTTTGTACAAGAGACGGGAATAGAGGCCATATCCCCTCGAGATAATATTACTGTTTTGGGGTATCTGGAAGCAAATTCCACACCCACAGAATGGTATGATCTTGAGTACCTAACAATAACTGCCGCTCTTACCAGTTATCTATGGGAAAGCAATTGGAAATCTGAGGAAATTATCTATTGGGATGTTTTCGGTGTCATTCCTTACAATACTGAAGGTGAATCGGTAATTAATGGTAATTTTACCTCTCCTCTAAATAATTCACAAACAGTTGGAATAAATTTCCAAGTTCCAAATCGGGGAATTTTCGGGAATATAACAGGTAATTTATCACTTAGTTTAATGGGAACAAATGTGAAACCTGATGGAGTAGGAGATCCTCTATTATCACTTGTTGTGCCAATTACATTACCTAGGGTGGAGTTTAGAATTAATGTAACCGAAGAACACATACCTGAAACATCATTTTGGTTAACCGATTATTTCGGTGGAAATATTACTTTAGAGTTTCTTAATATTAATAATACATTAGAAGCAAACTATACAAATAGGAATATAAGTTCAGTTCTTGACATTCCCATCACAGATGTGGATCTGCGTCTTTTCCTAGATGAAACTGGCACCTCACTAAACGAAATTGATATTACCCAAGAATTCCATTATCATTATATTGGGAATACCATTATATGGTTTGACTTCATCGACCCGAATATTAAAAGTGGAAACTATACATTCCGAATACGGTGGAATACTGCTTATTCACAGAATGCATCAAGTTTTGCAGAAGTAGCAATAACTCAATCAGCCGTCTTAATCCGAGGAACTCTTGAGATTGTTACATCGAGCACACTACCTACTGTAAAACAAGGGGAACAATTAGTTATCAACTTCACAATTCAACTTACTGAGACTTTGAAAAGAATCGGTGGATTAGATCTAATTTCTTCGTTAGCAGACAATGTATCAGAAGGAAACTTAATTGTCTATGAACAACAAGGAGTGTATTATGTAGATCTAGTTGTTAATAAGACAATGGAAGCAAAGAATTATCTGATTAATATCTTTGTGTCGGGTAGTTCAGATGCTATCGGTTCTATCGAATTCACGGTAGTAGAGCGAGAAAGCGAACAATCCAACCAACTAAACTTGTTTGATGTCCTAATTAGCATTGGTGGATTTGGAATCTTTGTTGCTTTAGGAGTAGCTACAGTAGGTCTAATGTTTAGAATCAACAAATCCTAAACAAGAATTGTTGTTGATCTTAATCAACATCATTCAAAATTTTTTTTAAACCTAGATATATCTAGATGATCGTTTAAACTAATTCAGAATATAAATCAGCAAGAGCACTAATAGAATTCTGCATATCATGTTTTCGTAATGTAACGGTCCCCTGTTTCACTAATGACTTTTGAAGTGATTTGTTTGAGGCGAGATTACTAATATGAGCTGAAAAATCCTCTGGTGTTCTTCCTTTTAAACAATCTTCCCCTCCTGTTAACCAGTTAAACACTGGATGATCTCTTACAACAGGAATGTTCCCATAAGCTATACTTTCAAGCAGTGCAATACCTTGATTTTCTTCCCGACTCACGTAAAGAAAAATGTCGGCGGCATTCCAAAGTGCTTCCAAAGTATTTTTTGAGATATAACCAGTAAATTGAATATTTGAAGAAACACGTGCTTTCTGAAAATGGTTTCGTAGATAGGGGGAATGAGCAATCGTTCCTAAAGGGAGATACTTGCCAATCCACATGAATCGATGGTTAGGGGTTAGTAATGCGGTTTGTGTAAAGACATCAGGTGCTTTACGATAAATACATAACCCCACTGAGATGATAAGGAATACCTTCTCTCCTAAACCAAGGTGTCTCCTGGCATTTTTGCGTATTATTGGGTTTTTCCGATTTGTAGAGAGGTCGATTCCATTTGAAATTACACGAATAGCTGTAGGATCAAATCCATATCGTTGTAATATTGTTTTGTTATAGTCACTAACAGCGACTAAATAATCAGCATAGGAGTAATATTTCGTTAAATATGGAATCAATGCATAATCAATTCGATTAGAAAATAGAAAGCTATCACGAAAATCCTCAATTGTAGTATGGCCTGTCATTATGATTTTGTATTTTCGATTCGTTCGTCTGTTTAAGATTTTTGCTTTCAATAACGATTGAGGGAGAGCTGTATGGAAGTGATAGATATCGTAACGAGGATTTTTTCCATTAATATCAGTATAGATTCCAAAGGATTCAAGTTGTTTAGCAAGGCGTACAGCAGAATTATAAACTCCACTTCCAATTAAGCTTTTTTCCATGTCAAGGATAAAATTAACCTTCATCGGATAAATGAACACTTCCTTTGGTACAAAAACTTGAATAACGAGCATTTATTTTATATTGCATACCAAATAATGCATTAGCCTACAATTTTTAAATCCAATTACTTTAGTGAATTCAAGTATTCATCATCCCTTTGGTTATGAGACTCGCCAAGATGCTAACTTCAGACGAAATTCAGATTTCAGAGAATCCAAACATCCGCTTAAAAAAAGCCACTTTAGATGATTTGGATTTTATAAATGAACTCTCTTATAATGAGATGAATCCTATTGTCAGTAGAGCGTGGAGGGGAAAATTTCGTTGGGAGAGTTGGTTCAAGGATATCAAAGAAGCCCTTACTCTCGAATCTCATATTATTCTGCTTATACAAGTTAAAAGAGAAAATATCGGCTGTTTATGGATGAATACAGAAACAAATTCCTTGTGGATTACGTCAATTGTTTTAAAGCGTGAGTGGCAAAGGCGTAAAATTGGGAGCCAGATTATGGCCCATTTAATCAATGAGTGTAAGCAGGATGGAATAAAAACCATTGAATTGGGTGTACAGCAGAATAATGAAGCGGCAATGAGGTTTTACACGGAAATTGGATTCCGAAAGTTCGATCAAATTCGGTCTGCAGGAACCGATTTATTACAACTCAAATTGAAGGACCATAGAGATCTCTCCTATCTTTGACCTAGATTTGATACTGACGAAAAATTTGGTATTCCTTATAATTTAACATTAGCTAGAGGTTTACCAGAGATATAATCTTCCAATATGACTGTGGGGCCGGATTCTAAGAATATTGTTAATATTGGAAATCCACCATCATTTTCTACGTTTATTCTATCAGTCTCTTGTTCATTGAGAATTTCTAATGCGTTTAAAATTGTTTTTTGAAGAGAGTCATTTTCCACATCGAAAAATCTGTAACCTCTACTAAAGGGTGTTGCTAAATAATAATTTTTTGACTTGAATCGGTCAATATCACGTAGTGTCATTAAAAAATTTCTCAAAGAGTAATGTAATAACTCTGTTTGATCTTCAGTCAAAACTAATGTCATCTTTCGATCGGCCTAAATATAATTGTTGTAAATCACATTTTAATGTCATACATTCCTTATAAGCTTTTTTTCGAATCGACATAAGAATTTCCTTTCCGCCGCTTTTTATGCAGTCCAAGCAATTATGTGGATATAGAATTTCTCTTGATGCACCAATTTCTGGAGGATTTCTAGAATATTTATTTCAAAATTAATGGAGCACCGATAAAAGCAAAATCCTTAGCAATCTTTGCAATTTCTCTTTGTAGACCTTTGATATAAACTTCATTGCTCCATTTGCTAGGTAAGAAGTCAAGGAGATCGGCTTTAATGGACTGAATCCCTGGAATAGTTACCTCGTACTCGATGTCAGATTTTTCAAGTGCTATTTGATTTATTCGCTGTCTATGATCAAAATCAGAAAGCAATACACGCATAGGTGAGTTTGGAGAATCAAATTCATTGTACCCTTCTGTTGCTTTTCTTAACATTAATAGAGGTTCCTTAAAAGGAAAAACTAATTGTGCCAAGATAATACCTCGACCAAAAGCCCTTTTTCGTTGCCCCATAATATCATTTTGTTCACCTAATGAAGTGAAAGGGAATTCTAATAAGTGGTCACTGGCGATAAAATCGTTACCAGGAGGAAAGATGAATGGTTCGGTATTAAAATGATTATCTAACCATTTGTTCTCAGGAAGTAGAAGGCCCGTCAAGAAACGATGATCAATCGTAATGGTTTGAGGACTAGTAATTGAAAAATTCGTCCAATATATGCCAGCTCCATACAATAGTATATAAGAAAGATCATCTTGGATTATACGAGAGAAATCGACTGGGATAAATATAACACTCGCGTTTTTGATCGTTTTGATAGATTGATTCTTGTAAGACCATTGAGTAGCCATAATGTCATTTTGATCAGCAAATGAGATCCAATCTGAAATCACTACTACAGATCGAAGAAGGCCAAGAGGATAATTTGTATATCTAGAGCTGGAACGTGAGATTCTATGCATTTTAACTTGTCCTATCCGTTCAATACTTGATAGTCGTTTGATGTGAGTGTCTAAATTAGTAATGATATGTAGCTTTTATAATGAAATCGATTCAAAATTTTCTTCCATTGAGCTTTCTATGGTATCAGGTTAGTTATTTTTTGATAAAGTAAGGAGAAAAAAGGAGTCATATCCCCGCATCAATGAGGGGAGGAAAAGTTAACTCAATAGCAACAGCATTTATCAGATAGATAAGGAATAATGTAATAACCGCTATCCAAATAGAAGCTTGCCAGTTAGTTGGTTCAGCTTTCTCCGGAATGAGCAAATATTTGAGTAAGTACACGATTGCGACATATACCAGTACAGGTACCAATTGAGATGCTGCAGTTGAAATAAATGGAAAATCTCCAACACTACCAACAATTGCTCCTATAACTACTGCAACCAAAATAACAATAATTAGTGCTATGAGTACTAAGCGGATAATATATCCAGAATCAGTTTCTTTCTTACCTGCTATTAAGCGAGCACTGATATAAAGAATTAGCGCAACTAATACGATCGATATTATTAGTAATAACAGTGTTTCAATGTCACCCAAGTCTGTTTGTTGTAAAGCCATAATAATCGCATCTTTCTTTCGTTTTAAACTATTAATTGGTAAGACGAGTTTGATGTAGAATCCTAATAAAAGTGTAGGTTATCACAAATACTATCAAATAGAGTCATTTGTATTCACATGAGGTCATTAACTAGCTCGTTACCGCCGCTAGTCTCCATCGTGTCGGATGTAACCCTACAGCCTCTATCCTGTCGGCGGCAACCGCGTTCAGGAGTGCTTTTTTCAGAATGTTATACGCACCATTCACATCAGCATTAATAATGGTGCCTCCTTGGGATTTGAATAATCCTCTACTAATCCGTTTACCCACATATTTGTCATGTCGGGCTATTAATTCATTATCTAGAAATGAACACTTACTAGAATGACTCTCCTCTTGCTGAATGACCGTTATTCCCTGTTCTTCCGCTTTATATTCCAACTGTTGCACTAGCTTGGAGTACGGAATGGTCACAAAATTTTGAGTATTCCTCTTCCCGAGACGGCAGCTTTGTTTCCACGTGCGATTATAACCAATAACAACGGTTCCAATGTCGTTAGTCATACAATACTCAATAATTTCTCTACTAGATTTATGGAAATAGTCATTGATTTTCTTATTACGTTTGTTAGTCAATTTTTGGAGGATTTTCCCTGATTTTATTCCCTGTCGGTCATAGGTGGATTGAAGCCTTGCTCGGTCTTTGTTGTAGTATTGATTCATGGATTTAACAATCCCACCCTTAATAACAAATGGCTTCAAACCGTTGTTATTTACCGCAGTTATGAGGTTACGAACCCCTAAATCAATCGCAAGAACATTGTCTTTACTTAAAGGTTTTGGGTCAAATTTTTTATTATAAACAATTTCTAAAACATAGGCTACCCCTTGAGGGATAATCCGTACTTCACGTATATCAGTAGTATTAGGGAGTCTTGTTTTTACTTCTAATCCCACTTTCTTAGGAAATTTAAGAGTCTTTTCTATTAATTTCACCTGTTGACTGGTAAAAACCAGTATAAACTCCCCATTCTTGGGTTTATAGTTTGGAAGCTTAGGTCTCCCCAAGAATTTACTTTTGTTCTTTCTCAGACTTTAATCAATCTAAAGAAGGATGTCCAGCTTCTCTCAAGGATTTTCAAAACCTGCTGAGCGGTCTGAGCGGGAAGTTGTTTATAGTTCTCAGAGGTTTTGATTAAGTGGTACAAGGAATTATAGTAAATCCATTTCTGATGGGTGAAAAACTCCTGCCGAATAAGATAGTTTCCTTCATTATAGAGATTTTTTGCAATATGGCAGGGCTGCCTGAGTTGCTGGGTAGGGGGGATCCAGATCTGTTCTGTCCGCTGGTATGAGTCCACTGTTCTTATTCCCTGAATTGAGTGGGTAATTAGTAATTCCATCAGTTAAAGACCTTTCATTGAGACCCCGCAATCCATTAATTCTTGCGCTATTTCCCTCATCTCTTCCTTCCTTCCAGTTTTTTTCTCTCCCCAACGTTTTTCCATTCTTGTTCTCTCCTCTTATGCTTTCTCCCCAGCTTGAATCCGTTAATTCTCTCATTTGATTCTCTTTTTCAGTATTATATTACTATTTCAATTCACTATATCCAAAGCCTTTTTCCTACAAAAAGGGAAAAAATGGGTTAAAGTCTAGTTACTCCTTTTATTGTGATTCTGCATGGAGTTTGCAAGCTATTCGAAACGCTTTTTCGAGTAGAGAGGTGAAACCTTTAGAAGAAAACTGGTTTGCAGTTTTAATTGCAGTTTTTGCGTATTTTTGAGTTGTGTCAGGTTCCTCAAGCAGTGTTTTCATAGATGCAGCGAATTCATTTGCTTCTCCTGGTCGAGATAATAAGCCATTCTTTTGATGGAAAATATAATCAACCACACCTCCTCCAGAGACGCCTATGACTGGTAATCGTTGACTCATCGCCTCTAAGACAGTTAGACCCTGAGTTTCAGTATCGCTCGGAGTTACCATAAAATTACCCATTCGATAAACTGCTGGTAACTTTGTATGGCTGATAAATCCTGTAAAAGCATAATTTTTCAATTTTAATTCAGCAGCAAGATTTTGATATGTCTTTAGGTGAGGCCCATCACCAACAATGAGAAGAAAACTATCTGGGAATGAATCTTGTATACTTTTATATGCTTCTAACAATACTTCAAGCTTTTTCTCATAGGATACACGTCCACAATAAATAATTATCTTTGAAGAAGGTTTAATCCCATATTGCTCACGAATTTTGTTTTGGAGGTTAATATCATCTTTGGTATCTTTAGTATTAGTCAAAAATACCTTGGAAATCATATTAGGAAGGGAATAAACAGGTGGTTTGACACCATGCTTCAGTAGATCATATTGAATTGTTTTAGATGGTGTGACGATAACATCTGAATTTTTGTAAAACCACCGAATATACATCCAGACAGCTTCTTCTAGTATTGCTGTGATCTTATCAGCATAGAATCCTCCGAATAAATGAGCAGAATATTCAACTAGGTGGGTATGATACGTATTAAGAAGAGGAATATCATAAAAAGCTTTAGCTGTCAATGTGGCAAAGTACCCAAGGGAGAAAGGAGAGTGACAGTGAATGAAATCGAACTTTTCTTTGTGTAATATTTTAGATAAGCCAATACTCGGGAAGGCAACATTGTATCCAGGATATGGTGGAAATGGGACACTTGGGAGCTCATAAATTGGAATTCCCTCAATTTCGAATGGAATACTTTGTCTAAGCTTTGGTGCAAAGACCACGAATTCGTGTCTTTTCCTCAGTGATTGAACTTCATTAATTATAGAAATGACCACACCGTTCAGATTAGGAACCCACGAATCCGTAAAAATGCCAATTTTCAACTTGAATTACCTGTTACAGTGGTTAATATTCGTTTTTATCGAAAACAACTAAGACAATAAAAATCTCTGAAATTGATTTATTAATTTGTATCCAGAAAATGAACAAATTTCTCGAGCGGGATCGAATTTTTCAGAATATTTATAGTATGGTTTTAAGAGAAAAATATTCTATAGTATCGGTAGGTGAGATGAGTGTTTTTAGTTGATTAATTACTTCTTTAGGAATATCTTTAGGATCGGGAGTACAAGCAGCCGCCATACGATGTCCCCCACCACCAAAATGTTTAGCTACAATTGAAACATCATAATTATCCTGTTCAGTCTTGGTAACTCGAAAACTTATTCTTATGGCCTCACTAATGGATCTTCTGTATATTAGCGCTATGATAGTGGCTCCTCGATCAAATAATGGTTGAAAAAGTTCCTTAGCAAGTTTACCTGGTATTATATCTCGTGAATCAATGATGACAACGCGAGGGATCATGGATTGATTGTCTAAGAAAGTCTTTATGATCCGTTGTGTCTCCTTATAAACAGCTGCAACTTTAAAATGGTGATCTTTCAACCATTGAGAGTTTAAAATCCCTTTTCCATGTTTAGCTAGAAGCTCACTAATGGTTCTAAGAAATGAGAGATCTTCTACATTCATGTTAAGAACAATATCAAGTGGTTTATATTCCGCTGGAAGAAGAGCAATATCGGCAAGATGGCCTAATTCTCTGATTTCCTCGGCAATCAGATCGTTTTTGAAGTCAAAGAAATCGAAAACCAAATCTGTTGCAGATGATGCATCTGGTACAACTAAATCTTTCGTAGTCAAACGATTAGAGTTGTTTAAATTGACAAAATTCGTTTTATGGTGGTCAATATTGACCGATTTGGATACTTTGGGTAAATCACAGGTATATTCAACCTTAAAATTATCAGCTGATAATTGCTCTGCCTGTTGAACAGTAGCATATGTGATACCAATAGTGCTGCCGAATTTTCGAATAAATAGCGCTGCACAACATATCCCATCGAAATCGATATGCGTTACAAGCTTCATAATTCTTTACCACATTTAAAGCAATATTTAGATGCGGTAGTATGACGGGGAGTACGACAGCGTGGACAGATTTCCCTCGACTCCATAGATTTTGTCCCTACTTGAGCGTTGGGTTTTTTATATTGCATAGATAACTGTTCTTGAAGTGTGAGTCGAGGTTTAGTTCGACGAGACGAAATCCAATAATATGCTACCGCGAACACCACAAAACTGCCCAAAAGGAGAATAAAGAAAAAATCTTGTGTGGTTGGGTCATACACAGTTAGTATAAACAGTCCGTTGGAAGGAACATTATCGGAAATTTGAAGATTTAACCATAGTGTTGCATCTCCGAGTTTTTTGGGTGTCCAGGTGCCTACAAAAGTATTTACGGAAAATTTGAAAAGGATCTGCGTATATGAACCATTTGCTTCAATAATTGTACCATTAAAATTGTCAATAGGTTCATTATTGGGAAATGTTATCTGTATTTTTGTGGATGCCCCCACACCAGGGTTAGATGCTAGAATCAGTTCCATGGCGATTTCTTGATCTCTGATTAGCCAGCGAAAAGTTTGAGCAGCAATGAAAAAATTATCATTCACCCTTGATGAAACAAAGTTCATATCCGTAAACGGATCTAAACCTCCAAAAACAACAACTTTGCCATTTTTATCAGGATGATGCCAAAATCCTGCTACTGGGATATCAGTTATGTCTTCTAAAACATTTGTCGCAGTAGCAAGTACCCCAGCATATCCTTTCGTGGTTACTGTAACGGAAGTACCATTATAATCAAAAGAAAAATCGTTCGAATTATCGATCGGACTCTCAGACGCGAGGGATGCTTGTGAAAAGCGATTCATTTTTGGAATGGATGTATCATTGTCTATTGAAATATCATATGGCTCTAAAAGAGCATTGATGGCAGTTTGGTTTGAGAGAATTTCCGTTTGACCATCAACTAACGAGGGATAAGAAAGAACAAGTAGAGAATGGCCCTCGTCAACCCATTCATGAATAATTCCAATATCTTCAGTCGTCATACCTTTTTCTATATCGGCAAGTACAAGAATATCATAATTGTCTAGATCGTCCGCAGAAATATGACCTTGGGATGATATAGTATCTTGAAGGGGACCTGAAATTGATAATCCAGAATCTGAGCGAATGGCTCCTGTCACTTGCATCCCATATATCTTTTCCAAATAAAAATGTAGCTGACTAAAAGTCCCCGTAGGGCCATCAGGAATAAAGCTATTATTATCATATCCCTGATAAAATAGAATCCGTCCACCAGGATAGCGGTTTTCAATATGAATTGGGAATCCTAATTCGAATGAATTATTAAATTGAGTATTATTATGATAAAAGTGAAAGATTACGTTTCCTCCCCATTCTTCCATAGGTAAAGCATTTGGAATCATTATGGATAACTTTATCATGTTAAATCCAACGTAAATTGGGATTAGAAGATTTGCACTAACATTTCCTGGAATGTTGGCTTCAATAGGTAGTAAATTACTAATATTCATACTATCAAGTGTACAATTAGATGAAGAATACAATGCTAAGTTGTACGTTTGCGTTTGACCATTTATTGCTTGACCAAAATAAGAAAAGTCAGATGATATTTTCCTAGGTGAAAAGGTCAGTAAGGGTGTATTATTCAATTTTTCAAGTGTATCATACGCTTTTGACATATTGAGAAGACCATTACCTTGATGTACTGGTGAAGTATCGTTCATAAAGATCGCGGAAGAGAGGATGGCTGTCTTCACAATCGCTGGAGGAACATTAGGATATGCTTGTCGTAATAGAGCAACTGATCCTGTTACAAATGGAGAAGCGAAAGACGTCCCCGAAACATTTTGAGGATCATTTCTATGATCATAAGAAGGAATGTAGACTCCTGGAGCTACAATGTCTGGGCCTAAAGTACCTACTGGTCGTGGGCCTACAGATGAGCTATACGGAATGAAAGTCTGATTGTAAGTCATTCCAACAGCTATAGCTTCATTGAAAATGGCTGGGGCAGTAATACTACTGCCAAATGGGCCACTATTTCCTGCTGAAACAATTAGAGAAATATTCCTATCAGTTAAGCTGGATATCAAAGTGGAATTGATCGCCATTATATCCGCAAACCCTAGAGAAGCGTGAATAATCGATACATTGAAGGTTAGAGCAAGACGAATTCCACTTTCAACATTTTCTCGTGTAGCTACGCCAGTTTCATCGGCAACTTTAATACTAATTAATCGGGCTCCAGGAGCAATTTTAGATATAATACTCCCTACAAGTGTACCATGACCAATATCATCGTAGATGGACGTATTGGAAACTACACTTGAACGATTGATAATGGTATTAGCAGGAATCCATGGAGTATTATTTATCCCAGAATCAAGAATAGCTATAGTGATATTTGTTCCATTTATCCTTTCATCTTCTAATGGATAGATAAGATTCAATCTTTCATCAAAGCTTTCATTGATATCCTGAGTAGCACTAATTGAAAGGGGTGATTGAATGCTTAAGAGGTCAAACGGGACAGAGGAAAGAAATTCATCCTGATTGGGAATTATAGATGTTCTTTTTTTGGTGTTAAAATCTGATGAACTTATTTCCAAAGATACGCCAGAATTATACTCAAAACTGCCTATAATTGGGATACATAAGATTAGTAGGAAAATGAGACTTTTTCTCTTCGGATATCCATTTCTTCGCATGAATTATCAGCCCTTTAGTAAAATTATACTTGATGCTTAAATCAATTGATCTATCTGTGCAAGTGATTCGAGAGTATATGTTGGTAAAATTGTTTTTTTCAGATGAAAATCGGAAATCCCTGTTTGAACCAAGATTGTATCTAAATTAGCTTGAATTCCTGCCTGAATATCTGTAGATAATCGATCACCAATAAAGACAGCTTTTGCTGAGTCGGAACAGTTCATCTCTTGTAAACTTAAATTTAGTAAAAATGGATTCGGTTTTCCAATGATTATATCAGGCTCTCTTCCACAAGCATTAGCTAAAGCAGCAATTCCTGCGCCTGCACCTGGAACTAATCTATCAATAGATGGAAAGCTATT
>NJBF01000019.1 GCA_003144275.1 Candidatus Heimdallarchaeota archaeon B3_Heim
CCAACAATGCCAATCAGGAGGGGACTCATTGTCTTCTGTCAAATCTTTCTTATAAAAAATACATTATAATATAAATTAGAGCTCCCCCGAGTGTAACCAATCCACCTAGGGTTCCCCCAAGGATAGCTAAAAGAAAAGCAATAATTATCCAATTCATAGTTTCTTTTGCATGAATATCATGCCTTATAGTAATGATAATTAACAAAACTCCTACAATTATTGATATAATGCTCCACAAAAATTGAATATTCACATCTAGAGTTATATAAGATGCTAAAAAGAATGGATTGTGAATACTTTGATCAATAAATGAAGTAACACCATATAGTAACATTAGTAATCCACCTAAAGCTACTAGAATTACCCCTAGTACTGTACAATAACGATGCCATTTTGATTTGTATCTACGCTTTGTCATTTTGGCTTTCCTCATAAAAATGATTGAACTTGATTATTCTAGTCAGTGTTTCGATTGTTACGATTCTTTTTTCAGAAGTTTCTTGGGTTTTCTTTAGATAAATACCCCTAATTTAAGATTTTAGTATTTATCTATTCTCCAATAATTTCAAATAGAACAGCTTGAATATCGAAGAATTAGTATGGCCCCAACTCAACGATCATCTTGGAAACTTTACTTTATGAAAATAGCTTCACAAGTCGGTACACGCTCAACGTGTGATCGTAATCATATTGGAGCTGTGATTGTCCGCGATAAAACAATTTTATCAACTGGTTATAATGGATCAATTCGTGGGCTGGCCCATTGTGATGAAGAAGGGCATTTGATGGAGAATGGAGATCATTGTGTAAGAACAGTTCATGCAGAAGCTAATGCTATAGCGCAAGCTGCAAAAAATGGTGTAAATGTGAATGGAGCGGAGATTTTCATCACAGCTTCACCGTGTTGGACATGTTTTAAGCTACTCGCGAATTCTGGAATAATTAAAATTACTTATGGGGAATTCTACAAGGATGATAAGATATTTGATGCTGCTGCTAAGGCTGGTATTAAGCTTGAACATCTTTCTTTGGATTTAATTACTAGTAGTGTCTAGTATTTTGAAAATGGAAGAAATAGAAGAAGCTGATTTTCCCAGCTTCAGAAAAAAAAGAGAAGAAGGAGATTTCTCAAGTCCCTCTCATTCGTAATAAAGGACCATTCATATTTTGAATCTGTGAAAATATTGAGCTCGCGCTCTTTTCTTGACTCTTGTGCTGCTATTACGATTTTTTTTCATAACAGCTCGTTTTCTAATGTTTTTTGGTTTTGTAGATGAACTTAAATCTTTTTTAGTGTGAGTGTTCCGATTTTGAACTTTATTTCTAATCGGTATTTTTCGAGTATCTTTCTTCTTCTCAATGTGACGAGGCTTTGAAGGAGATTTAGAGACTTTGGCTCCTTTCGTTGTACTTGGTGTAGTTTTTTGTTTCTTACGTTGCAGGAGCTGTTTTGTTTTTTCTTTTTCTTCTTCAAAGTATTGTGTTGCGATATCTATTTCAGTGCGATTACGTCTGTTTTTTCTTGTATGTGCAGTCAATGGAATCACCTGTCTTCATATTCGAGTGTCATCATTTGATTACTCGAATTGGCTGTCGTTGAATGTCTCCTTCTGGCTTAGGACGAGTCTTAAGCCTTGACTGGAAATTCTAACTGGGCTTTATTATTGAAGTTTAACCTCAATGAGCGAATCGCATTATTTTACTCTTTACCCTATTGAAATAACTTCAACAATATGATTATAATCTATTGTGACGGGTAGAACATTCTTAGTAGCATTTTTTAAGTCTAGCCGTCTGATATTGTGCACAAGACAACTTTAATGAAGAATATTACCTATCACTTAAGATGTCTCTAAGTAGTATCATATCCCAGATTTTTTAAGCTTATCGATTCAAATCTGCAGATAACATTATCTCTTGGTGAAAAAAGCAAGGATACCAAGCAGAATATCTTTGATCTTTTAACAATAAAGGAAGCGAATGTATGCCCCAATTTAAGGTTATTTTTTTTAATATAGGTGGAACCCTCCTCCAGTTAAAGAATACAACTATTCCTCAACTCTATTCAAAGCATTTATCTAGTCTTTTAGAACGAAAGATCGATCCAAAACAAGTTTTTTCAGCTTTCCGGAAAGCAGAAAATTGGGCTTTGTCGAGAAGAAACTTTTATTATTTGTTCTCCGATTTAGATCAGAGAAAGTACCAAAACGCGTTTTATAATGAATTAGGAGTTAAGGGTCGGTCACAAATCAACAAGATTGAGATGGCTCTAGCTGAACTTGTTAATTTGGATTTCCGGCTAGAAGATGGGGTTAAGATTCTCCTTCGCAAACTGAAAAAAGATTACTCACTAGGCTTGATTACAAATTGGGATATTGATCTTTATGAAATTCTTGATTCATTTGAAATTCGTAAGTTTTTTGATTCAATCACAATTTCTGGAGAGTTTGGAATCAGTAAACCAAGTTTAGAGATTTTTAAATCGGGTTTAGCAGATTTCCCAGAGATAAAAGCTAAGAATACGGTTTATGTTGGAGACGACTATGATCTGGATATTGAGCCAGCTCAAAAACTGAGGATGTTCACAATTTTATATGATAAAGGGCCATCAGGCATGCATGGATGGCCAAAAAGACCAAAAGTAAAATGTCCTCGTGTTGAACGTCTTCAAGAGATTCCAATGGTATTAAAGAAGTTTGAAAAGCTAAAATAGATTATTATCGTTAATATTCCAATTGCTTGCTATCTCTCATACAGAGTAGTCAATTTAAAAATTTCTTTTCCCCTTCTTTCCATTTCTTGATTCCATGAATAGCGCCATTCCCAATTATTCCCTGTCGTTCCAGGGGTATTCATTCTTGCTTCAATACCTAAGCGAAGAAGGTCTTGAAGTGGGATGACAGCCATATTTGCTGCTGATCCCCAAGCAAGCTTGATAAGATCTCCCACGATATCTTTCTCAGAAGATTCCGTATACTCGAGTACCTGTTTACGGAGTTCAGCCGAAAGATTATTAAACCAAGCAAGCGTGGTTTGATTGTCATGAGTTCCTGTATAAACAATTGAGTTTTGTACCACATTATGAGGTAGGTATTTATTTTCTGTATATTTGTCGTTATCATCGCCAAAAGCGAATTGTACAACATTCATACCAGGAAAACCAGTTTCTTTTAGTAATTTTTCAACCTCTGGTGTAATGACTCCCAAATCTTCAGCGATAATAGGAAGTTTTCCCAACTCCTTGTTTAATTCCTTAAAAAATTCAATTCCAGGTCCTTTAATCCACTTCCCCTCCACAGCTGTTTCTTCTTCAGCAGAAATCTGCCAAAAGGATTCAAAACCTCTGAAATGATCAATTCGAAGGATGTCTACTTGTTCCAAATTGTGTTCGATTCTTTTTACCCACCACTCATAGCCATTCTTCTTCATTTCGTCCCATCGATATAATGGGTTCCCCCATCTTTGCCCTGTTTCGGAGAAGTAGTCAGGTGGAACTCCAGCAACAAATAGTAATTCCCCCTCATCATCCAGAAAATATAAATCAGGATTAGACCAGACATCTGCGGAATCATAAGCAACGAAAATAGGGATGTCCCCTACAATTTTTACGTTTCTTTGTTTCGCATAATTTTTCGCCATCTCCCATTGTTTAAAGAATAGAAATTGGGAAAATTTAAACAGCTCAATATCATATGTGTTGTTTTCGATCCATTTCGCGATTGTATATGGTTCTCGTTTTTTAAAAGAAGTTTCCCATTCAATCCATGATTTCATATTGTTAGCTTTTTTTAATGACATGAACAATGCAAATTCGTTTAGCCAATAACCGTGTGCATCAATAAAATTATTTAATTCAGCTTCTAAGGTAGGATCAGCCTTCTGAGTGTAATTTCTATAAGCAATTTCGATTATTTTTTGTTTATAAGCAATAACAGATTCATATTCAATTCGTGACTTGTTACTAAATTTAGGAGGAGTAGAATCATGTTTTGTTAATAAATCCATTTGTATTAGTATTTGAGGACTTATCAGCAATGGATTGCCTGCAAAAGCAGAGAAGCATTGATAAGGAGAATTCCCATACCCTGTCGGTCCTAGAGGCAGAATTTGCCAAAGGGTTTGTCCATTTTTATGTAAGTAATCTATAAATCGGTATAATTCTGGACCAATATCTCCGATTCCATGGTTGCCTGGTAAGCTTGTCGGATGCAGAAGGATCCCACTTCGACGTTGTTGAATATCTTCGTTTTTCAATACTTCCAAACCCGATTTTCATTATGGAATAGAGTATCTTTTAGAGAACCAATTTTTTTTGACATAGTTCTCTTATTTTCAACCCCGCAAATTTGTTATAACCAGTATATATGCCATTTGTTCTATTGATACAAATATTTTATAGAACAAATATCCAAAAGAAAAAAAAGATTACAGTCGTGAGGTGAATATCATGAAGCCTAGACCTAAATTGTTATTCTCTGGTGTTGCTGGCCACAAATTTAGTGTGATGAGACTAGCTGCCTTTCATCACTCAAATCGATTTGCGTCGTGTTCATTTGATGGGACAGTGAGGATCTGGGATGAGATGAAACAGCAAAAGGTGTTATTCTTTTTCCCAGAAGCTATCGAAGGTTTAGAAGTGACACCTGATGACAAAAAACTCATCGTAGTTCTTGCTGATTCTTCAAAAGCATATTTACATGATTTAAGAAAGAACTCAAAACGAGAAATAGGACAAGGTAAAGTCTTCCGAAGTCTTCTTGGAACTAGCCCAGATAGTTCAAAGACAGCTATAGTTACATTTGATGATGAGTTATATATCTACAATCATGACACTGATAGTATAGGTACTCGTGTTGTTGTGGATAATGTCTCTGGTGATTCATTAATATGGCTTGATAACCATACTGTAGGTATTCCAAAGCGGAATGGGAGCGTTGCAGTAATAGATTGTGATGAACGAGAAATTATTCAGGAATACCAAATACACGATGGATTGATCACTTCAATTAATAGAGATGGACAGGACATCATAACAGTATCCGAAGATGGAACAGGTAAAGTCCATGATCTTAATTTCAAGCCGAAATTTGGTTTCAAGCTTAAATTCACCCCTCAAAGTGTCATTTTTAGTTCCCAACACAAAATTATTATTGTCTCTGGTGACAAATACTTACTGTTCGTTGATATGCCGACAGGTCAGCTTGAATTAACTCCGCAAGAACTCTCGGGATGCAATCCAATAATTACTTTGCAAGGCAACATTCTCAGAGGATCAGGAGTAAATAGTATTTCTCAATTTTCTAAATCAGGACAGATTCTAGATACAGCAAAAGGCCGTTCGAAGACAGTAGAATCAGTAATGTTTTTTGATAATCATTCTCTAGTCTATGGATCAGGAGATAATGCTGTTCATATATTGGATTTTAATTCAGGCAATGATGAAAGTCTCACTTCACATTCGGAAACAGTGTCTTCAGTGGCCTATATTTCAGGCACACAAACAATCATTGCGGGGTCTTTCGATGATAGTATTTCTCTCTTCCAATTACCACAAAGAACGGAATTGAAACGAATCAAGGAAGTTCCTCTCGTAACAACATTAGCATTATCTCCTTCAGAAACCTTCTTTGCTGCAGGTTGTAGTGGAGATAATAGTATTCATATTTTCAATACAGAGGGTAAAAAAATAACTAGCTGGAAGGCTCATGACGATTACATTAGTACGGTGTTCTTTCTAAATGATGAAGTGATCGTATCTGGATCTGATGATCAACTCGTACGTTTTTGGAATCCTTCAGGTAAGTTAATTAGCTCTTTAAAAGTTTCTGCACCAGTTAAATCCATATATACGACTCTTGAATTTGATTATAATATCATAGGTCTTGATAATGGGGAGATATTATTGCTAGAAAAGACAACAAATCGTAAGATTGGATCTTACACCTCCTCTGCGTCGATCCAATGCATTAAAGTTGTAGATAACTCGCAATTGTTTTTTGCAGCAAAAAATGTTCTTTTCCAAATGGAGTTAGATGGTCCAAACATAATCACCGTAAAAGAAGTTTGTCGTCATACTGAACCCATTAAAGGATTATTATGGAAGGAAGGCGAAGGAACCATAATTTCCATCGATCATAGTATTGAAATTATCAGTACAGATTTTGTAAGTGACGAAAGGGAGTCAAAATCTTCCACAATCGTCTTTACACCAGGTGAAATGGTGGAGGAAGAATCACTTGAACTCCCCTCTGGTGAAGTAACTAAATCGTCCATTTCTCTTAATGGCGAAGAATTAGTGAAAATTATTGAATATTTAAAGACTATCTCAACTCAATTTAACGAATTGATTTTGCCAAAGCTAAAAGAAATAGGAGTGGAATCGAAATCTTTCCAAGAGGCACTACAGATACTTGAGCAAAATATAAGCTTTAAATTAGCTCAAGTCGACTCTGAAAAACTAAGAAATTCTGTCCTCATTGATCAGAAAGATGATAATGAATCTGATTCAAGTTGGAAAAGTTTTGATTGGGGAAAAAGAAGACATTAATAATCATGAATTCTGAAGAAGGTTAATTGGAAAATACAATCGTAAATTAATCGGAGAGCACTGTAAGAATGTTTAATAAAGGAGATCTTGATCCAATGACTGACGAAATTAGTACACAAAAAGGTGAACTAACTAGACGAAATAAAATACGAAAACATATGATAACAACTTTGAAAGAGATGTTTAACGGGTTAAGACATCCAGAGTTCAAATTTGCACCTTCTGGGATAATAATATCAGTAGTGTTATCGATTATTTCGCTGTTTTTCTTTCTTGGACCTTATCTTTTTACTACAGGAACGAATCGTGGTATTGAGCTTTTTTCGTTTACTATCTACCCGAATGTAATTGGAATTCTGATTAGTTTTGGAATTGCCTTTTTAGAAATTTATCTTTGGTTTCTTGTGGGGATTGAAGTAACTCCTAAGGCAGCCCACTACCTTGTTGATAATAAAATTCTGAAGTTATTATTCACAAAAGGTCACGTTCATTATTTAGAATATGTGCCTGTAGAAAAACGAAAAATTGCTATGCCCCATATTTTGAACAAATATATTGCCTTGATCATCGCCTGGGTCTCCCTCTCTGCATTTTTATTGCAACTGATAGCAGGGATCTTTTTAGGAGGAAATCCATCATCGATAATAAATCCTGGCAGTAAATGGTTGCTTTTCTTAATTAGAACACTTGTTATTTTTCTCTTGGTTCCTTTAGTGTTCACATTGGTATATCCCGTTGGTTGGATGCTAGTAGATGCTAAATTAAAGGCTTACAATTCGTTCACAAGATTGAATTGGCTCGTAGGTAAAAAGGTGGTGAATTTAACTGCTGGAATAATTACTGTAGGTGCAATCATTGGATTGGGAGCCACAGCTCTAGACGAATTTCTCCCTAAGATGCAATTAATCTTCGATCTAGTAATCTTCTGCGTTGTGAATGTTTCATTGATTGTGACAATTATTGCCATTTTCTATAATATTTTCTTCCAAGGGACTTTTTACAGGCGAATTATTGATTCTATTGACGTCGGATTTGGGGTGACATCTGTTACACTAGTCACAGCTAGCGGTGATCCAATTCCTAAAGAGATTCAAGATGAAGACCTAAAATCTGACACCAAATCGGAGATGCGAGAATTTACTCCTCTTTCTGAAACATCAGAGGAAGGTGAATCAGAACTACTGGAAAACAAATTGGAATTTGAGGAAAGTGAAACTGAAGAGGATAAAGAAACAGAAGGATATAATGAAAACAACACGAATGATTTTGAGGAGGATTGAGTAATTCGTCTCACGTTCCTTTTACGTTATCTATTTAAACCTCAATTTTGTAGAACAGTTAACAAAGGTTGTTATTGATATGGATTTCACTTCATTGCTCAATACTTATTGCAAAAAAATTGGAATATGGTTTCTAAGTCTCATACCTATCGTTTTATCAATTTCACTGATGCTGTTGGCTTTTTCTCCGTCGACAGATACTGATTTGTACAGAGATTTACATTTATTAACATCAATATTGTATATAATGCTAATACTCATCGCCATTCCCTTCTCACTTAATGGATTCCTTATGGAAAGGGCTTTTAATGCTGAAATAAAACGTATAATCAGTACAGGGTTGCTCATACAAGGTGTAGAGGGATTTGATGAAGTTCAGAATAAAATTAAGCTGTTATATCGTGCTTCTTATTCAATCACGGTCAGTGTTATAATTTCTTATCTTGTTTTTACATCTGCGTCATTAATAACTACAAGTGAAACTAATCCAAATCTAGCAATAATCGCAAGATTTTTCATCTTTGTAGCAAGCATTGGGCTATTAGCGATATCTAGCGGAGCATCAATATTATTACGGTTACCTAATAAATCAGCAATACATCCTGGCGGATTGATGAAGTATTATTCCCCTCGCAGCTTAACATTAAAATTAGATAACGTCCTAACAGACTCTATCATTCCTAGGTTAGATCCTATAACACGTATGCAGATGGATGAGTGGTCTAATTCTATAGCTGAGGCGATGGATCCAAATTTTGCAAATGAAAACAATGATCAGTCTAGACTTGAACAAGCACGTGAGAAAATCTTCCTATTAGTATATCTCAAGGAATATCTTCCAGAACTCGTAACTGAGGAAATTTTTAATTCTGAGATGAAGGAAATTATTCGGGAAAAGTTCATACAAGAATTTTTCAGTGGAAAGAAATCGAAAATTTCGCTTAAAACACTTGTTACGATTATTCGTGATGTAAGGAGGGAAATCCCAGAAATATTTGAGCTTGTTCAAAGAATATTTGTCCTTGTAACTGAGAATATTCACCTTTTACGCGCAAAAGACAAATTTATATCTATTGTTCATCCTAGCACACATATAGGAAACATAGACCCTTTCAGAGTAACGGTATTTATCCTCAACCTCAATGAAAACAAGAAAAAGGTTAAATTACTAGTTCAAACCTCAATGAGTAGTCTCGATCCAGATGATGCATCACAGACACTTTTATTAGATTCGAGCTCAATAAAACTTCCTGAAGTTGAACAATCATTAAACATCTCCTCATCAACTGAGTCAATGGATGTTTTAAGATTAGTAAGCAGCATTTTACAAGTAGGAGATGCAATGAATCTGCAATTTAGACCGAATCGTTTTGGAACTCATGTTTTGAATATTTCAGTTGAAGATGAAGAAGGAATAATTTCTGGACGATCTATTGTGGTTTCAGTCCAAAGAGATTTGATGTTTTACGTAAAGACGATGGGTGCAAAAGCTCTAGGCTACGCAGGGGCCGCGATCTCGTTTATTGGGATTGGTTTAGGCGCCCTTTTTAGTTTTTAAAATCAGTTAATATTTATTCAAGGTTCTGGGAATGATTACTGATTTCATTAAACGGAATTCTCTTACTTCTTTGATTTTCTTATTTAGTCTTATTTTACTTAATGGCGTAGGTGTTACATTACCTATACCAAATCTAGAAATTATAGGGCGTCAATATGATTTTCCTTTAATTGGAATTGTTGAAGCATTTTTCATAATTTTTTCAATGGTAGCTTTAGTCGTTTGGGGATATTTAGTAGATAAGTTTGACCGACGACAAATATTATTAATGGCAAATGTCATTTGGTTGATACCAGCCGCTATCATATTCTTCTTCCCTGATTCATTGCTAATTTATTTTATTGGCAGATTGATAATGGCAATTGGGTTAGCGGCTTTTTCTCCTCTTTCTTATTCAATTATTGCTGATTTTGCACATTACGAAGATCGTGGAACTATTTCTGCAGGATTAAATCTTGCGTGGGTTGGTTCTAGTGCTGTAGGAATAATATTAGGTGCATCTTTCACCGCAAACTGGTACTATTCATTCGGAGTACTGGCCTTTCTGGGATTAATCTTATTTTGTTGGCAATTCTTAGTGAAAATTCCCATTCGGGGAGTGAAGGAGCCTGCATTTTCTGATATAGCAGATTATCAGTACCCTTGGCGCATAAACTTTAGAATAATTCCTAAAGCATTTCAAACAAGAAGTTTCTTTTGGTTATTGACGCAAGGAATTTTCGCTTTAGTTCCAGGCACCGTTTTTACTTATTGGCTCGTCAGTTTTTTGGCATCTTCAGAAGGAATGGCAATTTCTATTGAACAGGCTAGTCTCATCTCTATCATAGTCGCAAGCGGACGGGCTCCTGGATATTTGTTTTTTGGAAAACTCGGGGATATTTTGACTTCTAAATATGCTAATTCTGCCATAAGGGCGAAAATTGCAGGTTTGGGGATGGCCAGTCAGGCGATGTTCTTTTTTGGAGCTTTTTATATGCTTAATTCTTCTCTATATAATCAACTCGTTTTTGCTTGCTTATTTTGGATCGGAAGTTTTGTTGGAGCTGCATCTGGTCCAAATCGGACGTCTTTATTATTCAATATTTCGTTACCTGAATTTCGTGGTACTCTAGGTTCTTTGTATTCACTAACTGATCATTTAGGAGCTGCTCTTGGAGTATTTGTTTCTACATTCTTTCTACAATTCCTTAATTATTCCTCTGTATTTAGGATAAGTCTACTATTCTATTTGATTGCCGCATTATGCTGGTTTAGGAGTATAAAGCATATTTCAATAGATGAAGGAAAAATTAATGAAATTTTACATTCCAGAGCCAAGGAAATAATGCTTAAGAAATGAAAAGAAATTCATGCGAAGTGTAAGAGCTGAGAGAGGAAGTGATTAGGTTTGGAAATCAATAATTTGTCCAAGTTTAGGCTAATTCTTCGATCCAAAAGTTTTTACCATTTATGTAGCTTTGACATTCTTTAAGCAAAACAACGACACGTGGTTGAAAAAAATGCCAAAAAATTTGTACATACGTTCTTTAGGAGTAATGACCGTTCTTTGGGGATTTGTATTCGTAGTAGGGATGGTTCTGATAGCAGTAATCTCATTAGCAGCACCTGATCTAATACCTCCGGGATCTGAATATTTAATAATTGTAATACCAGTTTTATTCGCATTTTTAATGGTAGGAATTCAATTCCTTATATCTCCATGGCTTATGGACTTTATCATTGGCTGGGTTTATGATGCTACTAAATATCAAGTTGATGAGCTTCCTCCACACATTCAGAGCTTCCTCCATCAGCAAATGGAGTTACATAACTTTTCTCTAAAATGGGTGGCTATCATTCACGATAATAATCCGAATGCTTTCACATACGGACACACCAAAAAGCGTGCTCGTATGGCGATTACTGAAGGAATTCTTAATTACTTAACGGAAGACGAACAGTTAGCGGTAGTTGCACATGAATCTGGGCACATTGTACATCGTGATTTTATTTGGATGACTGTTGCCGCAGCTATTCCTTTAGTATTATACTCCTTCTATCAAGGATTATGGATTTACGCACGGGTTACTTCAAGAAGCGGTGGTAGAAGTGAGGGTGCGGAAAAAGTTGGAGCTGCAGCAATGGTAGCTGCTGTTGGGGCTTTTATAGCATATTGGATTTCTCAATATATAGTTCTGTTTCTATCCCGTGTTCGCGAATATTACGCTGATAGTTTTTCAGCAGAAGCTACTGGCCAACCAGGCGCTCTTTCGCGCGCTTTAGTGAAGATTGCATATGGTATGGTTAAAGAGGATTCAATTAACGCTGAAAAATTGAGTGATGAAAACGCCTCTCCAACTGTTCGGAGACAAGCATCAAAAAAGTCTGCCTTTACCACTGGTATGCGATCATTAGGAGTATTTGATGTGGCTAGTGCGAAAAATTTAGCACTATCCTCTTACGGTCGAGGACTAAGCCTTGACAATGAAAGCGTGGCTAAAGCAGCACAATGGGATCTTTCTAATCCATGGGGACGCTTTTTAGAACTTTCATCAACTCATCCTCTACCTGCAAAACGAATTCTTGCATTAAATACAATGCAAGAAGAACGTGGAATGGAGCCTGAATTTCCTCAAATGGGAAAAGTAAAGCTCCCTGAAAGCTTATGGGATGAATTTCTTATTGACTTAGTTCTTTTGTACTTTGCTCCACTCTTGTTTATCATTTTACCCATACTTTCTGCTATCTTCGCTACTTCCGTAGGTATCAATATCAACATTGGTATAGGAGCGGGTATTTTACTGGTTGCATTAATCTGGAAGCTACGTCGTAGAGAAAAATATCCGAAATTAAAACTCTCTGATCCTGTTGTTACTGTAACACATTGTTTAACTGATCATACGAAAAATAGTTACTATGAGGCATCTCCCCTTCGTGGTAAAGGTGCAGTTTTTGTAGGGAAAGTTGTTGGAAGAGGAGTACCTGGATATTTCTTAAGCGAGGATCTGGTTATTCAGGATGACACGGGAATAATTACTTTAAATTATAGTCCTGTTTTGGGATTCATGTCTTTCTTCTTCGCTTTATTCCGTGCACCAAGTCTTCGTGGAATGAAAGTTAAAGCGTATGGATGGTATCATCGCTCTCCTCAACCAGTCTTACAGGTGTGGAAAATAGTTACTGAAGAAGGAAAAACTTTCCACAATCGATGGTCTGGCGCAAATTGGGTTTTCATGTGGATAATGATTATTATCGGTATTGCATTGATTGCAACAGGGTTATCTACATTCACCGTCTGAATATTTTCACCCTCTCTTTCTTTTTTTTAATTTATTGAAGCGAAAACTTAAGCTAATAGACCAGCTGTTTTTCGATATGCTCTTTGCGCCCTCAGTTGTAGCAAATTTATTGTTTTTGTAAGAATCCCTCGACCTCCTGAATCTATTTTCTTTAGCATATTCATACCAAGTGGTTCCTGATTGGTAAAATTCTGTGATGGATCTGCGATACAAGATGCGCCTGTACTCCAATATGGATCTGAAAGAACGGATTTGGCCGTATCACTAACTACTACAGCCATTGCTCCTTCTTTTGCTCTTATGAAAGCTAAATTATGCCATATGTGCTGTCCATAATTTGTTAACGATTCTTCAGGAACAACTGTTAAAGCGGGTACAAATAATAAATCGATTTCTTTTGATATTAGTTCTTGTACTAAGTTTAGGTTCCAAAGATCATTGCAAATTCGAACTCCTGCTCGAAAATCTCCCATCTTCCATATGAAGAGAGATTTTCCAGGAGTGATTTCTTGTGTTAACTCATAACCGAAAAGCCGTTGTTTGTCATATTTTCCAACGATCTCTCCCCTTTGATCAATGATTAATGATCGATTATAGAATTGTTCTTTTTCTTCAATAATTTGGCTTCCTCCAACAATCCAAGTAGAGTACGCTTGTGCAATGCTCTTTAAATATTGTACAGACTCTGAAAAGGTCGTTTCGGACGTACTATTCATCCGTAAACCGTTCCAGTACTCAGGGAAACATATAACGTCAATTTGGTTCATTAGATCTAATTTTTCTTGAAAAAATAAACGGTAATTATCGAGATTATCATCTAGATTATGGAGTGTTATTGTTGGTTGCAAAGCAACAATATTTAGCTCTTCTGAGAGGTTCATGAATCTTTCGTCCGATTCAATACCAGTTCTGCGATATCAATGGATTTGATCTGAGATGCTTCTATTCTTAAGTTTTCGTCGATATTTAAAAGGCAAGAAGGGCAAGCGTTAACGCAGAGATCAACATTTTGTTCTTCCATTTGAGAAATCAGCCGAATAGCTATCTCATTTGCAATTACAGGATGATTTGTTTTTATTAATCCGCCAGACCCACAGCAAAGGGCTTTCTCTTTGTGACTAGCCATTTCACGATTGTCAACTCCAGGTAAATTTGCTAATAAGTCCCGAGCAACATCATATACCCCACAATGTCTTCCTAATTCGCACGGATCCTTGTAAGTAACTTTGACAGGAGATTTGTTCTGAAAAATTAACTTTTTCTCCTTTATCAAAGTTACTAGGTATTCCATATGAGAAATAACTTTGAAAGGAAGCTCTTTTCCCAATAATTGAGGATATTCTTCTGTAAATACTCTATAACATCCTGCACAGGAAATAATTAGCTTTTTTATTCCTAATCGTTTAATTTCTGATACATTATGATCCGCAAATTCCTCGGCTTTGTCTTTTTGACCCCCTAATAAGTAGGGGTTTCCGCAACAATATTCACTAGGAGAAAATATACTTATCTTCTCATTTGCCATCTTTGCTAGTTTTAAGATTGCAACTGGACCACGACCTGCTCTTCCAGAGTATGAATAGACACATCCAAGGAAAAAGCCAATTTCGTGATGAAGATTGACCCATTCATTATACTGGTCTTCAATCTCAAAGCTCCAATTTTCTCTATCTTCTTGGTCTAGTCCATATATGTTATGTTCTTTATCCAAATCTTCAAACATTTTCCGTGTATTTCTGGGTAATCGGTCTTGAACAAGGGTTTTAAGTTCAGAATAGACCTTTGTCAGAGGAATATCTACAATACAATTTTCTTGACACGCACCACAAAAAGTACATTGGAATAATCCATCTCTTAATGCATCAAACCCTTCCTCTGAGTCAATTAACCCTTCTGCGAGGTTCCGAGCGGTTATAATTTTCCCTCTACCTGTGACAATTTCATGAAGTACTGAATGATAGGTCGGGCAAGAAGCTTCATTATTAACACAATATGCACAATACGCACATATATATAGTTCATCATAATATTGTAAGCTTTTTAGGTTCACTTTCGTAGAATCCTAATCATAGGAAGTTTTCAAAAGTCTTTCAGATAATAATGAGTTAATTCAGAGTTTACAATCTGAATTCACCTTTTTTAATGTGTCGCAAAGAGTCTCGTTTTTTTATTTGTAACGTGCGTAGCTCGTTCTCAAGGGTGTATCGATAAGTTGGAATTGTTTTAAATTTCTTCTGGTACACTTAGATTAAAGTGTTACTGAAAATAGCTCTAATCGAATACTAATCTATTAATTGATTGCAAATGTTCAAATATTAGAATGGAACATGCCCGTAGCTCATTAGAAATTCCTGTTCTTCAGGTGAAAGTACCTGACCTCCATCCCTTTTTTCTATTAACCCTTGGATTCTTTCTTCTATCTTTCCAAATGTCTCTTGTTGCGATTCAATCTTCAATTTTTTCTTAACTTGCGATATCTTCGCTTTCAATGAATCCAGTTCTTCTTGCTTCGCTTGGACTACTTCTTTTAACTCTTCTACACGTTGAAGATGATCAACGAATTCTTGATGAGCTTTATCCTCTTCTTCTTTTAATGGACCAATCCTCGTATATAATTTCTGAATTTTTGTCTGAACGTCTTTCCGAAGATTTTCTTCTTCGGAGATTTTCTGTTCGATGCTTGAAATTTCTTCTTGAATTCTCTCTTTGGATTTAGGTATATCTCCTAAGTAATCTGCTACGATAGCTTCATTACGTTTTTCCAAAAGAACAACTCTTTCTTCAATTCGTCTTATTTCGTCAATGAGCAATCCTTCCTCCTCTCTGTCGAGAGAACTTGTTTGTTGTTTAAATTCAAGTTCATAAAGATGGAATTTAAGCTCAACAATTGTTAGCTTTTCAAGCTCGACGTTTGTAAGTAGTTTGAATGGAGCACCTTCTTTTCGTTGGGCTTGACGTCTGAGAAAATCTCGTCGTTTCTTTAATCCCTCTAACAGCTCTTTCTTAGAGTCTCTTCCCTCTACATCAGGTGTCGTTTTTTGTAGTAATGATTGTCGCTCTTCTTTATATCGATCACGTTGTTTCCTATAACGAGTCGTTAATTTTTGTTCCTGATCTAGCTCTTTTCTCATGGTCTTTATTTGATCAATTAACTTTCTCTGTTGTTCATAATATAATTTTAATTGATCATTTGAGTCTGTCATTTCATCATCGCCTGATAATTGTAATTAAACTGAGAAAAGAACATTCTTATTCTCTTATAATTAGGGAAACCATCTTTTAAGATGTTTCTTTCAATGTGATGTTTTATTTATATCAATCTGCACATACAAAGCAGTTTTTAATAGCTTATCTCTTGGATTAGAATTCAAGTCTTTTTCAATTTCTTTGCGATAAGTTAATGAATAGTCATGACTCTTAAAAATGAAAGAATGGTAAAAGGAGATAACCCCTTTCAACTTTTTTATAAGTAACAGGGATGATTTTATGGATTTTTTTGAAACCATTATTAAGAATAAGAGATATAACTCTTTCCAATCAGAAGAATCTCTTAATCATGATCAATTAAAGCAACTACTAGCCTGTGCTCAATTAGCACCCTCTTTGAGTGATATTCAAAACTTCGCTTATATTATCATCACTGATCCCAATCTGAAGGCAACTATCTCTGAAAAGATTGCTAATAAAGAAATTAATATAAAAAATGCAGCAGTAATATTTGCAGTAGTTGCTGTTCAGGATGAAAATGATGATAAGAATATCATTGATGCTATTATTGCTAGTAATCAATTGATACTTGCAGCTACAACAATGAATTTGGGAACTAATCTAATAGTAGACTTTGATAATTCTATTGAAGAAATATTAGGCTTGAATGAAGAGTTGACGGTTATTGGATTAATTCCTGTCGGTAAAACTGTAGATAAGGGTTATCTAGGTCTGAAACGGTCAATAAAAGATATGGCCTTTCATAATTCGATTCACTCCCGTTTTGAATTTGAGTGAATAAATCACTATTAGGTTGTATTAAATCTGCAAGCTCAAAGTAAGCGATTACTCATCGTGAAAATTGAAAATGAATACTTTTCAATAGAATCTGATGTTGTTGAATCGATAGAAGATTTTAATAATGTCATTTTCAATGAAGACATGAGTGAATGTCTTATAGGGGATTCAACTGACTGGAAGAAAGGTTTGATAGTTGTTAGGGGAAATAAAGGCCAAATTATTGATATTAGAGGGGATTGTGAACCAAAGTTAGTTCGTTTGATTATCTTAAAGGAGAGAAAGAGTAGAAATAAAGTTGCACTGGTAGTAAATTCAATCTTAGGAGTAGTTACGACCCCTGATGAGGGTATCACTTTGATTCGTCAGCTTTACAGGATTAGTAAAGCTAGATTGTCCGATTTTGATATTACAAATGTTTTTATTACATAATCTATTATTAAAAAATGTTTATAGAGGGGTCTTATCGTCTTGGAAATTAGACAGACGAAAGTATTTTGCCTCTTTCGTGATGTAAAGGGCCTAGAATCATTCTTTCTAAGTGATCTTGCCCAATCTGATATTCTACGTTGTATAATCTCTATTAAGGAGGAGGGAAAAAAACCTATTGGTTTTCAAGCAGAAATTACGGAAAGATATGATGTAAAATTCATAGAAATCGCTTCAACGAAGCGAAAAAAGACATCTCTTACCTTTCTTAATAAAGAAATGAAAAGCTGCCTTTCAGAAGTCCCTAAATCAGCACTTGGAATCCATTTCTTTTTGGATTTCTCGAATATTAAATTCCCTACGAAGCAGATTCTACTAATTGTTGACGCATTTGAAAAACATCTCATTAAAAATAAATCCGAGTTTACTATTTTTGCCATATTTAATGAACAACACCTCTCTAAACAACAATCTCGACAGCTGGCCCTAAGATTTCCATATCTGTGTTTATCACCTTCTCAAATCTATCCAAATTTCTATTACGATGATGGCTCCAGCAGAAAGTTTCCAGAATCACTTAGAGAATTATATCAGCCCATAGAAATCCTGATAAAGGAATTGAAAGCTGAAAAATTGGAGATAGAACGATTAGAAAAACAGCTATTTCAAATATCAACTCAGCGTAACATATTAGAGTCAACTTTATCTTTTTATTTAGCCCAAGAAGGGAAATCTCGAAGTTCTCATGAGATTCCTGCAGATTTGATCTCATTAATGGAATTTCATTCGTTGAAACAAAAATACAATCAAAAAACACAAATCCTTTCAACGGTTATTCATGATTTAAAATCTCCCCTGGCATCAATCCAAGGTTATTCTGAAGTAATCCTACATGGGTTATCTGGACCGATTACCCCAGAAATGAAAAAACAGCTCGGTACAATTATTACTAATACTCATCGTCTCGCTCGTATGGTTGATAGTCTTCTTGAATTCGAGCAATATGATCGATCAACCTACATTGCGGAAAGGGAGACTTTCGATTTAATTTCAATTCTCGAAGATGCAAAAATGGGGGTTCTTCCTCAGATGATTCGTAGAGGTCAAAAAATATCATATTTTGTACCAGAATCATTAGAAATTGTAGCAAACAAAGAATTAATTGTAAGAGCCTTACAAAATCTATTAGATAATGCCATCAAATATTCACCCCCCGAAAAGGGTCAGGTAGAGGTATATGTTGAGGAAAAAAAAGCAGGGCATCAAAATGTAGTTATAATCACAATACAAGACAATGGTTTTGGATTCCGAAAGGCTGATTTGAAGAAAATTTTTCAACCATTTTCTCGATTCGAGACGCATTCAAAATCAACTGGATTAGGCTTATCTATCACAAAGAAAATTATCGAAGATATTCACGGGGGAAAAATCAGCCTAATCTCTCCCGGGAGGAATAAAGGGAGTACTGTAAAAGTAGTTTTACCTAAGACCTAGGCAATCTCTCGATACTTTTAAACTTAAGGGGGTATTAACCTAATCCTTAAAAAAGATCAAGATAATTCGTGAATGGGATAAAGAATTGGCAGGAAATCCTTTAAAACAACTCGAACAGGAGTACATTCTTCTTATACTTCAATATTTGCATTTGAATCCAAGAGGGAAAACATTTAGTCAAATCTGCGCATCAATCGAGCACCACGCAAATCCTAAAAAAGTAACAGTAAGCCTTAAAACCCTTGCGACAATTGGGTTGGTTTATGAAATTAAAACAGAGAATAATACAGAAATCCTATATGTATTATCAAATCGGGGACGTTATGCGAGTGAAATCGTTTGGGACCTATTTCGTATCATTCTCAATCCACATGAGAGTAATGAAGACGACCCTGACCTATTAGATTTTTATCGTTAAGAAATTAAATTTTATCTTAATCATATTTTTGAACCATTAATCTCTCCATCATCTTTAGACTTGATTGAAATCGTCCAAACACAGATATTAACATTAGCTCTAGTGAGTACATTATGTCTTTTGCGGATCCTAAAATGCAAGCACTGCTGAAAAAGCAAAAATATCAGATATCAGGGAAAAACACTGCTGTTAAAAAATGTGGATGGACACATAATTCGCTAAGAGAGGATAGGTACTGTTACAAGCACTTTTATGGTATTAAGTCCCATCAATGCATACAATTTTCACCAGTATTAATTTGTAACTTTCTGTGTAAATTTTGTTGGCGAATACATGAATCTGATATCGGGGTTGAAAACATGTTCAGGCAGTATGATCCGCAGGATCAGGAAAGATTGACCGAAATCTTTGACTCCCCTAAAGATGTTGTAGATGCGTTGTTTGTGAGTCAACAGAGAATTATTTGCGGTTATAAACCATATGTCTCAACTTTGAAGTACGATGAAGCAATGAAACCGAAACATGCGACTTTGAGTTTAACAGGAGAACCCTTTCTTTATCCGTGGATACCTGAATTAATTGATGAGTTAAAAAGTCGAAATTTGACCGTTTTTATCGTTACTAATGGGAGTGTGCCTAGTACTTTACGCTCCATTCTAGAAAAGCAAGCTTATCCAACACAATTGTACATAACTCTACCCACTCCTGGAGTAAAAAATTTTCTAAGTGTACATAGACCCCTTGAAAAAGAAAAGGCTTTAGAAAATATTTATGAGAGCTTAAAAATTATCGGAGAAGGAGTACCTTTTCGGACTGTTGCTCGATTGACTGTAGCTGAAGGATTAAATCTTATCGATCCAGAAGGGTATGCAGAAATGATAACTGGTATAATGAAACCGTCTTTTGTAGAAGTGAAAGGAGTAGTTCATGTAGGTGCAGCTGAAAAGCGATTACCACGTACAGCGATGCCATCACATTCTAGGATAATGGAATTTGCAAAACAACTTGAAAATTTAACTGATTATAAAATCGTTGCAGAATCTGAAGTAAGTCGTTTGGTTATTTTATCTAATGAAACTGACCCTCTGCTGATACCAGAATTGAGCTAGAAATTAGGTTCAAGTTTAGGTATATCTACTGCTTCTCACGCAATCCTTTGTAAATAGCGTTTTAATCGTTTTTCGAGTCTATCAGAGGTTGCACTTAGTATAGAATGAGGATAATTCGTCCCAATTGCTTTTAAAATTGCATTTAATGCTTTTTTCTGTTCTTCGAAACCTTTTATTATTAGTTCTTTGCTGAAATGATCTTTTGCGGAGGCCCACCATGTCTGACAACTGTATTGAGCCTTTGCCACTTCCTTTAATGCCTGACGTACTTCAAAATCACTTTCTTCCTTGTGTCTCAATAAAAAATCCAACGATTCGGAGAGAATATCAGAATGAAAATTCAGGATTTCATGAATTGAATTGCCAGGAAACGCCCAAAGAGGATAAGGAATGTTCCTATAGAGATCCTCTTCCGATGTGCTCCAACTACTTTCCTTAAATACTTCAATTTTCTCTCTGGGAAATGTTAAAATATCTTTAACTGTATGGATAACAGATCTTTGCAAAATTTTTTTCAGAAATTTCTCATAACCTAGATGATGCTCTCCGAATGTTTCTAAATCAGTAGCAACAACTAGAACCGATTGTTGAGGTTGTTTAGCTTTTAAAAGATTCACATGCTCAATAAAGTTGTCAACACTTGGGTAATTTTTGAAGGATATGTTATTTGAGAGCTCACGATTTCTGTAGATAAGCGCTAGATTTGGAGCAGAATGATGAACTGGGATTTTCTCAAATAGGGGTGATGGGTGGTTTTCATTGCTACTAACGGCAATTTCGGGTATAATAGTGTATTGATACCCTAAAGATTCTAACTGGCTTAATAAAATCGGCGATACTGCCAATTCTGGTGGCCAAAACCCAATTGGATGCCAAACTGAGCCAAAAATCCTCAAATTCATCTGGTGATTCAATGTTATTTGGTAACGGGATTCTTTTTCGGATAGTAAAGGTAAAATTGGGTGATAAGCCCCAGATTCAAGAAATTCTACTTGGTCATTTCTAGCTAGATTTGCGAACTTCTCAATTACATTTGAATATCCTGCTTCAAGCATTTCGCTAAGACTAGCATTGAAATTCAAGGTGAGCTTTATCTCAGGATTTTCCTCTAACATTTCAGCTACTGGGATGTAACAATTGTTGATAATACGATCTAAAACTTCTGGAGTTTGATTAGGGGGCTGATATGCATGACAAACGATGGCTATCTCGGGTTTAATATCATTATCTAACATATAAAATCACTGAAAACAAGTTGAAAAGAAGTAAATCAAACGATTAGTTTAAAAACCGCGTGTAAGTTCCCACAACCGCTTTTTCCTCGCTGCACGTTCCCGTTCGATATCTTTTTTTCGTTCTTCTTCATTTAAAAATGCTTTTTGTTCATCTGGTTCTGGTTCTTGATGATCGTGTTCGGCATGTGATTCAGTTTCTTCAGTTTCTAATTTTTCAGGTTTTATTTCTTGTTCAAATGAACCAGTACTAAAATTACTTACAAAAGAAGTAGAATTTAAGTCATCTGGAGAAAAAGGAACCTTTGGTTCAGATTGAGGTTGAGTTTCTTCTGGTTCGGTAAACGAATCTGTACTAGACAAAAGTGGATCTGATGGTATAACTTCTTTAGCAGGATCTTCATTTTCCTCTAACAATTGCTCAAGGGGAGATTTTTCTTCCACTTCCCCGAAAAATGATGCTGTATTTAATTTTTCTTTAAAAATCTCTGATGGTCTACCATTTTCTTCAGCAGATATACCTAGTACAGGTTCTTCTGCCACCTGCTGTGATATTGGTGGGGTAGTAGGTTTCTTATCACGTGCTTCATTTTCAGCAAATTTTTTCACGAAAGAAATTCTCTCTTCCTCAACATTACTCTCAGATTGTTTTAATACTTCTAAAATTTCCGCCGTATCGAGTTTAAGAATGGGTTTTGGTTTTACTACCTTTGTTTCGGGAATTGAAACTATTTCTTCTTTGGTTTTCTCAACATGTTTAACATGGGGTGATACTACGACAGGTTCAGGAATAGAGGCTGGTTTTGCAGAAATTATCTTTCCTAAGATACCTAAAAATTCTCTTGCTTCTTCATTCTCAAATTCTAAAATGAAGTCCTCACTGGTAATTTCGAGATGTTGAAGTTTATCATTTATTGCAACAGCTTTCAGACAAATCTTTGGACCAACACGATCTAAGCACCAGGTAACTTCCTTTTTTTGATACTCAACATCCATTATATATCAATCCTGCAATTTAAAAACTTTCTAGGAACTTACTAAAGAGATCCATGAAACTGGAGATGTCATCTTGGTCTAGGGAGAGAACTCCATCATCTGTTTTTATCATTAAGCTTTTTTCATCACTGTTCTGACTATGAATGACATGTACTTCCACTATTGCGCCTGATTTCATTTTGAGTCCAGTCGTAGAATCGATGATTTTTTCAGTTAACTTCATGAGTAATTCCCCTAATCATTCCATAGTTTGAATTATTAAGCAACCTCCTAAAAAAGTATTCGTTTAGCATGGATGGATTGAAAGTGACTTGGGAAGAATCAGCTATAGATCTTTTAAGAAGTTTAATACACTATAATACTGTTAATAATCCTTCCGAAAATCAATTTCCTGATCTGAGTATTATTACAGATATTCAAAAAATTCTCCTTCGATGGAATCCTGAATATAAATCTAAAGTTTTTGAAACTGGGAATTATTCTTCTCTTTATATATCAAGTGATCTTACTAAACCAAGTGATATTGTATTTCTAGGACATTTCGATGTCGTTCCAGTTACAACTGATTGGAATTCCAATCCCTTCGATCTAACAATAAGAGATGAGAAATTGGGTTTTGCTAGAGGATCAAAGGATTGCAAAGGATCTGTTGTGTCTGTACTCATGTTTTTAAAAAAAATTAATCTAAATCCAAAAACCAAATCTGTAGTCAACAGAATAGGTTTATTTCTTTCAACTGACGAAGAAAGTGGAGGGCAATATGGGGCAAAGGAATTTTTTAGTTATGCTAAAAAATCTAATATTCTACCAAAACGTGTGATTAATGTCGACGGAGGCCCAAAGGTAGTTTACAAAAGACGAGCAGGGTTTAACCTACGATTGACGGCCCCACCATTAGTTAAAAAAACAACAGCGTCAGTAAAAGAGAAAGTGTTTTCCACTCGTATTCTATATGATAATAATCGACACAGTGCTTATTTTGTACCTGGAGTAGATTCTCATGCTCTATTATTGTTATCCAAGTATTTACACATCAAACCTCATGTAAAAATCAATGCAATTTCCGGTGAGTGGGTAAAGGGGAATGTGATCCCAAATACGGTACATGCCACCGTTGTAGATCCTCAAACGGAATCTGACTTAACACAACAGGTTACATATGATGAAAATTTAACAAAAATCTTACGAATACTCCGAAGTTTAGCCTTAAGCAAAGTGAAGACAGAAAAGTCTAGTGAATTTGGGATAACTATGAATCCGAATATTTTATCATATTCTACTTCTGATGGTACATCGGTACAATTCGATATTCGTGCCTTTCTGTCACCTAATGAGAAAGGAAGAATAGTCGAGGCTGTCACCAGTCGTTTAGGATCATTTGAACAAGGAAAGCTTGAGTGTCGTGGTTCCTCGGGTTACTTCTATACTGATCCTTCTAATCCTTTAGTCACAATTGCAACTGAGGTTATGAAAGCTTATAGGTTAATGGACGATGATGAACTTCCCAAAGAACAAGAAGGCGCATCAGATGCTCGTTATGCAACAATGTTTGGAGTACCTGCAATTGACATTGGCCCCAAGGGAGGAAATATTCATGGAGTCGATGAATATATTGATTTAGAATCGATGTTACAATTTTCTACAATTTACGAGGATATTTCGCTCAAATTATTGGACGAAGTTCAAACAGAGCAATAGTGTTACTGCTCTACCTCCAAAGTAACAAACCTCTCCTAAATCTTTCAATTCCGATTGGTAATTTGCCTGATAACTCATATCTAAAGAGATATCAATGACAACCCTTTAAGTGAAAAGCAGTGAGTAAATGATCGCCCATGCCCCTAGAGAATAATCAAATCTATAATATGGATTGTATTGATGGCCTAGCTCAACTTGAGAAGAATTCAATTGATCTTTTACTAACCGACCCACCTTTCGGAATAGATTTTCATAAAGTTGGAACCCAATACAACAGAAAGCAGAAAGAGCTCGGTAAAATGTACCATGAGGTCTCTTCTGAGGAATATTATGATTTTACCTTAAATTGGTTGAAACCCTGTTGGGAAGCTATGAAACCTAGTGCTAGCGGTTACATTTTTAGTGGATGGAACCATTTGGGGGATATTTTGAATGCACTTGCTCAAATAGGGTTTCGGATTATCAATCATATTGTATGGAAATATCAATTTGGAGTATTTACAAAAAAACGGTTTGTCACAAGCCATTACCATATACTATATTTCACTAAATTAGGGGTGAAGGAGGATAGATTACGGACGTTTAATAGGGTACCTGAATATAGCAGTTCCCCAGGGAAACTATATTTTGAGGATGTCTGGCGCATTAACAGAGATTATCAGAAAGGGGGAGAAAAGACACCAACTCGACTTCCTTTAGCAATCACCGATAAATGTGTACGAATGGGAAGTAATGAGGGTGACACCATACTTGAACCCTTTTTAGGGAGTGGGAGTGTGGTATTATCAGCAATAAAATACAATAGACAGTTCATCGGCTTTGAATTATCAGAGAAAATCTATCAAATTGCTGAAAGACGGATAAAAGACCAAATAATCGATCTTGGCACTAAGGATACTAGCTTGGATTTCTGGTTAAGTGATACTGGGAAATGATTCATGAATGTTTCAAACAACTAATTAATTACAATAATTTAAGGAGCAAAACACGAATACATCCGTGGTAAGTATGGTTTTCTTAATTACTGGTGGTACTGGTCTAGTAGGGAGTTTTTTACTAGAAAAATTTGCCGCTACACCTTCATTAAACGAGAGTGAATGTCGTGTCATTGTACGTAATTCCGAAAGTAGGCTGAAAGTTGAAAAACTCGGATTAACTCCAATTGAAGCTGATTTAAATGACATTGCCAGTTTAAAGAAAGCAATTAAAGATGTTACTTCTGTTATTCATTTAGCCGCGAGAGCAGATGATTGGGCTACATGGAAAGACCTTTACAGGGTTAATGTTGAAGGACTAGAGAATTTAGTATCAGTTTGTCGCAATGCTAATACCGATCCATTCATTTCTCACGTGAGTTCTACAGGGGTTTACGGCCATTATATTCCTAGTACACGAGTAACTGAAACATATCGGTTTAATCCTACAAGTATATATCAAAAGAGTAAATATTACCAAGAAAAGCATTTATGGGAGCTGAAGGAGCATGAAGGATGGGAAAATTTCAGTCTTGTTAGATCACCTAGTATAATAGGACCACGAGACACTAAAACGATAGGTGAAATATTCAAAGCTGTCTATGAACATAAATTCCCAATTTTAAGAGGCGGAGATATGTATGCTACATTTATTCACCCTCTAGATCTTAGTACAGCACTCCTTCTGTTAGATTCTAACAAGTCCCGTTCGAAAGGACAAGCATACAATGTCCGATCCTTTGAAACTAAAATGACGATTTTCTTAGAGTATATTGTTAAATTAGTTAATCCACCCAAGGCCCCCTCTCCAATTAATTACCGTCTTGTTTACACTGTAGCTGTATTATCCGAACTCTATTCAAAGATTTCAGGTCGAAAAACGACATTGAATAGGTATCGTGTAACAAAATTTGCCAAGTCTCGCCGTTATGATGATACGAAAATAAAAACGGAACTCAACTTTAAACCAGAAAAGAACATGGAAATTACACTTGATGAGTCGTATGAATGGTTAACATTACACGGTATTTTTCCGCCGAAGCAAAATGTGGATTAGGGTTACTTTAGAGAGAATACCTAGTCCAGAAAAGGGAGGACTAAGAAAGAGAATATGTAAACATTTAGATATAAATAAAAAACATAAATTCTCTAACCTAATCAGAATCTAATCCGTAACGATTTCATCTTGAAGGTATCCACATGAGTGATGAGAATATTGATCCTATTATCAACGCGCGGGTACTTCTGGTTGAGGATTCGAAAGATCATCAACTACTGTTTGTGAAACGTCTAAATAACCTTGGCATCCACAATATCACGATAAGTGAAACAGGTGAACAAGCTGTTGAGAAGATTAAGGGAGAACCAGATTATGACCTAATTCTGGTGGATTATAGTCTTCCAACAGGACTTTCTGGCATTGATGTGATACGTGAAATTAGAAATTTGAATCCAGAAATTCCAATCATTATGGTAACTGGTTTAGGATCTGAACAAATTGCCGTGCAGGCAATGAAGTTAGGTATTCAAGATTATATCACAAAAGATGATCTCCTACAAGCAGATCTTAGAGAAAATATTGTTCCCCTCTTGCTTGAACGAAAATTACAACAGGAAACTGTCCTAGCTAAACGCTTGGAGGATGATCCCACACAATTGTCAATTTCAGTATTCAAATTTGGCAAAGTAGGACCCGAGCCATATCTCACATCCCCTCTTCCTTTTGAAAATGCATTTGAATCTGAACAAGACAGAGAAAGCTTTCTTTTAAAATTAGGGACACATTACATGTCTGCTACGGGGACAGGACATGATTATGCACAAGGATTATACGAACTACCTGTTCCTAGTCCTCATCCGTTTATAGCTCCCAATGACCACCAAGAAGAGACGACTCAACCTCCAAACTCCTTTAGTAAATATCATAGTTTAGTTTATGGGTTTAGAATGACTGAAAAAGACCATCTCGATGAACGGATAAAGCTCAATAATTCATTAAATTATGGTTTAGTAGTAGTAACGTTTCCAATCCTCTATAGATCAATTTTACCTAATAGAGCTGTAATAGAAAAACGGTTTAGTGAACTCTTGAGTGCATATCACGATATGAAGGAATTAAATATAGAATTCTTGAAGCGTGCTCAACAAATTTTTCTTCTCTCAAAGTGAGGAACATAAATCAATAATTAATGTTGGACGTAAAATTAGACAAAGTCGTGAAGAAAAATGTCTAATTCTCTCATTCAAACTTAACGGGTGCAATTGTTGAAATATGATGTAGAATTAAGAAATCTCAACAAGAAATTTGGTTCAATAAATGCTGTAGATAATTTGGATCTAAAAATAAAGCAAGGAGAAATCTTTTGTTTAGTTGGACCTAATGCAGCGGGTAAAACGACGACAATCAAACTAATACTAGGAATTCTTAAACCAGAGAAAGGAGATTCAAGTATTCGTGTCAAGGGATATGATATTCCTGCGGAGAAGAATAAGTTAAGAAAACTTATGGGATATTTACCTCAGCGAAAAGCCCTCTATGATATGCTTACCGCACGAGAAAATATTGAATTCTTTGCAAAAGCGAAAGGCCTCTCAAATAGTGATGCTAAGATTAACACAAGTTCAATGATCAAAAGACTATCATTAACAGAACATCAACAGAAATTAGCAGTCCATCTTTCGGGTGGTACCCAGCAGCGGACCGCATTAGCCTCTGCTATGGTTAATAATCCTCAAATCGCGTTTCTCGATGAACCTACTGTTGGTTTAGATCCTGTTCTAAGAAGAGAATTCTGGGAATACTTCAAACAAATCGCAAGATCTCAAAATACAACTATACTTGTCACTACTCACTATTTAAATGAAGCTGAATGGGCTGATCGTGTGGGTGTTATGAGAGATGGAAAACTCATCGCCATAGAGACACCACAAAATCTCATGGAACAGACAAATCAGCACAATATGGAAAATATGTTTTTTGAACTGATCAAGGGGGAAACACAATGAGGTTAACATTTCTAATTATGAGGAGACTTTTCCGAACCTTGTCACGAGATCATAGAACTGTCGGTCTAGTTGTAGTAGGTCCACCGCTTTTTATGGTAATGTTTGGAATCGCCTTTGGGGGCGAGATTGAACATGTACCCATTGCCATAATCAATAATGATAGTGATGCTAGGGTCGTCATTCCATATGGCAACTTCACAGTTTTTAATGAAACTGTTTCATCATTAGGTGATTCAATTACTAACACACTTGATCTTGATGACCCTAGGGTTGATGTCACTCATCTTACAGATTATGAATCAGCCAAGAAAGATGTGGATAATAAAAAATATGCATGTGTTGTACTAATTCCTGTGAATTTCACATATAATCTTGTCAGCCCCCTTGGGTCAAATATATCTTTAGAGATATATTTTGATAACTCTAATCCTCAGGTAGGAGGAGTAGTGATTCAGGCTATCCAAGAGTCTTTTCAACAAGCTACCGGGGAATTTCGAGCAAATCTTGGGTTTGATGTTACCTACGCTTATGGAGAAGGTATTTCAACACTAGATTTCTTTACACCAGGAATGATTGTCTATGGCGTCTTCTTCTTCTCTTTTATGCTTGTGATAATGACATTAATAGAAGAAAGAAGATCAGGAACATTATCATTACTTCTTCAATGTCCGTATGATAAGATTGAAATAATTTTAGGATATCTAGCTGCATTTTCAATTGTTAGTACAATCCAAACTACGCTGATAATTCTTATAGCAGGACTTGTTTTCCAAGTATCCCTAGGAGTAACAATTGCTAATTACATTTCACTCTATATAGCAGCAATAATAGTTGGTTGGACGGGTTTGGTACTTGCTATTTTCCTTTCAGCATTTGCTAGATCAGAATTTCAAGCAGTGCAATTCATTCCTATTACAATAATTCCAGTCTTATTACTTTCTGGTATTGTAATTCCACTTAGCCAAATTCCTGAAATTATCAGATGGGTTAGTTATTTATTACCAACCACTTATTCTGTCAATTTATTACGACAAATCGCGATAGAAGGGTATGTTCTAGAGCCTTTAAATTTTGGCCTATTATTTCAAATTGGCTTTGTCTTAATGCTTGTGGTTGCTAGCAGGTTAACTCTAAAGGAAAATTAATCTGTAGAAGAGGATGTTGTAGGTACTTTTCCTACTTCCTCTCACATCTTAGAAAGAACTTTAATAAGACCCTTTCCGACAGTAGGAATTATAGATATTGGTTCATATTCAACTTCTGTAATAGGAAAGTTATCCCCAAAAACACCTGTTCGAACAAGTATGACTCGCATCTTTGCGTTTTTTGCTGCTAATAAATCAACTAAAGTATCCCCTATGAAGATCGCATCCTTTTTATTAATTTTTAACTTCGAACAAGCATAATACAGTGGAATAGGGGATGGCTTTGAAACTCCAATACTTTTAGATTCTATTAAAACATCAAAAAGGTCTAAATAGGCACCAAACCGTTTTTTTAACAGTCTAGGAGAACCGTTTGATACAATTCCGAGAAGATATCCTTGTGATTTGAGTCGGGTAAGAGTTTCGATGACACCAGGAATTATATGCGGAGTATTATCCCATTTCAGAAATAACCACAAAACACGCATTAAACCTTTACCTAATGTAAACCATGAGAGATTAAAGTCCGCTTTTAGAGTAAGGAAAAATTCTGGTTTAAACCAGGAATGTTTGTTGCCAGAATTATATATAACCCCTAATCTATGCAGGTAATTGCGTACACTCTTTGAGTTTGGATTGGACATGAATTCCTGTGCGATTAATTGAGGGAAAACGCGGAGAGTATTCACTAAAGTGCCATCTAAATCAAAAAGAAGAGCTTTTGGCTTCATAAATTATCCTCTTGGTGAAGAAGCGTTGAGAAGTATTCTTTAGAGTTTAGTATCTGGGGGATAAATTGTTCCCTAGGTGATTAAAGTATCTGTACTCGGTTTAAAAAATCCTTTGATTTTATCACCTCTTGCAGAAATTACTATCCCCCCCTTTCGTAGGATTTGTGCAGAGTTTGGAGCAGTAACTATAAGTGAGATGACCTACGCAAAGGGCATATTGCATAAAAATCCAAAGTCATTAAGAAGGATCACTCGAGCAGAAACTGAAGAAAAGTACGGCATACAATTGCTAACCAATAACCCAGACGACTTAGTGAACACAATTGAGCTCATTGAGTCAGAAAATCTTTCTGATTTTATAGAACTAAATCTAGGGTGTCCTAAACCTAAAATCACAAATGCGGGACTCGGAGCATACCTTTTAATTGTACAAAATCATATTTTGCTGAAGGAATTGCTTGAAATCGGAAGTACGAGCTCAAAATTACCATTTGCAGTAAAGATCCGGGCTGGTTTTAATGAAATTACTTATCCTGAAGTAATAAAAATAGCAGAAAAAGCTGGTGTGTCTTTTATTACCTTTCACTCTCGTCTCGCAACCGATAATTACCAAATTCCTGCGAAATGGGATTATTGGGAACAAGCAGTCAAATATTCGACCATCCCGATAATAGCGAATGGGGATATTCGATCTTATGATCATGCGTGTCAAGTAATTAACCAATTCGGAGTAAAAGGTGTTGCAATTGGGAGATCAGCTCGTGGAAATCCTCAAATCTTTCAAAAAAAGCCACAAATATCATCACAATATACATATGATCGTTTAATACAGTATATGGAGAATACAGAATATTTTAATCTTTTTAATTTACGAGTACAGTCTTCTGATTTCTTGAAACATTTCCGCTATGCAGCAAACGCACGAAAAAATATTCTCTCAATGAATAAGCCAAGAGAAATCATTGAATATACTCGAGAAATGTTAGGGGAACATTAAGGCGCTAGTAATATAAAGCATAAAATTCAAAGGAGACTAGAATCAATATCTAGTAGAACCTTTATCAGACGACTGACAAAAAGTTTTCTAATGATCCATGTAGGAATTAACCTCCGTGCCCATAAATCTCAATCATGAAGCTCAAGTTGAATGGGACAAATACTTAGAGGCCTCCTCTATAGAAGAACAAATCGCACATCTTGAACGATTTGTGGGGGTTGTCGTAAAGCATAAAGGGGTTGAAAACCATCTAAGGATGGCTAAACAGAAATTAAAACGCTTAAAAGCCACCCAAGAAAAAATGCGTCAAGCAAAGAAAGGTTCAGGAGAAAGATGGTTAGTTCCTAAGGGTGAAGATGCACAAATTGCAATTATTGGAACTGTAAATGCAGGGAAATCATCTATTTTGAATTCTCTGTCTCGTTCAGATTCTGCTGCAAAGGTTGGTGCTTATCCATTCACGACAGTTAAGCCTGAAGTGGGATCGACATCAGCCAGAGGAGCACGATTACAACTCGTTGAACTTCCTGCAATTGTTGAGGGAAGTGTCCGCGGAGAAATGTCTGGAAAATTAGTTTTAGCAGGAATTCGCAATTCAGATTGTGTAATATTAGCCATCGATTTAACCCATAATCCAGTTGAACAGCTGAAACTTATTTTAAAGGAGCTTTCTGTCGGAAAAATACGATTAAACACTGAAAAACCATCAGTGAAAATTGAAAAAGTAGGATCAGGGAATATTCAGGTTTTCAATTCTCATCATTATGAAGGTAAAGGAAATGATGAAATTACTGAAATTATGAGAACAAAGGGTTACATGAATGTTATCGTGAGATTTCATGGACCCACAACTGTAGATCAATTTTTTGATGCTTTGGATTATACAATAAGTTACCTTCCTGCAATAATTTTTGCTACAAAGGGAGATGTGAAAGGATCGAAATTAAATTATTCAACACTGATGGAATATATTTCTACGAATAAATTACCATTAGAGATAATTCCCGTGTCTAGCTCTAATAATGAAGGATTTGATTCCATAGAAGAAACAATTTTCAATAAACTCAATAAAATTAGGGTATTTACTAGAAACAATGTTGGAGATATTTCAGAGCGGCCAATAATTCTTGACAAAGGCAGTACAATAGAAAATGCTATCGAAGTCTTATCAAAGAAAATGTTAAGATTTTTTCGATTTGCACGTGTATGGGGAAAATCTGCAAAGTTTGATGGTGAAAAAATAGGATTAGATCGGATTTTAGAAGATGGTGACGTCATTCAAGTATTTGCGTAACAAAAATCACGATAAAAATTCACGAAATGTTAGGAACTTCTTTCGTCTCTACAAGGGGAATTCTGACAGACTTAAGTTTTATTCACTTTAATGACCCTACCCGTTTAAGATCAGTTGTATTACATATTAACTCAATTCTGTTATCAGAATATTAAAAAGTGTTTAAAAAATGAATGGTATTACTTGCGAAAATTCCGCAATTACAAAGAATATCTCACAAAAGCGATAAGTTGCCCTAACTTTTTTTGCCGAATACTAATAGAGTGAATACGTTGAATATACTAGCATTGATGAAAAAATTGAGATATACATCGTCTTTCAGGGATTTTAATGGTAAATAATAGGCATTCTGTTGATACACGTACATTGATGGCTGACTTAGGAGTAAAAGATGATTTCGGTTTATCATCTGAAGAAGCCTTTCGCCGTATAGGGAAATATGGTTTGAATGAGTTGAAAAAAAGCGATAGTAAATCACCTATTACATTATTTCTTGAGCAATTTGCTGACCCTTTAGTAGTGATTCTTCTCGTGGCCCTCGTTATTTCAATAACAATAGGTATTTTTTCCACACATGAAGATGAAAAACTCGAATATTTCATTGATTCCGCCGCAATCTCAGTCATTGTCCTATTCAATGCCTTTTTTGGTTTTATTCAAGAATATAAAGCTGAAAAGTCTATAGAAGCCCTTAAATCTATGGCAGCTCCGTTTTCAACAGTAGTTCGGGACGGAAAAAAAGTACGTATTGAAGCCACCCAACTAGTTCCTGGAGATATCGTATTTCTTGAGGAAGGAGATAAGATTCCTGCTGATGGAAGATTACTTCAATCTCTTGCCCTTAGAATCGATGAGAGTATGTTAACAGGTGAATCCTTTCCAGTTGCCAAGAATGTAAATGCCAATGTATCTAAAGATGCCCAAATAGCAGAAATGCTGAATTCTGTGTTTAGTGGAACTAATGTTTCCAGAGGACGGGGTCAGGTTATTATTACGCAGACAGGTATGAAAACTGAGTTTGGTAAAATCGCTCAGGGTTTAATGGAAGACACCAAAGAAGAAACCCCATTGCAACAAAGATTAGGCATTTTAGGCAAATATATCGGTGTTGGAAGCCTTGCAATATGCGCAGTCATTTTTACTATTGGAATAATTCTGGGTAGGGAAGCTCTTGAGATGTTTATCGTATCTGTCGGCCTTGCAGTAGCCGCTGTACCTGAAGGTCTTCCAGCAGTTGTTACCCTCTCATTAGCTCTAGGAGTACAGAAGATGAGTAAGAAAAATGCAATTATTCGACGATTACCTTCTGTTGAAACTCTTGGCTCTACTACAGTCATATGTTCCGATAAAACGGGGACATTAACGATGAATAAAATGACTGTTAGAAAAATATTAACTGTAGACGCTGAATTTGATGTTACAAAAAAGCTAAAATTAAATAGTGCAGTAAATGAATTGCTAGTGATTGGGAGAGAGTGTAATAATGCCCAAATTGGTGAACAGCGGACTGAGAAAGCTGTTGGAGATCCGACAGAACTAGCCTTATTGAGGGTGGCTAAAAGATTAAATCTAGCCAAATCTTCCCTTGAACGAGTATTTGAGATTCCTTTTGATTCTGATTCAAAAAGAATGAGTGTAGTTGTAAAAGATTCGAGTGAAATATATTCGGTATTAATGAAGGGTGCTCCTGACGTCCTTATTACGATTTGTACTCATTATTTAACGAATGGAAAAGTGAAACCCCTAGAAGAAAGCGCACGTGTAATGTTAGAGGAGCAGGAACAGAAAATTGCTACATTGGGTTATAGAATGCTCGGAATGGCATCGAAACAAATAGAAAAGGAACAAGCTGAATTACATATATTTTCTGAGGATAATGAAGAGATAGAATCAGGAATGATTTACATTGGAGCCGTTGCAATAATGGATCCTCCAAGACGAGGTACAAAGGAAGCAATCGCTACTTGTAAGCAAGCTGGAATACGACCTATAATGATTACTGGAGATCATTTGAAAACAGCTATGGCTGTTGCCTCTGAAATTGGATTAATTGAAGAAACAGAATCCAATATTGCATTGGAGGGACACCAATTATCAAAAATGTCGGATTCAGGATTATCCGAAAAAGTGAAGGAGGTAAATGTGTTTGCCCGGGTTTCTCCAGAACATAAACTAAGACTAGTAACGGCATTAAAGGGTAACAATCAAATTGTTGCAATGACTGGTGATGGTGTTAATGATGCACCAGCATTAAAAAGAGCTGATATTGGTGTTGCGATGGGAATCTCTGGGACGGATGTTTCCAAGGAAGCATCAGACATGGTATTAGCTGATGACGATTTCTCGACAATCGTCAGTGCGATCCTTGAAGGAAGAACTATATATGATAATATGCGTAAATTTATTCTCTATTTGCTCTCCTGCAATGCTGGAGAAATAATGGTAATGTTATTGGGTATGATTCTTACCTCTATTCTTTTCCAAGAACCCATTTTACCTTTGCTTGCGATTCAAATTTTATGGGTAAATTTAGTTACAGATGGTTTACCTGCCTTGGCCCTTGGATTAGATCCACCAGATGCAGATGTCATGATTAGAAAACCTCGTGATCCTGACGAACAAATATTAACTAAGAAATCAATATATTTTATCATCTATTCAGGTGTTATGATCGGAATTGGTACACTAATATTGTTCTTCTTATATTTATGGCCTAATCTTGTGAATGGTGTGGCACCTACCCCTGAAGAGATAATTTATCCCAGAACAATTGGTTTCACTATGCTTATTATATTTCAAATGGTTATGGCCTTGAATATTCGGAAAGAAGAGCATTCTTTGATTGGGAAAGAATTCTTTAGAAATCCTTACCTGCTGTTAGCTATCTCAAGCTCTATTGCTCTTCATTTAATGATTCTATATCTTCACCCTCTTCAAATAATATTTGATACAACAGGTTTAGGACTACTCGATTGGTTTGTAGTTATTTTTGTTGGCAGTATATTAGTTCTTATTGATGAGATACGTACATTTCTTGCTAAGAATGTTCCACAATTACACTACTTAGCAGGATATTGGTGAAGTAAAAGCCAATAAGGAGTTATTATAGAATTTACTAATTATATCAACGAGTTATTATCTAAGCAAAGAAATTTAATCGACACTCGTGGTACATTTTGACATGCGTTATTCGAAGATTCTCTTTACAAAGGTGGAATAAATGGTTTCAATTAGAAGGATCCGCGTATATCGTTTTTTTAATGCAAGTGTATTTTTCTTATTAACACTCCTGCAAATGATTATAGTGTCTTGGATTTCTATCAGTCAAGTTCCAGATGAAGGATCAGATTTCACTTTCGCAAAAATTCTCGGTTTTTACATTTCAATTAATCCATTTTCAGAATTACGATTCACTGCAGTTCTGGTAATCCTCACAGGAGGATTACAAATCCTATTATTAATCTTCTTAGTAAATGTTGTTTTTTCTAACAAGAATATGATACAAATTTTCCCACTACCCAAGAAAGGTATGGCTCACTTACCAGAAGAAGAAGAGCTAGTTAATAAAACAATAAATATTGTTTCAAATGTCGCAGAACGAACAAAAATCAAGGTCAAAAAGATATTTGTTTATCGAAAAAGCGTACCTAATGCGTTTAGTCTGGATTTGATCCCAATTCCATTTTTGCGAAGACCTTATATCGTATTAAATACAAATGTGCTAGAAATTCTTAGTGATAATGAGATTGAAGCAGTTGTAGCACATGAACTTGCCCATGTTAAACATGGGGATAGTTTGTTTCGGCTAATCTTGTCTATACCTCGTTTATTTCTTAATCTTGCTTATTTATTCATTTATCTCCAGGTTCTAACCGGTATCCAAAATTCACTGTTTGAAACATTTCGATTAATTGATGCAATAGAGAGAACATTATTTTTGGGATTAATATATTTAGTTATAGCAATACTAACAAAGTTTACTGTAAGGTTCTTGTATTCAGCAAATAGGCAGGCTGAATTTTTGTCTGATTATTTCGCTGCACAAGCAGTCGGATCCAATATCTTGATCAACTCGTTGATCCATCTGGGTCAAAGAAGTGAAACAATGCAAATCTTATCTCACGAGATTGAATGGCTAAATGGTTTAGCAGGAGAAAAAAAACCTTCAGCTGATTTTATGCGTAATATAAATCATCGATTCCCTCGAACTCAGTTAAATGAGGATGTAGCCAGAGAAATGGCTCCAAGGATTTTTCTCGAGGAAAAGCTACATAGCTTAATGACAGCCTATGGATTAAAAATAGACCTAGATTATCGAGATCAGCTAATATCGCAGGCTGTTCCTTCATTACTGGAAAAAAGAATGAAGTTTTTCGAATCGATGGTTGAAAGTGATGAAGTCCTCACTCCGACTAAATTGAAGGAAAAGACAATTGATTGGAGAAAGTTTGATTCAGACGAAAGTTATTACTTAGAAGCAGAAGAACTTGATAATTTTATTGTTACATTACTTTCTCATCCTCAAAAAATGGTATTTGAGCATGAAATCCTACAAACTCCAGAGAAAGATAGTGATCACCCAAGTTTCAGGACAAGAATCCTACAAATATATAAAATCTTTCATCCACAAAATTACAGCAAGATTCTTGATGAGATTCTAAGTCAACAACCTGACACCACAAATTCTGAAGATATAGTGTCCAACAATTAGGATTAAAAATATAATACCTTTTCTAACATATTAAGGATTAGTCGTTCATTTTCGGGTAAGAGAAATAATTTGACATTATTCATTCTGCGTAAATGGCCGAGTAGAGGTTTTGTCAGTTGTAAAGTTTGACGCCTAGGTGTTACAATGATTCTAACATCGTTAAATTTTCTTAAAATAGGTAAAAAGTCTCTTCCAGATGTTGCTAATAAGTCAGATATCAGTACAAGTGTTTTTTTTCTGCTAATGACAGTAGAAAATTCTTTTTGAGCATTTAACAAAGCAGAATAAATATCAGTTTTTCCACCTGAGCTTAGTTTTATCAATTTTTTCACAATTCGAGTACTTGAATCGTGCCTATCTTTCATACTCTTAATTACAGACGGTCGTGTGTCAAAACTAATTATGCCCAGATCTTTATTTTGTAATGCTAAGCTGAATATTATTGCTGAAATAATAATAAATCTCAAGTGCTGAATAACGGAATGACTCTTATCAATTAGTAGGACTACTGTTGCTTTCCTTTCTTTTCGTTCCTCACAAACAACATGTGAGTAGTTTAAATTTTTATCCCCTGAAACCAAGAATTTAGTTACAGTTTTTTCGACATTCCATTTTCTCCCTGGCATATATGGTATTCGGATAGGATATCTTGAACGATCAATGCTATGAAATAATGATTCAGAGTGTTTTATCATCCTTGGGATTAGTTTTCGCATCAATTTTTTTTCAATTGAGGGATCTAGATGATCTTTTATTTGAAAAACTAGAGTGCTTGATTCTAAAACAAGATTAGAGTTGAAATTTTCCATCTGTATGACGTCTGCCACGACGTGAGGATATGATTCAGCTAGAATTTCAACTGCATGCAAATTTCGCGATTTGAGTGCCTGTTCTGTAAATTCGATAGTTTTCGAAGTATCAAGCTTTTGCTGAAGTCGATATTCAAGGATAGTTTCAATCAGATCATACTGATGAGTAGGGGGAGATAATTTAATTGTGTGTTCTGATACCGCGGGCTCTCCGTCCCGCTTTTCTAGTTTTTTGGTCTATTCTCAAAAAAAACCTCGCCAGCTATCTCATGTAAACACTCTTCGACTGATCGAGAAATATCAAGCTGTAGTTTAATTTTACCAGAGTAAACTGCATTGATTGCTTGAATTATTTGTTTATCTTGGTTTTCTTCATTCATCAATAATTGTGTTAACTGAATAGCTGCTCGAATACTTGCACCACGTTCGAAATCAGTATTGGAACGAGTTTTTTCAGTGAATAATACACATTTGTGTATTAACTCATCATCAGCACAATTAGTCCTTAATTTGACTATTTCCTCCGCAATTTTTCCAGTTTTATGTGTTAAATGGATTCTAATGCATCTATCAAAAAATGCTTCAGGTAACGGATTAGTACCAATATATTCTGAAGGATTAAGGGTAAAAATTGTATAAAAATCATCTCTTGCCTTAATATTTATATATTGTGGAATTTCAATGGATCTTTCGCTGGAATCCATTGCAGAAAGTGCTCCATTAATTGATTCACTTGGCGCACGATTGACTTCATTAAAGAAGAATAATCCTCCTTTTGACATTGCCAATGTTAGAGGACCTAGTATGAAAGATTTTTCTCCAAAACCTGATTCGATGACTAAAGACGGATCAAACCAACCACGAAGCTGTGTAATTGTTAGATTTTCATCTCCATCAACTCTGTAAAATGGCCTTTCAAGGGCAAAAGCAATGGTTTTTGCTAGTTCTGTTTTCCCTGTTCCTGATTCTCCTTCTACAATAATACTGATATTTTGATCTATAGCCTTCAAAATAAGAATAATATGATCATCTAAATCAACTAAATTCTCTTTACACTTGTTAAGAATCATCTGTACTTGCATCAAGTCACCCAGAATTTTGGTTTAAGCTAATTTATAGAATTTTTTTATTCAAGATCTAAAAAACTTTTTTTCAGGGAGACTAGTGCTCGATCTACATTGTAATCAATCCATCCTTCAGATTCTAATTCTTTCATTAGACGTTCTGCAAATACAAGTTGAATTGCGACAGTTTTAGCCAATTCTTCTACTGAAGCCTGTTGGATATCTTGGAGAACAAAGAGTATCGCATATTTTGGATTTTTGGACAGATTTATCTTCAGAACTTCAACAGCTTGTTTATACTGTTCAGATTCCTCTTTCAGTTTTGTTACCTGACGATTAAGAGCTTCATTTTCCCCATTACTCTTTGTAATTTCATTCTTGAACAAATTAATTTTCTTATCTAATCTTTTATTTTCCTTATTCGCTTCAGCAAGCTGGAGTCCTAGACTCTTAATTTCTACATCGTATGTCTCTTTTTGTCGCTCAAAAGCCGCAGTTTTTGTTCTTGAACCATCAATCTCCTCCCTCAAATTTTCATGTTTCTCTCTGATGGTATCTAATTCCTTCATTGCTTCAACTACTTCCAAATTTTTTGTTTTGAGTTGAGTCTCCTGTTCGAGTATAGAAGACTTTTGTTTTTCAAAATGTATCTTTAAATTAGCCAGATTTTCCCGAGATTCATTCAAGGCTTTTTCTATTACGTCAATTCGTTCATCCTTACCTTGGATTTCCACTTGTAAGTCTTCTGTTGAGGTTACAAAAGCTCGATTTTCAGTACGTAATTTATCTTCTGCTTCTTTTGCTTCTTGAAGTCGCAATTGAATTTTTTCAATAAGTGCATCCTTATCGTCCATTTCTTGCTGTGTATGCGTTAAATTGCCTTCCACTTTTTCCCTGGAAGACTCACTTGATGCAAGTTTTTGTTTAAATTCGACTTTCTCTTTTTCTTGTAATTCAACCTGATTTTCAAGATCACTTAATCGACGATTCAGGTCTTCATTTTCCTTGATCTTCTGGTCAAGCAAAACTCTAGATTCAGATAATTCTTTTCTAATAGTTAAGGCGTCTTCAGTAGTTTCTCCTGAATCAATTAACAGATCTTCATTCTCTTTCTCCAATATTTGATTTCTTTCTTCTAAATCAGTCATAGCAATTTTAATTTCGCTAATTTGTGAATTCAGAACTTTTTTATCCTCTAGCAGATCATCCGATTGTTTAGAAGATGCTTTTTTTACTTTCTCAATTTCATTTTGAACAACTGTTTTGAGATTTGCTATCTCGTCATTTAGCTTAATGTTTTGTTCTTTTAGAATGATATTATCTTCTGCATGACTAGTAAGAACTTGTACTTCCGAGTTCAAGTTTTCTACTTCTATATCCTTGTTTCCTATTACTGTCTGTAGTTCCTCAATTTCTAAACGTGTAGTCATCAATGTATTACCTATGACCTCATATTCCGCTTCAATTTTGTCCCTTTCTAATTTTGCCTGTTTCAATTCTCTTTGAGCTTCATCAAGTAGCTCTTGAATACGATTTATCTCTTCTAATTGATCTTGATATTTTTCAGATGTTGACCCAGTTTTTGAATTTAAAAGAGAAATTTCTGCTTCTTTTTGTTCTAATAAGATTTCCAAATTTTCAATTTTTTTTTCAAAGGGTGACGAATCTGTTGCTTGCTGACTTAAAGATTTAATCTCATTCTGCATTCTTTGAAGTTCAGATTTTGCTATAAGCGTTGAATCTGACTCTGGTTGCACAAGGTCAATATTATCAATGTCTTTCATCCCTCTTTTAGAAAATTCTGTATGTGCTTCCTTATTTAAAATAATGATTTTCTCTTTTAAGCTTTCTATGACTTCTTCTACATCTTGCAACGTATAATAGGATTTCGGTCGTGATTGAAGTTTATTTACACTGCTTTTCATTTCAGAGGAAATTTCATGTTCCAATCTTCGAGCTTGTTGGGCAATACTTCTTATGAAAGCAAGTTTGGGATTGTTACTGGCCAAGGTTCTGAACCCTCTATTTTATTTAACGAAATACGATAATTACAAGTAATATCAAAATAATTTACTATTACTTTAGGTTTTAATCTCTATATTGATGATTTTACTTTTTAAAATAACGGTTTAATATCTATTGAAAAATGAAGAAAAAATTACTCGGGAGTATCTTTCTTTGGAATCATATTCTCTTTTAACTGCTCTAGCTCTTTTTGAAAATCTTTGAAACGACCTTGATAGAGATTTAAAAACACCAAATCAAGTTGAGAAGAGCCCGTTTGAGGATCATAACCAATCATAGTTAATAATTTAAAATTTTTCTGCTGAATAGATTTTAAGAAATCAGGTAGTGCTTCTAAGTTTTTGCTTACAGCATCAAGAACCTTTAATGCACTTTTTTCATTGGTTGTGAGATTCTGCGTAAAGGATTCAACTTGAGGGAGAACAATAATCCGTAAACGACTACGAATTTCATCTTTTGTCAAAGTGGAATCGATTGCTAATTTTCTCACCCAATCGACAATCGTATCAAAATTACGTAAACCATTTTTCTGCAATTTTATCCAGTTTAATAGAGTTTCTAAAACATCTTCTATAGTACCTAATTGTTTATAAGCCTCATCAGGCTTTTCTAACGGTGTATCTATTTGTGATTTAAGTAATGACAGTGAATCAAAAACTTCTTCAAAATAATCTTGATAGGATCTTGTTTCATCATCTGGGTTACCCATGGTAGTTTCACATCTTTATTGCGGATAAAAGAAAGTAAATTTAGACAGTAGCCTCTTTCTACGAAATTCTAGGACATTGAACATTTAAGTCTATTCATACTTTATTTTCCTAAAGAGGTGATATAGGGGATTATATGATAAAAATTATAAATTTACATCAATTTAGTTTGGATTAAAGGAACTTGGCCAATAGATATACAACCATCTCCACATGGGATTTGTTTGTGATAGATGGGAGTGTATTTTTTACCCGCACTTATTATATTTCGATAAAATTCAGAAAAGATAGCTTGATTATAGCACACTCCCCCAGACATACCAATATTGTGTATTCCATGTTTATCCGCTATTAGAATTGAAACTTCTGCTATTGTCTTTGCAAGGGCTTTCTCTGTTGCAGCTGCTAATAAATATTTGTTCTGGTTCTTTTGAATTCTATCCCAAATTTCCCTTAAAAGATGTTTAGTCTGAATTTCAATTGCACCTTGATTGTTTTCTCTATATGGTATTTCTAGTTCTAACTTTGAATAGTTATTCTTTTTCCTTGCAAATGATTCAAGTTTTATCGCTGGCTCCCCTTCGTAAGTACGATACTTAGTTACACCAAGCATAACACTGAAGATGTCGAGAACACGACCACAACTTGATGTTATGTTATGTCTTGGAATATTCTGGGTTTTAATCTGCTTCTTCATTGAACTAATTAATAGAGAATAATTTTCCAAACTAGTTATCCATTTTAACCAGGGAAGTGAATTAATGCTTGTAGTTATCTCCTCAGGAGACATGATTGAAAGAAGATATGCTAATAACCCTCGATGAGGTTGTTTTATTGCTAAGTCCCCTCCAGGGATGGCTAATGGTTCTAGATGTGCTACTCTCTTGAAATCTGAGAAATTTCCCATTAATATTTCTCCTCCCCATATAGTTCCATCAGTTCCATAACCTGTACCATCTAACGTTGCACAAATAACATTATCCTCAGGACTCACACCTGCATCAACGGCTAAAGCGCTTAGATGGGCATAATGATGTTGAAATTGGTAAAACTTAATTCCGTTTTTTTCAGCCCATTCCTCTCCAAGGGTAGTAGAAGAGAACTGTGGGTGTAAATCGCCACCTATACCTTGAATTTTATTAACTCCGAGTAAAGATTTCATATGTTTTAAGCTGGATTTGAGAAATTCTATATTTTCTAACGTACTAAGGTGACCAATATGTTGAGTTGAAAAAATTCTATTGCCTACTCCAATAGAACCAACAGAATGCATTTCTGCTCCTAACGTTATCACTGTAGGATGTATGTTCTTCCAAGACAGGGATATTGGTTCAGGAACATACCCTCTACTTCTCCGGATAATTAATGGATATTTATGGTCATTGAATGTATGAAGGCGTAATACACTATCATCAATACGTTGGAAGATTTGTCTATCATGTAATAAAAAATAATCTACGATAGAAGACAGGTTTTTTTGGATTTGATCATTTTTAATTAGTATCGGCAAGTTGGAGGGGTTACCAGAAGTCATCACTAACGCTGGATCATTTATCTTCTCAAATAATGTAATGTGTATCCCCGCATACGGAAATAACACACCAATATTGTGTAAATTTGGTGAGATATGCTTCGATAAGGAGTATTTGTCATTTTTGTTTAAAAGCAGAATTGGTCTCATATGGGTATTAAGATATTTTGCCTCAAGTTTTGAGCAATGGGCGAATTGTTGGGTAGTTTGTCGATTTTTAGACATCACCGCAAAGGGCTTTTCTCCTCTGGCCCCCTTCCAATCACGTATTTTTAGGATGGGGTCATCACTCAATGTTCTACATGCAATATGTGTACCGCCAATTCCTTTAATTGCGATTATCTTACCTTCATTAAGAAGTTTTGACGGTAAACTCCAATTTCTCCTGAATTCTTCAGATGAAAGTACTAGATTCCCCTTATTATCTAGTAGTTGGTATTGAGGCCCGCAATCCCAGCAACAGGTTGTTTGAGCATGAAACCGTCTATCGCTAGGATTAGTATATTCTGCTAAGCAATTGGAACATAATGGAAATTCATCCATTACAGTTCTAGGCCTATCATAAGGTAAGGAGGTAATAACAGAATACCTTGGACCGCAGTCTACACATGATGTAAATGGGTAATTGATTCTTCGAGGATCAAATCCCATTTCGTCTATACATTTGTCACATATCGGTAAATCTGGGGGAATATATGATCCTTCATTCCCACGAGTTAACGTGCTTTTAGCAATTCGAAAACTATCAAAATTCTGCACATCTATAGCTTCAAAGTCTAAAACAGATTCAAATTTTTCATATCTAGCAAGAGCAGGTTTATTATGTTGTATTTCATAAATAAACGTGTTTATCTGCTCTCTTGACCCTTTTATTTGTATTTCTACCCCTGCGTCTCCTCTATTGAGGACAAATCCCAACAATTTGTGTTTTACAGCAAGATTGTAGACGAATGGTCGGAATCCGATACCTTGAACCACACCATTTATCATGATTTGACAGTACACATACTTACCTCAATATTGAGATTGATTGATGGGGTATCGGACAGAGTAATAACTGCTTCCAACAGACTTCCTTTGAAAAATAGGCCATAATATTTTTTACTCCCTCATTTTTCCTCTCTCTCATCCAATTATTCGGATGGTTCCCCCTACAATGTGCCTAGCCATACCAGCACAAGTGCAAGAATTCTTAGAAGACTATCTTATCATTGCAGATTTCGGTCGTGGAGTGAAAAGAGAGGTAAGTATTGCATTATTAGGCGAGGAACTTCAAATTGGGGATTGGATTCTCATTCATACGGGTTATGCTGTTTCAAAAATGTCTCCAGAAGAAGCACAGGAGACATTAGATCTTTGGGAGGAGCTTTGGAAATCAGAAGAAGAGAGAAATAACTTTCTGCAACAATCTTAACAAACACGAGGTATTGGTTCACCAACAGGTTTATCCAATATTCTATGCCCGCCTATAGTAGTTTTAAGAAATACCTGTCCTTTCCGAGAGCTTTTTGCTCTTCCAATAATCGCAGCATTATTACCTAAAGGATTAGATTTTATTAAATTCAAGACCTTATCAGCATCTTCTGGATGAACAGCGATGATCGCTTTTCCTTCACAGGAAACATGTAAAGGATCAATTCCAAATATATCTGAAATAATTTGGACATCATCAGAAATTGGAAGAGACGTCTCATCTAGCCAGATCGATACATTCGATTTTTTTGCCCATTCAGTTAAAACGCCTGTTAAGCCTCCGCGAGTAGGATCTTTCATTGCATGTATACGATATTGTAAGATGGGTTGAATAAGGGGTTGTAATGGGGCAACATCAGATTTTAATTCTGTTTCAAACTCAATCCCTTCTCTAGTCACAAGCATTGCAAACCCATGATCTCCAAGCGTGCCTGTCGTTATTATAATATCCTTTGGTTGAATTGAACTGTCAGTTATTCGTTGTCCCGATGGTATCTCTCCCAGGCCCGTAGTGTTTATTATTAATCCAGTTTCATCCATCGAACCTAAAGGCATGACTTTGGTATCACCTGCGACTATTCCAATCTTAAATTTTTCAGTAATTTCCGATATTGTATCAATAATATTGGCTAGAACATCGAATTTCAGCCCCTCCCTTATTACTAGTGCCAATGTCATTGCAATAGGTCGAGCTCCCATCATAAGAAGATCGTTTATGGTACCAGCTGCAGCTAATGTACCAATATTCCCTCCACGGAAGAATAATGGTGAGACAGTAAAAGAATCAGTCGTTAGTACTAAATCGATTGACCTGTTGGGTAAAGGGATAATCGCTCCATCATCGAAAGATTCGACTCCAACCCCCTCATCAGAAATTTTCTTTATTTTAATACGATTTGTTATGAATTCAAGGAGGGTATCCATTTTCTTTCCTCCCTGTCCCATATCAAGTTCCACAATTTTGTAATTAAAGTTGTCCAATATCAATTGCCTTCCTTATGAGCATCAACGTTTACTTGAAATCAACTAGTATCGATCTACTAATCTAAATATCGGAAAAATACTTTTAATAATTCTTATGTGCTTCTTTACGTACATTATTTCAAGAAGTTGGCTTCATGCATAAGGAGGAATATGTAAGTGACTCCCAAACAATATGACACAGTGATCTATAATGGGCATATAGAAACATTTGACGATAATTTAAATACTGCACAGATGGTTGCGATTACCAATGGTAGATTTAGTTATGTTGGAGACCATAGTGAAGAATTGATCAAAAATGCAATCAATTCCATCAATATCAAAGGAAAAACTGTCCTCCCCGGGTTTATTGACCTCCATACACACCTTTGGACTGAAGCTGACATAATAGATATCGATTTAACTGAAATTTCTACATATAAAGAAACTTTGGACAAAGTAGAAATCGCAGTTAAGTCAAAAAAACCTGGAGAGTGGGTCTTTTTTTCTGGTTGGGATGAGTCCTTTTGGTTAGATAAAAAAGAATTTCCCACATTAAAAGATTTGGATAGGATAAGTCAAGACAATCCACTTTACATGAAAAGAGAAGATGGGCATCTCGTTGTTGTAAATTCACTAGCACTAAAGCAGTTGCCAGTTTCTTTAGAGCATAAAGGGGTAATGAAAGATGATGAAGGACATCCAACGGGAGTTTTAAAAGATGTTTGGCTTAATCTCACCCCTTATTTCCAAGATCTTATTTCTGAAAGTATTAAAGCCTCATGTAAAATTGCTGCATCTGTAGGAATAACCGCTGTTGTTGATAATCTCACCATCGTGCCAGAGGGACAACAAAATATCTTGAAAGAATATTTTGAGCTAGATATGAACGATGAAATACCAATACGAGTATTTCTAAATCCAACTCGTGATTTAATGGAAGATCATGTTAAAAAAGGGGTTCATCGAAATCAAGGGAAGAATAAAATACGATATTCGGGGTACAAAGGTTTTTTTGATGGTGCATTAGGATCTCATACAGCTATGTTAAGTTTTGAATATGCAGATATGGGTGGTAAGGGTGATAAGTTTCTAGATGAGGCTGAGCTGGCATCGCAGGTTAAATTCGCAGAGGAAAATGAGTGTACACTATGCATTCACGCAATTGGAGATCAGGCTATAGAAAAATTGCTGGATTGCTTTGAAGAAGGGCTAACTAATGCAGGAAATGCCTTTACAAAACAAAAACATAGAATCGAACATGCGGAAATGATAACTGATTCTCAAATTGTTCGTGCTAACAAGTTGAGAATTATACTGTCAATGCAGCCTAATTTCTTGAAGTGGCAATATCCTGGAGAATTATATGAGCAGCGGCTCGGCCGAGATAGAATATATTCATTAAATCGCTTTAATAAAATTTTGCAGCTAAGGGCCAATCTGTCATTCGGTTCAGATAATATGCCCCTTTCTCCATTATATGGGATACATCAATCAGTCAATTTCCCCTCAAAAGATACCCAGATCTCTGTTGAGGAGGCAATTAAAGCATATACCATTAGTAATGCAGTAGCTCTCTCAGTAGAGCATGAATTAGGTAATATTATGAAGGGCAAATATGCTGACCTTATTATTTTGGAGGAATCACCATTTACAATTAACTCCAGTGAGATAAAGGGATTAAAAATTGAACAAACTTACGTAGAAGGATTATGTGTGTACGATGGAACTTCAAATCCTATGTAACAACCGTTCTGAACTATCACTCTTAATGGAGAAATGATGATTAGAAATGCAACGAAAAAAACGAGTACTGCTAACACATAAAATTCCAGAAATTGGTATCGACCTTCTGAAGAAGCATTTTGAGGTTGTTATATTAGATTCTGAAGGTTCATTAGATATCCAATTGAATAAAATCTTACCTACCGTTGATTATCTTATCTCTCTTTTATCAGTAAGGATAGATAACAATCTATTAAGAAAGTTTCCAAATCTTAAGGGAATTGCTAATTATGCTGTCGGTTACAATAATATAGATATCAATGCTGCGATTGAATGTGGTATACCAGTAACGAATACTCCTGATGTTTTAACCAATGCAACTGCAGATCTAACGTGGGGACTAATTCTAGCAGTTACACGAAGAATTGTTGAAGGGGATAAAGAATGTCGTCAAGCTACATTTTCAGGATGGGCACCTGAGTACATGTTAGGATATGAATTATCTGGGAAAACCCTGGGGATCGTGGGAATGGGGAGAATTGGTACAGCCGTGGCAAAAAGAGGGACTGGCTTTGATATGAAAATTTGTTATCATTCTCGAACGAAGTCAAAGGATCTGCCCGAATCAATGAAAGCAGTGCATCTTCCTGATTTAAAAACATTCTTAGAATCTTGTGACATCGTAAGTCTACATGTACCATATACAGACAAAACTCATCACTTTATTGGGGAAAATGAGTTGAACTGGATGAAGAAAAACGCCTTTCTAATTAATACATCTCGTGGGAAAGTGATTGACGAAGTAGCGTTAATTAACACACTAAGTGAGAGTAAAATTGCTGGTGCAGGTCTAGATGTCTACTATAATGAACCATTAATACCCAAGGGGTTACGTGAATTAAATAATACGGTACTAACTCCCCACATTGGATCTGCAACAAAACAAGCTCGCGAAGCAATGGCAATCATGGTCGCAGAGAATATTATTGCAATCGAAAAGGGATTAATACCCCCCAATTTAATACCTGAAATGAAAAAAGAGATTTTGAAAGGAAATCATTGAACTTTACTTAGATTTCCTTTACAATAGGGGCAAACTCTGATGCCAGTTTTTCCGATGTCATCATAACAATTCGCACAAACCATTCGTGAACATTGATCACATTGGTAAGCAGAGTCAGTTGAGGGATGCTGCTCATTGTCTAATTGACAGAAGAAAGATTTTCTTTCATCAGGGAAAAATTTGTGAGAATCGGACTTCTGCTCTACTGGTGTGCCACAATTCTTACAGAAACGACTATCTGACTTCAAAGTGTCACCACAGTTTTTACACCATTTAGAATTTGCAGGAGTTGTCGCTTTAGGTGTACCATAGTCACGCCCATGAAGTTTAGCCCCACAATTTGTACAAAAGACATCACTAGGCCTGTAAACCGCTTTACATCTATGACACTCAGTCTTTTGAGGTGACGGGGCCGTAGTAGTTGTAGCAGTCTGTGTTACTGCTGAACCTGTACTCGTGGCTGCTGCACTTGCACTTTTCTTAGAACTTCTTCGTTGGACTACCGCAATTATGAGAACGAGGACAGCGATAAAGCCTATAACGAATAAAACAGGCCTTGCATCCTTCCAGTGGTCTTCGTATGTCACATCTGTATTATACCGAACTTCAAACGAAATGTCTACAGATTCTTCAGAGTTGACAAATGGATTCATATATATGAAGAAATACCAGGTGCCATCATAGGGCACTGTAAATGTTCCAGATTGTCGATCGTCGACATCCTCAATAAATAAACCTGGGGGGTCAGCTGCAGAGAAATCAATATTGTCCGTGGCAACATAATCCACCATAAAATCTATCTGAATCGGTGAAGTGGTCGGGTTGTACCATACTAAGTACCAATCCTGGGCGTAGGTAACCACAAAGGTATTCTCATAGGGGTCAGAGCCAACGTAGGAATCCTCGGGTATTATTGTCTCCCAATTGTTCCAACGATTAAGAGCATTTGCATCAGCAACAAAAAATTCTATATCACCGCCTGAGGTTACGTTAAATTGGAAGGTTAATACAGAACCTGGCTTTAAAAAGTACCCAATGTATTGATAGTCATGATCAGCCTGAACGATCATACTCTCGGAATAGCTACCAGTAAGGTCTTGATCTTGCGGTAAATTCTCAAACGGTTGATCCCAAATAAGAAACGTCACCGTGGACGTTGCTTCGACGCTATAATCGATTATTTGATCTTCTTTCATCGGTTCCCGTTCATACCAATATTCATTATACCAAATAGTTTGTGTATCTTGATATGTGACTGTTCCACTTTCATTACTACTAGCAAATGGATAAGGAATGAAAGCCATACTAATCATTGGTAGAATTACGAGTAATGCGATGATACCAAGAACTGCGCCACCACCCCAATAAACAGGTGCATAATACCATCTTCGGTATGGATATCCCCACCACCAATTCCAATGCCACCATCGACGATACCATGGCCGATAATAACCGCCCCAATAACGTCGATGACGTCTACGATGATAGTTTCTTCCTGGACGAGATCGTGGGGCACGAGAAACAGTTCGACGAGAACCTGTGCGACCAAAGGGCCGACCTGATCTTCTTACTGATCCTACTCTGAAGCTTCGACTTCCACCTCGGAAACCTCCACCTCTAAACCCACCACCACCTCGAAAACCGCCCCCTCCACCGCCTCGAAATCCACCGCCACCGCCACGAGGCATTTTTTTATTCCTCCTCGGGTGTGGCGGACGTTTCGCGGAATACAAGGTCACGAGAAACGGCTGCGAGTAGACAAATTATTGCTATAACTGAGAATAACAATCCACCAAAATCAATTTGAGTACTAGAAACACGTAGGACATCCATCAGAATGAAAGAAACAAAGAATAGCCATTCTACTATAATTCCTAACAGACCTAATAAAGTACCAATAGCATGCCAATTCCGATTGACTTTAATCATCTTATAATCTGCATATGCCCATTGGAAAATTGCATAAATGCTTACAAGACCAAGAACGATAAATAAGACCCCAAAGATTGACAAAGAAAGCCATAAAAAGTTAAATTGACCTTGGATATCTGTATATCGGATCCAAAAACTAGCCCCACGAACCTCAAAAAGATAGTACGTGGCTGTGAAACCCCCTTGGCTTGCAATCGGTGCTTTTAGGTAACCAACAATACCTATAAGGGGAGCAAAAATCCCGAAAAATAGGTATAACACCGACATAAGAATGGTAAAACTATAATTTGCAAATCGTGGATTAGAAACAGGTATGAGGCCTTTTTGGTCTTCATACTTTTCAGGTAAAAAACCCCAGCAATCAGTTATCGTAGCAACTCCGATAACTTCATTATTTTCTACAACAGGAACGACTGATACATCTAAATCTCTCATACGAGCAAAAGCATCGGATACTGTTGTACTTTTTGTGACTGGGTCAATTGTGTACATAATCTCGGTTACTTTTGACTTATCCACAGATAACCCTTCTGCAACCAAGCCAGTTACAATATCAAAATCAGCTATGACGCCCTGATACATATTATCGTCATCAAGGACAACCAAATCAGGAATTCCTTTTTCCTTCATTTTTAATGCCGCTTCTTGTACTGAGGCATTGGCTGAAATTGTATCATACTCATCATCAATTGTTAAATCTTGAATTAAGAACTCTTTTTCTTTTGACAATGTGAAAACAAACCTCCAGCGGAAAGCATAGTTTCATTTCCAAATTAACTGGAGGTGAGGATATAAAGATTTCATTTATGGAACATATCCCGAGATGAAAAAGTAACTTAGTTGTGGAATAATGTGAGGAATTCATAAATGAATTATTGGAGAATGGTTATCAAAGACATTCTAAGTGGATGGTAGATTTTTGTTATTTCGAAGAGATAAAAAACTGTGGAAGAGAAGTAAGGAACTATTTGTACAATTAGCAAAGTGAATACAATTGTTATTTCTTGGGTAGTCACCGTTCCAGTAACTACAGTACTTGGAGCAATTATCTGGTTTGTTGTTGATTGGGTATATGTTGCATTGAGTTTCGGAATGGTTTCTCTTCTCTTTTAATCTCCGTTCAACAAAGATCCAAGGGAAGTGATAATTTCCTCTGTCGGTAAGTCACGAATCCTTATGGTTGAAATTCGTCCTAAAGACCGACCATTAGTATGACGATTTTCCACTTCTTGTTGAATTAAACCAAGTCGGCCTAAATCCTTTAGATATGCCCATACTTGTGTTTGCCGTCTACTACGTATACTTGCTTCTTCGCACACCCTTTCGTATTCTCTTTTTACCTCGGGAGTAGTTACAAATGACTGATTACAAACCGAAAGAAGACGGGCAATACTGAGCAACACAAGTTTTTGGTGGGTGTTTAAATCATCAATTATTGATTTTTCAATTGGTAGTACTTCCACGACTGCCCGTCTAACGTGCTCTGTACTAAGTTTTTTTTCTCCCTCAGCTTCACAAATTTTTGCTGTTCTCCAAAGAAGTTCAATAGCAAATCTAGCATCACCTTTTTCTTCAGCGAGACTGGCAACTGTATCTAGCAGCTCATCGCTATAACTATCTTCACATAACCCCTGCTCTGCTCGGGTTGCTAGTATATCGAATAGTTGATACCGAGTGTATGGGGCAAATGTAATATAGTTGCGACCTAAAGATGAAGCGGTAGAAGTATCTAAATAATAACGGAAATTTTTATCCCGAGTAATCGTGAGAAGATTAAAACGGGACTCTAAACGATCCTGAGAAAGTTCGAATTCTTCTCTAATAATAGGTGATTCTTCTAATCGGGAAAGAGAATAAAGAAAATCAGTCCTTTCCTCAGGTAACAGGTAATCAATTTCGTCTAAGACAAGGAGCACTGTTAAGTTCTGTTCGTATAGTAAGAGAGTGAACATTCGTAATAATTCATCAACACTGAACCCTCTCAAGGGAAATCCTGACACTAGATATCTGAGGACGGTTGTTAGAATGAGATGTGGAGTTTTAGTCTTCCTACAATTCATATGAAAATATCTAAATCTCGGCTCTCCATGATTACGATTTTTAGCAATATAAGTTGTCAATTCATTTCCAAAAGCATGGGAGATGACAGTTTTCCCAGTCCCCACTGGTCCATAAAGAATTACTTTCTTTGAGGAAGCAGTCGGACTCGTGATGATAGATTTAAAATACGAAACAAGGGCTTTCATTTCATCTTCCCGATGCCAGATAGAATGAGGTGTATATGAAGATGTAAACACTTTTTCTCCTTGATTTACATCACCATCATCTTCGCGAAAAACTGTTGGATGAGAACCAAAAAGATCTGAAAATGAGTAATTATTATTGGTATCCATTTTTTCAACTCGAACAGAATTAAGTCGGGTTCAATCAGAAAGTTACCTTTTAATTCGGTATTAAGTGAATATATTGTCGCTTCGTAAAAAAGTCTTAAGGACACAATTATTAAAATCAAATAGTAACTAAATATGGATTAACCGCAGATAGATAGTTGAGGAGTAAGTATAAGTGATTTAGAGTCAGGAGAATTCCCGTAGTGTGTTGATGTTTGTGGATTTTCTTTCATAAATAGAGTTCAACGAATTTTTACGGAATTTTTGTCAGAACCACCAGATGAGATATCTAAAAACAATTACTAAGATTCTTCTCTGCGATATTCTAGATAATTCTTATTCAATAGAGAGTAAAATGAAAGTGATCAACTAGGACTTATTCTAAAACTACCTCTTGGAGTGAGAGTGACTTCTTCGAAAATGACAAAAATAAACCAGAATATCTATTTAACTGTATAGTTGCAAATATATGAACGAAATCCTGTAATTACCGCTTTACTTGCGGGGATAACTACTTGAAACTAAATCTTTGTTCTTCTCTTCCAAAGATCAGCCATATTTATTTTGATTTACCTAGTAGAGTCCATTGAATTACGATTAAGCAAGGAATCATTTAGATAATATGCTCTGTTTAGTTAAAACGATGTGTGAATCATATCTTATCATATCATATGAAATCTACGGTGTGATCTAGGATGCCACCCCGCAAGAAAAAATCAAACAATGCTAAGAATGAAATTGTTGAGGAAGAAGGTGTGTTGGAAAGTGCAATATCAGAAAATTCCACCTCTGTTCCTAATGTAGCTACTAATAAAGAAGCATCAACTGGGAATATTGATGAACTTCCAGGTATTGGCCCTGCAACCGCAAAGAAATTGAGGGAATCAGGCTTTGGAACATTGGAATCGCTCGCTACGGTGAGTATTGGTCAATTAGTTGCAGTAGGTAATCTTGGAGAAGCTACTTCAAGTAAAATTATCCAAGCAGCGAGAGATGCACTTAATTTTGGTTTCGTTTCTGCAGATGAAATATTAGAACGTCGACGAAACATGTTAAAGATTACTACCGGTTCAGCATCGCTGGACGACCTATTTGGTGGTGGAATTGAAACTAGTGCAGTTACTGAACTTTATGGGGAATTTCGGACTGGAAAAACGCAATTAGCTCATCAATTATGCGTTGCTGCACAGCTACCCCGTGAATTAGGTGGATTACGTGTTGATGGACCAATTAAAGTAATTTATATCGATACTGAAGGTACTTTTCGGCCTGAACGTATTCTAAATATGACTAAGAGATGGGAAGGTGATTTGGATGTCAAACAGGTCTTAAAAAACATTATGCATGGCCGTGCATATAATAGTGACCATCAAATGGTTCTAGCTGAAAAAGCAGCTCAAGATAGTCAAACAGAGCCAATCGGATTGGTCATAGTTGACTCATTAATTGCACATTTTCGTGCGGAATATATTGGCCGAGGAACATTGGCGAGTAGACAACAAAAATTGAACCAACACATCCATACTTTACTTAAAATGGCCGAAGTCGGAAATATGGCCGTCATTCTCACTAATCAAGTCCATTCTAAACCAGATATGTTTTTTGGTGATCCAACTTTGCCTGTTGGTGGACATATTGTAGCTCATGCAAGTCAGACTCGTGTTTACCTTCGAAAATCCAAGGGTGAACGCCGGATTGCTCGAATTGCCGATTCACCTCTTTTACCTGAAAATGAAACAGTATTCGCTATCACTGGCGATGGTATTATCGACGTGAACTAGCTATTTCTCGGTTTTTAGGGAGGCATCAAGTTTCCTTAAAAACCACCTTTTCTTTCTGAATCAGGCGTTGCCTGTCCCTATTATGACCTTTATTTGAATATTGAGGTCAATACGTCTTGAGAGAAAGGTTTGAACGATTTTTCACATACTTCCATAACACCCGGTGTACCATACCGAGTGTATATTGTGGACTCCAGAAAACCGAAGTGCGCATTCTTCTTTCGGAATCCTTAAATTTACGTTGTTTTGGGAGTAATAAATTGAAAAGAATAAACTGAAGTGAGTTAATGCAGTTGCATCCAAAAAGTATGTTGAGTTTGTTGTGCGTTATATTGATGCTAAACACACCGTTCATAACGATGGTTAAATCTGTAGAATTAGAATATACTATTAGCTCGGGAGATTCCTTTACTTATCAATTTTTAAACTCCACAGTTCCAGAAGGTATATCGATGACGAACCTTACAGGAACATATACTTCACTTCTTGCTATAGGGTCAAATATGACCATTACTATTACAGAAGTTACGGACTTATCTTGTAAAGTGATTAAGAGTTATGAAGTAATTGATATTGAAGGTAGCATTGTATTTACTATTCCTCGGATGTAATATCACCTAATTCGACCTACAATTGATAATAAATCATATTGGCTAGAAATTATGGAAGTAGAATCTCCAGATTGGAATATGTCGCTACTAGGGGACTATATTACTTATACTCAAGATTATTCTAATGCAGCAAGTTGGCCTAAATATCAAGAAGAAAAATGGAACTGGAAGACAGGAATATTGGACTATTATTATAAACGGATAGCATTTACTCAAGGTGGATATCTAAACAGTCCAACTGTGACGGAATATCAGCTACGTAGAACAAGTCTTACTTCAGAATCTTCGAAGACAAACATCTCGTATGGGTTAATGGGGACTATCTCAGGAATTGTTCTACTCATATTATGGAAGAGAAATAGAATGAAATCTGGATAATTATGGCAAGAAACTCCCCCTCATTTCTTATTACAGGCCCTCATAAGGCAGGAAAATCTACCCTGTGCTTAGATATTTTGAATCATGTTCAAACGCGTGAACTCTCTACTGGTGGGGTTATTACACTCCAAAACAATGTAAGATGGTTTTACCTAATTCAAAGCAAAAAGAAAGTGTTATTTGAGGCCAGAAATCACGAATCATCGGTTTCAATTGGGAAATTTCGTATTAGTGAGGAAAATTTACAGCTTGCTCTGCAACACATTGCACAAGGACTGGATTGTGAATACCTCTTCATCGATGAAATTGGCATTCTGGAGATGAGTGGAAAAGGATATTTTCCTGTACTTGAAACGGCCCTTACTCGACCTCAGGGGAATATAATAGTTATTCGTGAATCGATCTTTGATAATTTTCTATCTGAATTTAGTTTAAAATTCGATTACGAAGTGCTTCGATGTAGTTTTGGTAAGAACAAGTCTCTCTTGAACCAAGTGAAAAGAAAAATAGATAAGAATTTTCAGGAGAAGTAGACTCACCAGTTGTAAACCTTTACAAAATTGTTTAATAAGAATTTAATCTTCTAAAATCCCAGTTATGGAGTCCATTCCCTTTGGTCACAGAAAAATACATAGGTGCTATTGATCAGGGTACCACAGGCACAAGATTCATGATTTTTGATCACGAAAGTAATTTGATTAGTTCGCACTACAAAGAACATCAACAAATCTTTCCTAAACCTGGGTGGGTAGAGCACGATCCTCTGGAAATATGGAAAAATACGGATTTTGTTATACAAAAAGCCCTGCAATCTGCTAAGTTATCTATTGATGATTTAAAGGCCATTGGTATTACAAATCAGCGAGAAACGACAGTTGTTTGGAATAAAAATTCTGGAAACCCGATTTGTAATGCCATCGTCTGGCAGTGTACTCGTACTAATGACATCTGTGAATCGTTAAAGAGGGAAGGATTAGAAGATGAGATCAAAGCTCGAACTGGTTTAGTTACAGCAACTTACTTTTCGGGCCCCAAAATTCAATGGATCTTAGATAATGTAAGTAAATCACGCTCAAAAGTTACAAATCAACAGCTTCTTTTTGGTAATATTGATACATGGATTCTATGGAATTTAACTGGAGGGATTAAAGGTGGAGTTCATGTCACAGATTTTTCAAATGCATCTCGTACAATGTTGATGAATTTAAAAACATTAAAATGGGATGATGAGCTATTAGAAATTTTAAAAGTTCCTCGATCTATGTTACCTGATATTCGTCCTTCTAGCGATTCAAATATTTATGGATACGTATGGAAAGCCGAAGGAGAAGGTCCCCCGATATGTGGTGACTTAGGAGATCAACAAGCAGCCTTGTTTGGGCAAACTTGTTTTGAAAAGGGAAATGCAAAGAACACGTACGGAACTGGTAACTTCCTTCTTATGAATACTGGAAAAAATATAGTTCAATCGAAATCAGGATTAATTACAACGGTTGGTTATGGAATTGGTAACGAAATCACCTATGCGTTGGAAGGAAGCATTGCGATAAGTGGAGCAGCTGTACAATGGTTAAGGGATCAATTAGGTTTTTTTTCAACAGCTAAGGAATCTGAGGAATTAGCATCTTCGGTTCAAGATAATGGAGGAGTGTATTTTGTTCCCGCATTTGTTGGACTATTTTCCCCCCATTGGGATATAACTGCGCGTGGAACAGTAGTGGGACTAACTAGAGGAAGTAACAAAGCACATATCACCCGTGCTGTATTGGAATCTATCGCATTTCAATCTGTAGATGTTTTCAATGCCATGGAAGTAGATAGTAAAGTTAAGTTGTCTAATTTAAGAGTAGATGGAGGAGCATCAAAGAATAGCTTGTTGATGCAATTTCAAGCGGATATTTTGGGGATTGAATGTATTCGACCAAGAATTGAGGAAACCACAGCTTTAGGAGCCGCATACGCAGCGGGGTTAGCTGTAGAATACTGGCAGGATTTAAAGGAGCTAGAGGAAACATGGGCTGTTGATAGGATTTTTAAGCCGAGAATGAGTGAGGATGAACGTAAAAAACACCTTCACTATTGGAATAAGGCGGTAACGAAAGCCAAAGCATGGGTAGATCCTAGTTAGAAGGGACTTCGACAGCTTCGGCTAATTCGATTACCGAATTAAATATCTTAGAGGGATTAGTTAATTTTAATATTTTTGAGGAGGCATAACCCGTTGTTAATCCAATTGTTGTGATACCAAGATTATTACCGGCAAGAATATCCCCTCCTAGATCACCAACAATTGCGCACAAATATTTCTGTTCTACAAGGTCAAATGATCTGATGAATTTTTCAATTCCCGCCTCCTTCGATTTTCCAAATTCTCCCTTAGCCAGAATATTTCTTTCTGGTATTATGTTACTGTTTTGAAAGTATTTAAATAAGAAAGTTAAGATTTTTTTACGAGAAGTATAACTAATAATCCCAATTTGAACTCCTAGTTCCTTCAGTTTAATTATCCCTTTAGTTGTCCCCTCTGTTGGTTTCGCAGAAGAGAAATACTTCGAATGATTCTGTGAAAGATACCAAATTGCCTTTAGAGATCGAATAATACCAAATCCCATTTTTCGGGAAACTTGGTAGGAAGCCTTTATAATTTTCCATCTCACATTAGCATCTCCAGGTACTAATTTAGCCTCGATTATCTCACTCGCTAAGGAAATTGTTTTGATATGGTCTGTACCAAGATAATCAGCAATTAGTCCGAAATAAAATGATTTTGTGTCAACCAATGTGCCATCGAAATCAAAAAGTATAGCTTTAAGTGATACAGGAGTTGAGTTAGACATATGATTCGATTCCATCAACTAGTTTGATAATAAGCTGGTAAGGAAAAGCTGTTTTTCATGAAAACCGTTTATTATCTTCCACATAGAGCAATTTTTTGTGTGATCTTAAAGGTTGGTGTCTTTTAGTTTTATTAATCATTTCTGAGATCTGTTTTGTTACTAAAACTTCAACTCAATTATACCCTTTAAAAAAACATCAAGTTTATTGCATTGATGAGAAAATGGCAAAAACATGCAGTTTGATTTTTCTAATCTACTAAATGGACTATCAAAGCTTCATACGAAGATTTGGGATTCTCATGTTCACATATGGAGCGCTGATGCCTTTGAACCATTGTTAAAGATTGGTAGGAAATATGGTGTGCATCATTTCATGGGGATCGCTGCGCCTGATGTAAAAAAAACTTTAGAAGAGGATGGACACGACGATCTTATCACGTTTGCCTATTATCTCCCGATTGATGCATTTGCCAAACATGAACCAGAGAGGATACTCACTGCTATTGAAGAAGCGCACTCGGAAAATTACTCAATGGTTAAGGTATGGTTTGGTCCTAGATTCCTTGATTTTTTTGAAGCAGATAAACCATTTTCTCTTAATCTCCCAATTTTCGATCCAGCTTTTACATTAATTGAAGATTACCACATTCCAATGGATATTCATGTTGCTGATCCAGACATCTGGTATATCACAAAATACCAAGACGTGGAGCGATATAGATCAAAAGAGCAGGCATTGAACGAGTTTCGAGAAGTAATGAGAAATCATTTGTCTTTGAAATTAATTAGTGTTCATTTTCATAGTCTCCCAGAGAATTTAAAACAAGTTACTCAGGATTTATATGATTTTCCAAACCTCTACATTGACACGGCCTCAACCAAATGGATGATTAGGGAACTAGGGAATAATATCGAGCGTACAAAGGAATTCTTTGAACAACATTACAAAAGGATACTTTTTGCAACAGATATTTCCGTTGGATGGGAAGACCGAGACGAAAAATATCTAGCTACTCGTTATTGGGCACAGAGGTTATTCTGGGAAAGTAACCACCAAAAAATTGAACTTCCTTTTCCTGATGAGGATAATCCAAATTCCCCGACATACATTAATGGCTTGAATCTTTCAGATAAGATCTTGGAACATTTTTACTGGAAGAATGCCGAAAAATTCTTTAATTTAAGCTGACAAAAGTGGTTAGAATTAGAATGACTAAAGGTTTTAATATTGTACAAATCGGTTTAGGTCCAATGGGTAAACTTATTACCAGTTTGCTAATTTCTCGTAAAAATATCAATCTTCTAGGGGTTGTAGATATCGATCCTCAGCTTGAGGGTCAATTATTAAGTGATGTTTTGGAAAATTCATCAGCTCCTCAAATTAAAATCGAAAAGAGCTTCAAACCAATAGTGGCTAGTACCCAAGTTGACGTTGTTATCGTTGCCACGACATCCTCCTTAATAAGTGCTGCATCTACTATCAAAGAGATAGTCTTAGAGGGGGTTAATGTCATATCTATCTGTGAAGAGCTTTCTTATCCATATATTAACCACCCAGAATTGTCACAGGAGTTAGACAAATTGGCAAAGGAAAAGGGGTGTACTATTGTTGGAACGGGTATTAATCCAGGATATTTGATGGATCTATTACCAATAGTATTAACAGCTCCCTGTCAAGAAGTAGAAAAGATATCTATTACACGAATGATGAACTCATCTAAAAGAAGGGAACCTTTTCAAAGAAAGATTGGTACGGGCTTGTCACCGAGTGAGTTTCAAGATAAAATTAAGAAAAAAGAAATAACTGGTCATGTAGGGTTAAAAGAATCAATTCAGATGATTATCGGAGCATTAGGTTTACCTTACGGAAGGACTGTAGAATCACTTCCAGAGCCCATACTTGCTACACAGGATTTTATGACTTCCTATGGTAAATTAATTCAAAAGGGGGATGTTTGCGGCTTAAAAAGTAACGCTACTCAAATAAATTTGGATAAAGGAGAAATTTTCATCTCAATGGATTTTATTGCCTTCGCTGGGGATCATGAAGAGTATGATAGTGTTAATATACAAGGAACGCCAAATATCAATCAAAAAATAATTGGAGGCGTACATGGTGATCTTGGTACAGCAGCTATGGTCGTAAATTTAATTCCACAGACATGTAATTTCAGTGAAGGACTCTATACAATGAAAGATATTCCCGTTCCTCGTAATACTAGCAATGTGTGGAAAGGATAATTAAAAATATTACAGAATTACTAATCTGATAGCAAATAATTTTACTACGGTATTTACATAAAAGTCTCATTGGACTTCCAGATGGCTGAATGAAGTGATGCCTTTGGCAACCACGACTAAATTTGCCAGACAATACAGTGAAACTGCATTCTGGACAGGATGAGTCACACATCCGCTATCGGGAAAAAACTAGCTCTCCCCGAGAACTAGCTTTCAAGGGACTACTTGAAACACATCTAGTTTTGACATCTACAACATCAATAATTTTCAACATATTTGGGCCAATACTCTCTTGCCTTTGACGGGTAACTCGTCTAACGTAGTTACAAGAGATTATGACCTTGGAGCTAAGGAAGAATTTTTTTCATCACCTCAAGGTTGAAGATGTAAGGGAGGGAGACCTTTTAAGGTTGTGAAAGAGAGAGGTCAGCGAATACGAAAAAAATCACTTTATCGGACAAAAATGACCATGGATGAATCGAATGAATCCAAATTACGAAAATATGGGTTAGAATTTATTAAGGATTTAGCGAAGGATAGAAAGATAGCAATTCAAACATTGGGAGTGTCATTCAGTGGATTCAAAAATGACCTACTGAACCGATCGAATATCATCACACGACATGAAGATCGAGTATATGTTGATTCATTGTTGAAATCACTTGATGACGATGTTAATAGGTCTATCGAGAGCCAATTAACACGTATTACAATGTCTTCATTTAATTGGATAAAAAATATGTTAATCCAAGATGTTACGTTCGATGACACAGGTGCAAACGAAAAATTCACCAAAGACGACCAAGAAAGGCTAAAAAATCAAACTAATGATCTATCCCGATTGAATCATTTAAATGAATCCTTACAAGAGCAATTAAAGATTAAAGAGAAAGAGTACGGTGATATTGACGCAAAATTCGGCAGCTATCAGAAAGAAATGCAAAATCTTATAATTGAAGAGAAGACCAAGAATGAAAATTTATCATTTCAACTGGAAGAAGCTTTAAACGAATTGCGTGAAAAAACAAATAAATTAGACAATAAAGGTGAAAATTTCGTTACGTTAGAAGAGAAAAATGCCTCCTTACAAATGGAATTAATTGAAAAAACAGCTGAGATTTCACGATTAAACTCTTTTGCGGATTCTCAAGCATCAGAAGCCATGGAAACTTGGGCAAGCGCATATTCTGAACAACAGGAAGAATATCAGAAGCTTTTCTATGAGCAACAAGAAAAATACAAGTTTAAAGAAGAACAGTTCCAGGTCTCATTGACTAAAGTTAAACACGAGTATGAAGAATCAGCTAAAACGCGTCTAAGAGAAAACACCAAACAATTCCAAGCAGAAATAGAAGAACTACAAGCTAAATTGGTAGAAGCTCAAACAAAGAAAGCTGATATCTCGAAAGAATTGCACTTTCAAATTACGGAATTATCTGCAAGAAATGCTTTACTGGAAGACAAAACAACAAAAATGGATAAACAGATTCTGGAGTTATTAGAGCTAAATGACAATATATCCAAAAATATAACCGATTATATAATAGAAATAGATAAAGTAAACGCAGAGTTAGAAGAAGCTAAGAAGCGTGAATCGGATATTAAACAAACAAAAATTACAGCTCAAACTTTGAACAAGGTTAGAAATATTAATGATTATATTGAACAAGTTCTATCCCTTTCTAACTATGCACCGATTACAATCCTTATTAGAATGAATGGGGAAATGAGCTTAGAGGCATTAGCCAAAAGTGTTGGTATGGACCCAATCGTTCTAGAAAACCAGCTTAAACCGTTACACCAGCGTGATTTAATCGATTTAAAACATGATGGACGAGTTGTTGCCAACATACCCACCTCTGATTGATCCACTATAGATACAAGACCCAAAAATTGTATTTAGCAGACAATTGTATTTTATAGAATTAATGAGAAATTTCCTTTGTGACTTCTGCAAGATCCATCTTGACACCCTGTATTATCGCAGGAATCTGCGATATAAGGACAATTAATAATACACCAAACCATAAAATAATCCAGGTTTGGGGTGAAACTATGATCTTGAAGTAGAATAATCTTAAAGCGTTACTAAGGATCCAATCTGCAAGTAGTAAACCGGGGAGAATTCCACCGAGGATCCCCATGATTGTTTGGCTGAGATTTTCAATTGTAATAATGAATAGAAATTCTTGATCCGATAAACCAAGTGTCAGCATTGTGGCACTCTCCCGTGATCGTTCTTGAAAATTAATGTGTATGGTTGTAAAAATGGCGGCTCCTGCTAAGATACAGGCAAAAACAAGGAAAATTGCTACAATTACATTGAAAGCTGCCATAGTGAGATTGACTGATGTTCGGAAATCGTACCCAAAAGTAATGGATCGAATTTCACTAAGAGAACTAATCTCTGTTTTAATATTTTCTAGAATTGTAAGATTATCTGGGTTTTTTACTTTTAGAATTAACTTAGAGTAGGGAGATAAGTCAATATCGAGATGAGAATTCTTGAAAATATCAATACCCATTGCTTCTGTAAGGGTTTGTACCGTGGTATAAGCAACAGTACTCCATATCTCTTCAGATACTCCTGTTACCGTGATATCTGCATTACTAAATTTAACTTCCTCCGCGTTACTAGAAAATGATAACCTTTCCTTGTTTTGAGTAATGAGATTTTCTAGATAACTCAAAGTTTCATTTCTTGCACGATCTTCTCCAAATGTATACCATAAATTCCATGTTACATTAGCTGCCCAAAAAGCATAACTGATGTAAGGTATTCTCGGATAGCCATAAGATAGAATACTACCCGTGGAGGAACTTAAAGTCCTAGCCAGACCAGAAGTGAGTATAATACTGTCGTTAGGTAATAATTGATCTTCTTTCGAAGTCCATTGAAAATTATGAGTCTGAGGAGAGGAGGAATTCCATGCGATTATTAATGCTTCTTCCTTACGACTACTTGTCTCAATAATAGAGGGAATCTCTAATACAGCATCTACTGATTCAACACCTTCGAGTTGCTCAATAAAATCTATATCATCTATTAATCCAAGGTCCGCAAATTTAAAACCATCATAGCTAACAGTTAAGTGATAATCTGAGGTCTGGGTGAATTGTCTGGAGATTCCAGTGTTAACTGAATCGTTAAATGCTCCTGATACAACTAAAATCATCACAGAGGCGGAAATCGCAATTATCGTTGCGATTGTGCGCGATCTTTGTCTAAAAAGATTACGAAGAGGAATTGTGAAACGGATGCGAAATGATCGAATTCTGAATAGCTTCTCAATGAATGAAAAACGCCCCTTACCAACTTTGATATTCCCCTGAAGCGCCTCTCGAGGTGACATTTGATTAGCTTTAACTGCAGGGATTAACCCACTAATAAAAGTTACTGTAACTCCAAAAAAGAATGCACTTAATATCACACCTAGTTGTAATTCTATTGAAATTATGGTTGGAAAACCCATGAAGTAAGCGTAAACCCAGGTTATACCTCCAGATACTATAATTCCCAATACAATCCCCACAAAACTTCCTAATATTCCCAGAATTAGCGAATAGGAGGTGTAATGAAGAAGAATATCATTGGGTGAATACCCAAGACTGGAAGCAATTCCGATTATTCGACGTTGACTTTGTACTTGACGATTAAGAGTGATGAAAATGGCAATACTTGCTACACCAAGAATAAGGATGGGAAGGACAATGGAAATTTTCTGAATTTCCTCTAAATCCATATTAAGTGCCCAATTCGAGACTTGGTATTCTTGAAAAACAGGAGGTGCGAATGAATTATTGGCGTATAAATTAAGCTCACTGTAGAAACCAGAAATTATTGATGAACGGGTTTCATCAGGTAAATCATCTGCTAATTTAACTAAAATGTTATTTGCTAGGCCAGTGAGATTAGTATACTCTTGTAAAGTCTTTAAAGGCAGATAAATTATGCCGAATCTGTTATTCGGTAAAAAATCATGGCGAGAAGGAATTACAATAAGTGATTCTGGATTATAAACAATACCTTGAATGGTAAAATTAAATTCATTGCCATTTATCCTAGTTTGAAGTGAATCATTGACATCTAAATCATACATGCGAGCATAATGTGCTTCTAAAAGGATAGAATTATTATCTAGATCAGGAATGGAATTCTCCCCATTGGCAAAAATAAAGCCATTAATCATCTCAGTTTGAGATAAACTACAATTGAAACCAACAGCTCGTCCTGCGGTAAGCTGAAAACGTAAACCATCTTTAGTTTCAATCGATGAATTATATCCAGATGTGGCTAATAGTCGAAAATCTATTGTTCCGATCTCAGGGTTCTGTTCAGAAAAGTTTTCGCTGAAGGACTCGATTTCTGAGATATTAAACCAAATATCAGAGTGTGTATTTACTTCTACATCAGCAAAATTAGTAGTTGCATATATTTTATCTAAAGAAGCATATAAATTTGTATATCCCATTGTGAGAGATACATAAGAACCTACTCCAAAGATACAAAGGAAAAATAATGCTGAGAACAACAATTTTTGCTGTTTAATATCTCCAATGAGTTTTTTACGCCAGTATTGCGAAAGAAAATTCATATTCTTCGTCCTTTTCTCGTATCTTACCATATGAGATTATCAAGATCTTCCTTGGGTATTTGATCATATGTTTCTACGCCTCCCATTTGAAGAGAAATTACATAATCAGCTATTTTTGCCAGTTGGCCGTTATGAGTAGCAATGATGAAAGTTTTCTGAGTTTGTTTATTTAATTCTTTCATTAATTTTAAGATTTTAACTCCTGTACGATAATCTAAATTTCCTGTTGGTTCATCAGCTATTATAATGGGAGGATCTTTCGCTAATGCCCTAGCAATTGCAACCCTTTGTTGTTCCCCCCCACTCATTTGGCTGGGGAAGTGATTGACTCTGTGAGTCAGCCCAACCTTTTCGAGCCATTCTAATGCTGTTGCGTGAATATCCTTTGAGTCGTATGAAATACTTCCAGAAGAATTGGTAACACCTACTAATGCAAGACCGAATTCAACATTTTCTACTGCCGTTAAGGTTGGTAAAAGATTAAAAAATTGAAAAATAAACCCAATCTTATGTCTTCGAAATTGAGCACGTTGTTTTCGAGTCAGGAATGAGATATCAACTCCTTCAATCAGAATTCTTCCTTTAGATGGGGTATCAATCGCACTTATTAGATTTAATAGCGTACTTTTTCCAGTACCAGAGGGGCCTATCAGAACGACAAATTTCCCTACATCTATCTCCAAAGAAAGATCTGAGAGTGCACTAACTTTGACTTCTCCCATTGTATAAAATTTGGATACATTCTCAAGATTAATTAAGTTCAAACCTGACACATTATCACACTCCCCTAAATTCTAGGATAGAATTTTAATAATTATCTCCAAAAGAATCAAAAATATTGTTTGGTGTTGAAATTGAAAGAAGTAAATAATGTGAAGCTCAAAGTCAATGGTAAGTCTATTGGCCTCAAACAATTTGTCCAAGACTTTATTGGGCAATCAACTTTTGGAATGGTAAGTTCTTTACGTATAAAAGGGATGGATATTCAAAAAATTTCTCTAGAAATTGAATACGGGGAAAAAGAATGAAGTTTCCTCAAGTATATGCACTCTTGAGGAATTTCAGAATGATAATTGGAAAATTGAATACGTGACTCACTCAGAACTAATACATTTAGCTTTTTCATTATCAATTAAATTGTGGTACTTTTTATGTTGTTCAAAACTTTGGTTTTCAGCCATATGCTCTAATCTATGCTCGAGACCCTCGAGTAATACGTGTTTCAACATATTTTTTTTGTCGGTAAATCCTAAGTCGAACACTGTAAAAACAGAATCGAAGTAGTTAACTAGCTCTTCTGGTAATTTTATTTCATAATTCATATTTGTCAAATCCAATATTCTAATTGAACTTAGCTTTGTAGAAAATATATTTTAAAACGGTCGATACGAGATTCAATGAAATATGTTAAATACGCACAAAAATGCTATTAATTCTGTTAATAGGGTGCGTCGGTTATTTTAGGTGGTGCAAATTCGGAATTTAGCGGTTCTTCTTCGATGAAAATTGCTAAAATTATGTAAAGAATGAGACCTGCACCATATCCAAAAAAGGCTATGATAAATCCTATTCGAATGAGGATTGGATCAATACTGAAATGTTTTCCCAAACCTCCACATACACCTGCTATCCACCGGTCGCCTCGACTCCGATATAATTTCGGTTGTGTTGTGAGTCTACGAGTAGAATATTCTGATATAGGACTAGATCTTGGACTATAGGATGTTTTATCCTTTTCTACTTCACTTCCACAGTTACTACAGAAAATATCAGATTGAACAAGTTTTTGACCACAATTAACACAATAGTCTGACATCATGATACAACTCCAACAGACAATATTACTATCGAATAACACTCGACCCAAATATCCTTTTTAAGTTTCTCTTCGTGATCCATCTTATAGTTAAAAAATTGCTTTGAGATTAAAGGAAGATAGTTTAATAAATGAAATCATTATCTAAAGGACCACAGGATGTTACTAATAAAATATGGAAATATTTTGAGTTCATTAGCCGTCCTCACACCTTATTACAAGTCTTTTCTCTTGATTATCTACTTAAAGATCCAGAAAACGCCAGTTTCAAAAAAGTGTGGGAACTCATTAAGCACAATAATTTAAATTGTTTTCAAATTGAATTGCAAATACAAAAGAAAATTATAATTATCTTTTACTTGGATCTAGAGACGCCGTTAATATTTATCCCAGTACTGAATGATTCAATTAACAATCAGAACTATTTCCTTTTCTTATTAGTTACTAAATCAATCCGGTCACACCTTGCTACTCGCTACAATCAAGAACTTGAGAGTATTCTAATCAATATTGGTACCGAATCAGAAGAAAATTCATTTCTTGTTTACAAACCAGAAGAACAGCAGGGGGGAAAAAAAGATTTGATAACTTTAAAGAAAGGAAGGAAAAAGAGTCCATTTGGAATTCTGAACAAAAAAAATAAGTTAAACTATCTTACAGGTAGAGAATGGCTTCGAATGACCAAATCTTGGATAATAGTTAGGCCACCTCCTCGTAAAAAGAACGAAATATTGCATCCTGCGAAATTTCCGGAAAAATTGATCCGAAAGTTTATCACATTTTTTACAAAACCTGGAGAGCTAGTTGTTGATCCCTTTTTAGGAAGTGGCAGTACAGTAATCGCTGCTAAGCAATGTAATAGAAATGCTATTGGAATTGAGCTTGCAGAAAAATATGTGGGGATTAGCAATGAACGACTCACCCAACTGGCATCCCTTCCTTATAGTCCTCTTTATTTAACAAAAGAAAAAGGATACTGGGATGTAATCCATGCCAATAGTTTGAAATTATCAGAAATTTGGGAAAAAAACGGTTTTTCTGAGATTGATTTTGTGATCACCTCTCCACCATATTGGAGTCAATTAGATCGTACAGAAATGCGTCAAAAAGATCGAAAAATAAAAGGATTAGACACTAAATATAGTGAAATGAATCAACTCGATGTTGCTAACATACGTGATTACAAATTGTTTTTAGAGACACAGAAAGGAGTTTTTCATCAGCTATATAACCTGGTGAAACCTAAAGGATATTTAGTGGTTATCACAAACAATGTTTTTGCTGATGGTAAACTCTATCCACTAGCTTACGATACCGCAACCACTTTGTCAGAATCAGATTGGGTTCTAAAAGATGAAAAACTTTGGTTACAGGATGATAAACGTTTACTTGCCCTAGGTGTCAACAATGCATGGGTAGGTAACCGTTGTCACCAATACTGTTTAATTTTTAGAAAAGAATAGAAATTATATTTTTTTTTCCATAATCAAATAAGGAAAAGTCTTCTCGGGAGGGTGATCAGTGGATAAAATACGAAACCCTTTTTGATCAACAAATCCAGTTAATAAGCTAGGATTCAACCCGTAAGGAAGCTCGATTCCGTATTTAATGAAAAAGTCTTGACTAAAACTCACTTCATAATATTTTTCGCAAGGGATAAAATTCATTGAATGGAACCAAGGAGTAATTTCGTTATCTTCTCGGAAAGAAACCTCTAATCTATTAATTTGATTATCCTTTCGAATAATGGTAATTGCCTTTTCAAGTAGTTTAGTGGCAATTTTTTGACGTCGATATTTTGGATGAACACCAATGAGGGATATTTGGCCACAATATTCTTCATCTTTACTACATAACTGTTCTGAAGGAGGTATCAATTCAATATCGAGAAAAGCAACAATTTTACCTCCATGAAGAATTATATGCTCAACAATAGGTTGTTCATAGCGAGGTTTAACTTTTAGAATCATATCATAGTATGAGGAGGCATAAAAGGTCTCTTTCAAACATTCTAACCACTGTTTTTCGTAGTTGGGGGCATAATCCTTAATCTTTAAATCCAATCAGCGACTCTCCATTGGTTAAGTAAATTAATGCTTCATCTGAAATCCTTTTCTTATTTGTTGTTTACGGATTTTGTCTTGAGTGCATGGAGTCTCAATGTTCTTTGTAATACAGTCATTACAAACAAAAACGTGCCATCTATCTGGGCATTCAATTTTCCAATAGGAGTAAACTCGAAAGTTGGGGTCATTAATAAGATTTAAATCACATAGAGCGCATCTTCTAGTCATCTACTGGTTCTCCGATGTTGTAACGCTAATTATCGTTAATTTTTCATGAATTAAATCAATAAATTCAGTTCTCGCACCTGTGATAAACTTAAGGCTTCCAACAATTTCATGACCTCCTCCTTCGATGTTTGCATGTGGCATATCTTCGGCTAAAGTTCTTACTAGATTAGGAAAATCGAGTTTCACATGTTGAGACCGAAATATGGCAAAATCTGGCCCTAATCCGATAGCAACTAATGGTTTTTTTGAATTTTGTCTACCAAGATGATCAAAAAGACTTCCTGTGATCTTTCCAGGGGGAGGATAGTCAAACCGACTGGCGAATTGCTCAACATCTAATATGGCTAATTGTATTCCATTTGGTAAAGCTGTTTCTTGACAATATTCGAGAGAGATGAGTAGTTGCTTTTCGAGAAGATCTCGGGCTTCTGTGGCTAACAACTTCACAAAGGCTAGCTGTCGTTCATCAGTTCCTTTGATTCCGAGTAGATCAGTCAGCAAAAGTCGGCCTGGTGAAAATTTAAGGAAATATGCTTGGTAATCTACAGCTATCGCAATATCAGATAAAAATGATTCAGTATAATTCCGTTGCTTAGCAAGTTCTAGGTATTGGTCGAATTCTTCCCCTTTAACTCGATCTCCGATACCTGCAATGGCTGGGATATGAATTATATCAGTAGTAACTGCTGGGTTCACAAAACGAGCTAGCTCAACACCAAGCATACCCGTGCATATATTATAATCACCACCAGCATAATAATTATTCAAATGATTACTAATAACTTCTTGAACAGAAGCCGAAGGAAAATGATGATCAACTACCATGACTTCCATACCATAGGTTTGTAGAAGTTTATAAGAAAAGAGACTCTCTTCACTACTACCTGTATCAAGCATAATGACTAAGGGAAGTTTATCACCAAAGCGATTTTCATCCTCTAAAGCAAAATTAACATCTCGGACAGCATCTAAAGGGTCATAAAAGGGAGGTTTGTTAACTGTTCGCTTGATTAAATGACGTAATTTATCCTCATCAATCTGTTGATAAGTATCTCTCCATAGTTGACGTAAAGATAATTCTAACGCAATTCCTGCGGAAATCCCATCGCAATCATTATGATGACGAATTATAATGGGTTGAGATTCAAAAAATGCCCTGCGAAGTCGTTTTGCAACGGCAATAAACTTAGGACGTAAAAGATTGAGAACTTTTGATTTCACTAAAAAATCAATGGATTGAGGTTCGCTTATTGCATCTAAGTGTGCTTTTAGCTTCTTGTTGAATGCATTTGAGTATGCTTCATCGACGATGAACATATCCGCAATTTCAATTTGCTCTGCTCCGCGATGAACATTAAATTGCCCTGCCACCTCTACAATATCCCCGATGGCCATTTCATCAACAAAATCTAATCGAAACGCAGCGGCTTCAATATTTCCAGTCTCATCTAGTAATGTGAATACTTTTGGTCCATTGGGAATCTGACGAACATTCTCAATTCGAGCAATAAAAGAGAGGAATGCCCCTACGTCCCGTTTCTGATGAATTTTTTGCAAAGGAATAGGGTCATGCATTCTTGTAACAGAAAACTGAGATACGTCAGTTATCTTAATTTCCTCAAATTCAAGTTTATCTGCCTTCATGTTTATTAATTTTATAATAACTGTATCATCTTTCTTTCCTGCAAAGCGCTTATTCCTTACTAATCCCTCGATTTTAGGAGCTAATTGCACGAAATAACCAAAGTCAACAATATTTACGACTTTACTTTGATAAAGCTGGTTAAATTCAACCATTTGTTTTGTTACTGGAGGGATTAACTGGTGTATTGAAGTTTTTCCTTGACATTTTGTACACAGATCGATATTGTCTTCTTTCAGAGGATTTCCACATAAGACACATTTTAATTTGAGAGTGCCTTCTCCTAAACATGAAGGACAAGGTTTATCTGTACTTATCTCAATTTTTCCTGAGCCCTTACACTTAGAACAGGTGTCTTTCGCTTTTGGCTTTCCTCCTCCAATTAGAATCTTAGTGGATCCCATCCCACGACATTGAGGACATTTTTTCTTTATTTTCGTCGATATAATTCCGCTTCCAGTACACAGAGGACATTTTTTAGAACTCATGGATAATTCTCCAATGTAACGCTATTTGATTATCGTTTGTTTCGCGATTACTGTTAGTAGCATTGAAAAGGGAGTATTTATTAATATAAAGGAAGAATTATTTATATTCAAAGGATGCGGAATGACTCTTACACTAACCTTGAAGTGAAAAAAGCCCAGGATATTTGATTAAAATTTGTAAGGAAGAACACAAGATGGGTAAACGATCTAAAAGGAAATCCAAGCTTGAAGAATTACTTATATTTTCTGATACACATATATCGAAATTCACTGGCTTTTTTCATCAGGACGCGTTTGAAACAGGAGCAATTTTAATTAATAAGAAGTTGAAACAGAACCCAGATGCTTTATTACTTCATTTAGGTGACATAACTGACTCTGGGACATATGAGGACTTTGAACTTTCAAAGGAGATACTTCAAACACGTTTTCCAACTGTAAAAGAGCTTTATACCATTCCAGGAAATCATGATGTACGGAACATAGGAGATCAGCTATGGAAGAGATTCTACGGTAACAGGCAGTTTTACATTGATACCCGAGAGAGGGGTGGAAATATGGTTATTCTGGGTATTGATTCCTCTGAACCTGATGAAAACACTGGTCGAATTGGCGACCGAGGCCTCGAAGCTATCGCCGAACTAGAAACCATACCAGACGACGTACTTAAAATTCTATGTTTTCATCATCATTTATTACCGATTCCTTCGACTGGGAGAGAAAGATCCATGATTTTAGATGCTGGTGACGTTTTACCAGTGATCTGGAAGGCAGGTATAGATATTCTTATAACTGCACATCGACATTTTCCTAATAAATTTTTATTGTCTAATGGTGTACGTAAGGCTTTGCTGATAAATTCAGGAACATTTAGTAGTTTCAAAACAAGAGGTACGGCAGGTCACACATTTGTGGACATAATTGTTAAGGATAAGAATATTGATGTTCAATTCCATGGAATTGATGCTTACTCTAAATTCTTAACTGCAAATCAGGAAACTCAACAAATCTGGAAGGGAGAGTTAGCTACTAAAGCAAGTTATTTGGTTCCTGGTGAAAACGTGGTAACAAAAATATGTCAGTTCTCTGATACGCACTTCACGGACGGAAATGACTTTTTAGCTAAAATCTATGATCTAGGTATTAAGATGATGATTCGTGAAAAACCTAATGTCTTGATTCATACAGGTGATCTTACAAATGATTCTTATCCAGAGGATTTTGCGATAGCTAAGCTCAGATTACGAGAATTGAGAGAATTAGGAGTACCCTACCTTATTGTTCCAGGAACTCGTGATTTACAACCTTTTGGACGAGAGATGTGGGTACAACAGATCGGTCCTCTAGATCCTATATACGAAGATCCCACAGTCAGAATCTTAGGTATTAACACAGGTGCTGACGCTTCTGGTCATGTAGGTCGCAGCCGAATGCGGATGATTGAGCAGGAATATGATTGTTATGGAAATTACAAATTTTTCTTAGTAGCGATGCATCATTCAGTTTTACCAATTCCAAGAAGTTACTTTAAAAGAGTAGTAAAGGACGCTGGTGATGTGATACAGTTTTTAACTTCTCATAATGTACCTCTCGTTCTATCAGGATTAGAACACTATGCCACGACAATGCAGGTCGAAAATACAGTATTTGTGAATGCGGGTACATTTTCAAGCAAAAAAATCCGATCGCGTAGATTAAATACTTTCAATGTCATATCTGTCTATGAAAGTGGGCTGATCAATATCGAAGAGGTTGAAATACATTCTGGAATACGCCATAAGCTCGGATTGTATCGTATATCCCCTGAATGCTTAGATAAGGGGCCAGATGAGGCCTGAAATGTAATAAAGTATCTTATTTTTGTTTTTTCCAAAATAACTGAGTGATTAGTGCACTAAATAACAGGATCTCTACATGAGGAATACTGCTTATACCGAATAATCGTGGAGGGTTGGAGGTAATTGTTGTAGTTTTAACATAAGTTTGTGTAAGTTCTATCGCAGCTGAGGCATTTAGTATTCCATGTCCAGTTTCTGCATCCCATCCAGAATCTCCTATGTCTAGTGCTGTAGAATAAAGAATGGAACGTATGTCATCCACCGAGAGATCGCTCCTTATTGATTTCATCAGTCCTATGACACCAGCGACGTGAGGCGCCGCATAGGACGTCCCCTGCCCGTAAAGATATCCACTTTTTACAGAAGTACTCCTCAACTGACCCCCTGGAGCCAGAATCTCAACTTCCTCACCAATATTACTATAATATGCTTTTTCTCCATTTGAGTTCGACGCTCCAACTGCGATGACTTCAGAAAATCTGCCAGGTAATACCACTGATTCATTTCCTTCATCGGAATTTCCAGCTACCCCAATAACAGGAATATTAGCTGATACCGCAGACCGAATACTATCTCTGAATCCTGGAGGGCCTATCAATAAATCGAGACTCATTATAATAACTGCTGCATTTTTTTGAGTCGCATATTCTACTGCTTCTTCTAATCCTGCTGGGTTAGGGATAAGAGTATTTCTATCAACTACTCGTAAGGACATAACTTTTACTTTCGGAGCTATCCCAATTACTTCGCTATCATTTGCCGCAATAATCCCCGCAATAAATGTTCCATGGTAATGTATCTCGTCTTCGTCCTGCCAGCCTGGATTATTGTCCTGATTGATCCAATCCCATCCACTAAAATCATCAATATAGCCATTATTATCATCGTCTAGAGAATTATTGATAATCTCATCAGAGTTGATCCATTGAGCTTGAGATAAAGCAGGATGAGAAAAATCAATTCCTGAATCAATAACTGCAATGATAATATCTGTTCTCCCTGTAGTAATATTCCAAGCACCAGCTATACTGATTTGTTGAAGATTCCAAGGAAGATTAACAGGATTTGAAGTAGCTTGCGAAGTTTCTGGGATAGAACTAATAGTTAATAACGTAGCAATGAAGGTAACAAAGAGCAAAGATTTCAAAGAATTCATTAAAATCTAGAGTTAATGCAAGTATGCAAAATTATAAAAGTTTGGGCATTAACAAAGACTTTTCAGGAAAATGATTTATCGGGATTTAGGTGTTATATCGAGGAGATGATGGAAAAATTAGCAAAAGTTCTCCTCGTGAACGTTTTTTTATCACTTTGGAATGGAAACGGTAGGTATCAAAAATCTTTACGATCTTAGCTAAATCCTCACTTGTCACTAAGAAATGAAAAATAGGTGACTGGTGATCAATCTGAATTTCGATTTTTCCAAACTTGTCTTTCACTCCTCCTCGTTTACTTTTCTCCCATTTGTTAAAACGCATATAAGATATATCCCCATATTGATTATTATTCCGAATGAATAATGATCTCGAAAGTATAAGATTTTTCAAAGAACCTGAGCCATAAAATACCGAATGTTTGTTGAATTGAAGGTATTGATAATGTTTAGGTAGAGAAAATTGAATTAGAAAAGGCCAGCTCATTGGTACGATTAGGAGCGCTAGCAATTCAAGTAAAAGAAATGCAAATAATCCAATAATGGCAGTTGCGAGTGAAATGTCTCTTAGAAAGCCAGAAGTGTTCATAACCTCACATTTGAATATGATTAATTTATCATTCGGAGGATAAAAAACCCCATCTTTGATCGATTGATCTTTGCGTTGAGCCATTATTCATCTCTACAGAAATTCTACTTGATGTGAATAATATACGCTGGTTTATGAAACTCTTATATTTTCAGGGATCCTAAGCGCCCTACGATTGATAGAAGAGGAAATCCTATGCAACCTGATCTCTCATGCTTTTTTCACCCAGAATCAATAGCAATCATTGGTGTTAGTAGAAATAGTTCCAAAGCGGGTTATGGTATCTTAAAGAATGTTCTTTGGACATTTTCTAGGACAGAAAAAATTTTTCCAATTAATCCTAAGGTAAAAGAAATACTAGGATTGAAAGTTTATCATTCCCTAAAGGAAGTCCCAGGAAACATTGATTTGGTAATATGTTTTGTTGCACCCAGAAGTATACCCTCTCTACTGAAAGAATGTCACCAAAAAGGTGTAAAAGGGATAATTATTGAAAGTGCTGGGTTTGCAGAAGCGGGTAAGGAAGGAAAAGCCATACAAGAGGAAATAGGTCAACTTGGAAAGCAATTTAACATACGCATCTGGGGAGGAAATTGTATGGGAACAGTAACAGACGAGTTAATTACGACTTTCGAGCCAATTACTGCAGATATGAGGAGAAAAGGAGTTGTTTCAATCGTCGGTCAATCAGGGTATTTTTCTGGCGCAGTTATTTTACAATTATTCACAGAACGCTACACCGGTATCCGTAAAGCTGCATCTATTGGGAATAGAATAGATATTGATGAATGTGATTTGCTCCAAGATTTCCTAAAGGATGAGGAAACTGAAGTTGCAGCATTTTATCTTGAAGGTTTGAAACGGCCACGAAAATTTTTAAAACTTGCTAAAGAGTTTACACAGTCTAAACCTCTGATTTGTTTACTTGGAGGTCAATCAGAAGTAGGTAGATTAGCTACACTAAGTCATACATCTAGTACTGCCCATGGTTCCCCTCAATTATTATCAGATCTACTAAAACAATCAAAAATTATACAAGCGACTGAATTTGGAGACTTTTTTAATATTTTAGAGGCCTTTGCTAAATTACCGCTACCTAATGGGAATCGTCTTGCAATCGTAACTATAACTGGTGCAGGAGGTGTTATTGGGGCAGATATCGCAGCGAAATATAATATAAAAATACCTGAGTTCTCAGAATCGACAACACGAAAATTACAAAAGCTCTTCCCTGAATGGATGCCTCCAAAAAACCCTGTTGATTCATGGCCTGCTTTTGAAATTCATGGATTAGATGAAGCTCTCCGTCAAATTATACCAATTCTATGTGAAAGTAATGAAATTGACATGATTCTATTGATGATTGCGGCGATGCAGGTTGCAATCACATTTGATCCCACCGTTTTACAGGATATGCAAAAATATAGGAAACCAATTATCACTTATATAGTGGGAGATAATTCCATAAAATATCTATGGACTTCTCAGATTCGGTCCAATGGTGGAGTTGTTCATGATGATATCAATACTGCTGTTAAAATACTAGACTTGATGGCATCTCATTCTTTAACTAGAGAGACGTAACAGTAAGAATTATTGAAAAATTGAAATTGTGAAATAGTAGATCATCATAGTTTAATTGAATCACATTCGAGTTTTAGAAAATCTTTTCAAATGAATAATACAGATTATATTAGTATAGAAACTATGGGGTCTGAGCTTATTATTACAAACTCAACTTGCTGCACATTGAGAAAATGAGGGTTCTCGATCGATGAGTAACTTCAATTCACTGGCATTTTTAAGTCTAATGGATTAGTTCATCACATTTTTATCACCTGACCTTTAAAATAACCTTTCCGCTATCAAGTAAGAGTTAGGCCACGGTTCCAAGTCCGAATAACGTAAATTCTCAAGTAATGATGTTAAATGGTCTTGCCAACGAGTAAAACCGAGAAGGAGAAGATAATAAAAGAGGATGATTTGTAATAAAGTTACTAACAAGCAATGGGTGACAAAACTCATCCAAGATTTCCCCAATGGACGTTTAATTGTTGTG
>NJBF01000048.1 GCA_003144275.1 Candidatus Heimdallarchaeota archaeon B3_Heim
TTCCCTCTCTTTTATCCCCTTTCATTATTCTCATCGTTGTCATTCACTTATTTTCAAAGATTTTCATGGTTTTTTAGCAACTTTCCTCCCCATAGCCCAGTTACAACAATTTAAGCGAAATCTCGCAGACTCTTTTGAAAAAAGATAATTAGGAATGAAGTCTTTCTAGGAAAAAATAAAATCTAGAGAAATTCACACCCTGTTATAAACATATGAGGTCTATCTATTGAATAAACCAGTAATAGTAAGCTTAGCAAGAACCCCGATGGGAAGAATGATGGGAGCATTCGCTAACTTTTCAGCCGCCAACTTAGGTGCAGTAGCTATCAAAGAAGTGGTTAAAAGATCGCAACTTGATGTGAAAGATATTGATCATGTCATTATGGGCCAAGTCATATCTGCAGGATGTGCTCAAAATACAGCCCGACAAGCAACTATCTACGCAGATCTTCCAGTCTCAATCGGTGCCATTACAATTAACAAAGTATGTGGATCTGGGATGGCATCTGTCATATGGGCAGCTCAGATGATTAAAACTGGCGATATGGACGTAGTCATAGCAGGTGGAATAGAAAATATGTCCATGGCTCCATATTTACTATTAAAAGGGAGACAAGGATATCGCTATGGAAACAGTCAACTCATAGATTCAATGTATCATGATGGATTGTACGATATTTATCACGATATGGCAATGGGCAATACGGGTGATATTGTTTCGAAAAGATATGATATCAGCAGAGAGGAAATGGATGAATTCGCCTATCAATCTCATCAACGCGCCCATAAGGCAACAAAAAATGGGAAATTTAAGGATGAAATTGTTCCTGTTAAAATAAAAACACGTAAAGGTACAACTACGGTCAAAGAAGATGAAGGAATTAGACCAAATACTACATTGGAAGCATTAGCGAAATTACGTCCCGCTTTTTCAAAAGAGGGAAAAGTTACTGCTGGGAATGCCTCACAAATTTCTGATGGCGCAAGCGCGATTGTAGTCATGTCGGAAGAATTAGCCAAAGAAAAAGGAATACCAATTCTCGCACATATCGCTGCTTACGGAACGAACGCCACTAAGCCAGAATGGGTTATGGAAGCGCCAATTAAAGGAGTGAAGCAACTATTAAAGAAAACAGACCATAAAATTAATGATTTTGATTTGATTGAACATAATGAAGCATTCGCATCAGCCAGTTGTGCGGTGAGAAATGAACTAAAAATTTCAAATGAGAAGTTCAACGTTAATGGTGGAGCCGTGGCTCTTGGACATCCTCTTGGCTGCTCTGGTTCTCGAATCTTGGTTACTTTGTATCATGAGCTCGCTAAACGTAATGAACATAAAGGCCTTGCTACTATTTGTCTCGGTGGCGGTGAGGCTATGAGTATGATAATTGAACGGTAAAAAATTCAAAACCTAAATTGTTCAAATTCATTATTAATGGCAAATTGCTGATAAAAAAGCATGATAAAATTTGTCTGACAAATATAGTCATGTCTGTCTGCTTTTTCTCTCCTACCCCCATTTTTCACACACAAACTCTAGTATACCAGTAATGTCTCTTTGGTTTCTTGGTGGAAGAAATTCACGACCCGAAAATGGGTTTTAATGTTTTCAATTACAGGTTTCAAGGATTGCCAATCCTCATTCCAATCGATAATCCATATTTCTGTCTGAGAACTCCACGGGTGTTGACCAGTAGATATCTTCGACAGCAGATTCTGGTATTCCGAATGAAGGCGATGTAAATAGGCCAATGGTAGTAGTGAGCTTGTTTCTGCTTCCCGATTTCGATCCTTTATTCTTTGATAGGCTACTTCTGGTAAAACATCTAAGAAGATCAATAAATTTGGAGCAGGTAAAATTTGAATAAACATGTTATACGCAGATTCGTAAATTTCCCAGTTAATCGGATGAATTTTCTTATCTTTCATCAGCATTTGTGCAAATACTCGATCCCCTGGTAATGCCCTGTCAATTATTGCTCCTTTCCTATATTGTGCAGTAATAGCAGCTGCAGATTGTATTGCGAAGCGTTTATTCAACATATCAATCTGAAAAGAAAAACCCCAGCTAATTTGATCTTCATAGTAAATTTTAAGCAAGTCTTCGTTCAATGGTTCTTGGAAAATACTTAATTCTAATGAATCTCCAATTTCTTTAGCTGCGGTTGTCTTACCAGCTCCGATAATACCATCTACCCAGATTAATGGTTGAACCATTAGAAATTTTCTCCTCTAAGAGTAAAAAAGCCACTAAATTTATTCTCTCACAAATTACCGCTGGATGAAAATTTAATTCATTACCTACTAGATAAGAGAAGGTAATGGGGAATTAAAAAACCTTCGTACTACCACATTCGTACTTTTAGTCTTCGTAACAGCACAGTAATGGAATGCTTTGTCATTTCCCTCCTTTTCACTCTAGCTATGTTGCCGAAAAATAATTCCTTATAAACGAAATTGTAAGTAACTTACACATCAATTGAGAGTGAAACAAAATCATGGCTACAAATAAGATGATTGAAGTAATAGATTTAGCGAAACATTATTCTTCAAAAAAGCGTCTGGGTATTTTCAAAAGTGAAAAAAACGTTGTAGAAGCTTTAAAAGGAGTGACCTTTGATGTAGATCAAGGGGAAATCTTTGGATTGCTAGGACCAAATGGAGCAGGAAAAACAACCCTTATTAAAATCTTAACAACGTTACTCCTACCTACATCAGGCATCGCTAAGGTTAATGGATATTCACTAGATCAGGATAAAGAAATTAAATCATCTATTGGAGCAATGCTGATGGGAGAGAGAGGATTATACTGGAAATTAACTGGAAGAGAGAATTTAGAATATTTTGGAGCGTTATACCATGTACCAAAATCAATCAGAAAAGATCGTATACAATCCTTAATAGACCAATTAGAATTAGATAAAATAGCTGATAGAACTGTTGAAACGTACTCTTCTGGTCAGAAAATGAAAATGGTTTTCGCTCGTGCCCTTGTAAATGATGCCCCTATACTCATGCTTGATGAACCTACAAACACATTGGATGTAAAAGAAGCTCGTCGGTTACGAAAAATTGTGAAAGAACAAAATGAGGACTATCATAAGACGATTATTTACTGTACCCATCTTATGCACGAAGCGGAAGAATTGTGTCATCGTGTTGGGATAATTGATCATGGCAAGATAATAGCTCTGGATGACCCCATGGATCTTAAACAGCGTTTACAGAAAAATGATATTCTTAGTATTGAGGGTACAATCCCAGAAAATGCTCAAACTGCGTTAAATTCAACTCCAGGAGTCATGTCGGCCCAAATGCTCGTCAAACAGGTAAATAATGGATCAACTGAAGAAAAACCATATCTTAATATAACCTGTGAAAATAGTCATCGAAATTTACCTGAAATCATAACAACACTAACCACAAACGGAGCGATAATTCGAAATATCGATAAGAAGGAAACAACTCTTGAGGATGTTTTTATTAATATTACGGGACGATCATTAATGGACGATACAAGTCAGGTTATTAAAACAAAAACTGGAAGCGGTAATTAATGTATGCTCCGATTCATAATCTGACATTCAAAGGTCATCTGGGAGTTGCATGGGGAACATTTGTAGTCAGAATTAAGACAATTTCTCGCTACAAAGGTATGCTATTTATGGATGTGTTAACTCCTGTATTGTTAGCTGCAATGCCAATTCTATTAGGCCAAGCATTATCGGGTTCGATCACCGCAGCTTCAGCTAATTTTGAACAAAACACTGGGTTAATTGGCGCAAATTATGTTGCGTTCATTATTATAGGAGCGAATGTATTCTCCACAGTTACAACCTCTCTATGGCTATTTGGGTTTTTTATTAGACGAGAACAAACTCTTGGTACTCTAGAGGCCCTATTTATGTCACCAGCCCATCAAATTTCTATCCTTGTGGGACTAACGCTGTATGTACAAATTCGGTCGGTTGTCACATTTATTGGAGGATATTTTTTCGGATGTCTTTTATTCTCAATCAATCCTCTTCAGGGCCAAGTGCTCTTAGCTCTAGCCATTCTTTTGTTTGGGCTGACCCCAATTTATGGCTTATCTTTTCTTTTGGGCGCATTGGTTTTAAGGGTTAAACAAGCTAATAGCTTACTTAATACGCTTCAATGGATTGTTGGGGCATTTATGGGCGTATTTTTCTTCCGAAGAACAGTAACAATTGCGAAAAAACGTGGTAATCTAGCAGAGTATTGAACAAATTCAGGTTAAGTGTTCAACAATTTTTCATTCTTGCTCTATTTACAAGAGGTTCATTGTTTCAGCCAAGATTGATTACTCTGTCCCGATTTTGTCTAATTACAAGATAGGAAACAATAAGAAACAATCATCATTCACAAGAAACGATTAGAAATAAATTTCAAATTCTAAGCCTTTATAATCACCCCACGGCTTACTTTATGTGGTGAAAACCAAATGAAGCGAAAACACTTAATCAGTGGATTAATAATATTAGGACTTGTAGCGGTTGTCGCAACAACCGTAGTTGTTAATGGTTCAGTTATATCTGATACATTAAATGGAACGAGAGATGGTACTTGTGATGGTTTGGGGCCTCATGGTCAAACTGGTAATGGAAATCATGGTGGAAATGGGCCCATGGACGGAACTGGAAATCAATGGGGTTCACAAGGACCTCATGGTGACGGTACTTGCAATCAAACCAGTATAATTGATGGATAAACTTCTTATCCATCTTCTCTTTTTTTATATGAATCGGGGAAGGAAAATATTTTTTTTGGATCCTAGCAAAGAAAATTACAATAGCCAAGATGAAAGAGTTCATCTCGAAAAAGATACTGTTGATTCCAACCTGGATTAGGTCATATCCTAAAATCTAGATCCATCTTAGGTGAAAATGAATGAAAGCCAGATCGTTCTATTTAAGTAATAAGACAAGATAGTTGTTTATCCAAGGACAACCAATAGGATTAAATTCCTGGCCAACCCCACATCTTTCTAGATGATCACAAATCAAACAAGGGCTATCCCAAGGTTTAACGAGCTCTGGATAATTCTCAAGAGTCAGTAATTCTTCCATAGACATAGTTTGTTCTATCCTTTTACTAAGATATTGCTGTAGAGAATTTTGAAAAAAAGGGAGAGATTCGTATGCAAATAAAAATGTCTCTCTTTAGAATGATCTACAATTTCTATTAGCACAATGGGGTTTTTTATCTCTTTAGTAGCTAAGATTTCGCTACTTGAGCTGAAATTAAGATTCTAATAAATAGGTTCATTCAGGATAGAACTTCATTCACAAGTAGAAAAATTGAAAATTTCACTTCTAACAGATTTACGGAGTAAAGTATCTTTTGGTGTCTTTCGTTTCATTGGATAATCAATAGTAAAATGTACACCCCGACTTTCTTTGCGATGAAAGCCAGCATCGATAATCATCTGTGCAATGTCTGCTAAATTCCGAAGTTCAATCAAATCTGAAGTAATATGAAAATTCCAGTAATATTGGTTTATCTCATCCTGTAAGAGGTGAATTCGTTGTTTAGCACGACGAAATCGTTTATCGGATCTAACTACCCCAACGTAGTTCCACATAAGTAATCTGAGCTCCATCCAATTTTGGGAGACAACTACAGATTCATCACTGTCTACAGCATCACCAGATTGCCAGCGGGAAAATGAACAAGCAGGGGGCCCGTTATTCACCAGATTACGGCATTCATTAGCTGCATAATGAGCCATCACACTAGATTCTAATAACGAGTTGGAAGCAAGTCGATTTGCTCCATGAAAGCCTGTACAAGCCACTTCTCCTATAGCTAATAATCCTAGAATGTCAGTAAGGCCAGAAACGGAGGCTTTTACTCCCCCAATGGCATAATGGGCAGCTGGTACTATAGGAATTGGTTCTTTTGAAATATCAATACCTAGCTCAAAACATTTAGCAAAAATACCTGGAAAACGCTTTTGGATAAAATCTGAACCTTTGAAAGATATGTCCAAAAATAAACAATCACTCCCAGAACGTTTAAGCTCAGAATCGATTGCTCTAGCAACCACATCACGAGGAGCTAATTCCATTCGAGAATCATACGAGGACATAAACTGAAAACCTGCTTCATCAACCAGTTTGGCCCCCTCTCCTCTAAGTGCCTCTGAAATCAAAAAGGATTTTGCAAACGGATGATAGAGTAAGGTAGGATGAAATTGAATAAATTCCATATTCATAATAGTGGCACCAGCACGATAGGCCATAGCAATGCCGTCTCCACTTGAAATATCAGGGTTACTAGTGTATAGGAAGGCCTTTCCCACCCCCCCAGTAGCTAGTACTGTAACTTTAGCAGCAAAATTCTTGACCAGATCTTGATTCTTATCTAAAACATAAGCCCCGAGGCATCGACCTGACCGAACCTTAAGATTGATAGCAATGTGATTTTCAAGTACAGTTATTCGAGGATCTTCTAAGACTCGGGCGATAAGCACATTTTGAATATCAGCCCCTGTTATATCTTTAGAATGGACTACTCGACGATGAGAATGCCCTGCTTCTAATCCTAGATCATAGTGATCATTCTCCTTTTTGGAGAATTGAACACCCCATTTTACAAGTTCTTCAATTCGTTCAGGTGCTGCTGATACGATTTTTTTTACAACATCTAAGTGACACAGGCCATCTCCGACATTTACAGTGTCTTGAATATGAGTTTCAAACGAATCATCTGTAGATAATGCTGCACTAATTCCTGCTTGTGCTAGGATCGTAGCACATTCTGTAAGATTCGTTTTTGTCAAAACTATAACTTTACCAATAGAGGCCACTTTTAATGCCATTGATAATCCAGCGATTCCCGATCCAATGATTAAAACATCACACATTGTCTCCAACGAATCAATAGTATCCACATTTTTCACCTAAGAGATAACCAGATAAAACTAGAACCGTAATTACGGATTATTATTTTTGCTTAAATGATGAATCGTTGCATTTCATTTATCTAGCATAATTGGTTAAACTAAGTATTCTAGAATGAATTGATTTGTAATGAACTAATTATTTATTAAATTGGGATATCTCATTGCATACGATAAGTACACTGCCCTCGTTCCACACATGACTTACATCGTGTCTCCCATCTGGATTTCTTTATATCTTTCCCAATGTTAATAGCAAATGATACAGATTTAATGGGTTTCATCATATATCCTTCAGTCAGAGATACTCCAATATCTTCACTGGGGAGATTATTGAAAATTAATTCTTGATCCTGTACACTCCACTGACAATAACCTGGACTAAACCGTTGTGAATACTCAAAATTTTGGCTTTTTACGATATCAACAATTTCACGATTCACCTGATCGGCCACTTGTTCTACACCAGCAGATCCAAACGCATCTAATATAACGCCGTCTACATATTCCCCTGATTTCATTCGATTATTCGCTTCCAAAGGTAGAGATTTACCAATTGTTACGATAGCCAATGCCACTCTTTCAGCTTCAGCAAAGCATTCTCGAAAGGGGAGTTCTGAAGCATTAAAAATCTTGAAAATACCTTTCGGTTCATATAGAGTGACTGCTATGCTTTTCATTCGATCCAATTGTATCTTTAAATCGGGTGTAAGCGCTTTTCGAGAGGAATTATGAGAAGATTTGTTGCTACGTTGCAGATAGTAGACTATATCTTTATCCCGAACTGGAATTTCCTCATATTTTCTTCTATGAATCAAAATTGGAACCAAAAAATTCTTTTATCATGATCATAAATATTTAGAGGAGATTTTATCCAATTCAGTTGATTTTAAATTATCCAGAGCTTTTTGTGGGCTTTTCGCTAAAAGTCCTTCAATTTCTTCTTTTGCTCTCTGCCTAGAGGAACGAGAACCTGCTTTTTTCCATTCATCGCGAGTCATCCTAGCAATTATAGGACTCGGTAAGAAAAGCTCTTTACGGAATAGTTGAAGAGTCGATGGATGAGATAACAACTCATTAGTATTATCGTAATCTTTTAGTATTTCTTCAGCAAACGGAGACCCATAATCATGTATACCTCTAAGAAATCGTTTAACCATACCGGCAATTTCATTATCAATTAATAATTTTTCAATTGATTGACAGGATTCAAAATCGAGCATTCCAGGACCAGAAATCATGTTAATACCGGTTAATCCAGCTAACAAAGCACCCATCCCAGCCTCCAAACCAGCTTGTGCATCAGGAATCTTGGCATCACTCAGACTCATATAGGCATGAGTAGGCAAATTTAAATATTTACCCATTTCAACATCCCCAATGTCAATCATCATTGTTTCAATTGCTCCCATTGGTGTAGTACCATGTTTCATGTCCATTATCGCAGGGGAACCTCCCCAAATAATTGGAGCTCCTTTTTTAGCTAATTGAGAAATTACAACTCCTGCAAGAGACTCGGCACAATGTTGAGTAATTGAACCGATCAATGTTATCGGTGCATTGGCTCCTGACATAGGCATACTGATAAATTCAGAGGGTATCATTCTCTCAGCGGCGTCAATAACAGACTGTGTTGTTAGATCCGACCAAGAAAGTGGTGGTGAGGGACAAGCATCAAAAATTGCAAGAGGTTTAGCTGCTAAATCTTTTTCAGACGTGCGACACGTCAATAATAATTCATTCATTATTGAAAAACTCTCTTTACGAAATGTACCTGTAACAATGGGCTTGTGACCGTATTTAAGAGTCGTATATAGACGATGCCAATCTTGGGCACTCTTTGGAACATCAGAATATACTAGTGATGTACTCTGAGCATCAATATTTAATAATTGATCAACAATTTTGGTAAAACGAATGAAATCTTGATGGAGAGGTTCTCTTATTTGTCCACTATTTTCATCAAGAATGAATATAGCTGCAGATCCAGGGTCAAAATGAATGTTATCATCTTTGAGGGATAGATGAACGTTTCCTTCACGATCATACATTGTTATTTCATGAGGTGGGGAGGTAAGACACTTATCTACTAAATCAGAGGGAATATAATACCGATGGTTATCATTAGGCACTCCTTGTTCCTTGAGAAGAACTTCTGCCTCTGAATTTTCAAATAAAACACCTAGCGATTTAAGAATATGTTTGGCTTCCTCAAAAATTTTCTTCTTGTATTCATCATTAAGTAATGCTACTTTAGGTCTTAAGATTCCCATTTCTACACTTCCTAGCGATTGTCAATTAACATTCTCATCTTTTGAATATGGGTTGGGGTGGTACCACAACAACCTCCCACAATTTTCACTCCCAGATCAATCATCTGTTCTATATCATTCACAAACTCATCAGGTGATTGATCATAAACAGTAATCCCTCCCTCTAACCGTGGTTGTCCGGCATTGGGTTTGACTGAGACTGGTTTATCAGTCAATTGCACCAATTCTTTGGTAAGCTCTATCATTTGATCTGAGCCCAAGGTGCAATTTGTACCGATTACGTCAACATTCTCCTCCTCTAAAGTATTCACACAGGTTTCCAAAGAATCTCCCATGATTGTGAAAAAACCCCTTGTTTTTGTTTTACGGTAAGTCATCGAGGCTATGATTGGTTTCAGAGATACTTCTTTTATTGCGTGAATTGCGGCTGACATTTCCTGAAGATCTGACATTGTCTCAATATGCCACAAATCAACGCCTACCTCCAATACTTCAACTTGTTGTTGAAATCCATTTTTCCATTGATCTCCTGATGCTTCTCCAACTGGTGGTCTAAATTCACCAGATGGACCGATATCTCCCACAATCAATTTTCCTCTTGGGGGTTGAATATCTTTAATATTTCTTAGTGCCTCGATATTAATCTTCTGTAAATATTCACTTAAATGCTGTCTCTCTAAATTTACTAAATTTGCACTAAAAGTACACGTTTGAACCATATCTGCCCCTGATTCATAATAACTAGCTAATACTTTTTTAACAATTTCAGGGCCTTCAATATTCAAGAAATCGGGTAATTTGCCCGGTTCTAGATTATAGTTCATTAATTGTGTACCCATTGCTCCATCGAATAAAATAATCTTTGATACATTACCTAGCCATTGTGTGAAAGACATCAGTAACTCACTTTATTCTAACATATAAATCCAGATTACATCAAACTTTTTGCTAATTTTACAGATTCAACTGCATTTTCAGCGTAACCATCAGCATGGCATTCGTCTACCCATCCCTGTGTAACAGGGGCACCCCCAAATATCACTTTGAAGTTATTTCTAAGATTTTTCTGTTCTAAGATCTCAATTACTTTTTTCTGATTTAACATTGTCGTGGTTAACAGAGTTGAAACTCCAATGATATCTACGTTCTCATTAATTGCCACATCAACTATTTTTTCTGCTTTCACATCGGTACCTAAGTCAATAACTTGAAATCCATTTGCTCGAAGCATAGTGGCGACAATGGTTTTACCAATGGAGTGAATATCGCCTTCAATTGTAGCTAAGAGAACTTTACCTGAGGATTGACGTTCAGACCCAGATGATTGCAGCTGTGGTGTAAGAACATCCACCGCTTTTTGCATAATCTGTGCTCCAGACATTAATTCTGGAAGAAAGAATTCTCCATCATCCCAAAGATCCCCTACTTTACGAATGCCTTCTCCAAATCCTTTCTCGATCACTTTCAAAAGATTCATTTCTTCTTTGAGTGCTTGATTTGCTAAATTCAACGCTTTTTCTTGATCTAGGTTCACAATGGCATCAGCCATTTCTTTATAGATTTCTTCTGCATCCATCTTCAGAAAATCTCCTTTTTAACAATTAAGATCGATAAATAAATTATTATCTATAGTTTTCCCAGCTAAAATCAATTTCGTGAAGAAAGGTTTGAAATTCCAATTTTCTCCCTTCTGGATCTGTAGTAAAGAAGTTGTAAATATTATATTCTGTATTCTCAGTGGGTTTAGCTGCCGTCTGTTGTTGTAGTCTTTGATAAATGTCATCGACATCTTGTTTATTCTTGTAAAAAAAAGTTAATAACCCGTCTTTACTAATTTTATCTCCTTCACAAAACCCGAATAAAAAATTATCGTGTTTAAAGATAATACAGTCACCCTGATCGATCCAAATTTTTGAACCGATGCTAGTATAGAAAAATTTCATCTTCTCAAGATCTTGAGACCTTAAAAATACGATACCAGCCATTGTGGTTTAACTCCAGATTTAGAATATTGATTTTCGATATTAGGATGGTTATGAAGAGGATTGGAGGAAACAACGATCTATTGCATTCTTCTCTGAATAAACTATGAAGAATACATCTTTATAAAGAAGATTAACATCCAAGTAGATCTAGTTTAAGAGGAAGTGCTACTACGAAATCTCTATCGATTCTGAGTCACAAAGGAGGGGTAGGGAAAACCTCTATTGCAGCTAACATCGCAGTACACCTAGCCAAGGAAGGCCACAATGTGTGTTTATTAGACACAGATTTTCATGGTCCATCCATTATCACCTTTTTTAAGAAAAATTCAAGCACTAAATGGTTAAATGATTACTTATTGCACGATGAACCATTGGATAATTGCCTAGAGGAGATTTCTTCCCAATTAGAAACATCTGGTAAACTTTTTGTGGGTTTTGCTGATCCTTCTGCGTCAGCGATTGAAACCAACATAAGAATTAATGAAAAAATGTCATTTATAATGCTAAAAAACTTAATGAAAGTTGGGAAACACCTAGAACATCCACCATATGAAGTAAGTTACCTCATTCTTGATAGTTCCCCAGGTACAACTTATGGCACAGTAAATGCGATGATAACAACTCAAACTAGCTTGTTTATTGTTAAATTGAGTAATGCGGATCTCTTAGGCACTTCCCAGATGATTACTGGCTTAAATAAACAATTAAAAAGTCGATCTCTCATTTTGGCAAATTTAATACCTAAGAGTGTTATTAAAGATCCAGCCATTATTTCTCAGATTCAATCTCTTATTGAAGAAAAATTTACTCAGGATATTCAAGATAAATACGTTGACTTTATTGGATGGATCCCAATTGATGAATCACTAATACAAACAGAGTTCCTTGAAGCAGTTAAGACATTACAGAACAAAGATTCTTCACGACTTATATATACTTTAATACAGCCAGATCATCCATTTTCGACTACTCTAGTAAAATTAATCCCAATAATTTTTGGGGAAAATGTTCAATGATCGTCTATGCTATCTATATTATAGATGAAGGAGGAAGACCGCTAGTTTCACAATACTTTCAGTCATCCGATGATATCCCAAATGAGGTATTATTCGGAGCATTATTTACGGCATTCAAAGATCTCGCAGCCGATGTTACCACACAGAAATCGTGGGAGATGAAAAGTATAGGAATTGAGAGATTGTTCTACCATACAAAATCATTTGGACCATTTAATGTAGTAATCGTTACGAACACCCCGAAAAGTCCTGAAAATCTCTTACAAACTATCGGATTACGGTTTATGAAGGAACACCACAAGGAACTAGTGATAGATTTTCTTGTTGACCTCAGAATTTTCGACTCATTCAAGGAAATAATTCAGAATATTGTTAAAGAAGAAAATCTAGTAGATGAATCAGGACAATTAAAACCGACAAAACGATTCAGCGTAGGAGGAATATTTGATTTATCCTCTGAACTTCAATCAACTGCGTTAGCATTAATAGCACTAGAAGAGGGTACATTAGAGGCAATATCAGAGGAAAGTGGTAATAGCCAACTGGAAACTGTAAATTCTCTGAATATATTACAGAAAATGGGGTACATTGGACGGAAAAAAAAAGAAGGAAAGCAAATTTTCTTTTATTCAGCTTGATGGCTGAATCGACACACCTTTAAGATGAGTTTTCCAAATTTCCTTTTAGAAATTTTGAAATAATTAATCCTTTCATGGATTTGAATCCTCATGGTGAATTATGCAGTATTAGGCCTTGGGCTTATGGGATCAGCTCTGTGTTATGATTTATTAATTCATGATCCTACGTCACAGGTTTATGGATTTGATAAAGAACCTAAACAGAGAGAAAAACAAAAACTCAAGCTTAAGATCTTTGAAAAACGGTTTCATGTGGATAATTTAGATTTAAATGATAAAACTCAACATACACTGAAGCAAGTACTGATAGAAAATGAAATTGCAGTAGTCTTCGGTGCGGTTGATTACCGATTCAATTTTGGTTTGACTAAAATATGTATAGAATCTGGTTGTAGCTTCGTTGATCTCGGAGGAAATCCTTCAGTTGTTCAAAAACAGCAAGGCATGGACAAAGAAGCAAAACAAGCAGGAGTTACAATTATTCCTGATTTAGGACTCGCACCAGGGATGGTTAATATTGTAGCAGCTCATGGAATGAGAAAATTCGATTCACTGGAAGAATGTCATTTACGTGTGGGAGGATTACCTCAGGAACCAAAAACGATTCTAAATTATCAGCAGGTCTTTGCAATTCGAGGATTAACAAATGAATATCTTGAGGACGCAAGAATAATCAAGGATCGTAAACTCAAAATTATCCCTTCTCTTACCGATGTAGAAAAGATAAGCTTTCCTGAACCATGGGGAGAATTAGAAGCATTTAATACTTCTGGAGGAACATCTTCACTTCCTGAGCTTTTTGAAGGAAGTATCAAGCAATTAACCTATAAAACAATAAGGTTCCCAGGCCATGCACAATTTTTTTCCTTTCTAAAGGAATTTGGTTTATTATCAAACGAAGATTTTCCTCCAAATCCGGGAGTTACTCCACGAGAAGTTGTAGAGTACTACTTAGTCAAAAATCTTCCTCAAAATCAACTTGATGCAGTATTAGCACGAATAACAATCCTAGGAAAGATCAATAACCAAGTAAGAACGCATGTTTATCAATTAATTGATCTCTATGATACAAAAGCAGAATTTTCAGCCATGGCACGAACTACTGCGTTTCCAACAAGCATTATTGGTCAATTCATCGCACATGGGCAGATAAAAACACATGGAGTGCTTAAGGGTGAAGAGTATGTACCCGCAAGTGCATTAATTGATGAGTTAGAGAAAAGAAATATTAAATTCGAATTTATAGAGTATCAAGAAAAATGAATCTCAGTTTCTAGATGAATATCCTGTGAAGAACTTCCGACCAGAATTCGAATTATTCCTTCATCCAGCTTCCAATCATGGGTAGAAACATCATAATAAGCCAAATCTTTGCCTCTAATGCTGATTTGCACAGCTTGCTTCTCTTCGGAATTTAGTTCTACCTTTGCAAAACCAACCAATTCTTTGGGAGGACGATCCACATTCGATTCTAAATGATTGGCATATATTTGTACAATTTCTGCTCCAAACCGATCTCCAGTATTTGTAATATCCACATAAAGATTGAAGGTATCATCTAAACTATGTACCTTATTTTTGCTTAGTGATAAGTTGTCATACGAGAAAGTGGTATAACTCAACCCAAAACCAAATGGAAAAAGAGGAGCTATGTCAAATTTCTCGAAATGGCGATAGCCTACATAGATTCCTTCTTCATAATAAACCTTTAAATCATCTAAATCTCCAGGATAAGTTTTCGGGGATTTGTGAGCTGGTGAATCTGTTAATTGTTCAGGAAAAGTAATCGGTAATTTCCCAGAAGGATTAATTTCTCCAAATAGAACATTCGCAATAGCATTTCCTGCTTCCATTCCACCATACCATGCCTCTAGGACAGCAGGAACATCATTCAACCATTCATTCATCCCTAAAGGGCTTCCATTTATCAGAATAACAACCGTATTCGGATTTTGTTTTACAGTATCCTTAATAAGATCAACTTGAGATTGTGGTAATTCCAGCTGAGCTCGATCAGCACCCTCGGAATCATGACCAGATTCCAAAGCGTCTTTCCGTTTTTCAAAGAAGTCAGAGACAAATTCTCTCCTACCACCGTCTTTATTATGATTTAATCCCATAAAGAGGAGAACCACATCTGCTTCTGAAGGATCATGAACTAATTTTACATCCTTAGAGCAAAATTCTTTTACCCCTTCAATTGGAGTGACTTCGTAAGGAGCTTTAACGGCCGAGCTTCCTCCATAGAGGATTTTTCCGAACTTTTTATTCATATTTGGACCCAAAACTGCAATAGAATTTATGGAATCCAGCTTTAAAGGTAGAATTCCTTCATTCTTCAAAAGAACCATGCCTTCCTCTGCAATTTTTCGGGATAGTGATTGATGTTCAATTGAATTTTTTACTCCTTTCGGTAAGGTTTCTGGGTCATCAAGGACACCCGTTTTCCCTGCGACTAGGAGTACTCGACGAATAGCATCGTTAATCAAATCCTCTTTAATTTCACCACTTGAAAGAGCTTTATGAAGTAATTTTCGTTTATACTTTTTACCTGAAGGCATTTCCAATGATAAACCAGCTTTCAAACAGGATTTTGTGGTCAATTCTTTATGAACTGTAGCCCCCCAATCAGACACAATCATGCCTTCAAAACCCCATTTATCAAAGAGAGTTTCCCTGAGAAGATAGGAATTGTCACTGCCATAAACCCCATTGACTTTATTGTAGCAAGTCATCACAGAAAACGGTTCTGCTTCTTTAACTACTTCCTCAAATGCTCGTAAGTATATTTCATGGAGTGTCCGTTCATCTATCTCGACACTTATCGTTTTGCGTAATGTTTCCTGATTATTAGCAACAAAATGCTTAATACAGGCCCCAACTTGCTGATTCTGTACTCCTTGAACGAATGGAATTGCCAGTTCCTTAACTAGATAAGGATCTTCTCCAAAATATTCGAACGTTCGTCCGTTTAATGGAGTTCGATCTATATTTATTCCTGGAGCAAGAAGCATGTGCCTCCCATTAGCACGCACTTCCTCAGCAATAGCTTCGCCCAGTTTTTTTGCTAAATCACGATTCCAACTAGCTGCTAAGGCCTTAGTACTAGGAAAACGAGTGTTCTTTGAGAGTCCACTGGAATGCATTGCTACTCCAAAAGGACCATCGGTCATCCGTAATCGGCCTAATCCCAAGCGGTTAATTGGTGCTGTATTGAATATTCTGTGACCAGAGAGTAATCGCATCTTTTCATCAAGAGTAAGTCGTTTTAATAAATCTTCTACGCGTTTTTCAAGACTTAAGCGACTATTTCGATAAGGAAGATGAGCTATCTCTTGTTTTGAATATATGATATCCATTAATGATCACATTTGGTAAAAAGATAAGGGAATAATCGTTTGGGGGGAAATTAAATGTGTATTATTAAAGTCAGCCACGATCAGACAAATTGTGCAGGCAAACTTAAAAATTTTTTACTTTATACATAGATGGTACTGAAAGATGGACAGTTGTTGCGGATTATTTGGAGAGAGGGGGGCCAAATAAAGTTGATATTTAATGATAAAGACCAATTGGTAAATTAGCTTCTAGTACGGAATAGTGACAAAATTCTGAGTATGACTTTTCCCGAAGTGACAGTATTGTTTCCAATCGGAATTGTACCCGATAACAATGGTTCCAATATCATGAATGACACAATATCAATGCTTCTAGCGATTAATTCTGTGGAAATTGTCATTGATTTTTGTATGGCGTTTGACAAAAAACTTCATAAATTGCCAGGATAGGGTTCCAATAATAAGTATCGCTCAATTGTCAGTGAAAATTGGTTATATTAGGAATTTTGATCTCTATAATGATTGAAAGATTAAAACGTAATCGAGAAAATTCAAGTGATTGAATGAAAATCAAACCTAAATTCGTTAGAAGAGAGTACTACGACAAAGACACCGAATTAAATATCGATACAATTACAATGAAACGACTAGAAGAAAAAGGAACTGTTTTGACAAAGCTGGCTATTGCTTTGCGACCTCGATCTATTCGCATTTCTTATTATTCAGTAATTATGGCATTCATTCTATTAATTCTGGTTTTTATATCAAACACTGTAACAAGCACATTTACTTTTGGTGTCACACTCCTTCTTGGCATGTTACTTCTACTACCTTGGGCATTAAGTAGACAAGTTTGGGATAGTGAAAAAGCCAAAGTAATGTTAGAATATCATAGGAGTTCATTCCGCGCGGGAGCGTATCGTTTTGCAACCCTTATTCGATGGATATACGTTCTAGCTGTAATTATGGTCATATTGTTTCTTATTGTTGGTTTTTTTCAGGGATATTGGTTCGTTTAAAGCCACAAAACTTGAACTTCCTTATCTGAATAGGAAATGCTGATGATAATTCATCTCTAGTGAAGGTAAAAATCAAGACAACATGAGTATTTCTCTCTTTAAACCTTAATTTCTTCAAACGTCTGATTCTCTATCATTTCGCTGAGACTTATCTAGCCGATTGATAATTTTTCTTTTTCAGTTCATCTGGTCATTCTCTTTCTCTCCTCTCAAAGACGTATCCTAACTCGCTAGGTTGGTAGTAATAAAAAATAAGATTTTATTTGGTGTAGTATTATATTAGTCAAGTTAAAATGATCTAATTTTCTTGACCAAATCTATTTTAAGATGAATAAAATAATTTGTTTGAAGTTTATGTCCAGTGAAAAGTCTTCCAATAATGTGATAAGTCTTCCAATAATAGTGTTAATCATCTTCTTTTCCGCGATATTAGTAAGTACTCTATTGTTTGTTCCCAGACCAGTCGTGGTTCAGGAAAAAGAACTCTGGCGAATCCAGTTAGGAGATTACTGGAACGAAATATACCATATTGACCAAATCTTAGTATCTGATCTTTTTCATGCAACAAATGGGTCGGAAGTAATTACTTTAACTGATAGTATCGACGTAATAAACGGCAAGAGTGGCATCCTTCTCTCGAATCCGAATATCAGTTCACTTGAAGTGGGAGATTGGGATGTTAATGCATTTCAACTGATCTATAACGAATCGGATCCCCATCTGATCACAACATGGTTCGGAGAACATAGGGATTATGGAATTCAAGTAGTTTCCTTTGATCCATTTAGGAGTAGAGCTGTGAATATGACTGACATCCTGACAACTGGGAATACCTCTCATTATTTATCCTCCATACATGCCGTTCAGAGTGGATCTACACAAGCACAAATAATTCTGGGTACAAAAAAGGGGAAAATATTGGCCTATCACTTGGATGCTCTAAATTTAACATGGAATACCACCATTGATCCGTATGATTTTGTGATTTCTGGTATTGATGTTTTACCAGCCAAGGAAGGGGTATTTGCGATTGGAAGCGATATTCATTTTTTAAATTCAAGTACTGGGGAGATGATTTGGGTGAAGAATCAAAATATCTCTTACTGCCAAAGCGCTCTTACTATTGACGCCAACCAAGATGGAACTGACGACTTAATACTCACCTTTATTGAAAGTGATAGAATTTATTCAACGATTATTGCAATTGACGGAAAAGACGGAGCTGAGATTTGGAGGAAGAGTTTTACTGAACCAGAACCATATCGATTGAGCTCGAATTCTGATTATCTCATTGGAAGTGATAATTCAAATATAAATCTCATTAATGTTTCAACAGGGAACATACTTTGGTCTTTTCCTGTTAAATCGCTTGATTATACCCATGGTTCCCCTCCAACAACCTTGTTGTCAGCGGATTTTGTACCGAATGTTCCTGGCTTCGAGATTGTTTTCAGTATTTCTATGTCGGGGAACCCCCCAGAGTTCCGTAATCTCTTCATACTCAGTGCAAACGGTAATTTGATTTGGACTTATAATTTACAGGTTTTAGAACCTGATTTTGAAATTGGTATAGCATATCTTATGCCCAAATCACTTGTCGCAGCTGATCTTACTAGAGATGGGTCCTTGGAGTTATTAATTGGTACAACCAATAGTTGGTTGCTTGCTTTCGATTTTTAATTTCGTAGTTTTTCACATTTATTTTATCCTTTTAAATAAAGAAAAAATTAATTTAGCAATTGAATTAATTTTCCAGCTCTGAGTTAGACCCTATGCAGTGTTGTTGTCTAATCAACATTGTGACTGTGAGAATGCCCAGAATGTGTGGTATTCACTGGATGAACACTGATTAGTAACTTGGGTATTTTATACATGTGTTCATTGCGTACATATTTGTGATCGAGAAAAGAACTCACATACGATGGATGTGGGGGTGTACATCTATCAAAACTGGGGTTGTTGCAAAAAGTCAACTTTGGCTCAGAAAAATAATTCCTTTTTCTTTACAGGTTAAATATAAATTATGATACTCTTTTAATAATAAATCATACTTCTTAGATATTTCAGGATCTTTGGAGAAAATTAAATTAATAGGCATAATGACAATTGAACCGTCGATAATCACAATGTCGATATCAGTATATCTATTAATCATATTGTTAAGTAAATTAATTTCCATGAATTTCATGTCCATTGAGATCTTAGCTTCAATTGTGGTGTCATCACGATTCAAATAATTTCCCTGCACAGTATAATTATTAAATCCATTTAAGTCCGGAAAATATGCAATATTTGCTGAGTGATTTTTGTAAAATAAATATTTTACTGCTATAGCTTTTAGAAATGAAAAGTCCACATTCATAAATTTTTTAACAACTGAACTTCCATCTACACTAACGACATTTAATCCTCTAATATTTGAGGATTTAACTTGTTGTTTTAAGAAAGATTCTTTAATATAATAATTAGAATAATTAATTAATCCAGAAAAATCTAAATCATCGAGATTTTTTATTATTATTTCTATAAATTCAGTTTTTATTTTTTCAAGCTCAATATATTCATTCGCGATAGCTTTTAGATATTTCAGTAGAATTTGTTCTTTTGTAAAACTTGTATAAGATAAATTTTCTTTTTCTTTTAACAAATAATTTGTATGTTTACTATTAGACTTTAACGAATTATTCTCAATTGTCATTTAAAGTATTTAAAAATAGGATAAAAATAATAATAATGAGATATTTAATTTTTTGATTTCTTGAAGTTTTAAGAACATAAATATCTCAGATAAATGTCCATCCAAATTGGAAGAAACCCATGGATTTTAATTGGGTTATCATCTCTTGAAATTTTATTCGTCATTTTACCAGCATTCATCGCTGGAAAAATTGAGAAAAAAGGAGTTAGAGAAGAACTAACTGAGATGGGTTTTAAAAAAAATCAAGATTCATTGATAGCAAATCTATTAAAAATCTTCACTGGTATTGGAATTGGTATTTTACTTTTTGCAACTGGTGGTTTCATTATTTACTTTTTCAGAGATATTATTGTTAAATTCATATTCGGAACGTCTTTCGTGCAACATGGTGATGCAGGAGCAATTTTAACCCAACCAATTCAACCCAGTATAATTCAAGTAATAATAATCATTGTTTTACAGTTTTTGATTATTGGAATTTGTGAAGAAGCCTTCTTCCGAGCATTTTTAATAAACAAATTTAAAAATAAAATGAGATTAAGATATGCCTTGATATTCTCGTCAATATTTTTTACACTTTACCATGTTCCTCCCTTCTTAGTGCCAATTACAACCACGATTACTTTTTTCGGATATTATTTTAGTATTGGACTTTTGTTATCTTTTATTTTTATATATTTTGATTATTCAATAATCCCTGTCTCAATTGCTCATTCTATTTTTAATATTTTAATCATTATATTATGAGTAATATTTCATTTTAAAATAATAACTTTAAATTAAACAAAATTTAATTAATATTTGGTATATTAATATTTTAAATTAAAATCGATAAAATAACATAATCAATATCAATATTATAAAAAAATCAACACCAATTTCTAATTTGAATAATAAATAATGACCGATTATGATTTTACCTATAAAATATTAATGCTAGGTGATGCTAGCGTTGGTAAGACCTCACTTACAATAAGATATATCTCTGGATTTTTTTTAGAAGACCTCAAATTAACTATTGGTGTAGACTTTTATTCAAAAACTACTAATTTTAAAGATAAAAAAGTTAAACTTCAAATATGGGATTTTGGAGGAGAAGAGCGATTCAGATTTCTTCTTCATCAATATTGTAAGGGTGCTAATGGTGCTTTCTTTCTTTATGATATAACTAATTCTACTACTCTCGACCATCTACCAGATTGGACGTCAATCATCAGAGAGCATGCAGGTGATATACCCATAATGTTAATTGGTTCAAAACTCGATTTGGATGAATTTAGAGCCGTGTTAAGAAATGATGGAATACTATCGGCAAGGAAATATAATCTTGCCTCATTTGCGGAATTATCTTCAAAAACAGGGCAAAATGTAGAAAAAGCATTTGAAGTTTTGACAGAAATTTTGTTTGAAAGATATTCAACTGAACAAAAGACTATTGTATAATTCAATACTATTTGTTAACCTAAAATATTTTAATAAATCATATCTTAATTACTTTAATAGTCCAATCAATAACATAATACTTAATTTGGGGTGCATTTTATGATAGAAGTATTAAATAAAAAAGATAAGCTTGAAGGATATATAGATGGGAAGAAATATTTGAATAAGAAAAGTAAATTATTAGGTTATATAGAGAATAATGAATTTAAGGATAAATCAGGTTATACTCTTTTAATTCTTACAGAAAATCGAGATATAACTTGGAATGAGGGAGAAAAACAGGGATGGCTCGAAGATGGAAGGATTTACTCTTCACTTGATAATAGCCTTATTTTCGAGTTTAAAAAAGATAAAGGACAGATTCTTGATTCTGAGGGTGATGTAATTTTATATTTTAAGGGAGATTTTGAAAAATTAGATGATTTAGATTTCTTTGGAATTGCAGGACAATATCTTGAGTTATTTGCCTAGGTACTCATAATTTTGAAAAATATAAACCTCTAAATAACTTTTTTATATTATCATTTTTATTTAAAAGTTCAATTAAAATACTACGTTTCATCTTTATACAGAATATAGTTCTATTAGATAAGCAAAATTTTTATCTCCTAGATGTTTATTGATAATAAGGCAGATATTTTTCACCTATCGATGATGAATGATCAATTGAATTAGGAATGATCATATCATTTGATAACAAAATTTGATCATTTCTTAATAACTGAATTCACTAGTAAAAAATTTGTCGATTTTTTTCATCAATTTTTTTTGTCGACCGTTTTTGATTGATCACATTTATCAGATTACTAAAGATCAACCAACACATTTATATATTAGGAATACTAATTTAAATTTAAATACACTTTAAAAATTAAAAAATCATTAATTAAAAAAAATTAGTGGAGGAATAAAAAATGGCTGCATTTGCATGGAGTCCTCTTAGGGCTCTAATGAAGAAAGCCGGAGCTGAAATCGTAAGTCGAGCCGCAGTTGATAAATTAATGGATTATTTAGAAGAATATGCTAAAACATTAAC
>NJBF01000049.1 GCA_003144275.1 Candidatus Heimdallarchaeota archaeon B3_Heim
GTTCAGTAATTTGGGGTTGATTCATAAGAAGGTTTCTCCAATCTTCTTAACCCAAATTACTGCTTAAAAAGTTACCGCTACTCAAAAGAAAGTGGTTGCTAGAAAAAAGAAGTTACGTTAGGACTGTAATTTTGTCATAGATTATAATTCTATACTTATCATAATATTCCGATATTTTCTCAAATTTCCCCCTATCTCTTTCTGGCTTGTTTTTACTTCTTATTTAAATATAAAAACTGATAAAAGCACACTAATCGCCGTTAAGGGTAATCCTAGAATCGATCCTGGAATTAATGTTTTCAGATGATACTTGGCTGAAGTAAAAACCTCCTCGTCAGGTAAACGCAAAAAATTGGGATGCCATTTTACTAAAATCAGGATATCGATAATGAGGGTGTCATAAAGGAAAAGAATGAGGTATAGAACATAATTGAACACAAAAATTGCCATAAAATCGGCATTACCTCTATAGCTACCAAGACTGCTAATCGTAGATATGCTCTGGATGAAAATTATTCCAAGAAGGATGATTAAACTTCCAATCATTCCTTTTCTCTTGGTTTTTGGGTCTGGATTCTCCACCGCAGCATAGAGGACTCCAGTTAGGAGAAATATAACGACTAGAATTGTAAAAAGAACACTCCCTATAGACCCCCAAACTAGTAGATAATTTATAACTAAAAGAGATGCCATTATTATTTCTTCATTTTCTTTCTATAGAACTCCTAATGATCTAGGTTATATCTCTCTTCGGGATCCAAAATTTGATCATGTAAATCCCTCAGTTAAAGAAAATTTGAACTTCGAAAGTCGTAAATTTACATAAAGGGGGTAGAGTAAAAACTTCCAAACAAAAGTGATTATTAATGCTTATTTCAGCAATTCTACCCAAGGTTGTGTAGACACCCGTTTTTGAGACAAATTTTTTAGATACGGGCTTGCGTCAGATTCAGTAATTAATTGCCCATCTTCAATCATCATAGATAACGAAAAATGACAATAGGGGCATTTCATGACCAGATGTTCCTCCCTTTCGAAAAAGTTGTTAGGAATATTAACTATGTAGGCTCCACCACAGTTCTGGCACTTTTTTTTCTTTTGCATACTATTTCCTACTTTGAAAACGATACAAATCCATGTCCGTTACTGGCCGATAGCCGATTTTCTGATAGATTTTGTTTGAGGTTGGATTTGCTAAGTCAGTAAACAAAAAACAATACTTTTTTCCTTCGGAGAGAATTTTCTGACTCAATTTGGCGACCACTTCTGTAGCGTATCCCTTTCTACGTTCATTCGGAGGAGTATAGACTGCATTTACTGTCTGCCCATTCGGCGTCACATGAGCTCTTTTTACCATCGAAACAATTTTCCCATTGACCTTCAGAACATAAACCATCTGGTTTTGTAATCCTTGTTCCATTCTTCGTTGAGAAGATTCGATATGTGCTGGTTCAGTTGATCCTTCGGGAAGGACTTCAAATAAAAATTCTTTTCCCATTTTAAGAATGATCTCTTTATCATCTGCAGTTGCCAATTCGAATATATTTTCCCCTAATGTCTCTGGATTTACGGTATCTAGTCTATATATACGTTCATGAGTTTCTAAAAAGTAATCCTGGCCTTGACCTTCTCCCCACATTTGGGTAAATCTCAAAGTACCTTCTTTAAATCCTAAAACTCCTGGAATGTCCATTTGTTTTTTGATTAGTTCCTTAACAAGGGTATCAATTGTATCCAAGTCGTCTGTATAAGAAATAAGTTGATTAAAAGGAGGAGTACGAATAGAAACCAGCTTTAATTTACCACGTTCATTCTCCACGGAAATAAATGTCGGATTCTCTTCTTTACTATAAGTATGAAAATCTTGTTTCAAGGTATTCAATATACCGATGAGTAAGTTATTTTCTGCTTCATGTTCTAGTAAGAAGGGTAGAACATAATCACTATATTCGTCAATGTTAGAATGAAAGGTGAGTTTCACCAGAATATTCCTCAATTGAAAATGACTAAGAATGCTTTATGTCATTTTCCTAGAGAACAAAAGCACTAAAGTCAGTGAAAATACGCTTATTCTAAACCTAATACCCATTATTGTTTTAGTGACGAATTAATTCCCATTAGATGACTAGTAGCAGAGTATCTTTCCATTACAGAGCTTATTCCAGTTTTTACTTCTGGTAGAATCGGTATATTTGTATCATCTTTAATTCTTCTTTGAGTGGATGCAGTAATACGTAAAATTGTTACTCTTGAATTTGATATTGTGTTTGGTCATAACTAAGTAGTACTAGTGTCAGCTATTGCTGTTTTTCAAAATTATGTGAAAGATCTATCTTCCCACCTCTAGCTATAATTCAACTTGTTCATGTACACTCAGATGAGTCTTGTCATGGGTTAGCTTTCTTCATCATTCGTCATCTGATGGAATAAGTTTTTAAAGGGGATAGTTCCTTATATAGAACTCACGTCAAGTTACCTGATGATAAAATAAAAGGAATCTGAAAAAAATGGCAAAGAAAAAAGTAGACAAAAAACCAGCTAAAAAAGCAGCACCTAAAAAATCAGGGTCTGGAGCTGGCGGATTTGCAAGTGCAAGGGTTGAACGATTAATTCGTGATGCAGGAGCATTCCGAGTATCAGCAGATGCAGTCGATGCACTAAATACAGTACTTACCGAGCATAGCTTGAAAATGTCAAAATATGCAGTTGAGATTTGTAATAACTCTGGACGTAAAACTGTCAAAAGTGATGACATCAGACTAGCAGCCTCTAAAATGTGAGACTAGTAGTTAATCACGTTTTATTTATTCATATAATGACTCTCTGAGAGGTTAGAGAGCTTTTTTCACCATACCAGATAAAATGGTAGGTATTAACCATATAACAATAATTTCTAGCTTATTCTCTACTTGTACTGGGAATTTTGTATCAGCAAATGTGATTTTTTCATGACTATGCTTAAATAATATCTTTTAATGACTTCTCTTATGAGCAATATTCGAACTATACATCGAACCCAGCCAAGCTTTCCAACAATGGATGGAGCAGGTGTTAAACTTAAACGTGTCTTTAGTCATCAAGAAACCAGTCTCTTGGATCCATTTTTGTTACTCGATGCGTTTGGTTCCGAAAACCCAGACGATTACATTGCTGGATTCCCATGGCATCCTCATAGGGGAATTGAAACTGTAACGTACATGTTAGAGGGCCTTGTCAAACACGAAGATAGTATTGGGAATTCAGGCATTCTAAACGGTGGGGATATTCAATGGATGACAGCAGGTAGAGGAATTATTCATCAAGAAATGCCCCAAGTGTCAGAGGGAAAATTAGCTGGTTTCCAGCTATGGGTAAACCTCCCAAAATCTCATAAATTAATAGATCCTAGATATCAAGATATACAAGCCGCAAAAGTACCAGAAATTCAGCTAGATGATGGCATAAAAATTCGTGTACTTGCGGGTGATTATAACGACACTAAAGGACCAGTAAAAGACATCATTGCTGAACCCCAATATCTTGACGTTGAAATTCCATCAGGCCAAACTTTTAAACACACTCTGAAAGATGGACACACTGCATTTGCTTATGTTTTCAAAGGAAAAGGTAAATTCGCTCCAGATAGCGACAAATACTTTGATATGGACAATTTAGTCATTTATAATCGAAACGGGGATAGAATTCAAGTTACCGCAAGTGATGACGATAAATTACGTTTCCTCTTAATTTCTGGCAAACCAATAAATGAACCTATCGCTTGGGCAGGACCCATTGTTATGAATACCGAAGAAGAACTACGTATTGCCTTTGAAGAATATCGTAATGGTACTTTTCTCAAAAAATAGCTGTACTAATCTGCTCTATAGGCTGATAAGCACTCCAGAAGAACTTGGAATATTACGAATCTTCTTTTTCATTTAAAGGCCAATAATACTAGTTTTTTAAATCTACAAACCCAATATCCATAAACATATCAAGGGGCAGATCTTTTTGAATGCGACACTTAAGCGGTTAGTCGAGACAATTCACCTTCACGTTGTCCCCTCAGATTTACTTGAATATCCAGTCATAAATTATTTTCAATACCGAAATAACGGATATTTAGAGGATTTTCAGCTCACAAATAACCTTATTCAGAAGTATTTACCGTATCACAAAAAAGATCCACGTTTACTCTTTACTCTTGATCCACAAATCGAAAGTAACATCATTTGGAATGATTGTGTTGAAAGAGGAATGTTTTGTGAATCGATTGGCTCGGCACACTCACCCTATCGACCAAAATCTGACGCTATTTTTTGTGACCCAAAATTTGATCCTCTTAAACAACTAATAGTTCATAGATATATAAGGAAAAATGTTACTAAAGATCATAAAAACGCTTTTCTTTTTATTCATGGTTATGCTGAGTCACATTTCATTTTTCATGAACAATTTTATTTTCGTTTGGCATATAATCAATTTAAAATCGATATTTACGCTCTTGAGCTGCCCTATCATCATCATCGTGTACCATATGACTCCCCATTCTCAGGAGCATACTTTCTGAATGGGAATCCTATACGGATGTTAGAGGCATTTAATCAATCAATTAGTGAGATACAATTTCTGGTCAACTATTTAAAGAAAAGATACGATCGAGTCATTTTATTTGGTGTTTCTCTAGGTGGTCATTTAGTGGCTGTCTCCTCACAACTCGTTACCGACATAGATTGTATAGCCGCATTAGCTAGCCCTTTCCTCTTTGGACTATCATTAAAAACTAATATCGTCCCAATAGCTAATAACTATATCCTGCAGCATAAAGAACAAGGGCTAGCCTCGACCTATACAATTCTTTATTCTACAAATCTAAAGTATTTCTATCCCTATACAACCAATGAAAATACCACAATCATTGGAGGAATCTATGATCGAATAGTGCCATTCAATCTAGTTGCTAAACTTGCTAAAATGTTGCAAAAACCGCTCTATCGATATCCTGGGGGTCACCTGACACTTCTTGCGTGGTTTAGATCTCTTATAACTCAAATTAACCGCCAATTTTCTTCGAAAAAATAATGGGGGGGTATATTCTGATACTACTCATAATTGGTAGTTTAACCATGTTAGAAATTCATCACTGGCGGTTTTTTTAGATAAAGGCCTACTAATTTCTTCATTTGCAGGATTTCTCTCCCAATCATCAGAAAACGTCGTCATCCAATCTGTGAATTGATCTCCAACATCTTTTTTCGGGTGTTGAATTCTCTGTTGTGAATAAAGAGCTTTCATTCTCCGTTGTGGCACCAAGATCCTCTCAACACCTTTCATACTTTTCAAACTGGACATATCGCGAGGATTTACTCCATATCCTGAGCTCAAAATTCGAATATTGTGCATTACAAGATCAGTGGCTTGTCGTAATGCTCCCAAATGGTATATATCAGATTTATCGAAATTATATGAAAGATAAATTGGATCTCCAACAGTCAAGGTGACTTTCTTTCCAGCACTAGGCCAACTACCTCCATATGGAAGAACCCCATCTGTCCCCACAATCCCAACAGGCACCACAGGAGATTCTGTTTCAAAGGCAAATCTAGCAACACCGACTTTCCCGTCGAGACTTTTACGAGAATACCGGATATGCCCCTCAGGAAAGATCCCCAGAGCTTGGTTTTTTTGTAGAACCTCTAGACCCCTCCGAATTGCTTCATCGTTATTTCGTTTTTGTACTGGAATGACGCCAAAATAATCCATCATTGTCCCCCAAATTCGATTTCTCCATAACGCGGATTGTTTTCCCAAGAAAAAAACACGAGAAATTTCTGGAGGAACAATTAATCCCATTAAAAATGCATCAATGACGCTTTCATGATTTGCAGCAAATATAACACCATCACCCAACCCATCTAAGTGATTAGTGAGATTCTCACTGCCCTTAACCTCTAATCGATATCCGATTCTTGCACTAAACTTCACTAATCGGCGAATAAATTTGTAAGAAATATCGGACGGCATTGAAAAAACCCAAATTAGTTGGATTGAAGGAAAAGTTGGTATGTTTCAACTTACACTTTGGATTAAATAAATGTAATTTCTGCAAATATCGAAGAAAAAAAGAAGAGGAAGAAAGCTTGGTGATTTTATGCCTGTGACATTGATGCAGATTCAGCTAATCTTTTGTCAAGAGATGATACTTTTGCAATGAAGACTAAATAGAATACTAATAGCAAGCCTAGAAGGGGGCAAATGATATAAATTATCTTAAGTCCTGTAAATTCCGCAGCTCCTCCAATAACAAGCAGAGCTATGGGTAAAATGGATTTAACTAGCGTGAATGTCACTGAAAATATACGACCTTGGATTTCTGGGGGAATATGAATCTGAAGGAGGGATATAATTCCTACATCAATAAATGCAATTGAAAAACCAATTACTAGAGCACCGACCGCCATGACTTCGAATACACCAACTGGTGATAAGGAGATTGTTAATAGTCCTAGGAATGATATGAATACGAATGTAACTATAGTGCTTACTTTTGGTACAAAATTCCTTACAGCAATCAAGAATGACCCCACTAAGCTCCCTACTTGAAAAGTTCCAACAATAAAAGCAAGTTCCAAAGCACCACCAAGATGAATTTCTTTGATGAAAAGAGGTAACATACTAAATAGTGGATTAATCAAAATATTGCCAATAGTGAATCCTAATATCAAGGGTAGCCAGCCATGACTCTTCAAATATTCGAAGGTTTCAAAAAATTGAGCCTTAAACGAGGGGGCCTTTGTGTCAAGCCCTTCAACGGATTTCTTTATCACGGGAGGTATAGTTACTAGTATCAATGTAAAAACCGCAACGAAAAATGTGAAAACATCAATCCACAAAACTATACTAATTGAATAGAACTCCAAAATTATTGCTCCCAATATAGGACTCAAAATAAAAATGAAATTATTGAAAATTTGTCCTAAACCGTTAATTCTACTAATTTGAGTTTTTGGAACCATTTGAGGGACAATGGAAATACTTGCTGGCATTTGAAATGCTTGAAATGAACCACGTATTGCTATTAGTACTAGAACGTGCCAAACCTCAACGATATTCATCCAAAATAAGGTAATTAACCCAATAGTTGCTATTGCTTGTAGAAAATCAGTTGTTAACATAATTTTCTTTCTATTCCAACGATCGGCTAATACTCCCGAAAATGGCCCAATAATTACCATTGGTACTAAACCAACAAAAGTTGCTAATGCCAATACAAACGAACTACCTGTTTTGTCTGTTAACCACCATATTATGGCAAATTGTACAATTCCTGAGCCAAGAATGGATACTAATTGTCCTAACCAGATTAATATATACCCTCGCATGTTTGTTGTATCGTTAAGCTTTCCTTGAAATTCTAAAGTTGAATTTACTGAATTCTCTGGGTCCATTGTCAAAAATACCTTCAAAAAAATGATTTTGTATATAATTCATATGAGATCAATATAATCATTCTGTATGTGTTCTACAGTTTAGTTTATTTAAAGATACTTTTCTTGGCAATGACTTCTATACTAGGAATAAGTAATAAAGGGAATAAATTCCGATGTTGGTATTAAATACTCTATCTGAAGGTTAGATCATATGGAAGAAGGAAAAGTAGTCCAGAAAAAACTCAAAATTTGTTTCATCGACATGGTACAAGATAGAAAACAGCGCTACCCTGACATGTGGTTGACTCCCTATTCAACATTTTACGGATATGATTTCGATAAAGACATACAAAGCAGGGTTTCTGAGCAATTTGGATGGTCTACTGATTTAGAAAAACTCATCAACTCCCATTCTGTGGAACTAAATTTGCATATCATTTCATATAGTTTTCTTCGGAAACAAGGAGTCGTCCAAAAATTTCGTTCAAAGCATGGAAGAGATTACGATGATCATTATTCTTATCTGGAAGGAATGAATGTTTTAGCTATAGAAGGGACCACGGAAGTACACCTAAAGTATACTGTAAGACTACTTTGGAATTTATTTGAGAAAAAAACGAGCATACCTGTTCCCGTCGATGTACCTAGGATCGTGTTGTTAGTTCCCAAAGAGATACATTCTTCAGGCTGGATTTTATCTCTAAAACAGGAAAAAAATCTTTCAACCTGCTCAGATATAAGAGATTTCATTTATGATTTTGATTTTGAAGACTTTATCGACCTTTCATTAAGTAGGGGCTACAAACATCAATTACGGGATTATCTTGAAATTTTTAAGATCTTTTAGGATATACTTGATGGTTAATTCCTGGTTTTTACCTTAAGATTCAAGGAATAGACTTTGTAAAAATAGATTGGTTTGCGTTCCATGAATTTCTGAACTTTCTGCTACTGGGATACAGTATCTAATATCCAAAGAATCTCCTTTTATAGAAAGAAAGGCAACTAACGCACTTTGAGAATCTGATCCCGATGTAAGTTGATATGTGGGTTGATAAGTCAATATAACGGTATTAGGTTCGAATGTGGGTATAAATTCCCTTATTTGCCTGAATATTGTCTCATAGAATTGAAAACTCCGCTGGGGTTCCCTGAATATCCCTTCAATTTTGGAAGCAATCATATCATCTCGGTCTTTCCACCCATATCCTAATGAGCCTAACAAAGACGATTCTAATCTGAAAATTGTTGTATCGCTTGTTTGGAGATGAGATTTTGTGTGAATAGTTACACTCCTTAACGGATAAATCTCGTCAATTAATTCCACTCGAATCTCTCCTCCAAAACCCACAGAGCACAGTAAATCGAACCAATACGATCCTTGCTCTAATCGATGAGCAGAAGTACATGTATCAGCATACGATTTATCCTGGAGATAACTAAACAGTTTTTTTATCTTCTGTGAAACTTCTTTACCAGCAAGAAATGGAATTCCCTTCTTATGTAAACCTTCACACAAGAAATATAATCTAAAGTTCTTATTTGATACAGTAAACAGACCAATTCCTTCAATTTCAGGAATTTTGTATCCATAAAACCCTGACATTGTGTACTTAAATTCGTGTTCAATGTCTGCCAAGGTAGCTTCCAGAGCTGTGAACATGCTACCTCCTAAGAAAGGATCGATCTCGCTTCCTGTTCGTAAATGACAATGGCCTATTATCTGTGTGCAAACTAAGTGTTGGATCCAGATCTGGCTTACTACTACCATAAGAATTCGTCCACTGCTCACTCAATTTGGAGATTTAATTTTTTGTTTGATGGATGGTAAGAAACGTCTCTTCACATTACTAAGGATAGAATTTTTTTAAGATCTTCTGAATAGAGCGTGATATTAATAAAAGGTTCATCTTATCAAAGGTCACACGGTAAAGGTTTTTGTCATTAAATTATAGTACCAGATTTCAACAAGTATAATGATATGCAATACGTTGTGCAACATTGCGCAACGTTTATTAAGAGATATACTTAGTGAGTCCTTGTATAAAATGTCTGAAATACAGGATAGAGAATTAAAGAAAATACTGTCGCAGATTCTAGACGAATTAAAAATAATTTCTCAGAATTTAATTTCAATCGACTCATTTTTAGCTACATCTTCAATAGTATCAGCGGAAACTACTAGTTCTAGGACTACTGTTTCGAACGAGTCTAGAGTGGATGCTTTAACATCGATGCCTTCAAGTCTAGATATATTAAATTTACAGGAATCCCGACCTGGAATATTCAAAACATATAAAGCAATACAGAAAATCGAAGATTGGGTAAAAAGTGCTGATATTGCGAGTCTGACTTTCCGAACTCGCGGTTTAGAATCTAGATATCTTAATTATTTAGCTCAAAAAGGATTTGTAATGAAGAAAAGAGAAAAAATTGACTCCGAAAGTAGAGCAACTGAGGTCTGGTACAAAATCGTTGGAGCGAATAGTTAGATGGAGACAATTACGTTTCACAGCTATAGGTGAGGAGTTGGAAAAACTCTTCTCTCAGTCAACACAGCGGTAAAATTATCTCTATTGGGTAAAAAAGTATGTTTAGTCGATTTTGATCTTCGAGCACCATCTCACCAATCCTTGTTTACCTCTAGTTCGTTTTCGATTACTTCTGCCGCCAAATCGTTTACAGGATTTCTCGTAGGCAATCATGAACCGCAAATGGTAATTAATTCTACCGATAGAGAGAATTTTTATTGTGTTTTTTCCGATATTGAAATTCTTCAACGAAAAGAATCTAAAATACGTACCAAGTTGACCCAACATGGTGAGGGAAGAATACTTGCAAAATTATTCGAGTTTGTACGATATTGCAACACACAAAAGTTCGACTTTCTCATTTTTGACTGCATGCCAGGAATAACATATCGCTCGCTTGATGCACTTGTTGTTTCGGATAAGGTTATGGTTGTAACTCGCCCTGTAAGATCAGAAATTTCCGGATTGCGGTTAGTAATCTCAGAATGTTATTCGAAACTTGAGGGAGCGAAGCTCTTCTCAATTATGAATCAGGTAGAACAGCAAGAGGATTTAGCTCACATTCCAAATTCATTGGATGTCAATCTTGCCAAAGAAAACGTTCAAGGGATAACGAAATGTCTCGAGGAAAGTTCAGTCTCAATTCCCTTACTTTACACTTTTCGAAGAATTCCATTTGTAACAGAGAGAATATACGTGCTTGATGAAAAAAATCATCCCTTTACAATTGAAATCGAGGATTTTTGTTCAAAGATATTATGAAAATGAGATTTATAGCTGAAGTGTCTATATGAGTGAGATTCGGGGTAATAAAGGGTTTGAATCGCCTTCTCAGGAAGATCTTGATGATTATCTTAGACAAAGTCGAAAATCTATAACGCAAATGAAAGATGGAAAACCACCAATAATCTTTAAACCAAAAAAAGCACTTCCTATAAAATTCTTGGGAATAATGCTGTTAGTAGTTGTTTCTTCTAGCCTGATGCTGGTAGGCTCTTTCATTGACTTTGATTCCCCCGGAAATAATAACAACACAGATAAGACGACGACTGAAACTACAACAATGCTTACAACTACCACGACCACAACAACCCAAGTTGAAACGACTATACCAATTGACATAGAAAAGGATATTACCACGTCAATTCCTCTAGTAGAAGCTTTCATTAACACCATGATTGCCCCTAATCACTCTCTAATAAATCCAATAGTGATTAATGGGACAATTAACAGATCCCAGACAATTTCTGACCTTGAGTTGTTCGACTTGGTCTGGATTCTAAGCCAATTCGATGAAAACTCAGAATGGTGGAATCTGGGAAGAAGTTTGATATTTGAGAAATATCTCCTGTGGAATAAAACATCCTTCTTGACCGAGAATCTTCGAACACAACTCTTAGCATTAAGAAGCATGATTGCTTACTCTAATGACAATATTCTCCTAGAATCAGATGCGCTTGAAAGTTATCAGAATTTGACGAAACAGCTCTGGGAGAATGTAAGTTCAGCTTATGACAATGTAACAGGAACTTTTAATCCAGATAACAGTACTATTTTACATACTAATGATCAAATACTCTTTAGTCAAGTTCTTGCCAAAACAGCTGGTCATCCTACTCCATTTAATTTCAACATCATAACAGAAAAAGCAATTCTGTTATTAAATACAATTTATACGCTTACAGAACCTACAGATGGTCTTCCAGAATCTTTTGATCATAATTTGACTAGAGTTTCCGACGTGTTTTATAGTCATCATCAAGCAGCCATGATTCTTGTTTTAGATAAATTATCATCACTTTTAGGATCATTCTCAATCATTAACACACTTGCAAATCGATTAAACAATTATTTAACCAATATCTTCCTTCAACAAAATTGGAGTATTGCTTTTAACTATAATCAAACCTCCCACAATCTCTCATCCAAAATTGTACTAACTGATCAGATATTATTCATCAGGGTGAATATCCTCCAAAATAAGCGGAATTTTGCCGATTACACGATAAGTACAGTAAAATCGTCCTTTGGGTCTGAAAATTCGAGCTACTTCACCGCTAATGACGATCAGGAGACACAATTTCTCACAGATCATGTTTATCTTCTTCTTTCTTTTGAAGAATTCCTCAAGTTAGAAACGACCGCTACTACTTACACTAGCACTGAACCTGAAGAAACTTCTGCTGAACAACCTGATGCTGCAGGATTTGCCTGGGAATTTACAATAATTCTGACTGTACTTGTTTTTATATCTTATCGGCGGCGGAAAATTAAACAGTAGAATCGAGAGGAAAAAGTCTCTCGTTAGAACAGTTTTTTTTCAGAGGATCTCGATGAATTACATCCTCCCAATATTTCTGTCAATGTTAACTGATTTAAAAATCCAATTATGAAATCTATTTCTTAAGCTATTTATAACACAATTACTTGAGCAAGCACATCATTTTGAAATAATAGAAGGAATGAAAAAAATGATTCACAAAAAATCAAATTTAAAATTGGTTAGCTTCTGTATATTTGTACTAACAATCATGATGTTTTCACCAGTGATTGCTATAGCTGATCAAACTCCCATTGTCCCCGTTGATGATGTAGAAGATACTTACAGCCCAGTATCTTACGGTGATTGGGATTACTATACTCTTCCCCCAGGAACTAGTTACTCCGATGTATTCTATACTGGTGGAGGTGGATTAGATGGATCGGCAGAATTTACCGAAATATCGTCTGACAGGAATTTTTTTGATCTCAATGATAGACCGCTAACTAAAGATGATTATATCGGATCATGGGCATTACGTGGTGATTCACGAGATTCAAGTCACATTTTCTTTGATAACACACTCTACCCACGAGCGGTAAGGATTGAGTCTAATAAAGACGCCGATTTTCTGAAATCTCAGAAATCCTTGCTCTCACTACACGAAGATTATTCTTCGACATTCTTTGCTGAAAAAGATGTCGATTACAAAGGTTATTTTGACTCTAACGATAGTTTTTTTCTCGATGTAACCCTAGGTAATAGTAAAGCTGATGCAGATATTGAGTTCTATTTTAATTATCCACTTGGAGGATATACCGCAGGGGTACCCGAAAGTAAGATGACTTATCCATTTATTCCTATGATGGATGGAGTACAACAATTCACGATAACTGCAAACGACTCTACCCTTGTTACACTGACCCCTCATGAATGGAAATTTCCATCATGGATGCCAAATTTGGAACTAAATTCTATCTTCTCGGAGGAATTCGATCAAGGTGATCCTTGGTCTAAGGATGAGAACACCGATGAATTAGTCAAACCTGACAATGAGATGTTTAGTCTACGGATGTTTAATATCTCTGTTGAGAAAGACCAATACTACAGAATTAATACAATTTTTGAAATGGATGAAGTAAAACCTGGTGTACTCAGCAGTCAACCATTCACATTTCTTATTGGGGATTATTATCAAATCTTGGGTGGGGGAACTCTAGATGGAGATGGTTTGGTAATTCGAGCAACTGAAGCCGAAGGAATTACTCTTGTCATGTATTCTCCAGGAGAAGCACATGGGTCTTATTCAATATTTTTTCAAGAGATTTCTCAGTTCGCATTAGAAGACCAAGAACCCCTTCCTCTTAATGAAAATTTCGCACCTGAAACTAACGTATACTATGAATTTACATTATCTTCTCCGACAGCTGTTCGCTTTAACTCCTCTAATCCATCATTTGATTATGATGTTTACGTTGAAGGAAATCCAGGTCAATGGCTATATAAGACTAATGAAGTGTTCTTCGGGGCTGGTCCTAATGATTGGACCTATCTACCAAGTGGAAAATATGCAATCGTATTTTCAAACTTTGTAATAGAGGATAAAATGCGTGTAAATTTGGTTGAAGTGCAATCCCCAGATGTAGTACCATTTTCCATTAACCAAGATAGTATACTTGCCATAGAACTGCCATTAACTCGGAATAGACTTAACTTTGTGAATATATCGACAACTGATCATATTAATCAATCAATCACCTATTCATACACTATATTTAACAAATATAGAGATTTAGGATATTCGCCATTTACTACTAGCACTTCCTTAGGTAATCGTCAACTCAATGGTGTATGGGACGATTGGCCAAGTAATAATACACGTATTGCATCGTATCTTCCCTCACGTGACTATGATGCTCCCATATTAGTTGTTGCCCCTACTTCCGCTCTCAATGGTTCGGGTGTTTCCGTATCAACTTTTGCGGGTACACTAAGAATTTCCTCTAATGAAGCAGTTGATCAATCTTATCAAGATCTTACATTTTCTTCCTTATCAACAGCTTTCAGTTCAACTGGTTTCTATGGAAATTTCATCCCCACATCAACCATAAGCCAAACGACGGATTTTGCTATAAATGATGATCAAACAACATCTAACTACCAAATATACGGAGTTCCATTAGATTTGGATCCTAATAGCATATATAATGTTTCTGTATATCTTATTGGCAACTATTCAACATCTAATAGTCTAAATGCTACATTCTATAATGATATCCATGCTCATGGTGGTAATTTGCGCGATTTAGATATCTTTGAACTCCTTATTGATGATTCAGATGAGGAACAGGCATGGCAATCTTTTCTAATCTTAACTGTTTCAGATGTCACCTATCTCTATATCAATCTACTCAGAGATTCTGGTTACAATTCGACACTTCAAATATCAATATCAAAATTATCTGCAACAGCGATGAATTTCCAATTAAACCAAGAATACAACGAAACGGTAAGCGATAATGAGGTAAAACAGACATCACTTGTGGTCAAGAAGATTACACCAGCAGAGATGAAAAAATCAGCCCCTGGATTTGAGATGGCAATAGTATTATTTTCTACTATTGGATTGTCGATCTTTATGTCACGAAGACGACGTAAGATGAAATAAAGAAGGATTAACAACCTTCACTCCCTCTTTTTTCTATTTTCCTTTTTCTTAAAATAGTGATTTTCCTGATTTGCCCCTATAATCAGATTTATTAACATACTGAAAAGTTACATCATGGGAATTTGGAAGAGTATTGATAATCCTTGTACTAATACCCTTTAGGCGTTGCTTAAACAAGAAAAAATCTTGAAAGTTATTTTCCTCCTTATTGAGCATTGTAAGACTGATTCTAATTATAGAGATACTTTCTCAACTGTAGAGGAGTGGTTGTCGTATTTTGAAGATCGAGTTATTCCTGATAGTCACACAAATCTATTATTGGATAGACGAAGCTATTTATACTAAGATAGCCAGATCATCCCGATATAAAGAAATATTTTTTTGGAGGTATGAGATTCTATGATTAAATCAAAATTAATTAAATATTCATTTGTATGTATATTTCTTATAACTATTATCTTTATGTCTGTTATAATAAAAGTATCAGCTCAGACACCAATAATTGATATTTCAGAAGAGCGGGATACTTTTACTCCTAGTTCTATGGCTGATAACTGGGATTATTATATTGTAAATCCTGGTTCGGTGTTTCCTGATATAGTCTATCAAGGATTACCAACAACTATGCAGTATTCATCCGAATTGTCAAATACTTTTGAAACTCTTACAACTGATCGAGATCCAGGAGAATCATTACTTAACCACTTGAAATCTAGTGATAGTCGTAATTCTAAACACCCATTCTTTGATGATGAAGAATTACCACGTGCGGTGAGAACTTCTACCGACGATGAAGCTAGCTACAGTGCAAAGCAATTGATGACAATAAGTCTTCACATGAATTATCAATTTACATTTTTAGCAGAAGACAACATTGAATATCTAGTACTAATAAATTCGAGTGATCCATTCTATTTGGATGTTGATATCAAAGATGACTCTGCAGCAGGAGAACTAAACTTTGAAACATCAATTTTCCCGTATCCTGGATTTCCATTAACAGGTGTATGGAAAGAAACCATACCTGTATTTCCAGTAGAGGAGAGGACTTTAAGGTTCACTTTTAAGGTTGATAGTCCAACTATTGTTGCACTTACACCCCACAAAATGGGATCTAGTTCAAGCATTACGATACCAGCTAATAATACATTTGGAGCTGAAATCGTTCAGGACATTCCTAGCCCATTACCAACTGATCAGGAAATAACGGCAGAAGATCTCAATAAGAAAATTGGATTCAGCTTACGTCAATTTTCGCTTCCTATGGTTGAAGGTGAGTATTATAGAATCTATTTATTTATGAACGATCTTGATCCGTCAACTAATCAATCTATTCCTTTCCTCCTAGGAGAGAATTATCATATTATCAGTGGAACTTTAAACACTGATGGATTGTTAGTACGTGCTACAGCAGATACTAAACTGACTCTTGTTTTATATTCTAAAGGTTATACGAATCAGGAATATACAATTTATTTTAGAAATGTCGTAGCAACTTCTGATACAGCAGAATTGGAATTAAATGTTAATACAACTTTAGAAAGCGGAACTCGTTATTTTTTTACTTTGAATCTTCCATCGATGATGGCTATAAACTATACAGGACCAATTTGTAGGTTTGATTTATTAGCAGAAAGTGGTATTCCTGAATTCCCCTGGATTGAAGTTGCAGATCAAGGAGACTTTTATCTTAAAGATGGTAATTTATATGACCCTGGATTAACAGGAATAGATTGGATTTATGTCCCCGCAGGGAATTACGCATTAGATCCTAAAACTCCCTTAAGTGATGTAATAATGTTTCATACAGTGGAAGTCCAAGAGCTGTCCCCATCCCTATCACTTTCTATGAATCAAAACAGCGTGATTGCATTCGAAATTCCCGAATCAAGTTTACAATTTAACCAGATTAATCGTGTAAATATGTCAACTTCTGATCACAAAAACGAATCGATAACCTATCAATACTCTGTTGTAGCCAAATATAATGAATTAATTGATGAAAGCGTTCCAAGTGTTGCCATGGGAAATGAAGAGACTAGTCCTGGAAGTTGGACAGCTTGGGATGAAAACAATACTGAAATCCTTGAATTTCTCCCTAGTAGACCAAAGGAAACCCCAGTAGTCGTCATTAGACCATTGAGTGCAGAAAACCAATCAGGATCCATATCAACTTTCTCTGCAAATTTAGCTATCTCTTTAAGTCAGCCAACAAATTATTACCCCCTTGATACTGATATCATGACAAGAGACTATCTAGGAACAGGTGTTATTCTTCCTAAATCAAGTGTTGTCTCTGGAACTAGTGAATTTACCATTAATGATGATTTAACTGCAAGCGTTGATCAAATATTAGGTATCCCGTTATCTATGAATCAGTACCAGCTATATAATATAACTTTATATTTAGAGGGCAATTACACAAGCGCTGGTGACTTGAATGCATCATTTGAAGGGATAAACATAAATGGAGGTAACTTGGGACATATCATGGTTTTTGAATCCGAAACATCTGGCTCTAGTGCCACTAATAGTTGGATAAACTTGCTTGTCCTTGCTATATCCCCTACATCATATTTATATGTGGACATAATCAGGAATGACGTAGCCCAACCAGGAACTGAATGGGGAAATTGTACGTTGATAGTTGATATCGCAGGTTTAACAGTTGATCCTATGACCTATAATTTGACGGATGAACAGAATTGGAATCCCGACCGTCTCGATGGAGAAACACGCAATACTGACTACTTATTTGAAGAAATAAAACCCTCGGAATTCCCCTCTGGAGGAATCGATCTTTCATTTATTCTGTTGGTAGGTGTAGTATTCGCTGGTGCTGCTGGAGGCGCAGGAGCATTTTATTATTTCAGAACTCGTAGAGGTTAAAAAAACGGAAAATGAGTAAACAGCTAATTTGTAAATTATAATTACAGGGAGAACAACACTCCTTGTAATTTATTTTTTATGCTTATTATTACCTTGGCTGAGGAATAAACCTTCGAATTTTTTTTATTCACCTTTTTATAATCAATATTCTTCCTTATTTGCCTCTATAGTAGATTTATTAACATACTGAAAAAAATTTCAGTTCTGATAAGAATGAAAGTAATTTATCGCTATTATGAATCCGATCAGGGCTTAGAAGAACTACAGGCACAGATATATAATGATGAACATGAGAGAAGCCCGAAATCGGCATTTGGAAAAGCTACCGCAGATCAAATAAAGCAACGGTATATCAATGAAAAAAAAGATAGGTTAGGAGTTCGCTATGCTTTGGACGAGGAGGGAAATCCTCTGGCATACATTCAGACCACCTTTTCCGAATCCCCTCCCCAAACATGGATCGGATATCCTTGGGCAATGGAACATTGTCCTGTCGAAGTACAGACGTTCTTATATGACGAGATGCTAGATTACGTAATGAAGAAATTTCCTGATAATGAAATTGTAATGGGTTATTTTACAGAAACATGGAAACGACAAACTGAATTTGCTGAAAACAAGGGATTCGTTCTGAAGGATAAAGCCTTTTTCTATTCAGTGGATACCAAAAAAGTCAAGAAAGCTTCAAACCACGAATTTCTTGTCAGAAATGGTACAATGGATGATGCAACCATCCTTATAGACCTTTGTAAGACCGATCCAAATATTAGTGATGCTTTTCCAAATGATGAGGAATGGAAATCATATTTTGGAGACCGTGTTATTCCTGATAATCACGTAATTATGTTATTTAGAGATAATCTTCTCGCAGCCGCAGGAGCACCTCTGAGAGGGTACTATGATCATGGCATTCTTGTACGATTTACCGCCATTCGTCCTGGATTTGAAGATGCATGGAAAATTCTTCTGCAAGAAATTGCTTTCCATTGTAATGCCCAGCAATGGAATGAACCTCTATTATTTAACTCCTTCACCAATAAAGAGTTGGCGAATAAAGTAGCTGAAGATCTTGGAGCATTCCGTAGAGATACTCAAGTCTTATATGTTTTACAACCAGAATGAGGAGCAAAATATTAGCATTTTTTGATCTATTTTCTTCCCAAACTCTCCTAATTGTCCTATTCACCAAAGTTTGCGTTCTAAATACTTTGGCTGCCAGAAGCTAGAAGTTAGTTGACCCCAAAATCTAATTGCTGATCCAGAGTTCGGAAAAATCTCTGGAAAATTGGCTGCTAATTCTTTTCCATATTCAGTCACCGATTTCTGAAGATTTCTCTCTTGAATAATTTCTTTCGCTAATCGATCTGATATCATTTCGAATTCTTCTCTATCCAGATCCGAAATCGAAGCTAAATCTGATAAATAGTGACCCATACTTCGAAGTACAGCTTTGAGAGCTATTGCCTTAGGAGGTTTACTAAAGTCAGTTCTAAACAGCTTAATAAAAGTCAATCTGTCTATATCTTTGTCAGATTGGCTATACTTCTTAACCCTCAAAATATTTCGATACCAATAAGTACTGCCCTGATTAATGTAAAAATTCATCCATTTTTTATATTCAAACTCCTTTTTTCCCCTATAATAAGCGTCTAATTCTACTGGAAGTTTTTTAATGGCTAGTAGCTGTCCTTTTAATCCATTCATCTTCATGATTTGTTCTATTTCAGAAAAGAGGGAGGGCTTCTGCTCATCCCCCAGTAAAATTAGAATTAGCTGGAATGTTCCATCGGGGTCGAGAATGTCTGGAATAGCTGGAAATACTTTCCTAACGACTTTAAATCCATCAACTCCTCCATCATTGTGTACTGTATCTTTATAGCGAGTATTATCAGGAGTGGGAAGGATTGGTAAATGACCAGTTATCAGATCAAACTGTTCTGAGAAATCATATAGATCTGTAGTAATATCTCCTTCTTTAAAGGTCATCCATTGAGAGGTATTATTCCATTCCGCAGTTAATGTTGCTGCAGTCACAGCATTTGGATTTAGATCTATCCCTAACATAGAAACATTGGGTCCCTGCCAAGGTAACCCAAATAACTGAAAACCTGATCCTGAAGCGAGATCAAGAATTTTTTTGGGATGTTTTATTACTTGGATATACTTATGAAAGGTTAAAGACTCTGCACCGAGATAGACTTGTGGTTCAGTGAATCTTCGGAAAGGAACCAGTATAAAGAAATGATTCAGGGGGAAAATTCGGAAAACTGATAAGAATTCACCTTTATCTGTTCGAACTATTAAACGATTCCGTTCTAACTCTTGTTGTAGTTCTTCCGTGAATAGGGCCTTAATTTCTTTTAATTTTAATGAGCGATTTTCAGCGAAAAAGGAAAGTAGTAACTCTGTGGTAGGATCACCGTGATTCAATCGTTGTCTTGGTGCGTGAATGAAACCAAATCCTTCGGCCAGTCTTTGATAATATCCCGCTTTATACTCATGTTTGCCTAATAATCCTTTTAGACAATTTAAACTAGCCTCAACATCCTTAAACTCATAATTCAGATATAGGGACATGAGCAGATCATTTTTCACTTGATATTTGAAATCAAAAAACAATTCTTTTTAGTTGCTTTAAATGTACATTGTGGGGGCTAAGTAATATTTGTTAATCTTCTATTTTCAAGGCCTTCTTTCATTTGATAAATGATCTCTAGACTACATATCGCGTGATATGTCGCTTGCAGTGTTCCTAACGCACTGGATTTTCTAGAAAATCCTCCATTCCCAGTTTTACACTGAAGGATAAACTGTTCACATTTTTCCAAATTCAGGGGGGTTGCATTTAGAGTCTGTAATCCTCTTAATGCGTAACAGGTGTTTTCCAAAAATGTTGTTGTGTAAGGTAAAAAACCAAACCCTCCATCACTAGACTGTGATTTTTGGATCCATTGGATGTACTTTCGTTCCTCAAATTCTTCATTCATTTTTTTCAATAGGAGGAGTCGACGAGATACTTCTGGTATAAAGTTCAAGCTAAAAGGTGTTTTCGGTAATAAAAATTGATTAGTTAATTCAAACTCAATTTTTGAGCTAGGTATATCTCTTATTAATGTAAAGTAATAAAGCTCGTTAATATTTTCTGTTTGTAAGTTAGAAGGTAGGTCAAGTATGTTCTTCATCGTCTCTTGATGACCTGTTAATGTAAAAAAGTCCAAAAGGAACAATAATTGGTAAAAATGTCTACAGGAATGATGTACATCTAATAACATGATTTCTAGATAAGCAAACGTTTTCTTATTAGAATATTTAAAATCTAATCTCTTTAATATCCGCAACGCATAGTATGTATCTTCTCGTGTTGGTGGTGTAGTCTTTGAAAAACTAAACCCCCCGTTTGGTTGTTCATATTGGAGTACAAATGAGATTACTTTCTCTTTTTCCTCATTCGATAACATATTCTTACAACCGACAGCTTCAAAACTTGTTTTAAGCGAGATTTTACTCTTTTTGGGAAAATTATCGCTTTCTATAAATCATATTAGTCGTCAAACTGGCATTTTACGATGTTAATTTTAATTTATATTTTGTCGCTTAACCAACCAGTACTTCGTAACTATGGGAGAGGGTGATAATTGAAAAATCTCGAAGGGGAAAGACTTAAATGTGGAGAAAAGTGATTAGCAGTTATCATGGACAAAATCAAACTACCTCGCTTTCCACCACGAAAAGCTAGAAAAACTCCGACTCTTATAAAGTTTGTGGTACGCTGGCTTGACAAATTTCAATTTTTACCAAACCCAATCCCAACTAGTTCGCCTTTTGACATGAAATCTCGATTAAAATTACTTCTACTGTCCGCCATAGATCGAACTTCCATTTCTCGAAAAGCTCGAGATCTACGAGAGCAAAACCTCCCAATTTCCTCCGGTGAAGCTACTTTAGCATGGTTAAAAACCAAATCCGTTGAAGATATAACAGCTTTGCAACAAGCTGGTTTCTACCAATTCTTAGAGAGCCTGCCTGAGAACTTTCAGTTTGCTAGGAAGCAAGGAATGTTGCTAGCGATCGATTTCCATACTGATCCTAATTATGCAAAAACATTATCCGCTTATATCTGTAAAGGTAGGAAGAAAGCCAGTACCCACCAGTTTTATCAATATATCACAGTCATTTGGTTAAATGCACCCGAACCAATCACGTTAGCAGTCCAACTTCTCCCTACAAAGCATTCGACTTTCAAGACTGTTCAGAGCCTTTTGACACCTCTACTCACTCAGGAACGAATTGTTGGAGTACTTGCGGATGGTGGATTTTATAATTATGATTTAATTCACTGGCTTATTCATAAGCAAGTTTTTTTCATCATTCGAGGACGTGTTAATGCAGGTGTTAAACCTTTGGTGCGAAAATACCAAGAAGAGTTACGTCAAAAAGGAACACATTTGGTTGTAGACTATCGTGTGAATAAAGGCCATACTCGGAAACGACTTCCCGTTAAGCTCGCTCTTTGTCGAGCAGGTGATCGTATCATGGCTTTAATTGTACCTCCCACCTGTGTTCTCTCAGGAAGACGGATAAATGAGCTT
>NJBF01000099.1 GCA_003144275.1 Candidatus Heimdallarchaeota archaeon B3_Heim
CATAGAAAATGAATATTCTATATCGAAGTTTTTACTCATCCTTTTTTCTAAATATTCTTTTATAACATTCCATTCCTCAAATCCCATACAATCAAAACAAATTAGGGCATTCTTTTCGTCTGGATTGCCGAAGACAATACCCAACATATTAGAATTGATTAAAGAATTGGTGGAGTATATCAGATCCTCATAATAATTTTGAACATACTCTATGAATTTGGTATTCAGGTCTGACTCTATTTTTTCAACATCAATGTTTAGGTCATTGCCGTGCACAAGATACATTAGTTCTCCAAAGGCTTGTGACACAGAACCACATGTATTACAGTTGGTCAACGGCTTTTTTATTAGTTCATTCAATGACTCTATTAATTCTAAGGCCTTTTTCTTCTCTTTAATCGTCTCCGATGATAATATCCTATCTATGAAAACGCTGGTTTCTGATTCTGATAGTCGATCATATCTATCTTTTTCGAACTCAAGGTATTCTGTATAGATTTCTTGGTAGTAATCAAAGGAGTGACTAAGTAATACTTCCTTATCAAGTAGTGGAAACATAGCATTAGTATCAACTTCAATTGTTGCATGGATTGATAATAGGTCGAACGGAATATCTTTTTTATCACGGAATATGATTAATGTTTTTCGATTCTTCTCTCTGAGCATCCTTCTTAATTTTAGTTCATTCTTATACGCTACTATTGTCGTGAATTTTTTGCCAAGACTCTCTCTTGCCCTAGAAAAATCAGTTAGGTTTGCAGGGTCTACAATGAACAAAAGATCAGTCTTTGCCGTGGATACAGAGTCTATTATTTTGTCATACCACATCTTTGCCATAAGAGTCATCTAAATATTATTTCTGCAATCTGAATACAGTCAAGTTCTGGAAATAGATGGGATTGTTTCTTCAATTCAGTTAATTCTTGTGCCTTCTCTTTTCTCAATTCATTCCGTTTGCCCTCTCGGATATTATCTATCTTTATCCGTCCGACCGCTTTTGCTTTCTGTCTGTAATATTTCTCCAATTTTTCTTTATCCATATTTGTTTTCATGCCCCAATCTTGCTCCATTTCCCAAAATATATTTTCTGCCATTTTTTCAGCAACAGCTAATGCTTGATGGTAATAATCATCTATATTACAATCTACTTTCTTGTTACATTCTTCCAAACTAAGATTATCCGTATTTCTTAGATATTCAGATAAACGGCGATTATACTTCAGATTATTGTTAATGAATATTGGGATTAAATACTGCCGATATATATTGAAGCTATTTGAAATCGTAAATAACCAATTAAATAATACACCAACAGTGCCATGAAACTTGTTTTCGTCTATATATAAATGAGAGGCCCTACCTTTGTTTTTACTTAATGCAATCGCTTCCTTGATAAAGGGGTGTTTAATACAAAATAGTTCTGCGTCTTCAATATCTAAACCTATACTTTGATCGAATATTATCTTTGAATAACGATTCCGTAGGGTATCTGTTCTAAAATCATTTCTGAAATAAAAAAGGGCCGGATTGTCTTTGTATTCATTGAATTCCAGACCTCTATTCTTGAGAAATAATTCTGAAAATATTCGATTCTTTTTTGAAATATTTCTGATATCTTCAACCTCAAAATCCTTGACCTTTTCCATATCCGTAAATGGTATAAGAATCTCATCGTTTTCCAATATCTCTTTAGCTTTTCGATAGATATTATCTGAAATATTTTCAAGAGAATGGTCATTATATCTATTCTTTGCGATATATTCGACATATAATCTATCAAAATTGAATTCCTCATTCAATGTAGATAAGATATCATGTAGTTTATCTTCTCCAAATTGGTCTTTTATAAGCTGTAATTTGTACTCTATTTTCTCTCGCACATATTCTTCTATAGTATCTTCCAGAATGAAATTTATGGCAATTACATCTTTATCCTGACCGATCCTGTCAACTCTTCCAATCCTCTGTTCTATTTTCATTGGATTCCAGGGTAGATCGTAGTTTATTATTACATAACAGAATTGTAAATTGATGCCTTCGCCGCCGGCATCAGTGGAAACAAGTATTTGTGCCTTATCTCTAAAGCGTTGCTTTTGTAGAATCCTACCGGATAGACTAAGTTTTCCGTTGATAAATGCCATCTTGTATCCTATCTTTTCGAGTGATTCTATAATGTACCTTTGTGTTTCAATGAATTCTGTAAAGATCAAAATCTTGATGTTCTTATCATTTATCTTCTTTTTTAGATCATCAATTATCTCTATTAGTTTTCGCAATTTGGCATCATTCCTTCCGATAAGCGCCTTTTTAGCAAGTTCAATGCAATTTGAAACTATTTTAATCTCTTTTCTTACAAGATCTGGGTTGTTTAATATTGGCACAATTTTCTCCACAAATTCTAACTGTTTTTCACCCGGGATCTCACTAAAGTCATCCAATAAAGATTCACTTATTTTCTTGGCTTTATGAGTCAATGACTTTAGTGTTTTCAATCGTTTTCCAAGCGATTTAAGTATTGCCTTTGAACTACTGGCAACTATTCTCTCATACAGCATGAGCAAGAAGATCAAGATATTGTTTTTTTCCTTTTGAGCATAATTATAGTATTCAATGATATATTCAACAATAGCATGGTAGAGCTTTATTTCGGGTTCATCAACCCCTTCATCCCATTTTATTTTGCAAAGCGTGGTTACCCTTTTTTTGAAAAGTCTATTACCATTAAAATCTATGCAGGCTCTCTTTTTGTTTCTTACGGTCATCTTATTGATGTTCTCGGGTTTAACATCCTCTAATTTGTTGAAGCGGTAAGGATCGACAAGACTAAGTAAATTTTTGAAAACATAAGGCTCACCACGGTGAGGGGTCGCAGTCAGGATTAAAAATACGGGTACGCCATCAGATAGACTATTGCCTAATTTAAACCGAGCCGTTTCCTCACCAGTCTTGTATTTTGATAATTTATGTGCCTCATCTATAATGACCATATCCCAGTTTGCATTAACACAATCTTTAAACACGTATTTATTGTGTTCTTGCCGTCTTTTTAGTTCATATTCTAATAAATCGTTGTGCATTTTCTTTGGTTTCAAAAAATCAATTGAGGTTATTACCTGGTCAAATTTTAACCAACAGTTGGTTTCCTGACCGTATAGCTGTTTGAAGGATTTAAATGTCTCCCCATCAAATATGGAAAAATTTTCTGAGAATTTCAATTTCAGTTCATCTTTCCACTGATTGATTAATCCAGCCGGTGTTATTATGAGGACTCGTTTCACAATATTTCTCAGTTTTAGCTCCTCCATTATCAATGCAGCTTCAATCGTTTTACCGAGTCCAACCTCGTCAGCCAAAAGGCAGCGCGGTCTGAATTGGTTCATAACAAAGTCGAGTGTTAGTAGTTGATGAGGCAGGGATTTGATTTTGAAATTAGCTGGTGATAATGGCTTCTCGCTTGATGCCATTACTTCGATCGTATGCGCTATAGAACTTAATTTAAATTCTATGGACGAAGAAAAAATATTGGATTTGAAAAGGTTAATAGGACTATCAATCGGTCTTAAATCATCTAACTCAATCTCAACAATTTTTCCTGCACTCCCAAAAAATACCTTGCAGAATTCCTTGTCAAACATTTTATTTTTTGAAATAATAGTGCCAGGACCATATTCTGCATATAGCTCACTCACCACTTTTTCATCTATCTCCATAATAGAAACTCGCTATCAATAGTCCTCTGTTTTTTCTCTTCGCCAGATGTCTTGATTCTTGCGATATCAACAAAGTCCATGATATCTCCGCTTGCTTCAAGTGTACTGGCATATAGTCTACTTGCTACGGTGAGAATATCTTGGTATCTACCTTCCTGATAGCATTTAGTAAATCCGTATATCAACGCTTCCCTACGTACGTTCCTTATCCTTCCTTTCTGCTCCATCGCCTGTTTCAATAAGTTCTGGAATGTTCTGTTAAGCTCTCTTTCTCGGTTTTTATTAATATCTTCTCTCTCTTCTCGGCTGATAGGTCGTCTATACTTTCCATTCTCCACTATGAAATTATTATCCAGCAATTCCTTAAGTTCGGGAATGTTATCATCCGTAGTGGTGGCAACCTGCTGATAGGCAGTATATATTTCGCCATATTTCCTTGGCTGGTGCAAGAAATTATATAACCAGGCCAAAGCGGATTTCTCATCTGAGACGAATAGAACTTGCTGTCCTTTCAAAACATCTTTTATCTGCTCAAGGCTAAGTCCACTCTTCCATTTATTATATTCTTTAACCTGACTATCAAGGAACCAATATCCATCGAGTTCCACCAAATTATCTGAGAGTAGTTTATAGAAATTTGTAGAGTCGTATTTGATTTTAAAGCCGTTTTCAACATAGTGGGCAAGCATTTTAGAGTAGAGCATCTTTTCGGTCCTTTCTATATTTTGTTTTGCCGGAAGATGCTCTAATTGTTGTATAACGAAATCAATTTCCATGCCTTCACCGGCATTTTTAAGAAATTGTTCGGAAAATTCTCTTTTAGGTTTATAGGCATTAATTATGAGATCATTCTTCACTGCACCGGCAGAGGTGACTTGTTTGAAACTCCCTTGTTTTTTGTCTAATACAGTAACCTGACAGATGATAAAACCTGCTCGATTCATAGCCTCTTGTATAGAATTCCACACAGATGCTTGAGTATTATGAAACTCTACGGTGATCCACCTATTAGGTTTTAGTATTCGACACATCTCTTTGAAACTTGAACTCATTAAATTTGTGTATTCAGTTAGATCCTTGTTTTGATAGTCATTTATAATTGCTTCGTGTTCATTATTAGTAAAAACCTTAAACCAAGATTCCCAAATAAATGATAGTTCAGAGTACATCAAATTAGCTCCAAAAGGAGGATCTGTAAAAATATAGTCAACGGAATTATCTGGTATGTTTTTAAGATTTGTCGCACTCTGAGTAGATATAATTGTCTTTCCTTGAAATTCTAGATCAGAGAATGCTCTGATAAATTTATCAAACCGATTTTTGAATGAGAATGCAGGACGTTTTTCCACAGAGAAACTTGGGATATATAATGTACCTCTTAATCCTGTTAGAAATGGACCGCCTCCACCATGAAGATAATTTGATGTACTAACTCTAGCCATTTTAGAAGTTCCATTCAGTATTGCAACAAATAATGAATAGTAGATCTTTCTAATCCTCATGTCTTCAATAGATCTGATCTTGCTGAAAATTGAGGATAACACCCAGAGATTTCTTCTAGTATAGAATTCAAAAGTTTTTTCTATTCCATGAGATTTCTTAGGTTGTCCAGTATTATAACCTTCAGGAAGAGCAAATTCCGGAAACCAATAGGGTATTTCCAATTCCTCGATCTTTTTTATCAATTCTAAATCGTCAGTATCTGGTTTTTTGTTATATCTCTTCAGTCTATGTTTGTAGATAATTGCAGTAGGCATTTGGACTGTTCTATTCTTACCGTTTTTCTTTCTTTCCAAATCATTCTTTTGTAGTTGTGAATTGCAATATGGACATTTAAAAGGATCAATGACCTCTTTATGGGTAACATCTATTGTT
>NJBF01000020.1 GCA_003144275.1 Candidatus Heimdallarchaeota archaeon B3_Heim
TTACTTAAGAATAGGACAATAGCAAAAGCAGAAATTAAACATGGGATCAATTAATTAATTAGGCGAGGGCTTATAAACCGAGAAGTGAAACAAGATGTAGCTCAATACAGGATTAGAAAAATTAAATATTGGAGGGGATATAACAAAGGAGAAAATGGGTAACTGGCGAAAAAAGTTTGAAGAGAGGATTATTGATCAAATCGAAGTAACAGAGAGAGATGTTATTGTCGCAGGACATGCTCATAGACATTTTCACAATAAAAAGCAAAAAATCATGTTAATTCCATCGATTAAGACATTTTTAAGAGATCAACAACCACAGGCTGTAGGGTGTCTGGGTTTAGTAGGGTTCCATTCTGAAGTTAGGACAAATGATTGTGAAACAAAGATTGATAGAATGGTTATTCCTCAAGTACTCATTTGAAACCAATCCATTTACAAATTCTTATTCATTAAGAAATAAATCTCTCCGTTTGAAGCAAGAATTTCTCATTTTCCAAATCTTTGTTTAGAATAAAGATAAAATCGTCTAATGATTCCTTCGCGACTTCGTTCCCAAATTTAGGTAAGAAAATTAGTGGTGTATAAAATTTAAAAATCAAATTCGTCCGTTCTTGACTAGTTGACTTATCAAGGCACCGTTTTAGACAATCACAAAGATGAGAGACATGTTTTTCGTGTGCCGTTGAAAAAGGCATTAACTCCCCTTGGTAATAGACTGAGTAGGGTAAGATTTTTGCATGAATTATCCTAGAGGATAATTCCTTCACAACCCAGCTATAAGGTGCATAATAAGGCAAGTTGAAATCATCAAATCGTTCTTCAAATTGATCACCTCGAATCTTTTTCTCTGCAATTTGCTGAATCAGAACTAATCTGGATAGAATTCGACCTACCTCTTCTAAATCAAGGTGAGATGATCGTCCAGGCTTGTCAGCAGAAATATGACTAAAAATGGGTTTGGCCTTATAACCCAGTCCCAGTTTGGCGTTCATTAATCTTAATCTGTTACGTAGTGTTCGATTAATGCTGTTTAATGCTGCATCAAATGGAGTTAATCCTCCCCGATAATCGCGTATTTCCTTATTTTTTTTCCAAATAAGACGAGTGTAAGTTCTTCCGTAAGTTCTATCGTGAAAAATCATTGGATCCACTGGGTCCTGTATTCGTTGAGTGAATTCTCGAACTCCCTCTGCAAATGGTCGAAAAATCCACCCTTCAAGAGCAGTTACTTGTTTTAATGAAAATTGTTCTGGATTGGAAATATATTTACTTAAATTACTAGCACTCCTATACAAAATTCGTTTCATTCGATATGTTATTTGCTTACTGAAATGTTTTAGGTTATAAAATTCGGCTATTTCCACTAGGTATGCAGTGGCATGTAATGCTGATTGAACTAGCCCTAATAGATGCATTTGTTGTAAGGATGATCTAACCTCTGGCAAACTAATCGCTTTGAGTATATCTTCACTAGGTTCCTTTAGAACTCCTTTCGTCGAAATATAAAAAACATCGATGTTCCATTGTTTTAGTAGTTTCGTTAAACGCGGTTTTCCTATATTGATAACAGAAGAAATTTTATATAACGGATATTTTTCAGGTTTTCGTTTTCTATATCGTTGTAGCCACAGAAATGGGATAATTCCTGTATGTTTCTTGATGGTTACCTGATCTTCTGGACGAAGAACAAGGTGGCGAGAGCGATAGTTGAATGAAAGATGATGAAAAGTATCTGCAAGTTCAAGAATCAGATCATTCAGTTTCCAAGTATCAATGATATGGGGAACAGTTAAATCTAGAGTTCTTTGCAGCTCTCCTTCTTCATTGGAGATTCTTAAAACCTGAACATGTCTTCCATAATGCAAGCGATCAGTCTCTTTGATTTTAACATAGTTGGATCCCTTTATCATTCCAAAGTATTCTGATGCTGTCTTCAGATGTAATTTTTGCTCTTCTCGAATCGGAAATTCTTCTCCGATTTGAACTTCAAGGGTTACATCTTTGTTTATTGTAGGATCTAGCTTATTTAAATCTTCTCCGATTATGGGTGTTTCGAAAGAGGGGCGCCATAAGGAGCAGGCTACCTTGGAAGAAAAGAAGTTACTCAATCGTTCTTTCATCATGGGAGGAATAAGATCTTCATCATAAATTGCCACTTGCTGGTAGAAAAGACAGTCCTTTTTCCTTCGATAAGTGAAATACGCACATTCACCGCAGTGCCGGTTTAAGAAACTAGTGTCAGGTAGTTGTTGATCTTTTTCTCTTTGATTGCCTGTGTGGATTAGCACTAGTCGTGACTTAAAAGGATAGATTTTGATACTTTTGAAGTTTAAGCATTTACGAATTTCTGAAACACTTTGTACCATTGCATTTTTCTTTTGTGAAGAATATGATAGGGACTCAATATAGCTTTGAATCTCATTAAAGTCTCCTTTTAGAATTCTTTTAATCGAACGGATATATGTAAAAAAATTGACGGCTAAATCATCTTTATTTGCTTCCTGAGCGTATTTTCGTATATCGAAGAAAACTTCCTTCTCATGAATTGACCCAGGTTGTAAATATCTCTCCATCCAATGATTAAGGTCTGAAAGAACACGAAGAAAGGCTTTCCCCCGATATCTTAACCGAGGTGTTTTGGGACGAGTTCTGAAAGTTACAGGTTCTGTTTCGTTGAGTTCTTGCAAATGGTGATAGAAATCAGGTCGTTCATCCTTTTCAAACTGTAAAACTTCTACTAGTATCTTATCGGCTCCTTCAATCATTGATGACGCATATTTCTGATATTTCCAAGCTGCTATTACTACCGATTGAAAATCACGTAAGTTGGTTATCGTAAAATTTATGCTTTTCGTTGTCTGAAAAAACCATTGTGTACAAAGGAAAAATAGTTTCTCACGCTCCGAAACTGTAATTTCTGAAAGTGTATTGATCTCAAAGAAAGAGGGAAAGCTCCTTTGTAAATACGTCAAAAAAGGTAGGATATTCATTTCATTAAGTAAAAACCATCGGCCAAGTGGTGTTGTTTGATAATACTTCAAATCCAGTAATCCCACCAAACGTAAGTCGAGGATTACCTTTTCTATAGTAAGAGGGATAGAAGTGTCAAGAACTATTTGTGTTAACCATGAGGAGTAAATAGAACAAATCCATTCGTCTTTCCTCATTCGTTTTTGAGTTGTGACCAACAGGGCAGTTAATAATAATTCCTGTATGTGTTCTTGTTGATTTGTGAGATAACCTATTTGATAGGGCATTGGTGAGCTATTTAGAAGATGGGAAAAGAAATTTTTTTTGATGAGCAAAGGCTGTAAAAAGCATATTCGTTTATTTAAGTCAAAATTTCTAAGTAAATTTGAAAAGGAGATAAAGTTTTCTATTAGAGCGTGTAAGGATGTAGTAGTAATTTCGTCTCCTATATCAATAAAAATTCGATCAACTTTTGATATGAATTGAGTTAGTTGAGACTCAGCTTGAGCAAGTGAAAGAAAATGAACTGAGTTATATGCATACTTCATCCTTGAATTATTATCAAAGGATAATCCGTATTCCTGTAAAAAATCCATCCAGATGTCTGAAGATAAATGATTGGAGATGATTAAGAGACGTTCACGATAATGAAGGTGATAGAAAAGCAGAAGGGATAAAATAATTCCTCTTAATGCCTTCCAGTGGTTCCTATGACGTGAAACCTTTCTAATATGTTTAACAATATGACCTTTGTTTCGAAACGGAACAAAATCAGAAAATAAAAGTTGTTTTTCAGGTAAACTTCGATTTAAAAAGTCAATTCGATCAATAAGAGAGGGAGGTAGAGTGAGTTCATTGAGAAATGTTGCAGAGATCTCATCTAATGTAAGAAATTCCCAAGAAGGAGAGACATCCTTGGTTGGCTGAACTCTAGAAGTCACAACTAATTCTTTGTTTTGGTGGTGAGCTAACCATTCATAGAAAGGTCTAGCATTGAGATTATCAGTGAGTATGATAGATTTCACGTTGCAAGAAAAGCTAAGTAAAATGTTATGAAGAAGAAGAAGAGTAGAAGAGAAGTAACAAAGGCGATCAGGTTTATACAGGATTATACAGATCCGACTGCTGTTTAAATCGATGTTTTGAAAAAAAGTATCTACTTGATTATAGGTAAGAGCGATTTTTTGGATAATATGATTTTCTCGCAAAGAAAATTTTGCCATGCGTAATGATGGATGATTTTTATTGAGATGGAATTTGGGAGAATGGAGAAGAAAAGAAAATGTCTTATCGATGCGAAGCTCAGAAGCAGAGAAAAGAAAACGTCTAAAAGCTTGTTTTTCAAAATTTAGGTCGTTCTTATCATATAAAAAAATGAACCGGTCATAATCTCTGCAGTAAGAGTCCAAAAAAGTCTCCAAATCAGAATAAGCTTGATTTGCGTCCTGATTAATTAAGAGATCAATATGATTTGAAATGCTTGGGTTCATACTCATCATTTCAAGAATAAAGGAGCCACCAGAGAGAAATGGAATGAATTCCTATTTTCCCATGTCCTTTGTGTTTCAAAGGTTTAAATACCCATATATGAAATGAATTATTTGACTACATCTCTTTATGGAGCTAATATGTATGAATTCAAAATTAAATAAAAAACTTTCCAATTTTTCCTCTTCAATAACAGACCAAGAATTAGCAGTTAAACAGCTTCTTCTTCACAACGATATTTCCTTTGTTATGCATCAAAAACTTCATCTGAATGACCGTTACTATATTATCGACTTTATGATAAACAATTCTATTCTCTTAGAGTGTTCATTCACGACCATGTACCGTGTCGGAGTAGCTCTTAAACAAAAATCCCTTCAACTTGAAAGAAAATATTCACAGCTTAAAACTACATATCCTAATCAGTTTTGGGTATTATTTGAATCTACTAAACCTATCAGTTCTCAACTTTTAACTACTCTTAAACGTTTAATGCCTTCTGTTGATCAGCTCCTCACCTCTCAAAAGCAGCTTCTCGAAATCTATCGAATACTTAGGGCATCTCCTCAGAAATCCTCTCAGTTTAATTTTGCCAATCAACTTGATTTCTTGAAACCTAAGATAAAACGAGAAGAAAAATCCACTTTAAAAAGCTCTTTTAGAAATAAAGGATTAAAGGAACATTCTAATATTTTTTTAAGAAAATTAAACAAAGTACAACTGTTTTCTTCTAATAATAAGTATAGAAATCAAGATTTATACGTTTTTAATTCATCTCCAACATATTTGAATACCGCTCATAACAAATCTACCGAGGTGAAAGCTCAAAGGAGGAAAATTTGAATGAAACAAAAAGAAGAAATTCAGTATAGATTTTTCGAATGTTCTTTTCCTTTAAGTTACTGGGCAAAAGGAACGGATGATTTCAAAGCAGTATTTACTCAAATCTCTGATTATATGTCTACTCTCGACCAATTAAATATTTGGTATAATAATAACCATTTAATTCCAAGACCTTCTTTAAGTAACTCAACTCGATTGTTTTTTCTTGTCAATGAGTTAATCGTTAGCAATGCGCTACAACTGAAAGGAGTCTCAGGCGGAGATCCAGTAGATTTTAATTCTGATCTTGCCACAAAAAACCAATCATCTATTTTAAGAAACGAAAAATGTCTGCCTCGTCCAAAAAGAGTCTTATTAGATTTGAACGTTGATCGTCCTGAAATTCTAATTCCTCTAAAGCAGAAAGGGATCGAGATAATCCAAATATGGGACCTCATAGCCGATCTTGTACAATATGAAATTATTGAGACGTGTATTAACCAATACATTGATCTTATAATCACTTCTAATACAAGACTCTTCACTAGTTCCGAAGAATGGATAAATTATCTTCTACCCCATCGGACTCGAATATGTTACATTTCTGAACAGTATTTAGCCAATCCAAGTCAGCTCACTGAATTAATAATTCAATCCGCTCACAGTAAAAAGAGGTATAAATCTCCAAATCGTCCAATATATCTCATAGAGCGTGCTCAACCATCCACTAAGCAATCTGGGGAGGATAAAAGATGAAGACACGAAAAATGAATCAACACGCGATAATTCTTAAAGTCTATTGTTATACACCAATCTGTAAACCGTTGAATGGGTCGTTACCTCGATCTAATGCCTCACATATGCTTCGTTTAAATCAATACTCTTATAAATATAATTTTAACGGAAAAAAGGAGAAGAAAGAAGCGTCTTCTGTTCTATACTTCATCAAAGGAATCAAAGGAGTCTTAAGACATAAGATAGCTAATATTTGTATGAGTGCGGGACTTGATGTCTGCCATTCGACTGATAAAGAAGTCGACAAACATGGTAATCGCCTGTTACCCGAAGGTTATCACTTACTTGGTAGTTGTGTAGAGAAAAAAGAATGTGTTCTTCATCAGATATTTGGATCAAAAGGACATGAAGGAATTATTGTTGTTCAAGCTAATCCCATAACCTCGATACCTCACAAAACTGCTGAAATCTCTGGTCGTATTCAACAAGTTCACATCGCTTCTGAGAATAGAGTCAATTTGACCTATAATGGTAAAAGTGTTCAAGACTTTTCTGAACGTTATTTTTCAGGTAATTTTCATTTTGAGATCGATGTTACTTCTTGCACACCGTTACAACTTGGGTTGATCATTGAAGGTGCAATGAATTTTGATCGGCTAGGACGTGGGTATAATACTGGATATGGACATGTTCAAGTAAATAAAATTCAACTCCTCAAACGTACCGTTACTAGGACTCCTGTAATGGATGAAAATGGATGTTTTATTGTCCAAAATCAAATAACAGAAGAATCCCGAAATAAACATTTTCAAAATGCTTTGGAGGTATGGCAAAATGGAATTAACACTTGAAGGAGAAATCATTACTCCAATAATATCAAGAAAAACAGTATTCAAAGTAGAAAATTGTCGAGCAGTAATACTCAATCCTAAACGCAGATATATCACAAAATCCCACAAAGAACGAAGAATCTATCCTTACTCCTTTATAGGCTATCTTGGCAAGATCAAAGTAACCTATCGATGTCAAACATTTCCTCAGGTTAAGAATAAACTAAAAGAATTGTTATCTATCGAACATATTGGGAGATTTTGGAGTGAAGGATTAGGGAAAATCAGTTGGTTAGCTGGATGGATTGGGTCACAAGCTAAAGAGCATAAAAAAACCCAATCTAGTCGTGTAAAAATTCGAAAAGGTCTCCCACATCAGCTTCCAGAACAAATTCAAAGGTTAATTCGGTATGCTTTGCTTCACGATTTTGTACATACTCCTAGACATAAATCGAAAATCTATATCGAACTTCAAGTGAGAGATGTAGAGATACTCAAACAGCACCATGAAAACTCGGATAATGTCCTCATCCAGACGTTTCAAAAATATGATCGACTTGCTGCAATGATGACAAGAAAAATCAGGTCTCCACGCACTAATCGGTATACTTGGGAATCAAAGAGCATAGTGGATTTTGAGCTATTAGCACATGACATAGAAAGCTTGGATAATAATGTATGGAAGTTGTATTTGTATATTTATGAATCGAAAGAGTTACAACAATTAAATGAGAGTTTAAACTATGGACATTCGTCATTACGCAATCATTTACTCCTAATTGCGAATTTAATAGTGCAAGACTTTCTTAGAGGTTCTCTCTAGATATCCTTGCATCTATAAAGTCAGAATTCCGTTGCTTTATTAATGAAAAGAGAAGGCTTGGAAATAAAGTGGTAAAGGTTTCTGCTTAAGTCCCTGTAAAAATATATTATTCGGGGCATCCTTAAATGCATAGGTAAATTAATGGTAAGTTTTAATTGCTTACATGACAGTGCTTCCTCACGAAGCAGAATGAATTATTGATTGAAAGTGAGTTGAAGAGGTATAATCTCGTTAGAACCCTCTTTCAAACAGTACATACATTATAAATTATTTAAAAATGAAGTAGAATTCGTTACCAATTCCCCATATGTTTAAGGTTTGTGAAAAAATGAAATGGACTGATCTCGAAGCGCCTAGAGCGGCTATGGCCACATTGAATCGTGTTTCGGGAATCACTTTGTGGGAAGAAATGGTACGAGACCGACGTGATTTTTGTTTATCTAAATGCCAAAACAACAAAGTAGTAAACATGCTAAGACCAAAATGTACTGATCGTCGATATTTAGATGTTTTACTGCTGAAACGTGAATCTAAGAAAAATATGCCTATGTTCTGTTACTCCCAAAGAATAAAAGGTTTGTTACGTTCCTTTCAAGAAGGAGGATTTCTGTTACCTGATGTTTACATCTATTTAGATGATTACTGGAAGATTATCCACGAAAAACAGACAAAACCCCTTAGAACGGCTTCGGATTTCCTAAAGCGTACAATAATCAAGGGGAAAGAAGTTCTTCCAATGGGTAATATTGATCAGCTCATTGAAGCACATTTTGTACGAGGACAGATCTTTTGTCTCTGGCCAAAATTAGATTTATGTCTTGTGAATGCACAAGAAACAAGCATACACAGTTTAAAAATGCTCCATTCAATCGTTGATACACTTACAGAATCATATGGTCTCGATGTAGACATGTTGATTGAAGGAAACTATGTGGAGCTAAAATTTCAGAATTTAGTGATACGAAATTCTGTATCAGTGGAAGCTGAGTTAGAAAAATCACCAGCTTTTACTGGTTATTCTGAGGATGAAATTTGGGCTGAAATTAACTTGCCTTCGGACTTTGAAGAAGAAGGTTCTGATTTTAAGGTTAAAGATCTTCATCTGATTTTTAGAACGGTAGATAAAGTAGTTGAACTAGAAGAGAGCGGTACAACAACAGATAAACAAGATGAAGAAATGCTTCAGGTAGAAAGTCTCCCTATTGAAAAAAGCAAAGAATCTAATATCAGAAAATCCTGATTACTGGTATATTATTCCTCTATCGGCGCATTAAAATATTCTAAAACCTCTTGAAGGGAAATCTGTTTTTGTTCGCTTAGGATACGAGCCATTGCCATAGCGGTTTCTTTCCATGGTTCATCAATTCCATCCTGAATTGATAATTTCTGTATTTTTAATCTTTCAGTCATGATTTCTCTCTTTAATTCACTATTTTCAAGTTCTAATTGTTTAATGAAGGATTTCATACCTGATTCAGCTTTGAATTGGTGGTTCCAATAAATATTCATTCTCCCGAACTTCTCCATGTGAAGTTTTTTTTCATCAACTAATTTTTTTAGATCGGCTCTAGTTATTTCAAACCCCTTTTTTTGTAGTTCAGCAAACGTGAAGGGTTTCTGCAATTTTAATATTTCTGGGAACGACATCAGCAAAACAACACTTTAATCTTCTGCAGCTTTAATCTATACAATTGGTGCTTTTCTAGTTAATTTTTATTTATTTTCTTGTATGAATTGGGAATCAGATCCTTCCTGGTATTAATTTTCTTTATTCAAAATTTATAATGGAGATTTTCATATATGGAAAAAGAACCAAGGCATTAATAGATAGCTGTGATGATAGAAAATATTCTATAAACCATATTTCATCATTAATCATATTTGGAGAATATTTTTCTGATTTGAAGAAAAAAATGTCTTCCTCCAACCATTACAAAAGAGACCTGACAATAATGTTTTCAATTCAAAAAAAAGATGGCTTAGGACGCATAGGTACTATCTTAACGGCTCATGGAAAGGTATCAACTCCTGTTCTATTGCCCGTTATTAATCCTAACAGACAAGAAATACCTCCGGCTGATATGGTTAAGTGTGGGGCTGAAGCATTTATCACAAATTCATATTTACTTTATCGTGATATTCCTAACAGAGAAAAAGCATTAAAACTAGGATTACATAAATTAATCGATTTTGATGGCCCTATAATGACAGATTCCGGGGCATTTCAGCTTATGGAGTATGGAGAAGTTTCTATCACAAATTCGTTGATTACTTCTTTTCAGGAGCAAATCCAGAGCGATATTGGAGTTTTTTTAGACATTCCTACTAAACAAGGAGACCTCCAAGAGGTTCAGAATGCCTTGAAAAAAACACTGGTGAGAGCTGATGAACACATTCAGTGCCGAGATCCATCGAGCAAAATTTTATGGGCTGGCCCTATTCAAGGAGGAGAATTTTTAGATTTAGTCGAACAATCAAGCATGGAAATGGCACACAAGGCCTTCGATATTCATCCAATAGGTTCAGTTGTACCATATTTAGAACGTTATAATTTTGAGACTGTTGTCAAAATGATATTGACTGCAAAAAAGCATCTTCCATTGAATCGGCCGATTCATCTATTTGGAGCCGGTCATCCTATGTTCTTCGCCATTTCAGTCTTTCTGGGTATTGATATGTTTGATTCTGCCGCATATTTCTTGTATGCAAGAAAAAATCGCTATTTAACAGAATTTGGAACTCATTATTTAGATGATCTTCAATATTTCCCGTGTTCTTGCGAAATGTGTCTCTCACATAAGGTAAAAGAGTTACAACGCCTTGATCATTCAACACGTACTCATTTACTAGCCAAACACAATCTAAATGTAAGCTTTGCAGAACTTCAGAGAGTCAAGCAAGCAATCATTGAAGGGAGATTGTATGAATTAGTTATGTCTCGGACAATGAATCATCCATCGCTGGCTAGATTAATTCCACATTTATTTGATACCCCCACTTCTAATTTCATTGAAACTTTTACGCCAATCTCCTCTAAAAGAGCCAAATTAATTACTCACCCTGCTTTGAAGTTTCATCCACAAATATTGAGATATAAACAACGAATTCTCAATCGGTTCTATCCGTGGAGTTCCAAACTAATCCTAGCACGTGATTATCGTAAAATCCGATCAACAAAGAATTTTCAAGTACTGAAGATATCACCACTTTTTGGAGTAATACCAGATGAGTTACAAGGAGTTTACCCACTTGTTCAACATGAAAGAATACCTTTGCATTTTACCGAACAAGATATTGAATTTATTGAAGAGTTCCTTAGTAAATATAAGGAAAAATTTCAAGCAATAGAACTTCATTCCAACCTAGAAATTAATAGCAATATAATAGATCAATTTAAGATTATGGACAAAAATAAAAGAACTTCCAAGCCATCCGATGAATTTAAACTCAATGCAATTATAGATTTCCAATTTGGATCGGGTATCCATGAAGTATTTGATGATATGCCTGTATCTGTGCATCGTTCCCCTAAAACCGGAATCTTAAGAAATTTTACTTATCTGGACAAAATTGTGGGGACCATACGCCCCTCTGATTTTTCCATAATTCCTTCAAAATCATTTGCTGAAAAACTCTGTAAGCTTATCCCCGCTCCTAAGTTACGTGTAGTCGCTTCAGATGATAGTATTCCTTTTGTTTCTAGAAATAAAGATCTTCTAGCAAGATTCGTTAAAAATGTGGATCCAGAAATAAAATGTGGAGAAGAGGTGTTTATTGTCGATGACAAAGGAAATTTTATTAATTCTGGAAGAGCCCATTTATCAGCTTCTGAAATGATCCAATTTAATCATGGTATAGCTGTGAGAGTCCGAAGATGAATCATTCGGATAGACAGTCATATTAGTTCAAATCAATTTTATGAGACAACTGATTTCCTCACACGTTCTGGAAAATCGCCAAAAGAGTTAGCTTTTAAATTTCTAGAAAAATAATTGCTAAATGGAGGTAAGATCTGTGCCCCAGCGAACCAGAAGGAAAAACTTGTTGGAAATTTCAAGCCAGCCCGAATTATGGATATTTAGCAATTTACTAGCTGAAAAATGGATTAGTGAGAAAGATATTGAAAATCCTATGTTTGAACGGCGTGTTACGATGCCCATATCATTACCTTCTGGTACCGCGATTTTTAAGATTGAATCTGATGGAACTCAAGGGGATGTTATTTCATTCTCAATTGCTCATTCGTCTGAGATTCGTCTTTTTCAACTCCTAGAACCTGCACAAATTTCAAAGTTCAAACAAATTGTACTATCATCTGTAGATACAATTTATAATGAGAATTTTGACTTTTTTAGCTATTTACAACCATATTATTTGCCAAAATTGAGAGATATTGGAGTAATGGAAATTTTAGGAGATACACCTATACAAGACTTATCAAATTATGGAGTTAAATCACGAATTTTGCTGCGAATTTCTGATCCTGTACAGGGATATGAAGTTCCACAATTTTGGCGTGTGAATAAAAGCCTAGAAGCTTTATCAAGGAATGATACGAGAAATAACAAGCGAATAAGTTACCTTCGCTCTACCATATGTGATCGCTTAGCAAAACATGCCGTAATAGAGAGTCTCAGATGTGCAATCATTGCACTCAAACACTATGCAGATTTATTGGATAGCATGACATCTGAATCCAAGATAGAATATTCTGATGAATACTTAGAGCTTGCTGACGGTTTGTATCAGTTAGGAGAATTTCAAGATTCGGCTGTGTTTTATTCAAAATGTCTTTCTCATTCAAATTATGAAAACAGGGAAGAAGAAGTTAGAAACAAAATTCTAGCAGCTTTAAAATCGTCTATAGAACAGTTAGAACCCCAAGAATTTCTCGAATACGCATTATTCGCAGCTCGAGTAGCTCGTGGGCATGAAGAGAAGTGAGATATTATTTAATCAAGAATGTGCTTGAATAAATTCATTGTCATGATTTTCGATCCATAGAAGATTTCAGCATACTTACAACCTGCAAGAGAACCGAAAAATCTACCCATACCTTCTAACCAATCAATGATGGGGGGATTATAAGAAGAGTGAGCTCTAAATTGGGACTCGTAAGCTAACAAGGCTGATTTTTTAGTTTCAAAATGTTCACTAATGTCGACAGTAAATTGTAGGGGTTGGGATCGAGTAAAGAGTTCGCGAGCGGTATAATAGTAAAATACATTATCTATCCGCCATGGAGCTAGTCCATCGAACATATGTTCCCATTTTGTTAATCTACTATAAAATGTGGCTGCATCAAATATAAGCTGACTTTGATAATGATCAGGGGAGGCTCTGGGAGTCATACCCTGCATCCCAATAACAATTTTTGGTTTCATTCTCCTAAATTCTTTTGCTAATTTCATTCGTGCCTCTAAATTATCAAGCAATTTTCGGTTAGGTAGATCAAGAGTTACTCTTTCAATCCCAAGAATTTTTGCAGCTTTTGACGCTTCAGCGAGACGTACTTGCGGATCATCGTTGAAGGGTGTTGGTTCTCCATTAGTCAAATCTATGATACCAATACGGTAGCCCTTTTCCGAAAGTAAAGCAAGTGTTCCTCCACAACCAATTTCTGCATCATCAGGATGAGGTGAAACGGCAATTAAATCAAATTTTTTACTCATAAGACCATTCTATCCTTAAAAAACAATGAGATGATGAATATGATTTTTTACTATTTTTAGACCATTTATCAATATGAGAATTAAATAGATTCTTCAAATTTCCTTATTATCAGTTGACAGAGCAAAGTAAAAAGCTAATCTACAACAATTATTATTTTAGCACATAAATTGAGAACAAAGACCAGAAGTAGAAATAAAATCTGAAAGTCATTTAATATAGAAGGATAAGATCCCTCCGGAATTTAGCATTCCTTTTTAAGTAGAAGAATAATAACGAAATAGACTGACAAGTGTGATAAGTGTTAGGAAATTGGTACCAATCCAAACAATTTATCATTCTAAGTGATTCTTAGACTTTATTTCAAAGTAAAAATTTTCGAGGAAGATTCATTGAGTCAAAATGAAGAGCTAGTTTTTGAAGAGTCGCAACAAGGGATCAAAATTGTTATCTGGGGACCAACATTAGCAGGAAAAACGACAGCTTTAAGTTTATTCCATGCAATCAAGAAAAAAGAGGATCCTGAAAGCGTCTATAATTTTTTAAAGCTTGAAGATAAAGCTACAGAGAGAACTATCGGTTTTGACCAAGCTACCTTCGGTTTAGGAGGAGGTCCAGGAAAGGGATTTAAGTACCATCTATTTACAACCCCTGGGCAAGATAGATTTAAATCCATGAGAAAGATTGTAATCAATGGACTTCATGGTCTGATCGTTGTGATTGATTCAGAGAAAGCTCGATGGGAAGAGAATAAGGACAGCCTTAAAGAGCTCTTCGAGGTTTCTGGAGATAAAATATATACGGGAGAGATAAAAATCGCGATCATGCTAAACAAAATGGATTTACCAGTAGAAACTCGTATAAGTGCTGCGGATGTCGGGAGATTAATGCTAGAAGCAGGTGTCTCTACTTCACTACGAGATACATTTGCAAGTACCTTTGAAGTTAGTTGTTTGAATGCGCTGAGTGCGCTTCGCGAAGCATGGAATAAGGGAGAATGGAACCCAAAACAGCGCCCTCAAGCTGTTCAGAGAATCATACAGCCAATTCAAATGGTTATTCGGGATATTTTGATATCCGAGCTCCAGAAACGATGAGTTACTCTTCGTGACCTCATCAAGAAAACCTTGATAAGTTGAACTTAGTGAGGTAGGGTGTTGAAAAACCTTTTATTTAGACTTTCTCGATGGGTATAATAACCAATTTATACTAATTCAGAGAAATATGTGATAAGAAGGGATGATGGTTCATTAAAGTCAGTATCCTTTCTTGTGGGAAGAAAGAATAACCTGAGGAATATTAATGAAAAAAAATAAGTTACAAGAAATCGTTGAGGGTCACCATAAGATTGAAGAAGAAGAGAGATTGAGGTTTGACCAAAAACCCTCTGAAATTCCACCTCTACCAAAGGGAAAGGCTGCTTTAACCCCCACTACCAAAGCTGGATGGCAGACTGAAGGAATAATTCGTGCTATTATTTCAAATCTGCATAATGGGAAAGATTGGGAGAAATTATTCATTTATGGGGGTAGTGGAAAGGTTATGAGGAATTGGAAGGCCTATTACGAAACAATGTATATGTTACAGTCGTTGGAGTCAAATGAAACACTTTTCATGCAGTCAGGGGTTCCCTATGGGAAAACTATAACTCATCAATTCGCACCTCGGTGTGTTGTGACGAATTCTGTTATTGTACCAAATTGGACGCAATCATTTCAGGAAATGGTTGATGCAGGTTTGTCAGTTTATGGCCAAATGACCGCAGGTAGCTGGATTTTCATCGGATTACAGGGAATAATTCAGGGTACATACGAAACGATGATATCAGCAATTAAATCAGCTGAAAAGACTCCAAATTTTAATAAACTAACTGCGTTTGAGCAAAATGTGATTGTTACTGCAGGTCTTGGCTTGATGGGAGGTGCCCAAGCACTAGCTATAAAAATGGTCGGGAAAATCGCTCTAATAGCTGAAATTGATCCAACCAATCTAGATCGTATGTTCAATGAAGGTCGGGATGAAGGTACTCCATATTTGGATATTAAAGTAGATTCTATAGAGGAAGGAGTTAAAATTGCACGAGAATATGCATTAAAAGACGAACCGACGTCTATTGGCATATTATGTAATGCGGTTGAATTACTTGAATATTTAACCATAAATAATATTACTCCGCATGTCCTTACAGATCAGACTTCAGCACATGATATGTTAAATGGATATGTTCCTGCTAACATGACATACGAGGAAGCAGTAGAATTAAGAAAAATTAATCCCAAAAAGTATAAGAATTTAGCGTTTAAAACCGTCAAAACACATGTAGAATTAATGGTGGAGTTACAGAAAAGGGGAGCTGAAACATTTGATTATGGTAACAATATCCGTACTCAAGCATTTAAGGAGGGTTATAAAGAAGCTTATAAATTCACAGGTTTTGTCCCCAAGTATATTAGACCGTTGTTTTGTGAAGGAAAAGGGCCATTCAGATGGGCCGCTTTATCTAATAATCCAAAAGACATCTTGATTACCGACAAATATGCTAAAAGGCTATTTCACGACGATCCGATGTTGCTCAATTGGATTGATCTAGCCTCGAAGTACATTCCTTTTGAAAAAGGACTTCCTGCAAGAGTATTTTGGGCAGGATACAAAGGTAGAGCTGCATTTGGGATGTTATTGAATAAATTATATTCTGACGGAGCGATAGACGCACCTGTCATTATAGGTAGAGATCATTTGGACGGGGGATCAGTAGCAAGCCCCTATCGTGAAACTGAAGGAATGAAAGATGGATCTGATGCCATTGGAGATTATCCAGTTTTAAATCTGTTGGGAAACTCACTTTCTGGGGCAACTTGGGTTAGTTATCACGGTGGTGGAGGTGTTGGAGTCGGGTATTCTCTTCATGCAGGGCAGGTGTGTGTCGCTGATGGAACACCTCTTGCACAAGAACGACTGTTTAGAGTACTAACATGGGATCCAATGTCAGCAGTCTTACGTCATGCAGCAGCTGGATACGAAAAATCATTGAAATTCGCTACAACAAACAAAATTTTGGTTCCAGGAATAACAAAAGACCAAAATGTGAACTATCATAATCTCTATGAGGAATTAGTATCATTAGTTAAAAGACGTACTGAAATAGACCTATTTCCTCCCTCCAAAAATTTGAATATCAAATTTCTTTGAGCTTGCATTTAAGCAAATAATAAATTAAGGGTCAATATTGAATTCGAATCGACGAACGTGACAAATTATGCTTCCAATCTCTGCAACAGAACCAAAATCTGCCTCCAATTGGCTATCTGAGCATAAAGGAATAAGTTTTTCTTTTGTATTCGGTATAATTTTCGTAATAATGGAAATACTCGGTATGATCGGAAATTCTATTATTTCCAGCGGCCCAGCCTTAATTATGATGCAAACAGTACTACTACTAATTCTCTTCGTGGGCATGATGATATTTATCTATAATTTAGGATATGTTGTCATCATGCTAACGATAGATGAAGGTTTAAATGAGGAAGAAGTAATATTACTAAGATGGTTACTTAAACGTGCCATTGGAATATCTGTAATTTGGTTTTTGGGAGTAGTCGTATTAATGCTAACACTTACTCAATATCCTTACTTGCTTGCTGGAATGAATTGTTTCATATTGGCCTTTTTATTTTATATCATTAGGAAAGGTGAGAATCCTCTTACAGAAGGAACTTCCATTTAATTAGCTTACTTTAATTTTGGATATGTCTTGCATGGTGATTAGAGAAGAAGAACCGCCATTGGTTATGACTCTCTCTACATCAAGTTTTTCTGACTTTGAAGGTAATCATGAGCTTAAATTATTACTGATTTTACTTGCAATTGATCCCTCAATTTCTGGAATCTTAATTCACGGATCTACGGGAACTGGTAAATCGTTAATTCTTCATTTTTTCCAACAACTGAAAATTCCAATGGTGAAAAATTCGACCTGCCAGTATAACTGTACCTTGGACAGCAGAGCATTATGTGGTGAGTGCTTGGATAAAAAAAATAGGGAGATTCTAATCGATCAACAAGATTCTTTTGTTCCAATCGTTAAGATGCCTATACATGCTTCTCTAGATTCGTTAGTTGGCAGTGTCGATATCACATTAAATTTTCGTCTAGGGATTCTAGGCCAGGTGAACAACGGGTTTTTGATCTTAGACGATCTTCATCTTCTCCCTCAGGAAACCATGAATATTCTTCTAAGTGCATGGCAATTCAATAAGAACACTATTCAGCGAAATACACTTTCCCTTGAACACCCTAGCAATTTTTGTCTAATTGCATCAATGAATTCTCTCAATTCTGAAATTTCAGCAAGTTGGGGAGATAAATTTGCTTTTTCTTATCAGCTAAATTATAGAAACACTATTCAAACTAGAATTGAGATTATGGAAAAGAACCTGTTCGGCAAATTTTCTTCAAATAATTCTAAGACCACTCCATTCTTTGAAGCCTCTTCCTCTCTAATACAAGAAATTGTCCGGTCTAGAGAGAATATCCAGCATGTAACTATTCCTTCTGACTGCATTACACTTATAGCTAGAATTTGTTCTCACTTTCAAGTAGATGGAGTTCGAGCTGATATTTCGTTAACAAAAGGAGCTAGAGCTTTAGCTAGTTTTCAAAATTGCAACTCTGTCACAAAAGAAGACATTATCTTCTTGGTTCCGTATATTCTTGCCCATCGTATACCTTTAGATAATCCAGATGAAATTACACGGGTAATAGACAGACTGGTAACAACTGAAAGTGCAGAATCGAAAGAAAATGAATCAAAAAATGAAGCCATTGATAAAACTCCCTTGATTAAAGGGTCTAATCATTTTTTACACAAAACGATTGAAAATTCCGTTAAGTTTGGAAGTATTATAATGATTACTTATATATTAAGTTTAATCATTGTTAGAATTCTTTCTGTACCAAGTCTACTACCAGTTATCTTTGGATTGGTATTAATATGGGGAATTTGTTCATTCTTACTTTATTTGTGGGTACAGAAAAGGCATAAACTGATGACTGAATATGGATTAATCGAGAAAAAGGCTAAATCAACTTCAAATTTAAAATCTTTTTCCCAGGTAAAGACATTTCGATTATCTGATTCCACAAAAGAAGATAAGCGGGATATTAAGAGAAAAGTAGAATTTGAACTTGAGGAAGATCAATCCAACAGTGGAAAAATCCTTCGGTTTGTCGGTTTGCAGAGACGTAGAGGGCTTATTTCTTTATCTGATAGCCTACGATTTTGGATCATGATATTAGGCCTCTTTATTCTTATCATAACAATCGTGGTTTATACAATGCTTATTCTATTAGTTCCTCCTGAATTTTGGTTGACAATTTTCTTTTTCGTTTTCATTTTATTCACAATGGGGTATCTTCGTCAATTAAATCAAGATGAATGGAAGATCAGAAGAGCTGCAGACGTGGGTGCCTCTCTGGGGGAAACTAGTAAGAAAGTCTCAGATCTTGGAATCGGGTTGCATGTTTCACCATTGGAATTTAAACGTACAATGCAAAATACTCAGTCAAAATCTGAACAATCTATCGTGAGCAAATTAGCGAAATTAGATGTAATCAGAAAAGACACCGAGCCGCTCATGGGAAAGAGCTTTATGGGTGATTTTGGCTCTACAGGTATAGTAAACCATTCCCAGAGAGTTTTAGCCGCGAAATTTCCTCGTCAACCTACCAGAATTGATCCTAAACGTCAAGCTATGTCTGGAAAAAGAGCTCTGAGTTTAACCTCTTTACAGACAGGTAGAGTGATTGGAGATAAACCATTCAAAGATTTTCCCAAGAGCTTTCACGTACTAGCAACAATCATTAACTCGTTGAGAAGGAATCCACCACATTTTCATGGTAGCTCTCAACAATCTTTACAATTAGAAATGAGTGATGTTCGTGAAAAGGTGTTTAGCAGTCGGGTATCAGCAATAATCATATTTGTACTTGATTTATCACAATCAATTGAGAACGTCATAAATACCGTATCATCCTCTGTTAACTGGCTTTCTCGTCAAGCATATTTATATCGTGATAGAGTAGGACTTGTGATTTTACAAGGAACTCAAGCTCTTACCATTCAACCCCCTACTTCTAATTTAAACTTGGTTAAACGTAAATTACGTCGTCTTCGTGTGACTGGATCGACTCCCTTACCTGCTGGTATCCAAAAAGCTATTGAGCTTATTAAAATCGAACGGATTCGAAGTAAGAATGAAGTAATTCCAATGATTATCTTAGTTACTGATGGAGCAACAAATATTCCCTTGTTGAAACATCCTGTTACAGGAATTAACCGAAATCTTCCCTTAAAAAATCTTGGTATTGACCGTGCGGTTAAGACATCCATAGAGGATTGTCTAACACTAGCTAATCAGATTAAAAGAGAAAAAATATCATTTAATATATTTAGTGCCAATATAAAGGGTAATGATTTATTTCAAAATATCATTAATGATAATAATCAACCGACGAAAGAATTTTTAACATCTCTAATCTCTAATAAAAATTTATTTAAAGGAAAGCAATTTATTCAATTATGGTCGTATGCTTTACTAAGAACAATGCAAGAAATCACTCTAGGAAATTTATTTTTATTATCAAGTCATCTAACTGATGAGAACTTGGAAACTTTACGAATTGCAAGAGCAGAGATACTTTCCAACATAGACAGGTGAATAGATTTTGAGTAATATTAGTATTAACCTCTCAAAACAGGTATTTCTTCAAGGAGAATTAATTAAAGTAAAGATACGGTATCAAAATGAAGATATTCCTATGAAAGAAGGAAAATTATCTTTTGTCGGAACTGAAAAAGTCGAATTCAATATGCAATCATTTCTCGGGAAAAAAGGATTTCAACCTATTTGGGGAGTTTTTTTACCCAGTAGACATTTTACTGAAAAAATTGTTTTCTTAGATGAGAGTTATGATATAAATCACTCTGGAGGAGACACTGATGATATTGAAGTCGAAATTCCCACGAATGCTATTCCCTCCTATTACGGTGATAATAGCAAAGTCTCATACTTCTTGAAAGTTGAATGCATGAATACTAATAATAAATTTATTCAAGAGGAAATAGAGATTTTGGTTGATCGAGATTATCAACCCGTACAAAAAGAAGCAACGATTAATATTGAGGATGGGACTCTTTCGTTATCTTATTCAGATCCATTGATTATTAATGCTGTGAACGTTGTTAACATCACTTCTCACAATTTAAAAATGACAAGCCCGATTCGTTTCTATTTGACAGGGGAAGAAACAGTCACAGCTTCAGGTGTTACTGTAAATAATACATTAAAAAAATTGCCTTTAGGCCAAACTTTTGCAGAAGAAGATATTGAGAATTTTGCGATGGAGTTCAAAATTCCTACTAAATATCAGCATGGATATGAAGGATTGCAATCAAGGGTTGAATATAATATTGAGCTACACTACGTAGATATCCAAACTCGATTGGGGGTCAAGCGGGAAAAAATGAAAAAAATTGACCAAATCGCGGTTCAAGTGGATGAAATGAAAACTCATACAAAAAGAAAAGGAGCAAACCTGTGATGTCTGACAAGATTTTAATAACAGTTAAAACTTGATATTTTTTTCTCAAGATGAGATGTTTCAGCGAATTTTTGTCCCAATTAAGGATAAAATCTTTACTTGGATCTTTAGGATACTAGTTCTAAGTGTTAGTTTATCAATTATCAGTATTTTTGTGACAACTGATATTACTCAACTTGATACACCATTTCTAGATATCTTTATTTCTTCTTTTAGCAATTTTACTTTTTTTCTTGGACTCATTGCGATTGGTGCAGGTTTAGCAATTGCAATCTTCAAACGGTCTGAACTTACTATTGATGAACAATCCTCCAAGCAGGCGTTTAAACCAAAATATAGGAAGAAAACAGATAAAATAAAAAAGATATCTGGAAAAGACGAATCTCGAATAACCCCACCATTATTTTCCCCTAGAGAGATAATACTTCTTTCTAGTGGTGGTTTATCAATTTTGATTGGAATTCTATCTTGGTTAATTTATGCAATCATTGTGGGGTTATTTTTCTAATAAGCCTCAAGATAAGATAATCTCTCTATAACATACAGAAATATGTTTCAGGGCCGCATCAGAGAGAAAAGGATGAGAATTGGAATGGGTGATAAGCCTAGTGCGATAAGAACCGCGTATATACTATAAAAATCTCTATTTTGATTGAGGAATGAATAGATGATGATAATTATTTTTTCAAATAATAGAATTAATAGAAAATTATGAAGAACCAAATCGAGAAAAGTTAACCATTGAAAATCTATCTTTTCTGTGTTATATTTGGTATACCAAGGTGAAATATCCTGCAATCCCTCATCTAAAATGGTGATTGTTCTTCCCTCTTCTAAGTGAACTTCTACCCAAGCATGCCACTTACCAATAACAACATAACTATCATACCCTCTGAAAGTAAGAAGGGAACAGGCAACAATGGCCCTTCCATCGCAATCATCCGACCCTCGGTTGAGAACTTCTGAAAGACTTGGACGATAGTCCCACGAAAGATAATTAGTGATATCTTCTCCATATTCTATTTCTTGAATGGTAAATCGTCCTACAGCATATATCTCAAGTTCGATTGGATCACTGGGAAAAGACGACAATGGAACGAATTCATTTGCATAATAGTCTTCAAATTTCGCATTAAACTCCTCAATTTGAGGATTATCGGGTTGTATGGTTTCGGTAAGGGCAATCCGATTACTAATTTGTCCTGGCCAAGCGAAGGGGTTCGGAGTAAATCCTGTAAAAAGGTAAATAACTGTAACGAGTCCCGCAACGATTAATTCTTTATGAGTAATTGTAAGGGATCCCATTTTGATTCAACTAATATGAAAGGAATATTTTGACGGGGGTTTAAGATCTCAGATAGATAATAAAGGCACATAATCCATATAATAGCAGATTATTAAGTTTTATATAATTTTATACACTAATGCAATATTAATAGATAATTTTTCAAAACTTCTCTTCGTTTTACAGAAGCAATGAATGAAATCTATCACCTAGTTATTTATCTACTTTATTCTCCCCTTTCTCTTTAGAAATTTCTCCATCTAGTATTTGAGAAATTTTCTCTTGAGCTGCTCTTCGTGAGGCAATAAATCGTTCTATCGAAACTTTTTCTAGTTTATCTGCCATTTCTTGGGTTAATAATCTTCGTGATGGAGTATTTTCCAACAATCTCCGGAATTTTCCTTGATAGTGGATTGTTGTAAGTAGTAAAGTCAACATTCCTATAAAAAAGATAGGAATTATATCATAAAACTCTGGTATATTACTGTAACGCACCAAACTACTGTCAAAACTAATAATACTGTTATAGAATGTTACAGCAAGAGAATAGGCCGATATATAGTCCATTATATTATATGGTGCTAGAACTTTGAAGTACGATTCATTTATCGAATCAAGATATGCTTGTAAATTTCGATCATAGGCCTTAGTTTCGATCACCGCAGAAGCTTGTAGGATTTTTGCCATTCCTGCTTGAAGAAGCATATCAATTTGCCCACGTTGAACGTTATCTTTTGAAAAAATACTAAATCGGGAAGAATGCGTATAATAAGTCATTGGATCGTTAACAAAATTGCCCAACATGCCAAATTGGAAAGGGTGCATCAATCCAATCTGATGGCCAGTTTCATGAATAATTGTTTGAGTTAATCCTTGCAAAGGCTGTGGATTAGAACGGTTATTGCCAAGCATTATTCCATAATCTTGACTGATAATTGTCATTGGCCGATTTTCAGAGTCTTTCAAAGCTATTCCCACAAGACCAGGTTCCATTTTTGCTTTTTCAGGTATAGCAAAAGTAGCATTGTCGAATAGAAACGCAATTGTTTGAAAATGTGTGGTAAAATAAGCTTGATGATCTTGTTCCATGTATCGGTGAGTATTCGTGTATAAATGCTCATATAAAGGTATAAGATCCACAGAATATTCCCAACGTGATTGTTGATCAAACTCTCCCCAAGGTACAATGGAATCCTGAACCTTTTGGTAGAGATCTGGAATCTCTGTTAAATTTATGAAACGAACAGAAACATTGATATCCATCCAAGGTAACACATCCATAAATGTTTCTTTGATAAAGGAAGTATTAACAGTCCAATTAAGGGTTCCTGTGGGAATTCCAGTCATATTATTTAAGACCAAGATTTCAATTGAAAATTGCAATCCAGTACTTAAATCCCCAACAGGGGTTGGGGGAGCATAAACGAAATCTTGAACCCAAAGATTCCTTTCGATCTCATAAATCCATTCACTCAAGTATTCTGCAAGTCTTTTCTTACCGTACTCTGTAGAAAAGTCATATAGCTTTTGCATATCCTGAATAGTACTATTTTGACCACTATTTTGTAGAAGATAGGAATCTGCAGAGAGATCAAGATAGTAAAGCCGTTCCTGATCTCCATACCCAATCATGTAATTTCTATTAATCGATTCTCCAGAATCTGGGTCAATATATGTTGCATTATACCAATGATGCGGATATTGAGTATCATCGATATTTGTAAAATTTGCTAAAATTAACGTGTAGCCAGATGTTGGAGGAGGCCCTAAATAATTATTATAATTGGTAGATAGCCAGTCGAGTGTTAGATTTGCGGAAATATAACGACCTGTATCACTGGTACCATCAGAATGATTTATAGTGTCAGGTTTAGCCGAATTATTAAAAAATGTATACAGTGCGGTGTTAAACTCGTTTGGAGCAAGCTCATATGAATGATTAATATAAAAGGTCTTATCTGTATACTCTTGATGAAAATAGTTGTAAACATTTCTACCCAAAAGCGAGTTACCTTGAGGAAAGCCTGGAAAACCGATGAGGGGAGAAATTATTGCGGGATCAAATCCAACGAATACGATACGAGATTCAATAGTACCAGAATCGTAAGGTGGATTTGGTAGAATAAAATATGAACCTTTTACGGTTCCAATATTTTGAGAAACCTGAAGAGATAATATAAGGACGTATAAAATAATCATTTTTTTAGTATATGTAGCCATTCTCATTATTCCCTTTGATTTTCTGAGTTCATCTGTATATTATGAAAGGATTTGATCATTATATCAATAAGAGAACCCAGTCTAGGATCTCTGAAAAGCCTCACGATTGAGGTAATTTACAGCACCTTAGTCGCATGATGATCCTAACACGCTAATTTTTTCTTATTAAGAAAAAAAAAAGAAGAAAAAGCTAAAACTTGTAAGCAGTCTCCTCCAACGGAAAATGACATGCAACAAAGTGATCTGGAGCAATTTCTTCCAATGGTGGTTCTTTTTGTGAACAAATAGCTTTTGCATACATACATCTTGTGGAAAAACGACACCCTGGAGGAGGGAAAACAGGACTAGGTACATCTCCTCTCAACACTAATCGGTTCATTTTCCTCTTTAGATTCAGACTCGGTACAGCAGAGATCAAGGCTTCTGTATACGGATGACTTGGACTATGGAATAATTCCTCTGTTGGAGCTTTTTCAACGATTTTTCCTACGTACATTACCGCAACTTCTTGTGTAAGATGTCTAACTACTCCAAGATCATGAGCTACAACTAGATATGTGAGATTAAACTCTTTTTGCAGATCTTGGAGTAGGTTAAGTATTTGTGCTTGAATCGATACATCTAATGCCGATACTGGCTCATCAGCGACAATAAATCTTGGATTGAGAGCAAGTGCTCTTGCCACTCCAATTCTTTGACGTTGACCACCCGAAAACTCATGAGGAAAACGATAAAAATGATCAGGGGCCAATCCAACCGTTTTTAAAAGATTAAAGACTATTTCAGATCGTTCAGTTGCATTTGCAACCCCATGAACTACTAAGGGTTCACCGATAATGTCACCGACACTCATCCTGGGATCTAATGAGGAATAGGGGTCCTGAAAAATAATTTGCATATCTTTTCGGAGCTGTCGGAGTTTTCTACCTTTAAGCTTCGTGATATCCCTACCCTCAAATATAATCTGGCCATCAGTAGATTCATATAACCGTAGAATACAACGGGCAGCTGTAGTTTTTCCACAACCTGATTCTCCTACAAGGCCAAGTGTAGCTCCTTTTTTTATACTGAATGAAATATCATCTACAGCTCGAAGCGTGAGTGTATCCGAAGAAAAAAGACTTTTTGCAATCTGAAAATACATTTTTAGATTCTTAACTTCAATAATGTTTCCTGATTCGCTTGATTCAATCATATTCATTCCTTCTTTTAACTGTAAAGATGACATGATACATAATGGCCTGGTTCGATTTCTACCGTGTTTGGATAAGATTCTCGACATTTAGTCATTGCCTTCGAGCACCTAGGATGGAAAGGACAACCTGATGGTGGATTAATTAGATCTGGTACATCTCCTGGAATAGGCATAAGTCGTTCTCGTTTTTCTGTGATTTTAGGTATGGATGCATGTAATCCAATTGTATAGGGATGTTTTGGAGATTCAAAAATTTGTTCCACCTTCCCAAATTCACTTATTCTACCTGCATACATAACTGCAACCTTTGAACTAAGTTCAACAACAAGACCGAGGTTATGAGTGATTAATATAAGCGATGTCTGTATTTCATCCATAAGTCTGGACATAATTTCTAGTATCTGAGCTTGAATAGTAACATCTAATGCGGTAGTCGGTTCATCAGCAATTAAGAGACTGGGGTTACATGATAGTGCCATCGCAATTCCAACACGTTGTCGCATACCTCCACTTAACTGGTGAGGGTAGTTTTCAACGCGATTTCTTGGATTTGGAAGACCCACCATACCAAAATAATCAATTACCTTTTCTAACACTTCATGTTTTGTCAGTTTTTGATGTAAGTCAATTGTTTCTGCTACCTGTTCCCCAACGGTCAAAACTGGATTTAATGAAGTCATGGGATCTTGGAAAATCATAGAAATCCGATTACCCCGAATTGCTCTCATCTCACTCAAAGAAATTTGATTAGGACCAATCAATTCAATTCCATCGAATTCAACTACTCCACTTTCTATTTTTCCAGGTGGAGAAGGAATTAATCGCATCAGGGAAAGGGCAGAAACACTCTTTCCACAACCTGATTCTCCAACAAGCCCAAGGCTTTCACCACGGTTTATTGTGTAAGATACTCCATTAACTGCTTTTACTACTCCTTTTTTTGTATAAAAATACGTTCTAAGGTCATTTACATCAAGTAGTGTTCCATTTGTTGCCATTATTACACATCTCTTGTTCGGGGGTCTAGAACATCACGTAGCCAATCACCGAGTAGATTGAACCCTAATACTACAAGGAAAATTGCCAAACCAGGGAAAAACATATTCCATGGATAAATAAAGAATACTGATCTTGCTCTGTCCATATCTCCACCCCAATCTGGCACATTAGGTCGCGCACCCAAACCAATGAAGCTTAAACTGGCAGTGCTAGAAATAGCTCCACCAATTCCCATCGTGGCATAAACCAATATGATTGGGAATACATTGGGAACAACATGCTTCACGATAATACGGGTTTCACTGGAGCCTGTTGCCCTTGCAGCATCTATAAAGTCCATTTCTCGAACTGCAAGTACAGATCCTCGGATGATACGCGCATAGCCTGGAATCCCCATAAAACCAATGAAAAACATGGCAATCAAAAGGGTATACTTTCCCCCTTCGTTCCAAGGTTGATCAGACAATGCAGCCACAATTATAAGAAGCATGAAGAAGCTAGGAATAGCCATCCACGCATCAACAATACGCATAATGATATTATCGACTGTTCCGCCTAAGTAGCCTGATACTGCGCCTAAAGAAATACCTCCAAACAGGCCTACAGATATCGATATAAATCCAGCCCACATAGCACTTTGAGCACCATAGAGTATCCGTGAAAACACATCTTGTCCAGCCCAATCAGTCCCAAGAAGAATAGGGAAAGCGTTCTCTCCTGGTCCATCTGTCAAGGGAGGTGCATAGGACGGCATTCCATTTCTATAATCGTCCTCTGTGGGGTGATAAGGGGCAACGACAGGTGCAAACACGGCTACAAAAAAGAATACAACAATTATGATAAATCCAATGGTTGCTGTCCAATTACTTGTGAGAGATTTAAAATATGCCCATAAACGATTACGAAATCGTCTTTCTCGTTTAACTTGAGCTACCAGTTCATCTTGTGTAAGTGTACTCATACCCATAACAGTTACCTCCGGAATTAGCTATACCTGATCCGTGGATCAAGGAAAGCATAAGCAATATCCACCACGATGTTCATGAAAATGAGAAGTGATGAACTAAATAGAACAACACCCATGATAACAGGATAATTTCGAAGTAACAGGGCGTTATATCCATATCGTCCCATTCCTGGCCATGAAAAGATTGTTTCCATAATGACCGATCCACCAAATAAACCTGCGAGACTTAATCCGATAACAGTGACGACAGGAATCAGCGCGTTTTTTAATGCGTGTTTATAAATCACAACTTTTTCTGCTAATCCCTTTGATCTAGCGGTGGTAATATAATCCTGGCGAATAACTTCTAACATGCTAGATCTCGTGATACGAGCATAAAAACCAGCGGAAGCAATTCCCATGGCTACGCCAGGTATTATGAGACGTCCCAATGGATTCGCATTATCACGCCATCCCATAGTTATGAATCCCCCATGCAAGGAGTACATATCAATAGCGATTAGTTGAATTAATATAAATGCTAACCAGTATCCAGGTGTAGAATATAATGTCAAAGTTACAAATACAAGAACGCGATCAGTAGCCTGGTTATGTTTTATTGCCGAGATAATTCCCACAATTATTCCTGTTGAACAGGCAAATATCAATGCAGTGATTGCGAGCTGGAGAGTGGCGGGGAAAAGTATAAGCATTTCCTCAACGATTGGATTTCCGGATTCCCAATTTGTACCAAAATCACCTGTAGCCAGATGTGCAAGCCAAATCAAATACTGGATCCATATAGGATGATTAAGACCTAAATCTTCTTTAACTTGTTCATAAGCTTCCATAGCTTCAAATAAGCTGTCACGGTCTTGATGTGCACCCTTTTGCATCTCTGGATTTATTGCTCCTCCAAAAATCAAAGTTGCTGGATCACCAACCGCGAGAGAAGCAGAGGCGAAAGTAATCATAGTTATTACTATCAGGAGCACTGGAGCAAGTAGTAGTCGTTTTATAATATATCCTTTTAATCCTGCCATTTTCAACATCATTCCATGGGTGAATAATAAGAAATAATGGTCTTTTAGCAATCAAAACTCATGAAATGAATCTTCTCATATTCAAAAGACCACTTATTATTCGTAGAGAATTGATCAATGAATATTGCCACTATCCAAAACCTTATTAAAACCTAAAATCTTCTGAGATGGTTCAAAAAGGTTTTTACTTAAATATTTCTCTTATCAAAAAAGTGATATCACGTATTGGAAGCCTATGTTATAGTTCCGAGTATAAAATAGACATCTGACCAATGACAAGAAAAAAAAAGAAAAAAGGGGGGGGTAGGTTGGAAAGTCATGCCCAATAGGAATAAGCGACGTGATATTCGCTATCACGACCAGCTACGAAGTTATTTAGATGGTCATTGTAGGCAAATGTATCAACATACCAAACTAACGGGATTTTATTCATTGCATGTGTCATGAGGTAACCCGCATCTTCACATGCCTGAACGAATTGTGCATCAGCATCAGACCATTCTGGCACTGGATACGGATAATCGGCGGGTTCTTCGATCATATAGTCAACATATCCCCATCCGTCAGTAGCTTTCGCATATGCAATCTCATAATCGATGTTATACCAGCCATAATCAGCATATCCGTAATAAAGCCAGTAAACGAAGGTTTGATAAGCTATGAAATCCCATGGAGTCTCGTAGTTACCACCATAACCTCCGACAGAGAAGTCGTAGGCTGGACCATTGAAGTTGACATCAGGTTGAGGGCCAGTGGTATTGTAGTCGTATCCTGCATCCATACCTTCACGAAGGGTATCTAAGTATTGACCAAATTCTTGTAGTTCGATTGTAACATAAATTCCAATCAGAGCAAGATCTTTTTGAATTGCGACAGCCCGTTTGGTACAGAAGTCACAGTTCATGGTTGTTAGTAAGAAGTGCCTTCCTTGTATTTGTTTCACACCATCAATTGAAGTTTCATTTGCGTATGGACCAAAACCAAATCGGTTATCAGGTTCATTATCGAAATCGAGTGCTTCATAACCTGCAGCATCTAATAAATTTTCAGCTTCAGCAAGACCCTGGTCAAAATCGTAGTAATCAGATGAATCAATACTTGGGAATTTGTCTAGAATCCAATCGGGGAAGATGTCATCACGTTCATCGGCAATTCCAAGATAAACATTTTCTACAATATTTGTTCGGTTAATTGCATGAGAAACGGCTTTTCTGAACCAATCTTGAGAAACTGGGAAGTTACCAAGTCCACCCCAGTAAGTAGGCCAATCACCTTGTAGGTTCAAATCTATACCAGCGCCTCCAAGAACAGCGATCTTATAGGCGTCAAATCCTTTTGTGTTAGTAATGCTGTCCAGTTCATCTTGACTGTTAAATCGACCAGTAGTTACATCTACGCCAGCAGTTTTTAATTCTGCTAATGCAACTGCCTTTTCCTTTACAGTTCGGAATTTAACCTGTTCAAATGCATCCTCAACTGCAGGGAAGGTAAATTGTTCATCATTACTTGCAGTAAAGGTTTGTCCCCATCCAAACCAGTCGTCGAATCTATCGAAAAGCACATAATCTTGTAAGGCCGTTTCTTTGAACTTATATGGGCCACAAGATACTGGAGCTTCTCTGAAGGCTTCCATTTTTGCCTGACAAACCTCAGTCGTGTCAGTGTAGGTTCCTTGAATATTGTAGGGTACAAGCATTAAGAAATTCCACTTACCTTGGATATCAAAGACAAACATAGGATCAGGGAAATAACCATCTGAGAATGTAACTACAAGGCCATCACCGTTAGGATCGGTAGCGGGGTAGCTAACATTATATCCAGAGTCTAGCCATTCAAGTTCAGAATATGACATATTGTCGTAGTCATAATAAGCCATATAATTGGCAATCATACTGTATCTGACGGTTTTGGCGTCAAGTACAGATCCATCGTGGAATTTTGCACCTTCACGAAGAGTAAAGGTCCATTCATCTCCAGCTTCGTTAACCGTAAAGCTCGTAGCCATTCCAGGCATTGTGACAATAGTTTCACCTGGAGCCATCATACCAAGGTATCCTTGGTATTGGTAAGCTACGTGTGCGTCATAAGCAGAGTTATGAGAACGGTAACGATTATCAAGGTGTAATATATCTTCTTCGATTTGAACTACAAGCATATCATGTGCTGCAGATTCTCCAACACATCCACTAAGGATAGATATTGCGAATATTCCTATCAAAGCAAATGTTACACGGTATTTTCCATTCATTATTAATTCTCCATAAACACAACGCTCTTGAACAGCTCTATTTGTAGAAGATTGGGAGTGATTGATTTTAATTACTTCGCTCATTCTCTGAGGGACAGAATTCAATGGATCAGTGGAATCATTAAAAGAGCATGTAGAGTTTCGTGCAAATCCAACCATCAGGAGATTATATATAAATATACCGAACGGTGCTATTGGATCAATCCACTTGGGGAATAGATTTTTCTCCTTCTAGTATAAAGATAAAAAAGAGAATGCAATTTAAACAAATCTTTTGTAGCAGTATCAGTCTATTTCAAAGGTCTGTAACTAGATTTTACTTAAAATGTCTCTAATTCATTTTTCCAAGTGTACTTGGAGATATTTTTTTTTTTTTGAAGAAAACCAAGATATGTAACAATCAGAAACCATTTATTTCAACCATTTTTCAATCAGTTCTTGACCGACTTATGGTGAGTCAAGAAACTAAAAGCATCATGTTTAATGTTTTGCTTTCTGGAATAATTTATGTGTTAATTTACACATCACTATTCTATTTCGTGTATCCAATTGATTTGACAGAAAGTTCGAATTATTTAGCGCGTATTTTAGGATCTGCGTTCTTCTTTGGAGCTTTTAGTGGTTTTTTTACAGGTTTATTTGCTGGTATCCGAGTCAATTATTTGAATTTAAAATCCCCCTTAAGCTCAGGATTGAAAGCAGGATTAATTTCCGTAATTATTGGATCAATCCTTTTCCCCCCATTTGGTGCATTTGTACAGGTTAATATCTTTGGCGATAGACCAAGTGCATTTTTATTAAATCTCTCATACCTAACGAATCTATCCCTAGTAGGAGTCTGGCCTGGAGCATTTGTGGGAGTCATAACTGGGGCTCTCGGTGGTGTGTTATCTAGTGATATTGTACAATTTCCAAAGGAATCCCAAAATTAGATGAAGCTCATTAAATTTCAAATCATTCTAGCTTAACAAAAAGTTATCTTGTAGGAAACCTATTATTTATCTTTTTTATCAAAGACTTTTGAACAAATTTTATTAATTTCTAAACGAGAAGGAGGTTCTCTCATTCCTCCCTCTCGTGTACGATGAAGGAGAGTTAAATAAGCACAATTTAGAATATCTTCATTAGTAACTGCGATTCTGCCTTCAAAAGCTGCTTTTGCGCGACTAGAACGAGCTAGGACAATATCACTTCTGAATCCATCAACCTTTAAATTCATACATATAGTAGAGATATATTTTTTATTATTTTCACTCAGTTGAACTGATGGTAGGAGTTTACGAGCATTATCAATTCTTTCCTGAATTTCATCATCCATCTCTCGATATTTTTGTAGCTGTCCGTTGGCCTTTTCCAATACCAAATTTAATTCGATTACCCGTATTCTCTCTTGAATGTCTTGAACATTCCCTGCTTCTGCGTATAAACTCAATCTGTCTAATAATTGAGGTCTTAAATCTCCCTCTTCAGGATTCATTGTCCCTACTAATATGAAATTACTGGGATGTTGGATTGAAATGTTCTCCCGTTCAATGATATTCCACCCTGAAGCAGCACAATCTAGAATTGTATCAACTAAATGATCTGGGAGTAAATTTATTTCATCGATATATAGAATGTCCTGATTCACATAAGCCAATATTCCAGGTGATAAAGCCTCGATTCCAGATTCGATTATCTTCTCAATATCTAATGAGCCAATAACTCTATCCTCTGTTGCACCCAACGGTAAAGTGACAATTTTCATTTGTCTCCATGAATGGTCTAGTATAGAATTTTTTGTCATATATTCCTCCCTACAATCCTCACACATCATATTCGGGTTTTCTGGAGAGCACTGAAATGAGCATTTTCTTACACGAATTTGAGGTAAGACAGAATTCAGTGCTCTTACCAGAGTACTCTTACCTGTACCTTTAGGACCAGATATTAGCACTCCTCCAATTTTGGGGTCAATAATTGTGAGTATTAAGGCTAATTTAGGATCCGATAAACCGATTAGTGCTGAAAATGGAAGAATGAACTCGTTTGTGCTATTCATCGAATTTCACATTCAAGAAAATCATAGTTGTATAAAATAACTTCTGATAGATGCTATTATCAAATGATAAAACTCAGTTTATATACCAAATATCAGAATTTACTCTTCGGGGATACATTGAAAAAAGCCTTCCTTTTCAGAATATTGCCACCTTGATTTGATCTAAGAAATAACCTATGTATCAAGAAAGGTCAAAATTATTCATATACAAAGTATAAAGAAATCTTATTAGTGATCGAGAATGAATGAAAAGAATTTTGAGTTAACTGGGGAAAATCTCACCATAGATGAATTATATGAAATAATGAAACAAAATTTTGAAATTAAACTATCAGGAAGTGCTCAAGACAAAATAAATCGATCTGCTCAAATCGTCCAAGCTATTTTAGCTGATAAAAAAAGCATTTACGGAATTACTACTGGATTTGGCTATCTTCAGAAGGTTAATATATCCTTAAATGACACAAAGAAATTACAGGAGAATTTGATTATTAGTCATTCGGCAGGGGTCGGACCTGAATTATCCCATGATATAGTTAGAGGAATGATGGCGTTAAAAATTAATAAATTTGCTCGTGGCCATTCTGGAATACGTTTAGCTGTAGTGGATTATCTATTAAAGCTATTAAATAATAATATCATTCCTTCAGTCCCTTCAAAAGGTAGCTTGGGCGCAAGTGGTGATTTAGCTCCTTTAGCTCATCTATCGTTGGTTTTATTAGGAAAAGGGCATGCTTATCATAACGGAAAGAAGATGACTGGTGAAGATGCCTTAAAACGTGTTAATTTGAAACCACTTGAACTTATTGCAAAAGAAGGATTAGCTCTACTCAATGGAACTCAAGCAATGACTTCTGTTGCCGCTTCATCCATTAAGAATGCATATTATCTAGTTAAAATTGCAAACATTGCTACAGCACTGAGTATGGAGATCCATGCGGGTAATTTAGACAGTTTACATCCTTTGATTCATCAAGCTCGGCCACACAGTGGGCAAATAGAAGCAGCTAGAATGATCTTAGGTTATTTAGAGGGAAGTAAGTGTACACAAAAATTAATTGGTAGACAAGATGCATACTCAATTCGTTGTGCCCCAGCGGTTCATGGAGCAGTGCACGACACAATCGATCACGCTAAACGAGTAACCGAAATTGAAATGAACGCATCTACGGACAACCCGTTATTGTTCTCTGTCGATCAAGTTTATAGTGGCGGTAATTTTCACGGAGAACCGATTGCTTTCATATTGGATTTCCTAGGAATTGCTCTAACAGAATTAGGTAACATTTCAGAGAGAAGAATCGAGAGATTGTTGAATCCAACGTTAAGTAATCTACCTGCGTTTTTAACCTCTAATACTGGACTTAATTCTGGACTTATGATTGCTCAATATACTGCTGTTGCATTAACCTCTGAAAACAGACAGTTATCTACACCAGCCTCTATTGATACTACCTCAGTGTCTGCAAATCAAGAAGATCATGTCAGTATGGGTATGAACGCGGCGAATAAACTCATAAAAATTATAGATAATCTGCAATATATTGTAGGTATCGAACTACTATGCGCAGGTCAAGCGATTGATTTAGCCGATATTAAAGATAAACTTTCACCTCAATGTAAAGAAGTATTCAGAACTATTAGATCACATGTTTCTTATATGGACCAAGATCGCGAACTGGCTCCTGATATTGAACAGTGTGCTTCATTAATTAAAGAATTTAAATTATAGATTATCTTTGAAGTAATTGTAAAAACCCAAGAGAGCGTAAATGGCTGTTCCTTTCCAAAGAACTGACTCATCTACATTAAATTTCGGATGATGGTGAGGAAAATCTATGCCCTTCTCCTTATTCTGAATCCCTAGGGTAATGAAAGCGCCTTTTGCCACTTGAAGATAAAATGAAAAATCCTCTCCTACCATAGTTTGCTCCATATTTTTAATTTGGCCAACAGGTTGAAGAAGTGGTCTGATATTGTCAACAATCTTAGCATCGTTTATAACTGCAGGATAAGCCATAGGATCGAACTCTACTATTCCTTTACATCTCCAAGCAGCACAATAACCCTCCACAATCTGTTCAATCCGCTGAATTAAATATCTCCTGACTTCAGGATTCATTGTTCTGAGAGTTCCACGAATGATTGCCTGATTGGGGATAATATTATGGGCATCACTGGCCATTAGGACTGGAAGAGATAATACAATTTGTTCAAAAGGATCTACTTCACGGGGAATGAGTTTTTGTAATGCATTGTAGATATCAACTAAGACACTTGTAGGATCAATTGTTTGCTGGGGAGCCGCGGCATGACCCCCTTTCCCAATAATTTTAATCTCAAATCGATCAGATGAGGCAAAAACAGGCCCTTTGCGAATTCCGATTATACCTGAAGGCAATGGAATCCAAACATGAAGTCCAAATATTGTATCAACATCTTTAAGGTGATCTTCTTCGACAATTTTTTTCGCTCCCCCACCTCCCTCTTCTGCAGGTTGAAAGAAGAATTTAACGATTCCAGAAAGTTGCTCACGATATTTATTTATCAGTTTAGCAGCACCCAGCAAGCAAGCTGTGTGTGCATCATGACCACAAGCATGCATTTTGCCTTCTATCTGACTCATATAATCTGTTATATTTTCTTCACGGATATTCAGAGCATCTATATCAGCTCGTAATGCTGTTGTATTTCCTTTCGATGACCCTTCAATAACGGCAAGAACTCCTGTTCCAGCAATACGTTGTGATTGTAAGCCTATCTTTCTTAATTCGCTTTCGATAAATTTTGCCGTATTTTCTTCTTCATATAGAGTTTCTGGATGCATATGGATATATTGGCGAGTTTTTATGATATATGATTCAAGTTCCTTTGCCTCTTGAATGATCTTTTGCGTTAGTTCTTCCTTATCCATGATTCATACTCACCTGATTCTTTTCTAATGACTAATCTTATCGTTTAGAGAAGATTTTAATGCCTTAATGACATTTTCTCTTCTAGAAAATCTGTGATGGTAATTTTAAAAATGAAATCAGACCTCAAACAGAAAAACCAACCTCTACTGATAATTTTATTTGAACAATTCAGTGGTCACAAAACTTAAACAATTCAGAAAAAACCATTATGCAATAAGAAATTTTTTGAGTGGATAGAATAATGGATTTACCAAAAGCTCTTGAGCTAATAGAAGAAAAAGAGGTTAAAGAACTAGCTTTACAATTCACTGATTTATCAGGAATATTACACACACTCTGGGTACCTACTCAAGCTATATCTCAGATAATGAAAGATGGGATTCATACTGATGGTTCCTCGCTAAGTAAAATGGTAGATGTAAGTAAGAGTGATGTTAAATTAGTTCCTGATTTGAACAGTTTTGTGATTTTCCCTCCTCAATTATTTGATTATAATGTCGCACGAGTAGTTTGCGACATTTATGAGCCCGATTCAAACGTACCATTTAGTTTAGACCCAAGATATATACTAAGAAAAGTTCTTACCTCTCTCCAAGATCAATTAGGTCCAAAAGTAATAGGAATTGCCTCTAGTGAAATAGAATTTTTCCTGTTTGAAGAAGGGGAAGATCAACATCTTCAACTCATTGACAACGCAGGCTACTTAGCCTCACCTCCTAAAGATCGTGGAACGCAGCTACGTCATAATATCACTGAAGCGTTAAGAAATATTGGGATTATTATAGAGAAGCATCACCATGAAGTTCCCGCAGGCAAAAGTGAGTTTAACGTTCCATATTCCGAAGCCCTACAAATGGTAGATACAATATATTTAATCAAGTTCATTACTAAGCTGATGGCGAACCGATTTGGGTTCATTGCTTCATTTATGCCAAAACCCTTTCATGGAGAATATGGTGCTGGACTTCATACTCATATTAATCTTCGAGATCAAGAAAAAGAGCTAAATTTATTTTCCAATTCAAGTGAAAACACAAAATTAAGCCCATTAGCCCGAAATTTCCTAGCGGGAATATTAATCCATGCGAAAGGCCTTGCATTATTAACAAATCCATCTGTTAATTCATATAAACGGCTTGTACCAGGCTGGGAAGCCCCTGTATACATATCTTGGGCTAACTATAATCGATCAACTCTTATCAGAATTCCCCCTGGTAGTAAAAAAGCGGCTCGTTTGGAATATCGTCCCACTGATGGATCATGCAATTTTTATCTCGCTTACGCAGGACTATTTTCATCTGGTTTGAATGGGGTTAAATTACAGTTGAAGCCCCCTACTCCAGTTGAAGAGAATATTTATGACATGTCTACAGACGAACGTAAAAAAAGGGGAATTAAAGTGCTTCCGGGAAATCTTGGAGAAGCAATTTTCGAATTTTCAAAGGATAGATTTTTTGAAGATGTCCTTGGCTCGAAATTTGTTCAAAAATACGTTACACTAAAAATGAGTGAATGGAAGGAATTTAGTGTTTATGTTCATAAATGGGAAAGAGACAGATATATCGATGTTTAAAATACTACCAGTGGGAATATAAATGGTAATACAAGCAGACTTTGTCATAATTAATGCAAATGAACTAGTGACATTAGCTGGTTCAAGCGAAACTCCTCGTACTAAAGAAAAGATGAAAGACCTTGGTATTGTGAATAATGGAGCGGTAGCTGTTAAAGATGGAAAAATAGTTGCTGTAGGCAAAACAAATGAAGTATTAAGGCAACTAGATACAGGATATGAAGTTATTGATGCCACAAATAAACTAGTAACACCAGGATTGATAGATCCTCATGTTCATTTAGTTTTTGCAGGAACCAGAGAAGACGAATTAGAAAAAATGGCTGTATTAGGAATCTCATATTTAGAAATAAAAGAACAGGGAGGAGGAATGAATAAGTCCCTCAAATTGACATCTGAGACCAGTTTTGAGGATCAGATCAGAATAACCTCCAAAATATTGGATAAAATGCTCATTCACGGGACAACAACGATTGAAGCTAAAAGCGGATATGAAATGACTTTCCATGGTGAGATTAAACAACTGGAAATAATTAAATCACTTAACGAATCCCATCCACTGGATCTAGTTCCCACTTTTCTTGCTCAAGGTATCCCACCAGAATATGAGGATAATTCTGATTTATTAGTGAGTGAAATTGCCGAAAAATGGATTCCTGAGATCGCAAAAAGAAATCTAGCAGAATATGCAGATGTTTTTTGTGAAAAAGGGTATTATAATCTTGAACAAACTCGTAGAATCCTACTCTCTGCTCGAAAACATGGCTTGAAACTACGGAATCATTGTGATTGGTTGGCTCATAGCGGAGGTACTCGCTTATCTGCTGAAATAGGGGATATCGTATCCGTCGATCATTTAATTTGGACTCCTCTAGAAGAAGTAGATGCCCTTCAAGGACAAAAGACGATAATTGTATTTTTACCAACATCCCCGTTTTGTTATGTGAATAAATACGCACCTGCGCGCGAAATAATCGATCGTGGAATGCCTGTTGCTTTAGCAACAGACGTGAGTGCGGCAAACATGTGCGAATCTATGCAAATGATGATGACGCTTGCAGTACTTCGTATGGAGATGACTGCAGCTGAAGCCCTAACTGCTTCGACTATAAATGCAGCCCATTCAATAAATCGAGCTCATGAAATTGGTTCATTAGAAGTAGGAAAAAAAGCAGATATCGTCCTTTTTGATGCTCCTAATCATCGATTCTTTGCATATAATTACGGAATTAACCTTGTTGAGAAAGTTCTCAAAGATGGGAATTTGGTGGTTGTTAGAGGAAGAAGAACTGATTCAGATATATCATAAGAGGTAAGAAAGATACAAAAAAGAATTTCTCCCTTTTTTCTTATCAATAGTATCCTCTTATTTTTCCTTTAGATTTTTAGATCTTTTCAGAATTACAAAGCCTACCAACAACGACCACAACATGAAATCCCACTGAAAACCTGAGCTATTCTTAGTTTTCTCTGTTACCGTTCCTATGTTAAAAACAAACGAAATTGAGGCCGAATTACCCGCAAGATCATAAACGGTTACCCGTATAGTGTAGGAGCCTGTTTCATAATTGTCTGGAGTAAGATCTTTTTCTATGTAATATCCTGAACTTGTGATATTTATTTTTGGACCACTAAAACCAATTTTATTACCATTGAGAGTCATTTCTGCGGAAAATTGATCGATACCCGATCCATCATCGCGGAACCAGAATATAATTTCAGTAGTTTCCACTAGGTAGGAGTTATTTTCCATTCCCCTCATCCCTATGACGGGTGCTGTTTCATCGGTAATTATTTCAAAAGATACAACTTCAGAGTTCCATGTAAAGTTGAAAAGATGCACTCCTTGAGTTAGTGGGTAAGTAAAATTATACCAACCATTTAAACCAGTTTCTGGTATTTCTGTTGTTATATCGGACTCAACACCGAATGTAGAATTACGATAAGATCCAGAAATGCTTACTGAATTATTTGGTAAATAATTCGTCGAAGCGTGAAGCGAAACGGTTACAACATCATCTGTCACTTCATAAAACCCGTATAATTGGGATTCAGCTGAAATATAAGCTAGAATATCTGATACCAGAAAATTATTGAATAATGTGTTTGTATATTCAAACCCTTCATTTATCTCATTATTATAACCACGATTGGTAATAAAATTACTTCCCGAAACAACAACAACCCTTCCACCTAGGGGATAATCATAGGATGCCATAACAACATTCTCCCGTTGGTTCAGATAAGCAAGGGGGGTTGCGGTATTTGTCAACTCAAAATAGGATCCAGATGCATCAAAATACTCTGTTGATGTTCCAATGGAATTGAAATGGGTTAATTGCGCAGGAGTAGTACCAAAAGACGGTGATAATTCACTTGTCTGTATACCCCATTTTTTCATCATATTCTCCATTCCTATTGGGGTGGTATAAGGTGTGAGTATTAGCCCACCTCCACTACTAACGAATGAAGTGATTGCGGATTGTTCAGACGCTGATAGAACAGTTAAAGTATCTTCGGATATTACTAAATCAATTGCTGATAAATATTCCCACGTTTGAGTTGTACGATTATCGGCTGCAAACCATAGGACATCATAGTTAGAAAGTGCTTGAGGAGTAATCTCAGATTTATTTTCATTGAGAACTATTCCTTGCTTACTTAGATCTATTTTTAGATCCAGAAATTTTCCCTTGGTATTATATGAAAACACTGGTCTATTCCCGGTATAGAATAATACTTTTTGTTTAGCAGGCTCCACATTTATAGTGAAGGAAATCCGTTGGATTTCTGTCGAATTAACTTGAAACAAAATATCCCCAGAATAAAGCCCAAGTGGCTCATTATCTGCAACATTCACCTCGAGAACAATATCATGTGAGAAGTATTCAGATAATTTACTTGTTGCTAAATCATTGTGGCTACTCTTTAAGGACTCAGAATCATTGACCCACTGTTGTTCTTTCAACGTAATAATTGAAGAAAGATTTCCAGTTGTCTGGATGGACACGTTCACAGTTTCTGATGATGTGAACGAAAATAATTCAGAAAAGTAGGAACCTTGAAGCACGTTAGGAAATTTCATGAAACCTAATTCTTTAGGATTGACGGTTCCTGTTATTATATGATTCCCAACTCTTGGAGCAGCCAAAAGATATTCGTACGCGGCTGAGGCATTAACCTGACCCGCGCCTTGTGCGTTTAGATCCACTCCAATATCTGTAGCAGTAGCCATAAGTGCAGCTTTTATCGTTCCTGGGTTTACATCAAGATTATGTTCTCTCATTGCTCCAAGAAGAATCGCTGAGACACCTGCAACATGAGGAGCGGAAAATGATGTACCTTGAGGGGTACCATATCCACCTTGCACAGCGGGAGTTGGAACAGCAGTACCTGGTGCAATCACATCAGGAGAAACTGCATCTGTCCTCCAGATGGGACCACGACTGCTATAAGTTGCCATTGCTTGCATTCCTTCATTTGTTGCTCCAACAGTAATTTCATCAACAAAATTGTCAGCAGAGATTGTATACATAGTTCCCCCATCATTACCAGCGGAATGTACAAAAATTACTCCTTGTTTTGTTGCTTGACGAATTGTAGCTAATCTTAGTTGATATCCAGGATATAAAATCAAGTCCCAATAAGCTTCTTCGCCATCTGAAATCCCATAACTCCGATTAATGACATCTACACCATTTTCTATTGCCCAATTAATCGCAGCAATTTCACCTATGAGAGTCATATCTAACAAATCTTCTGGGCCTTCATCAACATCGGCATCTAAAATCCACGATTCAGTAGCTATTCCTTGGTTACTCACTGTTTGAATTCCACCACCAGCAGCAATTCCAGCGACCCATGTACCATGAGATCCCGCAATATTATCCAAATCTTCCTCATTACCATAAGTAGTATTAACAAATCCCTCTGCTGCCTTGATACGGGATGTACCATTTGCAAAACTAAAATCAGGATGACTAGCATTTATACCTTCATCAATAATACAGATTGTCGTCCCTTGTCCCTTATAACCTAGCTCCCATAATTTATCTACACCAATAACTTGAGCTGATACTAATGATTGAACAGATGGATTAACAACTGAATATTGATCGTGTCGAGAATTGGGGATAAAATTACCCTTATTACCCGAAGTAATAGGATAAAAGTTCTGATATGCCAGATATGCATTATCTCTTACTATTGAAGCTAATTCGGTGGAAGTAGCTTTGATTGTAACCCCTAATAGTCCGTTAAAATTAAGCCCTGTATCATATCTAGATATAAAACTAGTATATTCTGATGATTTTTCGAAGAAAATCAAATAGATACTCTCTTCAGTCCCTTGAATTTCTAGAACCTCTTTTTCTAAAACCTCTACCTCTTTGGAAATACTTGAAATATCAATCATTTGCTCAGAAGATGAGATATTCAAAATAATATTAGATTTACTCGTTAAAATCACAAAAAGTAATATGAAGATTGGTGTAAATTTTAGTAACTTGCTATACCTTGTCATCAATGGTCATTCCACGTTTTTATTTTGTTTCAACGCCGATATACACTTTGTCGGTGATTAAAGTACCGAGTAAGTGTTCTCTTATTTTACCTCTAAATTCTTTCCTAAGTGTAAAAACGGACTCAATCTTTCGAATTCAAACCAGAATAAATAAATTCTCAAATAAATGTATTCGATGAATTTAGACAATTAAAAGAACCTTTTTATTCACAAAAACTTTGTAATTCTTGTTTTTTCGCTCTTAACTCTGATTCAATTAAATCAAGTTTATTCAATTATTCATTAAAAGGATTAAAAGAGAATAATAATATGCTTAAATTCAAGTTTCTCGAATAAAGGGAATTAGAATGATTTAAATATGGAATTACACATGTAATAATCGAATGAAATCAAAATCGCTCTCATATGGTTTTGTTGTCTGTTGAATTCCTAATCATAAACGTTTAGTACATTAAATAATTAACAGGGAAAGAAAGCAATATTAAAGAGATAGAGGCTTAATTTTTGGCTTTACTGACAAACATATTAACAAAATGGTTTAAAAAACCAGCTGAACCAACAGAAAAGGAAATGATTAAAGATTTCATTCAAGAACTTGACTCTGTCCTAATATCTATGGAAGAAATGACAGAAGATATGACAAACGGTTTTAGCGACCAGGTAATTCAACGACGACCACTCTCGACAAAACTCATGGCTTATTTACCGAAATTTATGCAATCTAAAAATACTCGATCCCAAAATGAGAAATTAATTGAATTGAAGAATACAAAACAGAAAATGCGTACATTAAGGGGAACATTATCTAAAATTGATGAATCTGTTGATTCAATGGATCTCCATGCTGCTCCCCTTGAGGGAGAAGAGGTCGGGAGTAGAATTTACGAGCTTGCCTATCCTGGAGAGACAATAACCTCTTCAAAAGTGAGAACATTAGAGGAAAGGCTGCAAATGCTTGAAAATTCGTTTTTAGCTTCAATGGACCAAATAAATGGGCAGATGAATCAGATATCATCAAATTTGCTAACACTAACTCAAAGACTTGAGGAACAAGGGGTAAAAATAGACCGTATTGATGAAAAAATTACCGATGTTCAATCAAAATTACAAAAAATCCAATCTACTTTGGCAAAAATATCTCGGAAACTGACTCAAAACAGAACACTATTAGCACTTTTGGTTGGGTCTGTAATTGCTCTCGTGATTGTCATAGTCATCCTTTGAGCGTAAAAGAATACTGAAAATGTTAGTTAAAATGAGACCCCAGAAAATATAAGAAAAAGAATATAAGGAATAAGGAAAATAAGGATTGTTGAGTGGAAGAATGAATAGAAGGTTAAACAGAATTAGGTGAAGACTGGATGCAACAAAGAGACGAAATACACCGCGAGTTAACTCGTCTATTAAAAAGTGATACATCAATTAAAGTGACTTTACTAGGTGATAGAACAGGTTTAACGATTGCTAGAGCCTCAAGACTATTAGTATCAGCAACTATGGGAGCATTTGATCTTGAAAGTATTGGAGCGATTGCTTCTGCGGTGTTTTGCGGCGCAGCAGAACAAGGAAGTGCCTTAACTCTTGGGGAGCTTGGTATTATGTTGGCTGAATTCACTGATGGCAAAATATTGACCGCTCAAAGTGGAGAAAGAGGAGTTTTAGTAGTAGTCGCAGAATCAGATGCTCAATTGGGGTTGATCCGAATGCGGATGAAAGAATCATCAGAGTCGTTAGCCTCACTCATGGATAGATTAATAGAGCCATCTGCCGTTAAAATGAAGAAACCCGAATCTCAATCAATAATGGCCGCACTTAAAGAACTCGAAAACTTTTAACCGTCCAACGATTACTTTTTTTTTCTGCTACATTTATGTTATTAGTAATATGTAAATCACTTTAATTTATGTAACTAGAAATAGAAGGTTTAGAAGTGCCTTATTCCCAACTAGATGACGTTATTTTGAAGTTAACTGATGAAGTTACGGTTCAAGTCCTAAATATTTTATTAGAAGAAAGAGAAATTATTGATGAAGACATTGTGAATATTCTAAATGAGGGATTGGATCAAGGGAATCAAGAGACTGAGGCCCCTGAAGAAAACAATATTCCGAGGATTGCTCTCAAAGAAGTCAGAAAATCACTATATAAATTAAATGAAAGATCTCTCGCAAGGTACCGACGAGTACGTGATAAAGAAACGGGTTATTTTGTATATTACTGGTCACCTATTTGGGAAAGGATTCGAGACTTAATTGTCAGTCGTCGGAAGCAAACAATAAAGAAATTGAAGCAACGCTTAGACTATGAACAACGAAACCTTCTTTATGTGTGTGAAGAAGGACATACACCAGTTACTTTTTCTGATGCATTTGAATTTGGATTTTTATGCACCGTCTGTGGACAAGAACTTGCTCAAAAGGAGAACGCAGAGACAATTGCAATTCTACAAACCAAGATAACCGAGCTAAAAAAGATTCTCAAAACAGGTTTAGAAGAAATAGAGGGGATTGAAGAGAGAATGGAAAAGGCTGTCAACAGCTAAAACATCGATATTAAAAAGCTCTTTTTACCGAAAAATCGGCAACTTGTTCCAATAATTCATGCATGGATTTATCTCGAAATTCTAGCTTTGCAATGTTCATTTTTGCTTCATTAGCCCATTTTTGTGCTTCATTCATAACAAATTCTTTTACATTAGATTTCTCGATTAAAGGGTTACATTTGCTAATACGCTCTTCATCAGAAATTTTTTGATCGGTTAGGCAATCTTTCAATATCTGAGCATCTGTAGAATCCAATAATCTTAGAGCTTGCACGATTACGAAGTTTCCTAATTTCTGTTCAATTATATCTTTAAATATGACTTTTCCAAATGTATCTGCAGTAGAAAAAATATCCAAATAATCATCTGCTATTTGAAACGCTATACCTGCAGCCCATCCATAATTCTCTGCGCAGTTTTGTTCATCTAGGGAAGCTCCAGCCACCATAGCGCCTAATTTACATGCAGCTGCTAATAAGGCTGCTGTTTTACCTCTAATCATTTCTAAATAGTCTTCTAAGGTCACATCCGTATATCGATTTGATTGAAAGTACTCATTTTCTATGTCTTCTTTCTGTTCAAATAGAATGTCCAAACGTTCTCCTTCTGTTAAATGACGGATAGTTTTTGAATACACATCAATTGTATTAGTGAAGTTTTCACCAGTGGCTTTTGCGGCGTCATAAATGGCTTCTCTATAAATTATTGCAGCTAAAATGGCAAATTTATCACCAAATTTCGCTCTAGTTGTTTTTTCCCCTCGTCTAAGATCTCCTCGATCAATAATATCGTCTAGAATTAGTGAATACGTATGTATTAGTTCAATACCTGCAGCTGCAGATCTAGATTCGAGATCATTACTTGAAGCACCGAATGCACGCGCAAATAGGAGGGTTAAAGCTGGACGTAGTCTTTTTCCCCCAGTTTTTGTTTGCCATTTGACTAAATCTATAAAATCAGAATGAATATCTTTGAGAAGAAATTCATACATTTTTTCTTCAACAGACCTACCTAAGACACTTAATTCGGAAAAAACTTCGCTAAAATCTGAATTATTCATTTTTAATTCACCTGTTACTTTAATAATTATGTTTACTATTGTTTTCGTTCAAGAATGAGCAACTTACAAGTTTCACACTTATTCGTGCATTTGAAATACGCTTAAATTAAATTTATCCTAGATATTCTCATAGTAAAATTATCAGTCGCTTGGGTAAATTATTAGCCAATATCTTATAGCGTCATAAATCTTGTTCCAGATTTCTAGAAGCTAAGATCCATGATATAGCCTGTTCTAATGAATCAACAACAGTTGAAGGAGCGCTGTAGCGAAGTAATACTGCTTTACTAACCAATCCTGTTGTTAAACCAATTGTATCTACACCAGCATCATTTCCCGCGAGAATATCTACAGGCATATCACCGAGAAAATAACAATGTTGAGGGCTCGTTGAACATGCTTCAATAGCCATAAGAAGCCCTTCGGGATCAGGTTTTATTCTAAGCACATCATCTCTCGAAATCAAAGCATCTGGATGAAAAAATTCCTTGATTCCGTGTTTTTCTATCGTTTCTACTAATTGTTTTCGAGAAGCATTTGTACAGATACCTAATTGAAACCCATGGTTTATTAGTTTAGAGAGACTTAATTTTACATCCGGGAAAAGTGGAGCGTTCTCATATACAGATTTAACTTTTCTAATGCAATTCAAAGCAAAATAAATAGCTTTTAAACGCCCCAGACTCATTTCTCTCCCAATTCTCCAAAAAATGTAGAATATAAGTCTAATTCCACTATTAGTTTGAGGAGCTTGAAATTTTTTTAATAAATAAACACCAATTGTCTCCATTGATTCTGGGGTCACACTTACTCCTGTTTTTTCAAGATTAGAAATGATAATCTTATTGAATGATCGCATAGAATCGAGTAAGGTTCCATCTAGGTCGAAAATTGCTGCAAACGTTGAAGGATGTTTCATCTGCGCTTAAATTCGTGAAGTTAACATTCGTAAATAAGCGATTTGTTACGGATATCTTTACTTCAATCTCAATTATGAATCTGATAATGAAAAACCTGATACGGTGACTTTTTGTAGGACCAAATTTTGTTTAATCATTCATACACAGCTTAGGTAACGCTCTTTTTTTACAATCAGCAGGATTCGTTAATCAATCTCTTTTCCTATTTTATAACTAACAATTGTTTCAAATTCCAAGATTTTACTAATAGGATACTACAAAAAGTCAAAATACACCCAGAAAATTCCTGCAAAGATAATTTATATTTCAGAGGTTTTCAGTGATGTAGAGTCTGAAGGGTTTTTCTGCTATCAAACTGACACCAGTGCCAAGCACTGAAGGTTTAATTTTATACACGTGATATATATGACGAAAGCTTTTGAAGTTCAAGATCTACGAAATTTAAGAGAAGAAATCGTACAACTTCGTGATCAAAAAGCTGATTTACTCAGTAATCTCCGAAAATTGGAAAAAGAGCGAAATCAAAAACGTGAAGAGAGGGATAATCTCAATAAGTTGGCATCTGAGAATTTCGCTAAAGTAAGAGGATTAAAGGATCAACGCGATAAAAATAACCGTTCAATCCAAGAATTAAAAGCAGTTCGTCGTAGCGTTCTTGAAGAAATGAAGGAGCTTATAGAAAAAGCCAAATCCTTACAGGAAGAGATAGTATCAATGGATATCACGGAGCAGGATATCAAAAAATCTTACAGTCTTCGAAAACGCATTGATAGTTTAGATTGGAAAATACAAACAACTTCCAGAATGGGGATTGCAGAAGAACGACAACTAACTGAGCAAGTGAATATGTTAATGGAGCAATTGGGTGACATCTCTGTATCTACTGAAAAGCTTAAGGCGCGAAAAGAAATAAATAGGGAAATTAACCATCTTAGAGGCTTTTTAGATCATAGTTGGAAAGACTTCCAAGAATTAGTGGAGAATTCCCAGAGGTCACACCAAGAATTAACCGAACTCTATGATACTGGAAAAAAAGCAAAAGATGAAGCTGATACCTGTCATAAATTATTCTTGGAGAGAGCAGATGAAATACGAACTCTTCGGGATGAATTCCGTGGGTTGAATAAATCACTGAGAGAAAAATCTAGTATCTTTAGAGAACAAAATCGTGCCCAAAAAGAACGTGTTCAGCTTGAACGAGAAAAAGCTAGTGCTGAAATACTAGAAGAGCAAAAAGCCATTATTCAGGAGAAATTAAGCTCCAAAAAGAAGAAAGTCTTGTCTATTGAAGAAATGCGAATAATGATGAGTCAAGATCCAGATTTTTTAAGTAACGATGATGTTCTTGAAGAAGAATAGCAATTTCATCACCTCCAAATCCGGCTGAGATAATTTAACCACTATTTTTCTAATCAACTTTTGTGGGTCTAGTGCAAGAGCTCATTGCATAGCTATATATGTGAGGCTCTATATTGTCCGAAGTGGTTAGAAACGGATAATAAAGGGAGACACAAATTTCTTTGAATGAAAAAGAATTTTTCCGATTAGTAGGAAACGAAATAAGACGTGATATCCTTCGATCGGTCGCTCAAGAGCCAAAATATCTGTTTCAACTTTCTAAAGAGCTCAAGAGATCTCAACAATCACTACAAAGGCACCTCCAGTGCTTGTTGGAAAATGGTTGGTTGTCTCAAGAATTAGTAGAGGGACCTCATGGTCCAGCTCGCAAGCTATATCAAATAGCTAAGAATCTATCGGTAAGAATTACGTTAAGTCAGCATTCGTTTGCTATAGACGTATTTGACATTCAAATCGGAAGAATTTCTGACCCCTTGGACGATTTCCAAACTCATTTGAATGAAATAGGTAAAGATCTTTCATTGACACTTTCTCAAGGAATTCAAAAAGATCATCAGAATTATGCTGTCCAAATTCGTACCCTTAATACAATTCTTGATAAACTAGGGTCAATAGAAAATTTCATTCTGAGCAAAAAGCTTACTGTCACAGGTCAATTAAATGAGACAATTTCGATGAAACTAGAAGGTGACGATCATCGAAAAGATCGTGAATTGGCGTATACAATTTTTAGTAGCTCTGCCCCAATAAAAATAGATGTGATTCAAAAAGAAATAAAAACAAAGCGAACTGAGCTTCTAGCTTCCCTTAAACGACTGAATGAAAAGAATCTTTTACCCGAACGAGGAGTAGATTTAATGCAGAAGCTAGAAGTCACATTGAGTAGCCAAACGGAGTGATAAATGCCAATGAAAGAACATACTCCACAGAATACAAAAAATAATTCAAATTTCTATGACATTGATGAACAAATTAAAGAATCTGACTCAAAAAAAGTCAAGATACCAACGTACAGTAAATCCATGGATAGCAAATCATCTCAGCAAAGCAAACAAGGGGAGCTAGAAAGCCAAATTGAGAAGCTTAAAGAAGAGTTAGTACAAAAGGAGAAGACTAATCAAAAAGATAAAGAGCGTTTTCTTCGTGCATTAGCTGATTATGAAAATCTTGAGAAGCGAACAAAAGCAGAAAGATCAAGAATATTAAAAAATGCTAATGCTAATCTTCTGACGACATTTCTTGAACTAGCAGATACGTTAGAAAAAGCAAAATCAAGTTTTACTGATTCCTCGAATGCTAATACTGAATTAAAAGAGGGTTTTCTAGCAATTGAAAGACAGTTTTCAAGTATCTTGAACAATGCAGGAGTTGAAAGACTTGAATGTCTGGGGACAAAATTCGATCCAGCTTTCCATGAAGCTGTGTTCGTAAGAAAAGATCCAGGAGAGGGAGAAGACATAATTTTGGAAGAAGTTCAGGCTGGTTACACACTGAACACTACCTTACTACGACCTAGTAAAGTGATAATTGCAAAATAATAATATTAAGGTGAACACAAGATGCCTAGACCAATTGGTATAGATTTAGGAACAACTTTTTCTGCCATAGCCACAATGGAAGGTGGAAAAGCAAAGATTATTCCCAATGCGGAAGGTCAGCGAATTACTCCCTCTGTAGTATCCATTTCGAAAGAGGGTGAACGAGTAGTTGGAATACAAGCTAAAAGACAAGCTGTTTCCAACCATGAGAGGACAGTTAGATCCATAAAAAGAGAGATGGGAACTAAGTATACAGTGACTATTGATAGAAAGGTCTATAAACCTCCTGAAATAAGTGCAATGATTCTACAAAAACTAAAACGAGATGCTGAGGCTTATTTGGGTGAAACTATTACCCAAGCAGTAATTACCGTTCCAGCATATTTTTCTGATTCCCAACGTCAAGCTACAAAGGATGCTGGTAAAATTGCGGGGTTAGAGGTTCTAAGAATTATTAATGAACCCACAAGTGCTTCTTTAGCTTATGGAATGGACAAAGAAGAAGAATCGACAATTCTTGTTTTTGACTTGGGTGGTGGAACATTTGATGTTTCAATATTAGAATTATCCGAGGGTGTATTCGAGGTAAAAGCAACATCAGGTAATAATAGACTTGGGGGAGACGATTTTGATCAACGAATTATTGATTGGATGATTGAAGAGTTTAAAAAACAAACTGGGTTGGATCTTTCGAAAGATCCAATGGCATTACAACGATTGAGAGATGCAGCAGAACAAGCAAAAATTGAGTTATCACAAAAAACTTCCTCAGATATCAATTTACCATATGTTTATGCTGATAACACTGGACCTAAACATCTGAATCTTTCTCTTACAAGGTCAAAATTTGAAATTATGATCGCTGATCTCATTGAAAAAGCTATGGGTCCTACTCGACAAGCCTTAGCCGATGCAAAACTTAAGCCTTCCGAAATTAATAAGATTTTACTCGTTGGTGGTTCTACTCGTGTTCCTGCCGTACAATCAGCATTACGTAACTATTTCAATAAAGAACTAACAAAAGAACTCAATCCTGATGAATGTGTAGCTCTGGGAGCAGCGATACAAGCCGCAATTATAACTGGTGAAGTAAAAGATGTTTTGTTGCTCGATGTTACTCCTTTGTCTTTAGGGATAGAAACTCTAGGTGGAGTATTTACCAGGTTAATTGAAAGAAACACTACTATTCCAACTCATAAGAGTCAAATCTTCTCTACCGCAGCTGATAATCAACCATCAGTTGAAATTCACGTATTACAAGGAGAAAGGAAAATGGCCACAGGGAATATAACCCTAGGCAAATTCCAATTGGTCGGAATACCTCCCGCTCCTAGAGGCGTTCCACAAATTGAGGTAAGCTTTGATATTGATGCCAATGGAATTGTAAATGTATCAGCAAAAGATCTTGGAACTGGAAATGAGCAGAAAATAACCATTAAGAGTGATAGTGGCCTTTCAGAAACAGATTTCAAGAGAATGGCTGAGGAAGCAGAAAAATACGAGGAAGAAGATAATAAAAGATTGGAAGAAGCTGAAGCACGAAATAAAGCAGACTCACTTGTCTATCAAGTTGAAAAGATGATTAAGGATTTAGGTGAACAAGTGGATGCTACCACAAAAAGCAACGCAGAGAGTACGATTGAATCACTTAAATCATCTTTACAGAGCGGAAATATTCCAGATGTCATTAAAAAGAGTGAAGATCTAGAGAAAATTGCACATGAATTAGCACAGAAACTTTATGCTCAACAAGCTCCGCAAGGAGCACCAGGTGCAGGTTTTCAAGGGGCTCCATCGGGTCAAGATGACTCCGAAGTTGTAGACGTTGATTATGAGATTGTCGATGAAGAGTAATTGAAATCGTAAGAATTTATCAGGTGATATGACTGAGTAAAAACAAAAAAGATTACTATGAGGTTCTTGGTGTCCAAAGGGACGCAGATGTTAAAGATATCAAGAAAGCCTTTCGAAAGTTAGCTCGGAAGTATCATCCTGATATGAACCCTGATGATCCAAGCGCAGAAGAGAAGTTTAAACAAGTAGCTGAAGCATTCGAAGTATTATCTGATAATGAAAAACGGCCTTTGTATGATCGATATGGTCATGAAGGCTTATCAGGCGCTTCATTCAGAGATTTTTCAGGCATGGGGCTAGATGATCTTTTTGGTGGGTTTGGTATATTTGAAAATATCTTCAATGCCTTTGGAGGCGGAACTCAAGCTAGGACTTCCCGTTCTCGTGCGAGACGCGGTCAAGATGTAAGGCTTAACATTGATCTCTCTTTCGATGAGGCAATGAAGGGAATAAAGAAGTCAATTAAAGTCCCTAACTGGGCACAATGTCCTGTATGCCATGGCAATAGAATTAAAAAAGGCGAATCACTCATTAAGTGTAGTACCTGTGGTGGAGTAGGAGAAGTGCGTCAGGTTCAGAGAACGGCCTTTGGACAGATGATAAATATTACCACTTGCCCAAAATGCCGTGGAGAAGGTGAGAAGTTGAAAAAAGGGACAGAATGTGAGACTTGCAACGGAGTTGGCAAAGTTAAGCAAACTAGAACTGTTGAAGCTCATGTCCCTGCTGGGGTTGATACAGGAATGCGTGTGGTAGTTCAAGGAGAGGGCAGACCTGGTGAGTTGGGAGGACCTTCTGGGGATTTATATTTGGTAGTAAACATATCCCCTCATCCTTTCTTCCAAAGAAATGGTGCGGAAATTCTTCTGGAATATCCGATTAGTTTTCTTGACGCCGTATTAGGGACAAAACTTACAATTCCTACAATTAACGGAGACGAGAAAGTTACAATCAAACCAGGTACTGAATCTGGGAAAATAATTACCCTTAGAAAAAAAGGCGCCCCTAATCCTAATAGGTCTGGTCGTGGCGATATGCACATCGGAATTACTGTAAAATTTCCTAGTAAATTAGAAAAAAGTGTAAAACAAACATTACAGAAACTTCAAGAAGAAGACGAGGCAAAATATGTATTTAGAAATAATCCTGGATTAGCTAAATACTTAGGTTCCCAAAAATAATAGATTTTATGACATATGAGGATAGTATAGATTTTTCTATTCCTCTAAAGGAGTCAATTTTCGTAATTTAGATAATTTTCGGGTTCTGAAAGATTCCCAGGGCGTATTCATTAAAATTTCCCAATTTAAGTAGCATGAACAAATTTCTGAGAAATTTTCTGGTAGCTTTTCTCTTTGGACAGCTTTTTCAATCAGCTTAAGTACAATTTTATCACATTTTCCACAATTGTGAGCTCCTCGTTCTTTACCTGCGGCTGTGGGGTCACAAATAATTTTTATATTAGGAGCAATCTCATTAGCGATCTTAATCAGATGAAGTACAGTCCATAACCAAGGAGGTTGATATTCATCCTTTCTAAAAAGTTCGTAGATCAACGTCCCATTCTGAATATTACATGGATTTATTGAGATAACATCTGTTCCCATTTGTTTCGCATCGAAAACAGTCTTAATGGAATCTCTCAATGCTTCTTGTTCACTAAGAAACGGAGGTTTAATAAAAACGTAACTTTTAACTTCAACACCTATTGGTTGTAAATATTTTAGACTAGATTCGTAATCTTCTAGGGTTGTCCCCTTATTCCAGCAATCTAGTAATATTGCGTTGTTAGAGCTCTCTAAACCAATACCAATTTCTAATTTGATTTCTGAAAGACGTTTGAGAATTCCTTCAATGGTTGTTTTCTCTTTTAAAATGAATTCTGGTCTACATTCGACAGATAATTTAATTATCTGCCCAGAACTTTTAATAAGATCTATAATGGTCTTTCTTAATTCCTCTGGAACATCGTTCTTATCAAAAAAGCTCCCCGAATTGAAAATCTGTAACTCAAGTGGTTTATTATATTTAGTTTCAATTATTAATCTTCTTAATTCATCTTCAATCTTTGTGACTGGGATTTGATTCTCTCTTGAGGAATCATTGACATATCCACAAACTGAGCATCCTCCATTGTCCGATAAAGCCCAACTACATCCCTTGGATGGGATTACTATGGTCACGGTGATATAATCCTCTTTTTCTGACACACTACTCCATATTTTGGAATGAGAGGTATCTGACACCTGAGTAAGGTACTTGTGACGAATTTCTTGAATTCTGTCCGAAATAAGAGGATTGACTTGTTTATGCATTTTCTTTCACCTTCTGACGAATTTTTACACCTAATCCCCGAGGCATGTCGACTAATAGCTTCCCTGGAAGATAAGCGACTCCTGTAGCCATGAGTTCTTCATTTTCATTAACTACTATCACTTCATCATTTATCCTGATTTCATGATCAGCCTGTCTAATGGCATTGGCAAATATTGTAGTTCCCCTTATACTTTCCCCATCAAATCTCACTATATTTTTCGATGTGCCAATCATACGTCTTGCAGCTTCTAGTGATAACGTTAAAAAGCCAGTAGAGGACCGAAAAGTCAATAGATGCTTACCAGCAAGTTGAATTCGGATACCGAGTTCTTTATATCCTTGAAGTCTTACATTTTCAGGGATTAGTAACTTTCCTACTCCAAATCCAAATTGATAATCGGCGACTACTCGTAAAAAATCTAGGAGCTTATTTCTCTTTGGAATTGTTTTTATTATTAGTTTTTCAGTGAGGAGATGTCTAAACTGATATAAACTTTCTTTTGAGGTTAGAGCTGGGACATCATCATCTATAATGTGAACAACTCTGTCTAAATTCTTGCAAACATCAACAAGCACTCTTTTTTCCGTTCCTTTTACATATCCCAAAAGTTGAATAGTAGTTGGGCAGTTTTTCAGAAAATTTTCAAGATCCTCAGCAAGTTGTTCTCGTTCTAGACTACTCCAATCTCCAGTAACTGGTATATCGTAATGCGCAGCGGGGTATGTATATTCTAACTCTCTGGGGACAATTCCTAGCGGACTTGTGAGAATAATCTCTGCAAGAGAGTGGCGTCGACTTTTCAGAGTTCTTCGAATAGCACTTTGGAAAGCACGATGTGATTTCGATTGAGAGTAGGGTTTCCTTGCGGAACATGGAAGGAAAACAATACCTTGTATATGAGAAGCTAGTCGATATCTATCTCTTACCCTTTCTCTAAAGCGTTTAACCTCTGGTCTAGAAAAATCAGTTTCATCTGTACAGTAAAGTGATTTTGCCCCATAAATTGTTGTTCCTTGATCTAGCGGTATTTGCTTGTCAATCATTCGGAGCAATGTCTTCTGGGGGGGATATGAATTTGCGTATATTCGGACTAAATCACGTAATTTACCTGATTTAAGAGCAGATTTTATACGATTTATTACGAGTTTATAATCCTCCGCATTATTATCCATTTCCAATATATTACCTCCGTTTGTAAGTGTAGAGAGGAAAGTAAAATCAAATAAATCAATACCCAGATAGGTCAGGATGGGAAAAAATGAAGAGGGTACTCCAGGTGCGTATAGCATAACATCAGGCGTAATAATTTCTTTTATTGACGATAAATATTGCAATAGAAATTTCGGATGGTTCAGTAATGACGAAATATCTCCTAAACTAATGATTCCAACTTTAAAAGGGATGAGTTCTTTTAAAGATTCAGCTAGATTAGATCTAAATGGGATATTAACCATAAACTTGGACTGGAGAATACTAGTTATTGAGATTAAACGTTTAATGGTTGAAATATATTCATTAATGTGATCTAAATAGATTTCAGGTAAATCCCAAGGAATTAAATGGAAAAACTCGTCTCGAGATACCAATGATTGGAAGATCTCGGGAAATAAATCTTCTATTCTAGTCAAATTAGACAAAGATTTCCCCTGCATCTGTAAAGATGAATATAGAATACATGTGGGAAATGATGATAATTCTGGTTGTTGATGCTGTGATTGGAAAAAAGTCTCAAGATTTGATTTGCTTAGAATTTTTTTTAATTTATATGAGTCTTGATTTTCAATTGGAGATAAGTCATCTTCTCTTCTCATCTGAAGATTAAGAAACGTAGGTGTTTCATAAGGTCGTCCCAATAGAACATTCCCAAGTCTCCCCAATCCCTCAAATTTTCGTATTTCAAATGACATGCCTTTCTACTCCTTAGTTTACCCAGAATATTCTTGAAATTTCCTCTAACTCGAAAGATATTAGCATAATCGTCAAAGATGAACAGATAGGATTCCAGTAATAATGTTGATTATTGAAAATACGAAACAGATGTCAAAGATTTCTGGTGTGTTATTTTATGGAAATTTCATTCTCCACTTATTTTAGATCGAAATATAGAATATCATCTAGATAATATCCGTATTGATAGAGGACATGAGATATGAATATTTGATGAAAATTAGATCCCTTTAACCCAAGGATCATTGTCATTATTTGAAAATCACACAGATTGAAAGTGAATTTTACCTTGAGTTCGTCTATTAGTAATACAACGATGATGGAGTATTTTCGTCCAAGAGGAAAAATCGTTTGCCTTGGAGATAATATGAAATCTGAACTCGAACTGATAAAGAACATTCTAGACATAAACAATGATAAGAGAGTACCAGTTCTTCTGCTCAGTTCTTCCACTGATCTTAGTGAATATGCAGATCAAGTAGTTATCTTTGATTCGGATTCAACAATTGCTCAAGTTCATAATCTTTTGAACTCCTCATTTTTATTTTTTTTGTTTAATTCTTCTGAACATGGAATACTGAGAATTTTAGGTACAATCCTAGCCTCAATTGAATACAGAGGCACGATCCCTATTTTTATCGATACTGGTAGAGGTCTCCCTCCAGATCAAAAGAAAAATCTAGGTGAATGTTATTTTCACTTCGATTTATTAGAGGATATCAATCAAAAGAGTTTTTCAATATTTCTAGAAAACATAATATCTGTGTTATCACCTGTTTCTGGGCTTGGGATATCATTTTCAGATTTAATTCAAATTTTTGGAAAATCTAAAAGTCTTTTTTATGGAATTTCACAATCAACCCTCTTGGAACAAGTTCTAGAAGATTTAGTTGATCAAATTGGGGGAAAGCTTGTCCAAACATTGCCTGAAGAACTTGAAAATCTTGAAGCTATCTTTATCTCTGTTATTTCAGGAAAATCACTCAGTTTGCAAATTATGAATAAGATAACCTCAAAATTTGCTTCGACATTTGGTATGGAATTCAATATCCATTTTTCTAATTCTGTAGAATCTGATCTCCAGGGTTACAAAACGATGGCCATACTTACAGATCTTCACCCAATAAATGAAATTTTTCCAGTTGCGAATCCCTTTCTAATGTTAGATTTTGATAATGAGACTGAAGACACTTCTGATGAATTATCCTTTTCAAATTCCAAAGAAAAACCATTGAAAGAAAATGAGGAGGATATGAGATTCCATATTTTGGGTAAAATATTTTCTGAATCTGAGGTTTACATATTTGATGATGGAGGGCTTCCTCTATTTGCTAGTCACCGTCCAGCTGGGCAAGAAGTTTGTCTATATACTGGATTATTCTCTGCAATTCAATCTATGAGTTCAGATTTAATTGGTCATTCTCCAGACCATCTTACTGCGGGGGATAAAGAATGTGTATTTGTGTCACAGAAAGGTCCAAATCAAGTACAACTAAGAGGAGTTGCCATTTGTCAAGGCGGACAGGAAGAAACTGCTAGAAATGACCTCAAAGTTTCTATGGATTTAGTTCATCGTGTAATGCTACAGGGAGAACCAGAATACGCTATAAATGATAAAATCCAAGGCATTCTTGTTAAAAGTTTCCAGAAGGGAGAACTATCTAATGGCTTTGCCTTAGCAAAATATCAAGCAAGCTAACTTATTTCTACAGATTATTTAGAAATAGGATTAATAGCTTCATTTGTTTGGTAACGTTCATAAACTTTTTCAACATAACCAAACTCTTCAATTAGTTCATGAATTCTTGTCGATTCAATATAGATTTCAGAGGTCCATAAAATCAAGTACGCAGTAATCATAGGCAATTGAGGGGTAACTGATTCCTGTATTTCAAATAGGATCTGTTTACGTAGAGCGAGCTCTGTTTCATACATATCAATTATTTCTCGAATGGTATTTTCAGCTTGATCTATAATCTCTAAATCATGAGGCCATTCATTATTATCTTTTACTGCTCGATTTTTCGCTGGTTGAAGAATATCACAACGAAAGCTCTGTTCTATTTTTCTCATCTCGCGAATTACATCTTTAAAATGAGTTAAATAAGCATTCAATTCGGTGATATGCCTATTGATAGATTCTGCGAGATTATAAGCTAGTCTGCCCTGAACGTCATCAAACTTAGTCTTTATTACTTCGGAAAAGACATCTGATCTTTGAGTCAGGTTAAATCGTGATAAGATATTGAGTACCATGTTTACAGTTCGTAACGACTGGCCTTGAACGGTGGTCCACTTTTTTTGAGAGATTTGTAACCTCTTTTTAAAGACCCGAATGCTCTGACTCATAACCAGTCAAATCCTATCTTTTTCGACTTTCTCACCATGAATGAAAATATGGTTAAGAAAACAAGTCCTCGAATCAGGAAGTGATACTCATTCCTTTAATATTATACCTAATGATTGAGGCACAAAATAATTCCGTTCTGAAAGACTTACCCAAATGGGACTGATAAGAATAATCAAGAAGAATTATTCGAAACAACCGTTGGAGCTGTTCTTCCTGATTCATCGACGCGTGCCTGCTCTGATGCAGGTCTTACCACCTCTCCACAGACATTTAAGGTCTCCGCAGAACTCTCGGCGACCGGAAAGAGTAGGAACTGATAGATAGTATAATAATTAGCAACATTACGGGCAGCGTTCTGATCACGATCTAATGCCAACCCGCATAACGGGCAATGAAAAATCCGATCAGCTAACGTCAGATCACGACGGTAATAAAGGCAATTCGAGCATAATTTCGAGGAAGGAAACCAGCGATCGATCTCAATCACCTTAGAGCCATATAAGGGCGCCTTATATGCGAGGAAACGCTGAAACAGACCATGTGAAAGATCGGCCCAATATTTACTCAGCTTCTTATTTTGCATTAATCCTTTGACATGTAAATCCTCGGTAACTATCACGCTGTGGTTTTTAGCCAGATAAGTTGAGGTCTGATGCAAAAAATTATGCCTTTGGTTGGTGATTCGACGATAGAATCGCGCTAAGCGGAGGGCAGACTTCCGTTTATTATTTGAGACGTTCTGTTTCCGAGAATGAACTTTTGATAATCGATCCTGTTTTCGAGCTTGACGGAGGAGGAATTTGGGACGAGTGATAGGTATTCCCGAAGATAACGCTGTAAAGACGGATAAGCCTTTATCCAGGGCAATAATTGGGCCATCGTTTGGGTTACAATCTGGTTGTACCTCTTTTACCGTAAGAGCCACATACCAGCGATCCGCAGTCCGAGAAACCGTGACACTCAGTATCCGTGCTGATACAGGTAAATTTGGCCTTTCTTTTAACCGTAATTTACCTAAGCGAGGTAATTGCACCTGTTTTACCTTTTGAAAAAGATGAATCACTCCAGTCAATCGAAAGCTGTCCTTACACTTGCCTTTTTTCTTGAAAATGGGTAAGCCGATATAACGGGTGGTTTGCTTCCGTTTTATTTGTTGATGATTGGTGAAGAAATTCTGATAGCCACGATCTAAGTCGCGGAGTGCCTCTTGCGGGACACATTTCGAAACCTCATACATCCAAGGAAAATCTGTTAGTTTCAAGCGATTTAATTCTTTATGCTGTTTCATAGCATCGGTATAGCGAGCAGCACCTGCTCGCGTTCGATAACGCGATTTCCGATTGGCTAATCCCCAGTTCCAGGCAAATCGTGATATACCTGCATATTTGGTCAGTAGCGTCCGTTCTTTGTTATTCACTGTTAATTCGTACTTGTATCCTCGTGTACGGAGCATCCCTGACCATCCTTACTTAGACCCACTATCAGAACCTAGCAATACTGATTGATTACGCGTTTTTCTTCTTATAAACCTACTAGGCCACGTGATCTAAATCAAAATTGCTACTTTTCAGTTATTTTAATATTAAAAGGTTAAGTAGTTCATCGTTGGAGCTATAATATCATGAGATCCATTTATGGCTCTATTAATTCAATATTTTAGTCTCTACACCCTCTTCCTTTGTTGTTTTGCTTTTTGTTTCCCTTTTCCCCTTGAAGTTTGCTCTTCCTATTTGTCCATAAATATCTATATTTGGCGATCTATTTAATAGATAGTTAACAACCCTTAGCCTTCACATTATTAAAAAGGCATTTCCTCCTAATTTCTCTCCTTAGCGTGTAAATAATTACACTCTTTTATAGAAGTAAATAATTAATATCAAACTTGTTGGTTACAATGTGTGAGATGTTTGGCTAAAACGTACCAGGTCTTATTATGGACACTACTACTGGCATTTTCTTACAGCGTTGATAATTCAGCTAATATTACTGACAGTATAGCCGCTTTCTCTGTTACTTCATACTCTACCAGCGCTGATTTTACCAATTTTACCATTATTCAATCAGGAATTTCTCAGGAAGGCGTTTTTTCAAGTGATAATGATAATAGCACTCATTACTGGAAACTCGAGAATGTAAATCAAAGTCAAGTTGTATATCTTTCTCTCTCTCCTCACAATGGTAATGATAAAGATGATTTGAATGTGGAATTATTTCGCCCGTCAGGTGAAAGCTATTCACAAATCCTTGAACCTACAGTGGGTTCTACTGATTATCTTGCTTCGTGGTTAGCAAACGAATTTGGTGATTGGATTATCCAGGTTAACGATACTAGTCAATCAAATTTTACCTACACGATGTTAGTGGTCATTCCGACGTCTGCATACAGTGAAAATTCTGCAATATTAGTTAATGAGACCCCAACTATAGCAAATTTCACTATTAGCCACGAAAGCCATTATTGGCAAGTATTATTAGAAGAAAATCAAGTTGGAACAATAAATCTGAAGGAAATCACGCCAACTATCCTACGAGTGTCTAAAATTACAATTTATCGTGCACAAAATCCTCTAAACCCGATTCTTCTACCAAGTGACATCTTTCAAAGCAAATATAATTACTCTTGGAATGCACCTGCTACTGATACGTATTTTGTGGAAATTACTCATAAAGCAGAGAAAAGCTATCCAATCGGGCAGTATAATGTTTCTTTCACTGCTGAAACAGCTGGATACGATTTTAAAACTGCACTAGAGATACCATATAATCAAACTTTCACTGTCAACGTAGATCAGGGATTTATTCCTAGAAAACGCTATTATTTTACGTTTAAAGTCAACGTAAGCCGAACATTAGTGGACATCCGTGTATTTGAATTGAATACAACAACTTCTACAATATTGGATTATGCAATTGTCGAGATCTTCGATGAAGGTCGCCAATCGCCAAAACTAGCCATACGTGAGGAGGAAGAAGATAGGGACGGTCAAATTAATATTTCAGAGAAGCTTGATACTGGAATTTATTATTTAAGAGTTACGCCAGAATCCAATGCAGTTGGTACTTTTCAAATATTCTTGGAATATCGTTTACCACAGCCTTTTGTTTGGAATGTTCTTGCGATCCTTCTAACAATTAGTACAGTTATAGTATTTCCAGTCTATCTAATTTATCTTGATTCAAAAGGGAAATGGTACCGTGTAAGTCAATGGACTGTTTCTAGTTCTATCCAAAATGCCTACAAAATCTTTAGAAACAGTTTTAGAGGAATTTATAATATCAAGGAAGTACCAAGTGACTCTATCTTAATTCACATTGCAAGTATTCCATTTCGAACATATGCTATTCTAAATTTTGTTGAATCTTCTGAAAATGAAACATTGATTTTTTCAAAACGTATCAACCGTAAATATGAGTGGGGGATCTATGTTCTTGTAGGATTATCTGTATTTGATGCACTAAATATTGGGGCCTATCTTTTATTCTCAGTACAATTTCTCCCACTATATTTTGCCAATCTGACTTCTTTGATTTTAATTTTAGCTATTCCAACAATTTCACTATTAATAATTGTATTATTCACCAATGGATCTTCATATATGACTTACAGCCAAGTTTATAATCGAATCTCGTATATAATACAAAATTTTGAGGATTCAGAAGAAAATACAATGTCCTCCTTAAGTATGGATCCAATCCAAGCTGCTAAAAGTGTAAACTATGTGAGAGTCCTTTGGAATCAAGCAAGACATGCCTTTAAAAATCAAAATTACGAACTCTTCGTCATCAAAGCCGATGCAGCAGTGAAAAATCTCCTATCTACAAGATACTTACAAATATGCCCCATAAATTCCCAAACAAAAGCTGATTTTCAAACCCAAGTGGTAGAATTAAGGAAACGTGGATTTGACTTACCTAATGAAAAAAAAATAGCACATTTCAGGAACCTTCGGAATAGGATAGTTCATTCATCAGTTACCTTGGGTGAAAAGGAATCGGTTGATTGTTTCGCTTACTATTCGACGTTCATCACTCGATTGGGTCTTCGACCCACATAAATTCAGTCATTTACCTTTTCGAATTTTGCCAAGAAAATCTTGCATTGAACATAAGGTTATTTAAACGAAAAAAAGTTTCAAAAAAGGTAAGGAAATATGAAAAACCTGGATGAGTATTCCATGGCCAAAACTACTCTTGAAGAAGTACAACTTCCAAATTCATGCAAGAAAGTATACAGTGTAATTCTTGAAGAGGGGCCTGTAAGTTCTAAGGAAATTGTAACACGAGTTTCTTGCTCTACTCGTTCTGTGCGATATGCTCTAAAAAGACTTCTAGATGATGAATATGTCGAAAAACGACCTTGTCTGTCTGATATGAGACAAACATTATATTGTGCTAATATTAATAAAATTAAGGGTGAAATGTACTCTTTCAGAAAAGTATTGTGAGCAAGCTCAAAGGTTCCCCCTCTTTAATACAGCATTTCTTAACTTATAGAGGATTTTATTTATCTTCCGCCAAGTTTTATTGAACTTTTTGCTAGCCTATGTTGTTCACCAATGAAACATTGTGTTTTAATCACTCGGCCATCAAAATGAGTCTGTTCCAGATCAAATTTAATTTCTATCTCAAACGAAAATGTTTCCCCCTCCGCGAGTGAGCTAATTAACTTTTCTTCGGTACCTTGGGAGATCTTAACTCCTTCAGGAATATCAATTTTTATGAGAGTGTTTTGTAAAGATATTTTTCCAATATTCTCAACAATTACAGTCACCAAGTATTCCGAATCTTCCTCTATAGTTTCAGATTCCATGTTAAGATTTAAAGCAGGTTCAGCGTCTTTCGCTTCAATTAAAAATTTGTTTGAATTACTTGGATATTCACCTTCTTCATGTGGAATTCCGTAGGTTACAATTAGCGGGCCTATTTTCCATTTTCCAGGTAAATTTGGAATTAATGAATAATTAATGGTGTAATTTTCTCCTGTGCTGAGATTCAGTGGTAATTCGGGTGTGGTAGTTGAGATTAGTCTTCCATGAGATCCAGTTTTTAAGAAGATTGAATTGATCGAAATCGGTGCATGGGCTGTAAGAGTTGAAGAGAGCTGAAACTCCAAGCCTTTCTCTATTATCTGACTTTTATCCGCTACAAATAGCTCTGATTTGCAGAGAGAACATCGTTGCATAATTTCCTCTGCTTTTAGTTTGAGATTAGAGAATTCCTCTGGAATAGCAGTAGTAGGTAGTGATTCATGTTCTACGAAAGTATCTGAGGAATGTATAAGGGTCCACGTTGTAGCTAATGCTTTTCCATAGGAATCTGTGAAGGATTTTTTATTCGATTCATAGATGGAGGTTAATTTCTCAAAATTTTTCTCAGAAAGGTAGATTAAAAATTGAATGTATCTTAGTTCGTTTGGTGGAATATTGGACTTTTTACTCAAACGAATCATCTGTAGAACACGATCAATGCTTTGAAATATCTCTTTAATCGGCTTATTATTTGCAGTTATTCTCAACATCTGTTGATAATACAATTCTGCAGCATTTTCATACAGTTTTGCTTTTTCTGCTGAAAGAGCAGCATTATCGAGAGCTAAAAGGTTCATTTCTTCCGTGTCAAATCGTAGATAAGCTTTTTGAAAAAATTTAAACGCGGATTTAAAATTATTCTTTTCAAAGGCAGTTTTTCCTTTTTCAAAATTTGTTTGAGGATCTACACCAAAGATTCGTCGAATGAAAGACATAACGCCACCGTAACTAAGAATACTATTGATAGATCAACAAAAACTGCTCCTTTTTGAAAGTTATCAGAAGGAGGGAAGCGACTGAAAAATCTCTAAGAAGATCGAATAAAATCAATTAATTCTCTTTCACGTTCTTTAAGAAGTGTAATTAGTTTTCTTCTCAATTTTTCTGCGTTCTTTTCAGTCTTACCCAAATCGTAAATTCTACGAGAAAGCTCTATGTCCCCTAATACGTAGTTGATCCATAAGGCAAGATCTGAACGGACAACTGGCCCATCTAACAAATGGGGCTCGAAAATATCTTTGGTTGTTTCTCTAAAAACGTGAAATTGCGTTATTGTTGCTGGAATTTCTGATAAAGTAGATATTAATTCCGACAAATTGGTAATAGTTGCGATTGTTCTCCCCTGATTTCCAATGAATCGAAATGCAAGTTCAGGACTGCATTTTTTGAACATATCTTTAGCAGACGTATGTGAGATTTCCATTCCAGCCACATTTGTTCACTGAGGGCCTCCCACTAGTTCAGACTATTAAATATTTCCTTATTATTTTGCATTTAATTGCTTTATAGTGTGTTTTTTTGATTATTAATACAGTGTTCTGGTATCTTTTTCTTCATTCGAGATTCCTTTCTTATTTAAGAAATTTATTTTTTCATTATATCAGTAACAAGCCATTTAAACAAGATGTTGGGTTTATTAAGGTTAGAGAGTTTAAAAACAAGATTGAATTAAAAGTTTTATTTGTTTAAATGCTAGGTAAACGATTTTCTTCTTAATTCCGATGAAAAATTGACATCAAAATCTTATTGCACTAGTATTAGGTTATTTAAAACACAGGTATGAATAAAGGATCTAAAACACCTTTCCACACAATTATAAAAAGGAAATTTCAAGTAATGACAAAACGCATCGGTTGATGAAAAAATGACTCCAATACGCGAGATTGAATGGGAAATAGCAAAGGGGAAAGTTTTGGAAAATCAGAAGAATGCGGAATTGGCCAGTGCTTTAGGAATTTCCCATGAAAATAATGTTTCTCGTATTTATTCACGATTTATTGAAAAAATTGAGCAAACTGAAAAAGATCTTCTATTGGCTGTTGAACTTGGTTTATATACTCCTGTTTGGTTAGAAATCCGTAAAAAATCTGATATATCAAATTCTCTTTTGAATTATTTGAAATCTGAAATGGAAAATGCAATTACAGATTGATTCTATCGAGAATCCCTTGGACTCTCTCTCTTCTTTCTAACATCTCTCTTCTTACATTTTGAAAAGAGCTTGAGGTACAACAAATTGCACAGATAGGATGATCATTGTGGGCCGAAATTCCTGGCAAATTTCGTTGCGTAGCCAATTCAGGGGGTATTTCAGGTACTAAAAATAACTTTGAAGGATAAATTGGAATTTTATATCCAAATAAAGGATTCTTTGTGAATGTATCTGAGTTTTTGACATACTTCACAAGATGAGGGGTAATTTTATTATATGTCTTTTTCATCCACAGATCTATATTCTCATCAGGTAAGGTGTTACAAGAGAAAGGTACAATTTGATTTTCAATTACACCAAAAAATATCGTTATTAAACCAACTAACTTGAGCTGTTGAATAACACAAGTTAACGTTGATATACCAGACGTGATAAAAGGATTTTCAACGAACGGGTAATAAGAATTTTTTTCAAGGTCGTTATGAAAAAATTCGTGCCCATCTGGTGGTTTCAGGGTTTGAAAGCCAAGGAATTTTGTTGATTCAGAAGAAGAGAAAAAGCCTGCACAGTGTATGTCGTTGAAAGGTAAGAAATATCCTTTTCCTCCTAGATCTTTTTTCCATTTATGCTTGGTTTCCTTTGTGATAAGAAATCTATCTACATCCGTAACAACTAGTCCTTCATTATCTTTTTCTAATACTTTATTAGTTTCTACTTGTTTGTAAAATGAAGATAAATGAGCAAATTCGTTAATTAGATGATTAATAAATACAAAATTAGAAAATGAGATTTCTAAGGATTTTTGGTTCGATAATGGGATTTTACAGGTGTTTCTGAGCTGTTTTACCTTGTGTGGATGTTTATGAAATGGTGCCAAGGGAATTACCTGATCGAATTTTTCTTCCTCGAGCATGATTACTGCAAGCTCATACAGTAAATCCACAGTAGTCTTCCTTTTTTTCCGATCAAGTGAGCTATCAGGGACCTGTTTTTTTACAGAGAATTTCCATTCGGAATATTTTCTCGTTTCCATATTGCCTAGAACATCTACAGAACCTATTTTAGTATTTTTAAGATTTAATTTTAATAGTTGAACAATAGGACCAGCTTCTCTTCCTATTACTAATATTCGGTCTGGAGAGTTTGATGGTCGCATAAATTTCCACTTTGACAATAATTAGAAAACAGGAAAGTCGATTGAATTGTGAGGAATTCCCCTCAATTTATAAACTCCACCCGAGACTATTACTCGGAATATCTATTAACTGGGTCTACCACTTAACAAATTAATGGAATGGAGTCAAATGAGTCACACTAGGAACAACCATACACGTTTCTTACATTTAAGAGTAATAATTGATTATCTGAAAACCAATGAACACCGCATAGCACATCATGCACATTCCAGAACAGAAACTCCTCTTGCATCACGAAACGATATAAAACCTCTTCTCCCTCTTATTAATGGAGAAACTGTAGATATTCTAACACTCGATCAAGAAAGTAGGAAGACTTTTGTAAAGGTGGTTCAGGCTGCAGAATTAATTGCTCATTTCCCAGACGATTCTGCTTTCATTGAAAGTATCTCAACTCTCAACGGATCAGGAATGGAAGGAATTCATTTAATATTTGTGACAAATGGTATTTTTACCCCATCTTTCCTAACTCCCAATTATTTGAATGAATATACGAATATTGAAAAATTAACATTTCTAGAGACCCGTTTTGAATCATCATCTATTCATAAAATTGGAAATCCTACAATCTACCTACGGAAGGCTATTGGACAGATAAAACAGATAGAAACTTCTTTTAAAGACAAACCAGATGATGTATGCGAATGTGGTAACCTTTTTTCACAGGGTTATTATAATATTCTTTATTGGGGCAAAAAGAATCAGTTAGAATATTCAGTTTGTGATAAATGTGGAATTCAGAAGGAAACTGCCGAGAATGCTAATGCAGTGATGAATTTTTTGATGGGCCTAAGTGCAGAGTAAGATTACACCACTGAAGTTGTCAGACAACGCAGTAAAACTGCGTTCTGGACAGGATAAGCCACACATCCGCTATCTGGAAAAAACAAATTCAACTGATGAATTCGTTTTCGAGGGACTACTTGGTACTATGGGGTTGGTATTCTCTTTTGATTCCTCTAATTTCAGATCCCACTAGTCTTACCCTCTCGCCTTTGACGGGTAACACGTCTAACGTAGTTACGAGGAAGGTACTCCAGAAGTCTTGATCTCTATTCTGTTAATCACCTCCGATTCCCAAGGACTTGAGGGGAGGAGTCCTTTTAAGCCTTTCAGAGAGAAAAGGAGACGAAAATAAGAAGAAATATTTGTCTGACAGAGTTGATCAAGAAATTAATTTTCAAAATTGAGAGTAGTGTTATAATAAGGCTGATTCTCACAGATCAGAATGCAAGTAGTTCTCGGAATTTCATGATTAGAAAATCAAGTATTGTGGAGAGGAGGGAAATAAATAATTCTTCATCAAGTACTTGGAAAAAAAAATTTTTGAGAAAAGGTGAAAGGAAGGCGGATTTGCGTTAATCATGAAGGGGAATATAACGAATTAAGCCTTTCCTTTCTTATATGGATCATATACCTACTCAATTATAAATTTTCTTATATTACACATTCCCGTTTTTCTTAAAATAAAACCGACAATCTTCTTTTTTTATTTCGTAAGGAAAAATATCTTTGGTAAAGGTACTCTCTGAATTTTTGATAAGAGGATAAATGCCTAGTAGCTTTCACTATAGTCATCATGATATTGTATGAAAGGTGCTAACAATATCAGTGAAAATAATAATTATTAGTTACAAGCATTGAAATCATTTGTCTAAGCTCTAGTTAGAGCTTAAAATAACATTATTTCCATTTCTGTTTGTTCTATGATTATTGAAAGTATTTTAAAGATAAAAAAGGGTAATATCTCACTTAACTAGGGCTTAAACGTGTTTTCCAATCGGATACTGATTGACTGATCTCTTTTTTGATTTTTGAAACCGATTCGGGGTTTGATGTCTTGTTTTGGACATCTTTTTGTAAGCTCTGTACATAGCGATTCATTTCATATGAAATTGTACCTGAATTAACGAGGGTGTAGAGATCTTCTTTCGCTGCACGGATGATACTGATTAAATCCTGGGAGGTGATTGCATTATTAACTTTAGAAAGAAATGAATCAAAAAAAATACTTACTTTTCTTTGATCAGAACCTTCAAGCGATTGCCTATCGTTGATTTCAGTGGCAATTCCAACGACAGCATTTGAAATTATAGGCTGTAATCTTAGCATTTCATGAGTTATCGTTGTTTCTAAGTTCTCATCGACGATTGCTGTTAAAACAACTTTAGGATCAGAATCGATAACAGTTGAAAGAAGTAAACCTCCCGTAGTCCTCACACTCATATTTACAAAATCCCCTGACAGCTCGCGTGCTATTGTATCTCCAGTAGGAACAACTAAACTACTTAGAGCACTGAGAGCAGTTTCACTGTCAGCATCCTCTGATTTTAAACTTGATTGGGTTACCATTGGTAGGCCAGACATATCAGAAAGAACACAAATTTTTGCGCCTAGTTCAACAATAGAATTGATAAGCACAGATAAGGATTTAACATCAATACTCACAGTAATCTCTTCCTAGATATCAGTGGGAGGCTCACCTAGATTAAAATCTTAAAATTAAAAAAACCTTTGAAACACTTCTTCAGAAATTTGACAATAATCAGATTTGAATTTGACAAAAATAGGATCAAATGATAGAGTCATGTTTTATTTAGTATATTTAAGCCTTAAGCCCTCTACTTAGTTGATAAGAGGATTAAAATGTAGTATGAAGCATTACGTGAATAAAATTTTTGATTACCTTTTCCGTATTAGCAGAAAGGGGATTATTTCAATTTTAGTGTTCTCAAATGTGTTTTTTATTAGACCGTTCATCGAACAGATGTCTATTCACAAGTTTTCCTCTCTTCCATTTTATCGAGCTCACCAATATATATATTAGAAATGTCTCTAAAATACCTTCATAACCCTATGACAGCTTTCAAATGCTATTCTTTCCCCGTAAAAGATAGATAATCTTTTCTATTGGCTGCCTTCGAAGGTACAATAAATGGAAATCTCAACTAATGTTAGCAAGATAAAATATGCAATCAGAGATATATTGATTTCCGCAAAAGAAGTTGAGAAGACTGGCAAAAAATTGTATTATTTTAATATTGGCGACCCTGATAAATACGATTTTGATACACCACAATTTCTAAAAGACGCGCTGGTCGAAGCTATTACTGTGGATAAAGCTAATTATTATAGTGAATCCATGGGCGATAGTGAATTACGAACAGAGATAGTAAATAGGCAGAAACGTCTCTGGGGAACTGAATTAAACCCTGAGAAAATTCTAGTTACTGCTGGTGTTTCAGAAGCAATTTCTATAATTTCTGGAAGCATGGCTCCAGGAACCGAGGTGCTAGTCCCCTCTCCTGTGTACCCCTCTTATCTCTCTTACTTTACCTTTCACGATATTTGTGGAATTGAATATAATACACAGGAATCACTTGATTGGCAACCCGATATAGACGATATTCGAAACAAAATTACGCCAAAGACCCAAGCGCTCCTTATCATTAATCCTAATAATCCTACAGGTGCAGTTTATCCTCCAAAAAGTGTGAAAGCAATCACGGATATTGCAGGAGAATATAATCTGCTAGTCATATCAGATGAGATCTACGATTTATTAACCTATGAAGGAGGATATAAATCCACAGCATCTTTAACTGATGTGCCTGTATTAGAGTTAAATGGAATTTCTAAAACCCTTTTATCTCCTGGATGGAGATTAGGATGGGCAAATCTTAGAGATGAGGACGAAAAATACTCCCACTTATGGGAAGCGATGAATAAACAATCTAGAATCCGATTATGCGCGAATTCCCCCATTCAAAAGGCTGTAGCTAAAGTTTTGAACAATGATATGAATTTCCTCATTGAGGTTAATAGGAAATTAAAAGAAAGGGCTACTTATTTTGCTAAACGAATTAATGAAATGGAGGGATTATCAGCGCGAATTCCACAAGGGGCATTTTATTCCTTCCCACGTATTGATTTACCTATTGATGATACTGAATTTGTTCTAAAGGTTCTCAAGGAAACAGGCGTAGTTTTTGTATTTGGTAGTGGATTTGGAGCTTTAGGTAAGCAACACTTTCGTTCAGTTGTGCTTCCAGAAATTAAAGTGATGGAAGAAGCGTTAAATCACTTTGAATTATTTATGAAAAATTTAAACTTAAGCGTTAAGTGATCAGAATGACACGGATAGACGAAATTAAAAAGATAGAGATTTTTCCTATTATTGGAGATGAGAGTCATCTAAATGTAAAAGGATTGAAAGACGAAGACGGTCGAAATAGAACAGGCTTCTTCATTACAGGTATGAGATTTATTAACGTAGAGCAACCTGAACCGAGAAGGATAAGAGCCAGGATTACTTGGAATGCAGAGAATCAAGCTATCGAAATTGAAGAAAATGTATCTAGTGTAATGAAACGAGGAATTGCACTTTCAGTATTCTTCTTAAAAATTAAAGAAGGTGAGGAAGGGTATGAATTCCAAGAACCAGTCACGGTCCGAGGAAACCCTGAATTTACGGATCAAACTTTTGAAGGGACTTCAATCAATTGTTCATGGTCGTCCAATCCACTTATGCTTGAGCTTTCTAGCACTGAAGGACGGTTTTTATCTGCGAAACTTCGCACAAAACAGCAAATAATTGAAGTTCGGATTGGCTAACATTCAGATTATTATTCGTGGCTCTCAGAAATACTAGTTTTCAACATTTACAACTCTCCAGAATGAATGAGCTAGAAGGCAAATCAGAGGTTTTAAAAAACCCTTTAGTTTGTTCTAATAAACAAGGACTAACATCTCTGTATATCTGAATAAATCAGTAAAACCCAATATCTCTTCATATAGTACTGATCAGATTTAACGTGTTTCCAATAATCAGAAGGTAGTTTCAATATGAATCCAGATGATAAAGGTGAAATAGACCCTGCTTTGCGTAAAATAATGGAAATTCCTGACGATCAAGAATTACCAGATGATGCATTGATTGATGTAATGCTGAGAGCACTAGAAAGTAACCAGCTATTATTAAGATCATCCGCAGTTCATCAACTTATTGACCTTGGAAAAAGAAATCCTGCGATAGCCATACCTAAGATTTTGAAAGCTCTAGACCCTTCAGTTGATTATTGGACTGTTCGATTCGGCGCAGTTGAAGCATTAGGAGAAATAGCAAATAGGGACACTATAAAACCCTTGATTAAGTACTTAAGAGAGGATGACGATCCAGATTTTCGTGCTATGGTAGCAAAACAACTTGGAGAAATGGGAGAAATAGCTAAAGAGGCAGGAACCGCTCTAATAGAGGCAATAGCTAATAAAGATAGCTCTGAAATAAGAGAAAATGCAGCTCATACATTAGGAGTGTTATCAGTAGATCAAGCTGTAATTCCGTTAATCAATGCCTTGAAAATCGAAGATGACAATTATGCTAAACGTGAAATCTGCTGGGCGTTGGGAGAGATTAACAATTCTTCTGCATTACCAAGCCTGTTAGCAAATCTTTCGGATAAAGATAAAGAAACTAGAGCAAAAGCTGTTGAGGCCCTAGGAAAAATTGAGGAAGCGGAGTCTATCATACCTATTTTGAAAACTACAAAAGATAGAGATACTGGCGTTCAAGCAAAAGCTATAGAAGCATTAAAGAAATTCTCTACAAAGAAAATCATGACCGAATTTAGTAAAGTTGCAGAAAATGATTTGTTTGTAGTTTTGCAACATTTTCAAGATTATCTCTTCAATATCGATAATGAAGAGGTAACAAAGAAAGTACTTGAAATCAAAGAACCCATACTAAACGCGTACAAAGAAAAAATGAACAAAATAAAATCGGAACTCGAAAGCTGCAAGATATTTGTAGAGGAAAACTTTGAGAATATAGCTAATTTAGGAAAAAAAGACCTAAAAGAACTTGTTGAAAAGAAAATTCCGAAGGTTGAAGCTAAAGTGGCAAATGTTTCTCTTTATGAGTTTAGAAAACAGAAATGGTTAGAAAATGACCTCTATTTCGATATTGAAGAGATTTCTAGCCTCTACAAGGAATCAGGAGTAATGCTTTCAGAGCTCCGAGATAGTGTTCAGGACCTACTCAAGAAAGGTTTCTTACCAACATTGCGTGGAAACGATTAGAAGTGTCCATAACAATAGATTGGAAAAATAGAAATGAGAGAAATAAAAATTAATCCATTCGGATAATCTTTACTCGCTTACCAATCCAAGAAGGGGGTAAATATACACGACCACTGTTTCCACTCTTCTTTACTTCCTTTTCTAGCATCTCTTCTCCATATACTTCAAATTTACTTTGACGAATCGGTTCACTCATATTTTTCTCCTCCTAGGGGGATTGGCCGATGTTTAATTCCAATGTTAAGTAATCAGAAAGCTTAAACCCTACCGTTGAAAAGAATTCCACTAAATCACCCCAATCCCAGGCGCATATAGTGCGAATACTATTTATTCCCTTTTCAGAGAAGTAAGAAATTACACGATTTGCTAAGGCGGTACCGACTCCCTGATCTTGAAATTCAGGATCAATTCCAAGTAGAGTAATCCAAGCAGCTAAATCATCTGTGCCATAAATATAGACTTTTGTTTCGGCCAAGAGATATCCAATTAATGTTCCATCCTGTAAAATTACACCTAAACTTTCATCACCGTGTTTAATGATTTGTTCCTTTAATTGACTACGGAATAAAGGATTGCGTTTCCTTCGGACAATGAGTTCATCAATACGCATTATCTCGTCAATATCATCAACAGAGAGAGGTCTGAATTGCAATTGAGCTTCGAGCTTTTTTGTTGTGTCCATAATGTCATCTCCGATTGATAGACCCAGCAATAATTGATAAATTAAATACCTTGTGAAGTTTCACTGGTTATCCTCTTTACATTCTTCTTCACTAACAGGAAGACATTCATATGATATTTCTTATACATTAACTTAGAATCATGAGTTTTTATGATAGAGTTTAATGAATGCTACCGCTAGTAGTGACAAAATTATAATCCATGTGGACACTGCGGTTTGAAAGGTAAATGATGGTAGAGGAAAAAATGAATCAGTGTTTTGCTGAACTATCAGGAGAAAACTCTCTGTTGTTTGTCCAACTGCTTTTAGAGTTTCAGTACTAATTTGGCTGAGAGTGTCACTTGTTGTATGCCAAGCTTTGTAGTTGTTAATAAAATCATCAATGATATCAACAGCGGGAACTCCCTTTTCTAGAAAGGGAAGATGATCATCCGTGATCTTACTCCAAGATTTATTAATAAAAAATTGTGCATAATTCATTTTATCCGCTATATTCCAGATTTCCGAGACGAGGGACCGAGCGTATTGATCTGAATACCCCTCACGCTTGAAAAGTGCATTATTCCCACCGACCATGTCGAAAAGAATTGCATACGTGATTTTGTCCTTTTGGAAGAGATTCGAATTTACAAAGTACCGTGATCCGACTAACCAATTCCATCCAATACTCCCTTGATCTTCAGCATCAAAAAGGATGATTTTGAAATTTGAGATTTGATGCTTTAATAGTAAGACTCGGCCTAGTTCTAAAGCAACAGCAACCCCTGATGCCCCATCATTCGCCCCCATAACTGGATTCTTTCTTAAGGCAGGATTAGGATCTTGATCTGCCCATTTACGTGAATCATAATGTGCGAGAAGCAGAAAATACGACTGATTAGGATTTTGAATGGTGGGAGAAATGATCATGTTTACTAATGAGACATTTTCACCCTCAATCCACTCTTTAGAAAAATTTTGATATTCAATCTCCCACATTCCATCAATAACAGCCTTGTTTTCGATCATCTGCCTCGTCTTTTCTATTGCTCCAGATCCAGGAATACGTGGTCCAAATTGAACTTGATCCTCAATTAATTCATAGGCTTTAGTTTTATTGAAGTATGGATTAAATGAACTTGTTAGATTGGTAGATAAATCGTGTCCTAAACCCAACCTAGGTGTAAAAGATAAAATCGGTAAAAAAAAGATGAAAATTAGCAAAAATAGTCTATATCTTTTTATCATAGTTTTACTCATCTGGTTTTGATTCTTCCCATTCTGCGACAATATTACGAGCATCATAAGCATATTTCGTCGCTTTTTCAGAAAATTGAGGATCAAAAGAGTCCAGATAATCTGATGTTTCCGCTTCTTTCACTTTTCTGATGTTTTCTTCAGCTAATTTTTCAAATTCTTCCAAATTTTCATTCTTTGCTGCGTCACGTGCAATCTTCAGAGCCTCTAAAGCTTCCTGAAAATTCTGGCCATCAGCAGAAATGAGTCCTTTCGCAATTAAACTGGAGATCATCGCTTCGATCTTATCTGATGCTAATGCTCGTTTCATAATTTCATCAATATCTTTGAGATCTAAGTTAATTGTTTTTGATTGCGATTTATCATCTGTTTCAAAGGATTCTAGAATATTCGCAGTTTGAATTGCTTGACGGATAAATTCTGTTGTTTGTGATAGAGCTGTTGTGAGCTCACGCGATGATGATTGGATCATAGCTCCCATATCTTTGATAATCTTGTGGCTTTCTTCACCAATCTTGTCAATTAAAGAACCGACAATCCCTGGAAGAGTTCCTTTCTTATTATTTTCAACGTCTTCGAGTATTTGCGTAAGTAAGAATTCGGGTGAATGATCAATGGGTTCTAAATAAACATTTACGAACACATCTTTAGATCCGAATCTGAGATGGACGACCTTTGATTTTTTGAACCAAGATCCGATAGTAGCAACAGAAGAATACTGCAGATCTTTCATTGGATAAGAACGGCTAAAATTATTGTCAGCTTTCTGTGGAGAAAAAACAATCATCGCTTCTTGGCATATTAAGGCTCCTAATTCATTTTTGATATCTGTAGACGGTTCCTCTTTCTTTAAAATTACACGATATGTTTTAATGTCCATCTGTAACACGATTTCAGTTGATAAAGCTAATCTTATTTGCTTTATGGTAACAGTATGGGACGAAATCTATTTCATAATTAATTTAATGATAAATCCTTACTGTTTTAATAAGAAGGAAGAGTAATCTGTGTCAAAAGAACAGGATGCAAACCGTCACTATGATGAAGTATCATGCGGTGGAGTACCAGTATTTTTCCACGCAAACAAGAAACCAGATTATTTACTAGTTTTGCATAACACCCCTCATAAATATTGGGCTTTCCCGAAAGGAAGGCAAAATGAAGGGGAAACATATAAACAAACAGCCATTCGAGAGATTAGCGAGGAAACAGGCACTAATAACTTTAAAATTATAAAGCGTCTGATAAGTGACTCAATTTACATTATTAAACGGTGTAAAAGAACAAG
>NJBF01000100.1 GCA_003144275.1 Candidatus Heimdallarchaeota archaeon B3_Heim
AAAATGAATGCCCTACGGGCAATTCAGGTATATAAATCAGCTTGGTGTAACCTTCATAGTTGAATTTGACTTATAGAGGTATTCATAATATTATAATATCACAAACCTATGCATTATCCGGATGAACCTTATTTATTTACTAAGAAAGGCATAAAAATTTATACAGGTATAATTAGGGTTTGTACATAAAGTTTAATTATTTAAAAATAGGCTCTAAAAAACAAATCACAAAATATTTTCTCATTCACTTCATAAGTTCTGAATTAATAGACAAACTCTAATTAGTGCTTGTCCATAAAGTCAAACAAAGATTACATAAGCACCCCCGTACAGTCATTCTTCCTTACGGGGCAGGCAAATAACAAGTATCAAATGACAAATAAATCTCAAATTCCAATGACTAAAAAATCAAACAAATTCTATTATATGTGCTGTTTGGGTTTTGTTTTTTCAAACATTGAGTATTATTTGTTTTTTGTACCGATAGCTATCGGTATTGTTATTTATTTATAAACGAAATATAGAGTTTATAAACAGACTCTAATTAATCGTCATAAAACTCCTTTACCAGGTAAATCGGCCTGTTTTGTGATTCCTTATAGGTCCTGAACACATATTCTCCCAGGACTCCCAGAAAAGTCAACTGGATTGAGCCGAGGAAATAAATGCTTAATAAGGTAGAGGACCATCCCAATAATGCAAACCCGAATATTTTGGCGATCAATACATAGATGCCGGCGAGGAGAAAAACAACAACTCCAAAAAGTCCCAGGAAAAGACAAATTTTAAGTGGGATCTTTGAAAAGGAAAAAATAGCATCTGATCCAAGCAGCCACAATTTCCAAATGTTCATTTTAGATTTCCCCTTTTTCCTTTCTTCACGAATATATTCAATATATCCCTGTTTAAATCCCACAAAAGATCGTAATCCGGGAAGGTATCTTACTTTTTCCTTTAAAGCCAGCAAACCATTCAGGGCATTCCTGTTCAGCATTGAGTAATTTCCGACATTTTCAATTTCCCTTAGCCCGGAGACCCTTTTAAAAAGTTTATGAAAAATATATGTCAACATTCTTCTTCCTATGCTTCCCTTTCTTGATCTCCTTTTGCCATTAATAACATCGTATTCCCCTGATTTCAGTTTCATATACATTTCTCCGAGTAGTTCCGGAGGGTCTTGCAGATCCCCATCCATCATGGCAATATAATCACCTTTAGCATGCTCTAATCCCGCGGTTAATGCAGCCTGATGTCCGAAATTTCTTGAAAGGGAAAGAATCTTAATCCGTTTTTCATTATCACGATGCTTAAGCAGTTGTTCCAGGGTTCCGTCTTGACTGCCATCGTCAACAACAAGTATTTCAAAGTGATCTGTTATTTCTGCCAAAACCTTAATTGACCTTTCAATAAGTTCATCAATTAGAGATTCTTCATTGTAAATTGGTATCACCAAGGAGATCATAACATACAAATATCTAATCACAAATCAACCCAGACATTACCTTCCTTATTCGACTTTACTGCACCTTCAATAAATTTCATTCCTCTCACACCATCGTATATTGTTGGGAATTCTCCGTCGAAATATTCTTCGCCTCTAATAGCCTTAGCGGTGCCTTTATAAATATTTCCATAAGCTTCATATATCCCTTCAGGATGCCCGGGAGGCATAACATGACTGATTTCAGCAAAACCGGAGTTGAAATCATGGGCTGGTTTGTATATCTGAATGGGTTTGTCATCACTTAAAAGGTAAAGATAATTTGGATTTTCCTGCTCCCATTTCAAACTTGCATTAGAACCATAAACAGCAATTGAAAGGTTATTTTCTTCACCTCCTGCAACCTGACTTGCGCGAATGACACCGCGAAGGTTTTCCCTAAAACGTAACAGCACAGTTCCATCGAGGTCAAGCACTATATCTTTTTTAACATTATTAAGGTCCGCCAGTAGCTTTTCAACTTTTAGTCCGGTTGTATATTCAATCAGGTTAAAAGCATGAACACCTATGTCGCCCATACAACTACTGGCTCCGGCATATTTAGGTTCCAATCGCCAGACACCGGTGATCCTTGAATCTTTTCCATGTATGATGGAATTAATCCATCCTTGATAGTACTGAGCATCCACGCGTTGAATTTCGCCTAAAATGCCCTGTTTAACAAGTTCACGCATTTGCCGGACCATAGGATAACCAGTATAAGTGTGTGTCAGGCAAAATACAACTTTGTATTCCTTTAGAAGTCGATTTAGATCTTCAGCCTCTTCCACACTGGTAGTCATGGGCTTTTCACAGATTACATGGAATTTATTTTCGATAAGTTTTTTTGCAAATTCGTAATGCAGGTAATTTGGTGTCACAATTGCAACAGCCTGTACCCGGTCTTTTTCAGGTAGTGCAAGCTCTCCTCCAATAAATTCATCTATGGAAGCATAACACCTGTTGAGGTCAATACCTTCCAGTTTTGCAAATTCTTTACCTTTTTCATAATCCACGTCAAAAACTCCTCCCAATAATTCGTAATCATTACAAATTCTGGAGGCACGGCGGTGAGCATCCCCGATAAATGCCCCAATACCACCTCCTATCATTCCCAGTTTAATTTTGTTCAAATTTTTCATTTTTAAACGGTCATTTTATTAATCAACTTTTTAATCAGTCAAATTATCAAGTTCTGGATTTTTTCTTGTGAGTAATATATAACAACCCAAAAGCGATAATCAGTAATGCGGGCAATATTGCCATATAACGTAAGGTTTCGACCCCTGAACCTGTCATATCCATGAATTTCCCCATAAGAGGCAATACAATTGCTGCTGATAAAAAGCCAAGTCCTCCCATCAGGGAAAGTCCCAGGGCTCCGCTTTCAGGAATATTTTCAGAAACGAAGCCGATCATGGTTGGCCAGAAATAACAGATTCCGATGGCAAATACTGCCGCAGCAATAAAAGTTGAATATCCCTGGGCATAGCTTAGCCAGATCAATCCGAGGAACGAGAAAATCGCAGAGAAAAATAACATTCCACGGGTACTGAGTTTAGCCACTATCGGACCTGCAAAAACTCGTCCAATAGCCATAATTCCGCTTATGAATGCCAATACCAGCAGAGCTGATACTCCGGTGCCCTTTAACAATGATTCAATACGTTGGTTTGTTCCTAACTCGGTAGCAGCAGTAAGCAGCATCAGGAATGCCATAAGAAGAAACAGGGGAGTGATTACTGCCTTCCACATGTCTTTGTTGGATACCCCCATTTCAACGCGTTCAGTTTGGGGTATTTTTTGTCCGAAAAACATTACGCCGTATATTACTAATGGAATGAAAAGCATAGCAACGTAAACATGCCAGTTTAAGTTCAATTTGTCCATGATCAGGTATCCGATGATAGCGCCTATTACTATTCCTGCCGGCCACCATACGTGAAAACGGTTAAGCATTTTTATTTTTTCGTTGGGAAACATGGAGGCAACCATAGGATTAAGAGAAGCTTCAACCATCCCGTTTCCAATACCAATTGCAAGGGTTCCGAAGAATAATGTCCAGAAATCATGAGCAAGAATGGTTCCCGTTATTCCAAGAGTATGACAGATGAAGGCAGTCCAGATGATTCGTTTTATCCCCAGATAATCCACGAGTGGTCCCCCAATAAACATCGCGAGGGTAAAACCCCAGAAGGCAGGACCAAAAGCCCAACCGATTTCCTCCAGAGTTAATCCATAACCCTCAGGGCCAAATACGGTTTCCAATCTTGCTCTAAGAGCAAATGAAATTGCAGTTACAATCAGAGCGATGCAGCTTGCAAAAAATAATCTTTTAGAATTAATTTGATTTGTCATAGTGTTTTATATTTAATGATTACTACTCAAAAGCCGAGTCGAAAGAAATTTCTGAAGGATTAAAGTCAACATTTTTAACATACTGGCAGGCTTCCCGGGCTCCTTCCTCCCTGTCCATTCCACTGTCTTCCCATTCAACGGATAATGGCCCATTATAACCAATCCGGTTCAGAGCCCGGATAATTTCCTCAAAATCGATACTTCCACGGCCCAGACTTCTGAAATCCCAGTACCTGCGTCTGTCGCCGAATTCAGTATAACCACCAAAAACTCCGGCTTCGGTTGGCACCGGTGACCATCCTACATCTTTCATATGAACATGAAAAATCCTTTCCTTAAACCGGTAGATAAACCCGACATAATCCACTCCCTGGTAACCAAAATGGCTCGGATCATAATTGAACCCGAAGGAAGGATGGTAATTAATGGCCTCCAATGTACGTTCAGCCGAAACAATATCAAACGCAATCTCGGTAGGATGAACTTCCAGGGCGAATTTCACTCCAACTTTTTGAAATTCATCCAATATGGGTTTCCACCTGTCACTAAAATCCTGATAGCCTTTCTTAATCATTTCAGGCGAGACCGGTGGAAAGGAATATAAAAGATGCCAGACAGAACTTCCCGTAAAAGCATTAACAATTTTAACACCCAGGCGATTGGCCGCTTGTGCGGTTTTTATCATTTCTTCAGCAGCCCGTTGTCGCACACCTTCAGGATCTCCATTCCCCCAAACATAATCAGGTAAAATGCCTTTATGCCTTTCATCTATATTATCACATACCGCCTGTCCAACCAAATGAGAGGAAATGGCAAACAACTTTAAATTATACTTTTTTAAGATTTTAAGTTTTTCTTTGCAGTATGCCTCGTCAGCCTTATCGACCTCAAAATGGTCGCCCCAACAAGCAAGTTCAAGGCCGTCGTATCCGAAAGATTTCGCATTTTGGCAAATGGTTTCGAATGAGAGATCAGCCCATTGCCCTGTAAATAATGTAACTGGTCTTGCCATGATTTTATTTTTTAGATTAGGATCATCTTATTCCAAGTATAGTATGAATTTGGTATGGTATATTTCTTATTACAGATATTTCAAAACTTTGGAATAATGGAATACTGGGAAATTGGAATATTGAAATTCCCATAATTACTCGCTCCCACTATCCTTGGCTTTTACCTGCTCGTGAGACATTCTGTTCGCTACGCTCCCAGAATGGTTCCATCAATCCAACATTCCAATATTGAGCCCACTCCGAAAAGTCGAAGTGGGAGATTTTAGTTAATATTAATATTTTGTCTATTTGTTTCAAAAAGTTATAAACATTTGGTTGTCAATAAAATATATTTGGTTTTCTCAGTTATATTTGTTAACTTTATTTGGTTAACAAATATACATTAAACATGTTTAGAAAAACCAATAAAGAACAACAGGTTGATCTATTTGGGGGTGTTCCCTCAATTCTTGATGGTGGTTCGCTTAAACAGTACAGCGATGATGGTCATTGGCACAATCAGTTTCGCAAGCAAGTCGTATCTCGTATTGATGAAATAGTCTTTAAGGTGCTTTTCAACGAAACTACAGGAGCGCCTAACGCGTCAGTTTCCTTGCTTGTTGGCATGATGATACTTAAAGAAGCCTTTGGCTGGAGTGATTCACAGCTATTTGAGCAATGCCGGT
>NJBF01000101.1 GCA_003144275.1 Candidatus Heimdallarchaeota archaeon B3_Heim
AGAATCCAAAACCTTATTGGTCACACGGAGCACAACAACAACCACGACCACAACAAGGGGCATCTAATATAAACTACAAAGATGCAAAAGCACCACAAGAAAGTCCTAAAGCAGGGACTAATCTTAATAAGCCTCCTCAAAGGACTGACAAGTGTGCTAATTGTGGGAAACCAGGTCATACTCTGTCTAAATGTTGGGCCTTACATGGTTATCCAGCATGGAGGGATAAGAAGAACAATGATGAGAAAGGTATTCCTAGTGGGTTAACGGTAATACAGCCTAGTCTCTATGGAGAGAACATGTATAACCGAGAATCCTATATGAAACGATATGATCCTTTCATATCTACAGGAAAAGTCTCTTTAAATAAGGACGATTCTAATAAATGCCAGATTAGAATACTCAGGGATACAGGGGCAACGCAATCTATTTTATTAGAGAGTGCTCTCCCCAATGCTGTATCTAGTACCACAGGTACTAAAGTATTGATCACAGGTGTAGAAATGGGATCAATTGAAATTCCTCTACACAAGGTGTATTTAGAGTCTGACTTAATAAAAGGAGATGTCATAGTAGGATTAAAAGCATCCTTACCTATAGAAGGAATATCTCTCCTTCTTGGAAATGACCTGGCTGGTGACAAAGTCACTGTGGAACCACAGGTGAATGACAAGCCTTGTAATGACAAACACACTGAGGATTTGCAAAAGGAATATCCTGGCATATTTCCTGCATGTGTTGTTACAAGAGCTATGTCTAGGAAGGAAAACCAAAATACTCCTATTATCACCGAAGAGCCACATCAATATGATACAGATCTCTCAAAAACCTTTTTGGGACATGATTGGGTGGATCATAATCCACAACCCAATCCACAACAGCAGGCAACTCCTACAAGAGAAACCGCTACAAGTCCTTTAGCCATATCTAGGAAAAGGTTACGAGAGGAACAGGAAAAGGATCCTGACTGTATACGACTCAAACTTAAAGCAATGACTGAAGAGGAAGCCCAAGCAGTTCCTAATGGATATTATATCCAACAGGAAATCCTCCTAAGGAAATGGCGACCTCCAGAGGTACCTGCCAATGAAGACTGGAAAGTGGTAAGGCAGATAGTTATTCCATCTAACTATCGGGAGGAGATCATGAAAATGGCTCATAGTTCTCCCATGGCTGGTCATCTTGGCGTAGCCAAAACCTTTGATAAGGTAAGGCACCATTTCTATTGGCCCAAGATGAAAGCCCAAATCGCCACTTACTGCCGAACATGTCACACATGTCAAATGATAGGAAAACCAAACCAGGTAATTCCTAATGCACCACTACAACCAATACCTGCATTTGATGAACCATTTAGCAGGATCATTATTGATTGTGTGGGGCCATTACCAAAAACAAGGTCTGGTAATGAATATCTACTTACCATTATGTGTGCCAGTACCAGGTTTCCATGGGCAATACCTTTACGCAACATTACTACACATGCAATATGCAAAGCACTGATAAAGTTTTTCACATTAGTTGGTCTACCACGGTCAATACAATCTGACCAAGGGACAAACTTTATGTCAAGAACCTTCCAACAGGTAATGTATCAGTTGGACATTAAACAACACACTTCTAGTGCTTATCATCCAGAGAGCCAAGGCGCTCTGGAAAGATTTCATCAGACCTTAAAAACCATGATGAAAACATATTGCTATGACAACCATAAGGATTGGGATGAAGGAATACACCTGCTGCTATTTGCAGTAAGAGAATCTAAACAAGAGTCTCTAGGTTTCAGTCCATATGAGCTAATCTTTGGTCACCAAGTGAGAGGTCCACTAGCTCTCCTACAAGAGAGATGGCTAGAAGAAGATATTAAACCAATAAATCTTCTGGAATATGTTCATACCTTTAAAGAAAGGTTACAGAAAGCTGGAGAGATGGCTAAACAGAACCTAAAACAAGCTCAACAAAGGATGAAGGTCTGGTATGATTCAGATGCTGAAATCAGATCCTTCAATCCAGGAGATAAGGTTCTGGTGCTGTTTCCAGTTTCTGGTAGTCTATTCCAGGCTAAATATTCTGGACCATATATCATTGGACGAAAGATAAATGCTAGAAACTATGAGGTGAAAACACCAGGACGTCGGAAGGAATCTCAATTGTGTCATATTAATATGCTAAAAGCATATCACACAAGAGATTCTAATCCCGATGAACCTAAGGCACCCATAGCTTGCATTGGGATTGAAACCCAGGATCCTTCTACTCATCCTGATGACGACAACATACAGGAATACAGTCCGGAAGATATAAAAGTCAAGTTGCAAAATTCCATGGTACTTAATGACCTGGAACATAAGCTAAAACATCTCGATTCTCAAAAGAGACAAGAGTTAAAAGCTATAATTTTGCAACATACAGACATATTCACGGATGTTCCTAACAAAACCGATATAACATGTTTGGACGTTGATGTGGGAGATGCCTCCCCCATAAAACAACATCCATATCGGCTAAGTCCTATCAAGGCTGAATATCTCCAAAAGGAGGTACAATACATGTTAGAAAACAACATCATAGAACCCAGTAACAGCAATTGGAGTTCTCCTTGCATATTAGTTCCGAAAAAGGACGGCAGTTACCGATTTTGCACAGATTTCCGAAAAGTCAATGCAGTCACAAAAACCGATTCTTATCCAATTCCAAGAATTGAAGACTGCATTGACAAGGACGGGACAGCAAAATATGTCAGCAAATTTGATATGCTGAAAGGATACTACCAAATTCCTTTAACGGAGAAAGCAAAAGAAATATCCGCTTTCGTTACTCCTAATGGATTCTATCAATATACAGTTACACCCTTTGGAATGAAAAACTCACCAGCTGTTTTCCAAAGAATGGTGAATAATCTCATTAGAGACATTGATGGATGTGAGGGATATATTGACGATGTCATTATATATAGTGAGACGTGGACAGATCATTTAGACCGAATCAGCAACTTCTTTAAAAAGATGTCTGAGGCTAAATTGACAATAAACTTACTTAAAAGTGAGTTTGGACAAGCTACAGTCACCTATTTGGGATATGTAGTAGGTCAAGGTCAGGTCAAACCTCTCACTGCAAAAATTGACACAATCGTCAAATTCCCTATTCCACAAACTCGAAAAGAATTAATGAGGTTTCTCGGTATGGCAGGTTTCTACAGAAAATTCTGTAGAAATTTCTCAGATGTAGTAGCCTGCCTGACCAATCTACTTTGCAAAAATGTAAAGTTTAAATGGACCACAGAATGTCAACAGGCCTTTAACAGAATAAAAACTATGTTACAAAATTCACCTGTCCTTATTAGTCCAGACTATGGGAAACCTTTTAAGTTAATTATTGATGCAAGCGATATAGGCGCAGGAGGATTCGTAGCTCAAAATGACTCCCAGGGAGTAGAACACCCTGTGGGTTATTTTTCTAAAAAGTTCCTTAAACATCAAAGGAACTATTCCACCATAGAGAAAGAAACCCTCGCTCTATTGCTTGCATTAACTCATTTTGATGTGTATATGGGATCAACTCCATTTACAATTACTGTATATACTGATCATAACCCTCTTACCTTTATTCATAAAATGAAAAATAAGAATCAGAGGTTAGTCCGATGGAGTTTAGCATTGCAAGAATATAATTTAAAAATATGTCATATAGCTGGAAAAGAGAATGTTATTGCTGATACCTTATCCAGAAGTATGTAATATATTGTATACTTATACATCAGTGGCGCCCTCTAGGGGGTGAGAAAAATACTATACCCACATATTGTTGTTTCCATAAGAAACGGGTACAAATTATGTATTTTAAATGTTCTTAATTAGTATATTTATGAAGACATGAACTTATGTGTTTGTTGCATTTGCATGAAACCTCCCCCGATTGCATTTGAACCAATATATTTTATGTGCATGTCTGTCCAACATAAATTGTTTTTATGAATGTAATTATACGTAAAAATGTGGATGAATTACAAATCTAACATGTACAGTAATTATTACGTATATGTTCATTGTACGCCCTATTGGCAGTCTTGGCATAAGTGCTCACAAGTAGCCAGTCCACACATATTGTACATAATAGACGTGAAAGAATATATATATTATATATAAAATATAAGTTTTCTATAATATTTACAATATTCACAAAACTTTCTTTAGGGGAGGGTATGTTATATATTTATTTATTTGATGATAATAATAATAATAATAATCATTGAAATATATATTATAATTTAGTTATTAATTATGGGCTGTTATGTTATAACATTTGATGATATTCTATTGCATATCCGTATTTGATAATTAGTGATTTATTTATTAGTGCCTTGTAAAAAGCTTGTTCTTAAAAACTATTCTTGTTATGTGTGGTCAGGACGCCTAGTCAGGCAGATCAATACTACAATGGAACTAGCAGGGAGCTATGTATCTTCACCCGTGACCAAGTGAACATAAATGTCACAACACCAAAATGCACATATCAGAGATCATTCTGGGAAAAATGCCAACATGGCAACATGGCCACTGGACATAATAATATGGAGATGAGAATCACAGTACGTAAATAATACCATCTTCCAGGATCCGTACAACACCACAATTGGTAACTCTCTCTCTTTCCTGATATGATATAAATATAAAATCATTCCTATAGGTTTTATTGACAGTTTGGCATAAGTACAAACCTTAAACCAAGGATAAGATAGAAGGAATATATGAAGACAGTGTAACCAAATAGGTTAATGAAAGCTCTATTAGGAGTCCTACAACTCATGGAAGTAAAAATCACCCATCTGTTATTAAAAGGCTAATAGAAGTTATAAAGTGCAGAGAACTCAACTCTGATAGCTGATTCACCATAGAAGTGAGAAAAGCATACTGTTCATATATATCTAAAAGCCACAGGCAGTTTACATCATACGGTTCAAAATTCGAGCCACACAGAGTGACAAACTATATGCATATAGCAACCCAAGGCAAAGATAGTTCATCAGGACCCCCATTTCCATGGACTATAATTATTGACCTTCTAGGTGTCACCACACACAACCTCTATAGAATAATATGTTTTATTTGTATATGTTGTATATATTTTTGTGCCCCATTGGCATGTGTTTTTGTTTTAACAATATTTGAATTTACACAATGCCTTGTTTATTTATCCCTCAGCTTTAACAATTATCTTTCTGATACTTCCTAACAACAGGACGTAACAACAACCTTCAGGGACGAGACAGACAGTCCCAGGGACGAGACAGACAGTCCTGTGGCAGAGTGCACATCCCCTTGGGGGAAGTTGGTAGGAGGCCTCCTCGAGGATCCATGCCAAGGGATGGATCAGATAGGTATGGAGCTGGGCCGAGGCTCATCCCACTAGATATATATACCTCCTATAAACCCTTATGAGGGAATGAATGCTTGCTCCCCTTCCCAGGGTATG
>NJBF01000102.1 GCA_003144275.1 Candidatus Heimdallarchaeota archaeon B3_Heim
CCAGATCCCCAAGTAGTCCCAATGGAAAGCACTCCTTCTCTGGTTGCTCCCCTGCCGGATAGCGGATGTGTGACTCATCCTGTCCAGAACTAGTTTTTAACTAGTTGTCTGACAAATTTAGTCATGAGAGGGATAGGAAACGGTTTATTGAAGAAATTCAACGAGAATTCATACTAAAATAGTATTCTCTAAAAAGGCTTCTAACTGGGAAAGCGCCTCAGGCATGTTTTTCCGGCCAAATCCTAGTCTAAAATGATTGTCTCCATACAGAAAGGCACTGCTGGGTAAAAGTAATACACCAGCTTTCTCAATACTATGGGTACAAAATTTTTCTGATGAAGAGTCGTTTGTTAACTTGGGAAACGCAATAGGCCCAGCTTGGGGTCTTACCCACTCTATGAAGGGAGTTTTCTCGAAAAATGGATCTAACAATTTCAAATTTGATAGGATAAATGAAAGGTTTCTTTCAACTAATTTTTGATAATTTTCGAGAGCTAATGTAGCTAAATATTCGCTTACTATACTGTTACAAATGGTTGTATAATCTTTGAAACTAGCAAGCTTGTTAAGAAGATTCTGATCTTTAGTTGCTGTCCAACCAATCCGAAGCCCCGCTAATCCAAACGATTTTGACATAACACCTAAAGATATGGCTTTATCATACAGATCACATGCGGGTTGCAAACGTTTAGATGGATTATATTCTAGCAAACGGTATACTTCATCGGATAGAAGATAGAGGTTATTATCTTGGGCAATTTCAATGATAGCCTCATATTTCTTCTGTGATATCAATGATCCAGTCGGATTATGAGGAAAATTAATTACAATAGCTTTCGTCTTTGCATTAATATTATTTATCAGAATATCGAGATCTAAATTCCAATTATCGGAGTCCATTAGCCATTTTGTTACCTTACATCCAACAGCTTCCGCAATTTCAAATAACGATTGGTATGCGGGAAACTGCACAATTATATGGTCTCCAGGACTTAACACGACATTCATAAAGGCAAAAATTCCCTCTTCTGCCCCTGCAAACGCCAAAATATCCTGTTTAGAGATATTCGTATAGAGTGTGGCAATCGCATCTCTCAATTCAGGGCTACCTTGAGAGTCAGTGTAACCTAACCTTAAATTCCTGAACTTCTTCTCTGCACCCTCTTCTAATTGTAAAATCTCTTCAATAGAAAAAGACTCACAATCCGAGGCACAAAATAAATATGGGATTTCAAATTCATATCGAGCAAAATAGCGTTCCAGAAGAAAATCATTGAGTTTCATAAGAACTAATACACCTCAAGGTGGGGATATGCATGATCTTTGATAGATTCACATTCCATCAATAATTATTCGGGATTTTTGGAAGCGGGAGGAAAATACTGGGATTGTACGTCCTGAAGAACATCAATAAGTTCCTGTAGATCATTTGGGCCTAATTGAAGACTCATGGCTGGACCAAGCTTTGTAGAATAGGACCGGCCATTTATTACTGAAAAACCCAAGTTTTTAAATTGATCCTTCTGGGTAACCGAAACTACCATCTTACTATCGAATCGACCGTTAATCCATTTATCAAATAATTTATCAGAGAATTGGGACATTTTTCACACCGTCTATTAAGGAAGTTAACAAAATTTCTTGAATTTTTCCTTTTCCAAAATGTAAGGCAATTTCAGCAATCAATCAGAATCAAGCTCCGCTTTTGGAAATCTTCTCGCGTTTAATATCACATCAAAGGAAGAGGTTGATAGAGAAGAAAGAATACCAAAAAAACCAAAATTTGTAAAAAAAGAATAGGTAAGAATAATATTCCTTACCTTCTAATAATACATTTCAGTCCTTTAAGAGAATCATTGGCTAGGATTCTTATAAAAATAGATTCCTTTGAGTAGTAACCATAAAATAAATACACTGAACGCAGACCATTCAGTTAAATACGTTATGGTGTTATAATCGAATACGCTTGTGTATGTACCGAGGAATAAAAACAAAGCGAATAGTAAACTTAATACTGCAGCTCCTGAAGCAAGGATGGGGGAATATTTTGGAATGGAGGGCTGAGTATTTTCAAGATACGCAAAAAGAATCATAGTTATACCAAGGAAAAGGAAGATCAGTTGACCAAAGATCAAATGTGTGTCGTAAGCAGATTTTTTATTAGCATCAAGAGGGAAAAATGCTGTTAGAATTTGACTAAGGGCAGAAAGAACAGAAGTTCCGAAGGCTATCCACGTTAGGTTAGGGTTCGTGCCCTGCTTTTGCAATGAGCGGGTTAAATATAAATAGAAGGGTATAATTACAATGGGCATAATAACCATGAATAGAAAAAAGATTATATCAGAACAATTGGGACCTACGCTCATATCACTTACAAAATTAGATAAAGGACTATAACTAGGATCAACCATGACATATAAAAAGAAAGCAAGCATTGATCCCCCGAATCCAACTATTACTGTCAAAAAAGCAAAATAATAACCATTTATTTTGTCAAAGAATTTATCAATTTGTTCCATGATCATTTTTGTCTGACAATTCCATAGTTCTCATATTCGCTGACCTCTCTCTCCCTTACAAACTTAAAAGGCGTCCCTCCTGTACTTCATCAACGCCGAGGTGATGACAAAAAAATTTACTTAGCTCCTAGGTCATATTCCCTTGTAACTTCGTTAGACGAGTTACCCGTCAAAGGCAAGAGAAGAATGACCCAGACTGGTCAAAAAGTATTGGTGTCTGGGATGTCGCCAGAAGATCTGATGCAAGTAGTCCCAATGGAAAGCAACAATTCTCTTGTTGCTAACCTGCCGGATAGTGGATGTGTGACTCATCCGTTCCAGAACTATTTTTCAATAGTTGTCTGACAAATTTAGTCATGGAAACAACAATGATAAGAAGAAATTTTGGCAGGATCCATAGGTCCAAGGGAATCAAATAGAATGCTACGACGACGAGGACAAGTTGATGGAGTATATATGTGTTTGAAAAATATCTTAGAAACGTCTTCAAAGAAGACACTTGACATTATTTCTTCCGAAACTATGAATTTATGGTAGTCTCCCAAATACGTTTATATAGAGAAAAGCGAATGTACATACTATCAAAAATATAAAATATGGGCATTGAATGCTCAGAGTAGTCAAATTATATGGAGTTAAAGGCAATATTTTCATTCAAAAAAGATCGCCTAAGAGATTTAAGACAAGAAGGAGAAACTGCAAGAAAAATTTCTCCAGAACGAAGATTGAAAATTGTGTTTGAATTTCTTGAGTTTACAGAAGATTTACATAGAGCAGGGAACAAAAAATAGGAATTTATATCGTTGAAAATCGAAACAATACTTCTGAAAATATCCAACTATTTTGAAGATAATGAAATCCCTTACGCTATCATTGGGGGGTTTTCAGCAATAGTGTGGGGACGTGGAAGATCAACTTATGATATTGATATAATTATTGACCATAAAAAGCTGAAAATCGCGGATTTTGTTGAATTTGTTGTCGAACAGGGTATGAAAACAAGTGAATACGAGTTGCAAGAAGCTTTCAAGGAGTTTTCGCATGCAACAATTCTCACAATGGATCCACCTTTTTATAGAGTCGATTTAAGAGGTATTTATTCCAGTTTAGACCGAGAAACAATTGAAAAAGCAGAAAAAGTCAAATTCAAAGATCAAAACATAAGTTTTGCATCGCCAGAAACACTCATTGCCCACAAGCTACACTTTGGATCAGATAGAGATCTGGAAGATGCATTAGTTGTCTTTATTGCTCAAAGAGATGAAATGGATTTAGATTATCTGGTTTTGTTGAGCAATAAGCTAGGTGTAGGAAAAAAGCTTGAACGACTGATAGAAATTTCTCAGGAAGATAACGAATTACACTCCAAAGAGTGAAACCTAACTAATTGCGAACGTCGCCTAACATATATTTTGCGACGGAGTATTAAGGATTTTAGTAAACTATTTTAGAGGAGAAACCTTTTTCGCAGCTGTATCAGGCCCTTCTACCCACATTTACAGTGTGACGGCAATCTCTCTCACTAAGTGTACATGAACCCATCCAAACGGTGTTGTTGGAAGTCCTGTACAATCAAATTCGCTATTAACAATAAATGTCATTTGAGAGATGTATGACTATGCTCAATTGATTCACTGATTTTTGCTAGACTTTTGCTTGCATAATAAATCATATAATTTTCAAACGTGGTCTAGAACGTCTTTGATTTCAGTTGTTCATTTTTTTATAACAGATGTGCAATAACCAACGTTCTGTGCCATGTAGGGTCAGGGAAAAAATAAAAAGTAGAAGAGCTTATCTTTAGTTAACCAACATTAATCAATTTCTTTTCTGCTCCCGTTTTGAATATATTCTTGTAGTTCAAGAAGTATTCCCCAGCCATCTTTCCAAGACTAATTCATTGACATATCCAACGATAAACTTACTAATCCTTAATATGATAATTTTATTGTAGAGATTTATCTACATCATTCGTCTTTCAAAATCTCTTCATTCTTAGGATTTACAAGCAAGACATAATTTTAATTTCTAGATTACGAATAAGAAGAAGTATTGATTAAAATTAAATTAAGAAAACAGAATGTTCATGTTCTAAACCTTTGAGAAGATATAAAAAGAATTTGAATCTAGAACTATCATTGAATTGATCTTGCGTTTTCTCCTAACATTTCAAACTTTAATCTATCTCTAAAACTTTCAGTGCATCTTGTACTCCCATACATGGTTCTATTTTCCAGACATATCCGTCAATGTCTGTAAACTCACTCTGTAATTTTGAAATAAAGATTAATGCCTCATCTGCTTTATCTTTTTCAACCATGATAAGATTATAAACTTTCATCCCATTATTTCCATCTGCAGTGCCAAATATTTGCCATTTTTTAATATAATCTGGTAACTGAGGAGTGCTAATGGTCTTCTTTACAACATCTTTTGTTTTGGGATATGGATACCATGCTGTTAACATAAAAATCATACTTTTTCACCTTTGTTGACAAATTGGACTATTATTGGATTTCACAGTAAGAAAAAGGTACTCATCTAGGATATAAATTTTAGCTTTTTGAGGACAGAAGGTATCTAAAAGATTTTACTTTGAAAGAGGATCTTTGAGAAAAATAAGGATGTACGATCAGGTATCGAAAAGGCGGATATAAATTAACCAAGGTTATGCATCATCTTATGTATTAAAATACGTATTTTTATTAACATAGCCAACATTAAACGACATTTCTGGCTTAATATAACTTTCTTTAATTGGGAGACTAGAAAATGACTTAATTCCACTTACCAATCAAAGATTTTGCGATATTCTTTTTTTGAGATTTCGTCTAAATTGTTGAACACCACCATTAACCTTTAAAAAGAAAACTAAGAAATCTTAACCTTAGAAATCATCAATGGCCATAGCTGAAATAACAAACGATAAGGAATATGCCATGATTGAC
>NJBF01000103.1 GCA_003144275.1 Candidatus Heimdallarchaeota archaeon B3_Heim
TTCCACTTGTGGTCTACCCTCTTTAAAACAAATACTGAAAATACTCTCTGCCCTCATAGCTAAAACGTCATCTGATATTTTAGCAAATAATACGTTCTCTAAATTTTCTATCTTAATAATTAAAGGCTCAGAGGTAATTTTTTCTTCTAATGTCCATTGAGAAGCATTTATTTTAAAAATTACTGAGGGTTCTTCTGGAGTTCCAGTAATTATAAATTCTTTTAATTGTTTTACCCTGCTGGTAATTGTTCCAGGGAGAGTTCTACCCACTAATTCTTTTTCTAAATATGCTACTCGCTCAACCAAAGATTTTTCTTGAACTATTCCATAAATAGCCTTCTCTACCTGAGATAAATCTTCAATTAATATTACTTGGGAGACTTCCGCAGCCCAGGAAAACTGAGCTAACACTGAAGTGCATATAAAAGCTGCTATTAACATAAAAGAAAATAATCTTTTAAATAACATTAAGATCACCTGCCTTTTTAATAGTCGTTAGTATATGGTTAGCGTATAGCACATAGCAAAAAGCGCAAAACGTAAAACTGTAACTCAAAATTAAAAACCTTTTCCGTATTACTCATTGAGGTATCGCTTGAAGATTTATCCCCCTCACTCTAATCCTCTCCTTCAAAGGGGAAAAGGAATAAACTTAAAACTATTAACTGGATAACTAATATCCTATCGGCTATATATTATTCTGACTTCTGGCTACTGTCTTCTAAATTCTTTTTTCTTCACTATTCACTATTCACTAACGACTAACGACTATTTTATTATAATATTATTCCATGAATTCCGCAAATGCTTTTCAAAAAAAACACTAATAAAAAAATAGCCCCCGGAATTTCTCCGGAGGCTATTCCTATTATCTTACTAAGCTAATAATAAAATTAGAAGCTTACTTCGACTCCAGCTTCGAGAACACTGTCGGTACCAGTGATTTCTAAATCATCCCAATCATTGATGTCATCTTCCCAATCATTGTACTCGAATCTGACAAATATATCAGTATTTTCAGCAACAGCATATTCTAACTTAGCTTCTGCACTATACACCGCTGCACCATCAGTATCAACACGGCCTTCCAAGAGAAGTGTCATATCTTCTTCGAAGTCGTAAATCAAAGTTGCAACACCCATATAATCTCCTGTCAGCATTGCATATTCAGCATGGGCACTGAGAATAAATTCGGTATCTTCTTCATCGCCCAAAGGCAGATTCACATATTCAGCTTCTATATCAATGCCACCGGTTAATACATCATAAGTGGCACCTACCATTGCTTCTTCTTCAGCGTCTGCATCTATAATAAAAGCTAATTCAGCACCAATCTCATGAGTTAGATTGATTGCAAAAGCGGCATCCATCTCATAATTCCAGCTTGCTTCAACATCAATTTGGGTATCATCGTCCTCATCGGTAAGCGGGAATCCAACGGTTACATCAACTCCCAATAAATCAGCGTCCCAGTCAGAATTTGTAGGAACAAATCCTGGTTGCACGTAATAAACATCTACATCCAAATTGAAGTCATCATATTCACCAGACAATGACCCTACACCAGCAAAAGCCATAGCAGCACCGTAGAACATAGCTGCCTCTGCGGCTACTGTAGTGTCATCCTCATCTCCAATATCAAAGGACAAGTCAACACTAGCAGCATAACCGACAGCTAAAAGATCATAGGAAGCTGTAACACCAATAGGAATATCATCATCTCCTGCTTCGAAACCAATATTTAAGATGTAGAAGTCTTCAACATCCATAAATAGGGTCCATGCTCCAAGATCTGAATCATCTTCATCCCATGTCCACTGTGCCCAGGCGCCATAAAACTCTTCTTGATAAGTATCATAGGCATAAATTAATCCTAATCCAATGTCCTCGCCATCCAGGTCAATTTCACCAACTAACAGGTGTAAATCTTCACCATCATGTTCTAACCAAAAATCTGCATCATCAAGGGTAACAGCTTCATTAAGAACATCTATCCATGTAAGTTCAATGCCAGCATTAGTTGTATCATTGATTTCAACTGCTATGTTTAGTGAGGTTTCGTCTGTGATGGTAGCAGGTGCCATTGCCGGAAGAATGACCTTTTCATATGTAACTTCAACGCCACCAGAAATAGTAACCGGTTCAAAGAAGGTATCTAATTTGGCAACTGTTGTTTCCAAAGCAGCGATTGCTGCAGTGTGCGCACCTAAAGCAGCCTCTAAATCAGCAACGGTTACTCCTAAGCTAGCTAATTCGTCGGCAAATTCAATGGCTAATTTCTCTAAGATTGCTACATCATCAGCAGCAGCAAAGTCCATGCCTTCAACATAGGCCAATGCTTTAGCTACTGCTTCAGCAAATTCGTAACGGGTTAGAGATTTTGCTCCACCAAATGTGCCATCAGGATAACCTACGATAACTCCTTTTGCGGCTAAACTTTGAACTGAATCATATGCCCAGTGGTTTAAAGGAACATCTACAAAAGGATTAGCAAGTACTGGGAGTGCAAAAGCTAATACTAGTACTAATACCAATACTAATTTTTTCATTTTTTTTCTCCTTGGTTTTTTTATATTTCCAGTTAGCTAACCTTTAAGGAAAATTTATTAATTGAGTATCCAAAGTTCCCTCATCAATATCTTCTCTTTTTAGATTGCTAACCGGTTTTTATATCATCTTTACTTAAATTAAAGCAGGTCCAAGTATTTTTCACCTCCTTTCTACCTACTTTAACCAATCTGAGATGATATACTTTTATATCATTCTCCCATACTAAATACATATACTACATCGATGTTTAAAAATCCTTCTTTTTTTTGAAAATATTTTAAAAAAATTTAAAAAATTTTCGATATTTTCCCCATGTTCATATTTTATAAGGTATTTTTTATACAAATAATTCACCATAATGTTATATATCTATTGTTATTGTTTTTATTATAATTGTTAATGTATTGCAATGTCAAATAAATTTTGTATTTCGTATCTCGCGAAGATAACAAAAATCGAGAATCAGAATAAATTCAAAATAAAAACTCCGTAGGACAGGCGTCTCGCCTGTCTACAAGGGCACAATTCATTGTGCCCCTACAGTCAGTACATAACTATAATATATTAATAAAGAAGAGATTAATATTGTAATTAATATCAGTCGGAAGTTAGGGGGTTCGAAGAAGAAATAGGGTTAGCTTCCATTCTCACTCTCAAGGGACCCGTACTCCAAGTATCATAAATTGAGATTACTGTAACTTTCATTATTGTACCCGATTCTACAATAGTCTTTACTGTATTATATAGATTAACTGCTGATATGGATCCTACAAAACTGGATTTGGGATCAGGAATGATTCCTCTCCCTACTGCCAAAATATTTACTTTTCTTAAAAGAGTTAAAAGTTCTTTTTCCACTTCGCCAGGCACTTTAAAACTTTCAATTTCCCATGAAATAATTTCTTCGTCTATTTTAAAGACTAATTTATTCTCCAAGGTTTTAAAATGTGCTGCTATAGGTTCTCCTTCAACCACGTTTATTGAAGATAAAAGTCTCACTATCATCTCTTTATCACTATCATATATCTTCTGTACTATATCTTCGAATTCATTTTGAGCGATAATGAACACCTGATTGGTTCGCTCATCCTTTTTAGCTCCCATGACTAATACTTTATTGGAAGCTTCGTTCAAAAATCTAATTAACTCTTTCTTTATTTCTTCAATCGGCCTTTGCCCTTGAATAATAGTCAGCGCAATCTGTTCGTCCGACCCAAAAATAACCTCTCCTTCTCTAATCCAGGCAATTCCAGAGTAAAGAGCTTTTATGGTGGCATTTAATTCTTCTACTTCTTCAGCCAGCTTCTCTTTTTCTTCTATCAAACTTTCCCTAATCATCAACAATTCTTCTAATTGACCTGTTTTATTTTTTATGTCTTCAGATAATTCCTGATATTTCTCTTCCATTTCCTGTAATTGAGTAGTTTTTTCCTTTAGGTCTTCTTTGGTAGAGGATAGCTGCATGTTTCTTAACTCTACTTCCCGGGATAAATTGGAAAGTTTTTCCTTTAACTCCTCCATTCCGAATAGGGCGGTTCTAACATCATTAGAGGAGATAGCAAGTATGGTTACTGTAATAATGGCAATTAAAATACCACTAATTATAGTGATAAATATTGCTGTAGAGTGTGGGCGCAAGCCAAAGATAGTTACTCTTTTTTTGCCTATTTTAAGGCCTACCCAGTCACCAACAAAAGCTATTAAACCACTGATTATGATAACTGTAAATACTAAAATAAGACTGTACATGTCTTTTGGACTCCTTTCAGTCGTCCGTTTAGTTAGTTACTTAGTTAGTTGGTTAACTGGTTAGCTAGTTAAGAATACAAATACAAGAAACATGACAATACAATTTACCAATTAATTTGGTTAGCTGGTTACTTAGTTAACTGGTTAACCGGATTAACTAGTTAGCGGGTTAATGTTAGTTCACCAGATTTTCTAACCAAAAAATACTAAAAATACTTAAAGATACTGTTGGATTTGTTCATTAATTTTTGTTGTTTTTGGGTAAGTTTTTACTTGTGATCTTAAATAAGTAATTAATTTATTAATTGACATAGATATTTTCTGTGCATGATTATAAATAGTTTCGAACTCTTCCTTATTAATATAGTTTAGGTCTAAAGAAATGTATAGATCGTTTTGTACTTCGGATATCGAAGCTCGAGATATTATTAAAAAATTTATAAATTCTTTTGTTGATCTTCTGTTAAATCCTTCAGCAATATTGGACATGATGGAAACTGAAGCTCTTCTTATTTGCGAAGTTAAACCATATAATTCTTCTTTTGGGAATCTTTTAGATAAGATATAAATTCTATTAGTAAGTTCTCTCGCTTCCTGCCAAATAGTCAGCTCTTCAAATGATTTTACAGTTGGCATATGAAGTTCCCTTCATTATATTTCTACTTTATTTCTTTGCAAATTTCTAACCAGCTAACTAAGTAACCAGCTAACTAATTCACAGATTAAATCTTTCCCCCAGATAGATTTTGCGGGTGATTTCACAATTAGCTACGTGACGGGGAGTTCCTGAAGTCAGTATTTTTCCATTATGCATAATATAAGCTCTATCGGTAATTTTAAGAGTCTCCCTCACATTATGGTCGGTAACTAATATCCCCAACCCTTTTTCTTTTAGATAAGAAATTATTTCCTGAATGTCATAAACCGCAATAGGGTCAACTCCGGTAAAGGGTTCGTCAAGCAACATAAAAGAAGGTGAACTGGTTAAAGTTCGGGCTATTTCTACCCGGCGTCTTTCCCCTCCGGAGAGCATATATCCTTTGTAATCAGCGAGATGGTCTATTTCTAACTCCTTTAATAAAGAATAGCACCTTTCTCTCTGTTCATCTCTTTTGACTCCCAACGATTCTAAAATTAGAAGGAGATTTTCTTCTACAGT
>NJBF01000021.1 GCA_003144275.1 Candidatus Heimdallarchaeota archaeon B3_Heim
TGTTGATTGGCTAGATTATGATCAGAAATACGGCAGTACTCTTCCAAATCTTCTAACTGCCCTCATAAAAGTAGTTCCTTCAATGGAGGTGACGCGTTGTAAAAGCTATTAAAAAAAAAGTGGAAAAAAAAGAGGGAAAAGGGATTTGATGCTTATTTTCGTTTCTTCCTCTTGATTAAAACAACTATTGTAGTCATTACCAATAAGGGGGAAATATATTCAAATCCAGGAATAAGACCGCCACCACCAGCATTACCACCAGCAATAGGATCAGCATCTTCAGGATCAGGAATACTTGATATTTGATCTGATTGAAGTACGATATTGGCATCTAGAGAAATTGAACCCGTCTCATAAGCACCTGCATCTGCTGGGATATCTGTTGCACTGACTAAAGCAACAATTTCAACACCTGCACCTGCTAACAATCCTTCTTTAGTGTATGCAAACCAATTATTGGAAGTAACTTCAACAGAAAGTTTAGATGTTGTTTTAAGTCCAATTGCCTCTGCTCCTTCTATTTGGCCTGCATTCCAATCAAGGTCTAACTTTGACTCGGAATAAAAGAACATCGTAGTCTCGCTTTCACGTAATTCGTAGACTGAATCAAGAGTATTCAAATCCAATCCTAATGAAGTAACATTTTCTTCCTTGAAAAACGCTTCTACTGCTTTCTCGACGATCTCATTTACTTGAGATAGCGATGTTGTTGAAGCGGCCCACATATCCCAATCTGGAGTGATACCAGGAGCTAAAGTCGGAACAAGAGCAACTGATCCGCCCCATGGAGTATACGGTAAATCAGAGAAAATCATATCCTCTTGATTAACAACTGGGGTTCCCGTGAAGCCGTTCCACCACAGGTCGCCACCAGCTTGTTCCATCATTTCTGTTTCTGGATTATAAACTTCAATTATAGTATTATAATACATACCAGTAACTTCTTGGATGTCAAATTTTATAACAGGCATATTAGCAAGGTCCGTGACAATATCTCCTATATAGACGAGAGTATCGTCGATTTGGTCACTCGTTGCTGTGGAAAATCCAGTAACTGAATGAGTAAATTCAGCAGTGGTAAAGCTAAGAACCATGTCACCCAAGGTGCTTATAGTAAGTGGGAGGACGTTTTCTTCTTTTTTGTCAAAAGTTAAAGCTATTCCTAAGTGATTGGAAACACCATCACCAGTCAGGTCACCATCAACGGTTCCACTAATGCTCTTAAAGACACCAGCATTATCACCCTCTCTAAACCAGGAAACTGATATAGAAATAGCAACACCATCAGGAGTTGTTCCTGACATCGAAAATTCAAAGTCTGAACCGGCAGCATTTGTGACTGTAACTGGTGCGTCTGCACTATCAAGTGCTTCAAGTTCTGTTTGATATGTGTTCCAATCAGCTGGATTTAAATAGAATGGTAGAGCACCAACGTCTTCATTACTCGCTAACATTTCAGTCATATCGGAACCTGGTAATGAACCAAGTCCTATTCCTACTCCTTCGGTTAAAGTGAATTCAGTGCCAAAAATATCGATTATAGCTGGATCGGCATCATCTGGAAGGGGAATTTCTATTGTTTTTCCCAAAACAACGTAGAAATCAAGCATATAGTACCCATTTTCATAAGTATCCATTACTTTAACTCCTACCGTACTCCCCGAGAGGTCAAACACAAAGTCTGCTAAATCAAACGGTGCCTCTTCTGGGGGAATTAACTCTTCCCAAGGGACATCCCATGTACTAACATCGTAAATAAAAGTATCCCCAGGATCAATATTTGTTGGGGTAACCGCATCTACTGACAAGAAAAATATAGTACTCAGCATTAGGATGCTTGCTACGACCGACAAAATTCGTAATCTTTTCATCATAAGTTTCTCCTTTCAATTCTTAAATTTCACTTCATTGTGAAATAATGCAAGAATCATCTAGTTCGACAGGATTCATTAAATAAAAGACTAACCTTATCGGCTCAAAGTAGAAATAAATTCAAAAAACTTGTAGAGACGATTTTTTGACTTAATCGTATATTAAGGATGTTTTTGAAAAGACTATACCTTTTAATTTATCATTTTCAGTAGAGGAAAAAAACTCTTAATGATGAAACAGCTAGAATAATGGAGACCAATTATTCAAAGAGCTTCTTCATCCAAAATTATATAAGAAATGAAACCCCTTCAAATATGAACTCCGATAGAGCAATTTGTCGGGAGTTTAAATAGAAAAATAGAAATTTGAGGGAATATTATGAAAAAGAAGACAGCTTTTATTTTGATTGGAATTCTTGCTATTCCTTTCATCCTTACTACAATGTCAGTACAAGCCCGACTCGATGGTCTTGCTATAGGTGATACATTTAAATATACGGTATCCGATTTTGATTACCCATCGTACAATTTCATATACGATAATCCAGAAGAAATGCCATATGATCCAAATGATTACATCATTGACTTAACAGGCAGTATGATTGGGATGAAAATAATGGATATTGGAATTAACGGATACTATGGAGCAAATGAATACATTGTATTGGATAAAGCAATACAAATCCCCATCCCGTATTATCCCGAGGCAATAGGTTCTGAAAATCTACTGTATGATATGTTTGGTGATACCGTTACAGTGCCCAGCGGTGTAGGTATAGGACTAGGTGTAACAGCTACATTAAGTGATTTATTGTATACAATTAACAATCCAGACGATTATAACGACTACTACTATTCTCTATATGGAATAGGTATAGCCATGTCGGTGTTATATCTGGATCCAGGATCTTGGGATACATATGAAACGTATTTTCGTGAGAGTGGTGAGAATTATACTAGTAGTCAATCCTCCACTACGACTTATATAGATGTAACCCGAACGAGTAGTGAGTTTATTGTCTCTGTAACAATGGAACACCAGTATACTTGGGATGATCCCCAATATGGATATACCGATACGACTACAAGTGAATATAGACTTAGTTGGTATATAACAGGATCAAATGCAGGAATCTTGTATAAACAATATTCGCTAATTGATAGCCAGACCACTTACACGGGTACAGACTATAGCGATCTTCCAGATAGGCATATTCATCAAGGAATAGAGATAAAATTCGAGTCTAAGGAAAATCTTCCTCTACCTTTAGAAGTGAGAGCTTACGAGGATATAAGCTTGAAAATAGAAGATGCGAGTGTGGATGTATGGACGAATGGTTTTTTTGATGTGGAGGCAATCAATGATGGAATAGCGTCTTTTACTGACGATTTTACGGGAGCTATTGGCAAAGAAGTTCTTAAATTCGAGATAGAGTCCATTCAAGGATGTTATTATGAAACAACGATTCATACTTATGATGGATCCACTCAGTCATTAGTCGAGCAACCAGGAACAATATGGTGGAATGGTTTCTCTGGATTTCCTACCTACAAAGATAACTGGTATTATGGTGGAGATGAACCTCCCCTTGATTATTGGGGTGGAACTTTGGCTATAGTGCCTTTCAGTCCCGCCATCACTCCTGATTATGATATGTGGCGAGGTACAACTAAATCAATGGATGCTATATTTCAGGTGATAAAAACTGCAGTTACTTCAATGCCTGGAGAGGAGTTCTTAACCGAAAATGGATTTATCGTAGGGAATTTTGATTTATCTAGTGAATTACGTACTACTGGTAGTTACAAGTACATCTACTTATATGGTGGGTTTGATATTAGTTTTGATAGTAATTTAGTTGAATCCTCCAAACGTAGCAGCTCATGGATACCAGATCAAAGCTTCTCTTTTTATCTTAATCTGGATACTTGGATTTCTTATACTTTCCAAGGATTAATCGCAGGTGTGGGAATAGATATCAATTTCGATCTTGGATTCACAAACTTCCAAGTTGATGAAGAATGGGATGAGGGGAAGTATGAATGGGTACCTGTTTATGATAATGGGTACCTAGACCTGAATCTATCAGTTAAACTCCAAAACACAAAATTCTCGAATATACCTGAAGCTTCGGAGGCTGATCCCGACCTTGGTAATGGCGATGGGGGTTTAATTCCAAGTTTCACGTTGGTAACCGCAATTCTTGTTTTAGCTTCCTCTAGTGCAATTTTACGAAGGAAAAGAAGGTAGCTCTTTTTTTTCTTCACCTCTTTTTTTTTTATTCTACCTCTAGTTTTTTTTTGCCCTCCTCAAAAACTATTTGTACAGTTACGTACGAACAGTCGATTCGCTTGTTTATATTTCTAAGTTTGAATCTGGGATAAAAATGTTAAAGAATGCTGTTGGAAGGAATGTCCCTAAGCGATTGTTTGGAAGAGAATATTTACCATATGCAGGAGCCTATTCCACCGCGCCCAAGGGACGACGGGCGGGAAGACGATATCGAACTAATATTATTACACCAGAGAACAGACGGATTTATGATGATCTGGAGAAAGTAATTCGTAAAGTTGGACTAAAAGATGGGATGTGTCTTGGATTTAACCACAATTTACGCTATGGGGATCTAGTGATCTGTCAAGTCATGGATACTATTGCTAGTATGGGAATTAAGAATCTAACACTTGCCTCAACCGCGTTATTCCCGAATCATGAACCATTAATTGAACATGTACATTCAGGAGTCATTAGTGAGATTTCTGGTAGTTTGAATGGGCCAATTGGAAAAGCCGTGTCTATAGGTGAAGTCAATGTCCCAACTAGCCTGCGTTCACATGGTGGACGAGCACGAGCCGTTGAGTGTGATGATTTACATCTTGATGTAGCTTTTGTGGCCTCCCCAGCGGTTGATCTGATGGGGAATATGAATGGATGTCAAGGAAAATCGGCCTTTGGAGCAAATGGATTTGCTAATGAAACGGATTCAGTTTATGCGGATCATGTGGTGCTAATCACGGACAATCTCACCGAAGAGCCAGTAACTCCAGTTAGTATCCGTGGCTCAAATGTTGACTATATTGTCACTGTCGATAAAATAGGGGATCCGAACAAAATTGTTGCTGGGAGCTTGGGGAGAAATGTTACAGGAAGACATACTGCGATAGCCGAAGAAGTGATAACTGTAGCTCAGGCAGCAGGGTATATCAAGAAAGGATTTTCGTTTCAAGCTGGGGCAGGTGGAGTTTCTTTAGCAACCGTTCATTACTTAGAGGAAATAATGACCGAAAAAAAGCTGACAGGGAGCTTTATTCACGGCGGTACCACAGAAGCAGCGGTTGAACTCCTAGAAGCAGGTATATTTCAAAGGATTTATGATGGACAATCATTTGATCTTACCGCGGTAAAATCTCTCAAAGAAAACCCTCTCCATATTGAAAGCTCAGTTTATCATTCATATAATATATACGCGCCTGGTGGACCATTAGCGAATTATGTTGATGTTGTCGCATTGGGTGCTACTGAAATAGACCTTGATTTTAATGTAAATGTGAATACTCATAGTGATGGTTTGTTGCTTCATGGGATTGGAGGGCATACAGATGCCGCTGCAGCTCGTTTGACTATTATAACATGTCCCATTTCGAGGAAAGTTCCTATAGTCCGGGATAGAGTTACGACAATTTCAACTCCTGGAGAAATGATAGATGTTGTGATAACCAATGCAGGTATTGCAGTCAATCCTAAGAATTCTAAGCTCATTAAACAATTAAAAAACTCGGATGTAGCCATTCTTGATATGAAAGATCTTCGTGATATGGCTTATGGCGAGGCAGAAATAATTGAACCTGAGTTTACAGATGAAATCTGTACAGCCGTTGAATATCGTGATGGAACACTGATGGATGTTATCTATCGAGTTAACACGTAATTTAAATTAATCTTAAACTTGAGAATCTAACACAAAGTTTCAGAGTAGAACCAAAATGAGCTGGGAAGAAATTGACAAGTTACTAGTCAAGATGTTTGATTCACAGATTAGGAAGCTAAGAAATCGACAGACACACGTTGAAGACTCAAAACGGCCTAATGAATCTCCCTCCTCTGATTTTAAGGAATGGTTATCAGATTATATTCAAGATTGTTCTGATTATGAAGAATTTGAAAAATCTCGCCTAATCTGCAAGTTTTGTGGAGAAAAAATCGATAATGCTAATTTTATAGCAATAAGCCACCCCGATTGTCCAGAGGATTACACAAAACAACTCTATTTTCATTCTACTGACCATTGTAATTCACGAGTACGTTATTTGAAGATAACACGGAAAATGTGGTTAATACGGTATCAGCTGGAAGGAAAACTGAAGAATACTTAGATTTTCAGGAATTTTTGTTTTCTTTCACGAAAATCTTAAAACTTTGCGTCCTTAGTGGTCTCTAGTTAAAAAGTTAGGAAGGAAATTAGTTGATCTCACTAGAAAATATTCAGAAAGTCAAACAGGTAAGAAATTATGGTCAAGATGACGTTTCTGTTTACAGTTTAAGTGTATTAGAGGATTTAGGAGTAGATATTAATCGTCTACCATTTTCTATACGGGTACTCTTGGAAAATGTCTTGAGAAGTCACGATGCTAAACTTATTACTATGGATGATGTGAACACGATAGCAAGTTGGCCTAAAGGACTGGGAAAAACAATTCCCTACATGCCCGCTCGTGTAGTATTACAAGATTTAACCGGTGTTCCCCTTATTGTAGATATGGCTGCAATCCGAGAGGCGGTTCATACACTTGGTGGTGATCCTGCTGAGATTAATCCACTTATTCCGACTGATTTGATAATAGACCATTCAGTTCAAATCGATTTTTTCGGGGTGAATGACGCCTATGAACAAAATCTCGAAAAAGAGTATGAACGAAACTCAGAAAGATATAAACTGATCAAATGGGCCCAAAATTCATTTCAGAATACTCGCATTGTTCCCACAGGATCTGGTATTTGTCATCAAGTGAATCTTGAATATCTGGCGTCAGTTATTGACGTTCGTGAAGTAAATGGAGAAAAAATCGCTTTAGTTGATACGTGTGTAGGTACCGATAGTCACACTCCCATGGTTAATGGTGTTAGCGTGATTGGTTGGGGTGTTGGCGGGATAGAAGCCGAAGCTGTTATGTTAGGACAACCCTATTACCTTCCCCTCCCTGAAGTTGTGGGAGTAAGGTTATCTGGAGAATTACCTGAAGGTACCACGGCAACAGACTTAGTCCTTACAATTACCGAGAATTTACGAAAACGCAATCTTGTAGGGAAATTTGTTGAGTATTTCGGTCCAGGAGTAGCTAATTTGTCTGTCCCAGATCGTGCAACACTTAGCAATATGTCTCCTGAAATGGGAATAACAGTTGGCTTTTGGGCAATTGATCAACAAACACTAAACTATCTAGAGTTAAGTGGCCGAGATCCAGAACATATTTCATTTGTTAAGCAGTATGCTCAAGATCAGAAGTTGTTCAGGACGGTTGACACACCTGATCCTCATTTTACCGAAGTCATTGAAGTGAACCTCTCACAAATAGAACCTTCCATCGCTGGACCGCTGAATCCTGAGGAACAGGTGACATTAGCTGATGTGAAAAATCGAGTAGGGACTTTTCTGGATGAACACATGAAAGAGAGAAATCGTGAAAGAAGTCGGGTAAATATTGAGTTGGATGGTATTACATGGCCTATTACTGATGGAGATCTAGTAATTGCAGCAATTACCTCTTGTACCAATACCTCAAATCCTAGTGTTATGATAGGTGCAGCTCTACTGGCTAAAAAGGCAGTTAAACTAGGATTACGAGTTAAACCCACAATTAAAACTAGCCTTGCTCCAGGCTCAAAGGTGGTAACCGATTATCTTGATGATTTACATTTAACACCATACCTTGAAGCGCTTGGTTTTCATCTTGTCGGATACGGATGCACAACCTGCATTGGAAATAGTGGCCCACTTCGCCCTGAAATCGAAGAGGCTGTTAAGAAGCATGACCTTTACGTGACATCTGTACTTAGTGGAAATAGAAATTACGGTGGAAGAATTCATCAACTCACTCGTGGAAACTTTTTAGCTTCTCCCATGCTTGTAGTAGCCTTTGCTCTTGCGGGTACTGTTGACATCGACTTATCAAAGGATCCCCTTAGCTATACACCTAATGGAAAACCAATTTACCTGAAAGATATTTGGCCATCTGCAGATGAGATTAATTATGCAGTCGAAAAAGGTCTTTCCTCCGAAATATACAAGAAAGAATACAGTATGATTAGTGAGGGCGACCCTAACTGGCAGGCCTTAAAAGCACCAACAACAACTCTCTTTGAATGGGATCCTGATTCAACATACATTCGGAATCCTCCGTTCTTTGAGGATCGTTACTTCTCTCTTAAACCCAAATCCCTTGAAGATATCAAAGGCGCCCGAGTTCTCGGATTATTCCATGATAAAGTATCCACTGATCATATTAGTCCTGCCGGAGCTATTGCTACTGAAAGCCCAGCAGGAAAGCACCTAATTTCCAAAGGAGTGCCGATTGCAGCGTTCAATACATATGGAAGCCGTCGTGGAAATCACGAAATTATGATGCGAGGAACTCTAGCTAATATTCGGGTGAAAAATCAGCTTACTCCATCCAAGGAGGGTTGGTGGACGGTACATCATCTCAGTGGCGAATTAACAAGTTTTTACGATGCTGCAATGAAGTATGAGGATAGTTCCACCCCAACAATTGTACTTGGTTCAGCCCTTTATGGTGTTGGTAGTTCTCGTGATTGGGCAGCTAAAGGTGTTGCTTTACTTGGTGCGCAAGCTGTGTTTGCTAAAAGCTTTGAACGAATTCATCGAAGTAATCTTGTTGGTATGGGTGTGCTTCCCCTCGAATTTGAGGAAGGCCAAGGTTGGCAAGAATTGGGATTAGACGGTACAGAGACTTATGACATTCTTGGTCTTGATGCAGGTTTAACACCAAAAATGAAATTGCAAGTTGTGGCTAACAAGAGCGATGGATCAACTGTTAAGTTCTCAGTAGTTGCACGAGTGGATGCAGAGATCGAGATTGAATATTTCAAACACGGTGGAATCTTACAGTTCCTGGTTGCCTCTGTCATAAATAAATAGCTTTGGGGAGATACTCCTTATTTTTAAAATCCCCAAGCTCCTTTTTCTCGTGCTCTTTTTATTTCTAAAATCTGGCCTGCGTGAGTAAATACATGATTGAAATGCAGAACCAGAACTTTCATGTGATTTCTATTTTTCCAGTGTGGAGGAAGGAGTGAATCATCGGGAAATTCTTCTAACCAAGTATCGTCTTTTGCCATCAGTTCCTCGACAACTTTACTAGTTACCAGTTTAAATTGTGTAAACAAATCCTCAAGTGAAAATTGAGAGGGGAATTCTCCTTCAGAGCTAAAACCAAATACTGTGTAATAGTCGTCAGGAAGTAAAGATGATTTTCCTAGTAGTAATTGATTAACAAATTGATCATGAGATACTAAAACATGCCCGACTATCCACCCTGCAGCGGGTGCAGAATTTTCACTTAGACGCCATCTAAGATCTTCTGGGGTTAAACCTTCTGTAACAAACTTCATTTGATTTTCTAGTGCGAAACAAAAAGATCGAATTACTGTTATTGCTCTCATCCAATACGCCTTCCTGAATTGAATTGATTCATTATTGAGAATTAAGTTCTCACCAGTGATCTTTTATAGTTTTCAGCTATTTTTAACAACAAGCATCGGTACGATTCTTTTCTCCTTGGGAAATGGGTTTCATCGTGAATTCTCAACCAAAGAAATTATTATATGTTCTCTTCCCATTTATCGTGCTTATAATTAGTTTAATAGTTATAAATCTCTTATCAATGATTGAGTCAGATCCGTTGGACACAATCTGGACAACTCGGCAGCTAGTAATTGGATTATTCATCTTTGTTGGATTTACATTTATCCCTGGATTTCTACAACTTTCATTCCGAAATTCATTACCGTGGTTTTTTGTATCTCTCTCTCACCACTCAGGTTCTATGAAAAATCACGAACTAGTTTACAAGAATCATTCTATCTGTGCAGGATGCTTTGGTTCTACTCTTAGTATTTTTCTTAGCAATACGTGTCTATTACTATATTTTTTCTTTCCTTCATCTTTCGATAGAATAACCCCTTCCGTACTTCTTGTCATTGGATTTATTCTCATCTTAGTAACTTATAGTAGATATTTCACAACCTTTTCAGCTAGAATTAGGTTAGTGCAACATTCAACATTATTTTTTGGATTATCATTCCTTATAATCGCAGAAGACATGATATTCCAGTCTGCGTTATTTATAGTCCTTCTTTTACCAAGTTGGATCAGTTTTTTATTAAAAAGAGTAAAATTAAGTAAAGAAAAACATAGTAAAAGCTAACTGACTTCAGAATTAAAATCTGAAAAATAGAAAGGAAAAAATATGTATATCATAACGCTCTAAGTTTTTTGGGTATGTGAGAAGAATTATGATTGATTTCACGAGTACTTTAGGCCTCTGGATCTTTGCGATACTCTTAGGGTTGAAGCATTCGTTTGATGCCGATCATCTTGTCGCTGTAACAGGCGTTTTAAGTAATGCTCCTACCACTAAACAAACTACCAGATTAAGTGTGTCATGGGCATTAGGCCATATGATAACAGCTTCCTTGTTGACAATCGTGTTATTTTCTTTTAAAGAAACTCTTTTAAAAGAGATTTTAAGTAATATGGAATTACTTGTCCCATTTATGTTGATTGCTATTGCTCTATTAACTTTAGCATGGGAATTTGATCTGCTCCACTTTCACAGGCATGAACACACTCAAAAGGACGTTGAAGAATCAAAAGAGCATACTCATCTTCACCTTCATTTACCCAAATTGAATGAACACGGAACAATGGTTGGGATAGGTATAATTCATGGATTAGCAAGTAATGATGAATTATTATTATTATTCACATTGACATTAGGTATTAATGAGTTGTGGGCAATACTTATAGGAGTCATGTTTTTCACAGTGGGCGTAATTAGTGGTATGGTTGCATACGGATGGCTAATCAACTTTCCAAACCAGCAATGGGGTGAAAAACGAGTTACCAGAGTAGTTAATGTCTCAATTGCCTCTGTTACTTTGACATATGCGTTTTGGTTATTAATTGGACTGGAAGGGCTGAATGTCGTTGAATTTGTAAGTTCGCTTTTTTAATGAAATAGAAAGAATAACTAAATAAAATACAGTCTATTTGCAGGTTACGTCATAGAAGAGGTTATTACACGAGGTATTAAAATTGGTTAACTTTGAAATCACAGTTCTTTTTTATGGTACAGTAGCAGGACTTGCTACACTTTCAGGTATCGTACTTATGCGCAGTAAGCAGGAATGGGCAATTTCGAGATCCCAGTATGTCAATTCGTTTGCTGCAGGATTAATATTGGCACTTGTATTCTTTCATTTACTTCCTGAAGCAGTAGAACTATCAGATATTGCTTTTCCTACCATATTTCTTGGTTTTTTCAGTTTTTATCTTTTAGAAAACTTCATTGTGATTCATTCAGGATCGGAACTTCACTTTCATGAAAGTGATCCGTGTTTACAGCATGCCTCTGAGACTAATGGCGTCATGGCCTTTACAGGATTAAGTTTGCATTCGTTAATAGATGGAGTGATCATAGGGGTCGGTTTCGAGTTGGGAACAGAAATAGGTATATTAGCCGCACTAGCTGTAATCGCTCATGAAGTACCTGAAGGCGTAACCTCTTTTGCCTTGATAAATGAAACACTTCCTGACAAATCGCTCATCCTTTCAGTGATTGTCGCTGTTGCTACCCCTATTGGTGCTTTAATTTCATTGCTATTCATTCATAGTTTAACAGATAACTTGATTGGTATCCTGCTTGCCCTAGCTGCTGGAACATTTATTTACATCTCTGCTTCAGATTTAATTCCTCAAACACATGGAACCCAGAACTTAAAAACTATGGTCGCATTCCTACTCGGTGCGGTATTAATTATGGTAATTTCTTTCATACCATAAACAATCTTTAGCATTCTAGATTTGACTAGTGGTTATTTCTTTCACTTTTCGATTTACTAGGAAATTCCCAAACCAAATGAGGATTATTGCAACAGCAAAGCAGATAATCGGTAAGCGAAATAAGTAATCATTTTCAGGCTGAAGATACAATACTAAAAGTGTTGTTACAAGGCTAGGAAAGAATAAGTAGGCTCCAGTCCTAAGCAACCAGAATCCATTGGATCCATATCTAGGCATGTAATGTCTAGTTAGCCCTCCAAAGGTTGCAGCATCAGTGATGATATTTGTCATTGTTTCATCTGGTGGATGCCCATCTGGAAAGTGAACAAGAACCCGTTTAAACTTCTTTCGAAATATTCCGAAGGAGAGGATTTCAAAAAGACCAAAAAATATAGCTAACACGAACTCAATCCCAAGAGCAACAGCAGGTATGATATAGGGTGCAAGGTATAGAATCAATAAAAATACTGCAACAATTACAATAAAGAGCACTAATGCTCCTGCGCTATCACTGTTGGAATCACAATCGCTATTGGAATTATATCCACTTCCTTGTGAGTTACAGCCGCGAGATGAAGACCTTCCAGTTCTCTTCCCAGATGAACGAACTCTCCCCCGTCCTCCTGAGTAACTTGTTGATGAGGAACGAGTAGACCGACCACAGTTAATATCTCCACAATAATAATAACCCCGACAGCATACTTCATCAACCATAGGTGCTCCTGATCCATCACCAAACTCCTGTACTTCTTGACGCGCACAAACTGTATCACGTGTTGCCAATGCCACCACATCAGCTTTTACACGATGTTGCGCACATATTTCAGATATCGTATCAGCCGAAATACCATTGAATTCTACTTCCATGATCAATCACCGTTGAATAAACAATAAAGAAATCTATCTCGGAATTCATGACTTGAGCCTATATAAAAAACTTGTGAAAGTGTAAAGTTAACTGAATTGACTCTTTAATTGCCGTAAGGCTTTGATTTCACCCAGAATTAATAATTTTGATCCAGGATTGATTTTATCGTCCGATTCAGGATGTGGTTGTTTATCAATTGCAACTATTGTTATCTCGAATTGTCTCTCAACCTCTTCTACTATAAGCGGGGAAACACGCTTAGTTGAAGATATTTCTATCTCCATCAAGTGTATATCACTTTTTCCTTTTTTGGATTTTAGAGTTTGAATTATTCCATCTTCAAAGCTGGTGGCTACAAATGCAGGAGCAGCTATTGCACTTGTGCTTAGTGCTGCATCAATGTCAAATAACTCTGTAACCTTTTTGGAAAAAGCGACATCAAATGCTCTAATCACAGTACGTAAACTTGGATTCAATTCTTTTGCAATTGTGGCAATTTTAAAATTGACTAAATCATCATTTGTAACCGCAATCAGGGCACGTGCCTTCAGGACATTTGCTTTTTCTAATATCGGACGTTGAGTGGCATCTCCGAAAATTAAAGCTATAGAAGGATGTTCTAATAATTCATTTATCAATTCTGACTTATCTTTCTCAAGAGTTATAACAGTCGTAGCTATTCCATCTTCTTTCAGCTCATTAACAATCCTACTCCCCACATTACCCAATCCAACCAATATTGTGTGCCTTTCCATGTCATTTGCCAACCAATCATTCCAAGCTTCTAGTCGATACCTGTATGTGAAGACGATCAGTCCGAACTCAATTATCCCTATCCCTATCAGAACTAACCCTAAAAATGGATACACAATGTATAAAAGCTTTATAACTATATCTCCGGTATGAGGAAAAGTATACACTTCCATAGATAGCAACAAGGCAATAGTTGCTAATATATTATCAAGAATGGCTCCTGTATATTGCGAATCGAATGATGGAAGGTAATACCAGTGAAATAAAAGGCTTCCCAAGGTGATAGTTCCTAGAAGAAGGAGGAATGCAGATTTTAGCTGCTTAAAAGCCAAAATAATCGAGCGAATCTTTTTCACAGGAAGAAGGGATAAAAAGCTGTTTATTATCTTTTATGGTAAATTACTTCTATTCATCCTGTTGAAAATCCTTTTCGAAATCGAAATTATCAAATTCCAAGAGAGATAACTTTGGAGACGAGTGAAAGAGATGCGAAGAATTGTAATAGGAGGTAATTGGAAAATGCAAATTACTTCTAATAATGAGGCGGTAAGAATTGCCGACGACATTGCCCAAGGCTTATCTACTATGTCAAATGTGGATGTATTTATTGCCCCATCTTTTACTGAATTGTATTCAGTGAGTAAAGCGATTAAAGACACTCATTTAATGTTAGCAGGACAGAATATGTATTATCACGAGAAAGGAGCTTTCACTGGTCAAATATCGGTTCTATCATTAAAAGAGTTATGTCAGTTTGTGATTTTAGGACATTCTGAACCCCGACGGATCTTCGGAGAAACCGATGATTTGATTCGTCTGAAACTTCTGAAAGCTCTTGAAAGCGGGTTAACACCTGTCTTATGTCTAGGAGAAACGGCTAAAGAGCGTGAAGGTGGAAAAGCACAAGAAATCCTACATCAACAGCTTGCTGGGAGCTTAAAAGGGTTAGAAATAAATCAAATGAAGGAAATTGTAATTGCTTACGAACCTGTTTGGGCTATAAATAACAAATTCCTAAATCCTGATACTAAAATCCGACCTGCTACCCCCGTCGAAGCTAATGAAGCCCATACTATTATTCGAGAATGGCTTAACAATGAATTTGGTGCGCCAACTGCTGAAGAAATTTCAATCATCTATGGAGGCAGTATGAATGCACAGAATGCTAAAGAATTGCTAAACTTAGAACAAATTGATGGAGGGTTGATAGGAGGGGCTTCTTTATCAGCAGAAAAGTTTTTACCAATTATTAGGATCGCTGCTCAACTTTCGGAGAATCAATCAGCTGATTATAGATGGGAAAACAATACTTTGCGCTTTGATGAGTAAAATCAATCTTCCTTAATATCACGGAAGGATTTCAAAACAACGATTATTTACTGAATGCATTTTTATAGAAGTCTTTCCCAGTTAGTAATTCATCTGAGTCATGTCCTGACTCGATAATAAAATGAAAAAATAGTGATAAAAATGGAATCGACATATAAATTAATTACTTTAGTGGGTAGTAGCCCTAACAGCTTCGAAGAGGCAATTCAAAATGCAGTAGCTGATGCAGGAAAATCTCTTCGTGATCTACGGATTGCTTCGGTTGAAAAACAAGATTGTAAGATTGAAAATGGGAAAATTGTAGCTTACAGAGTTAGGTTTACGCTTTCTTTCAAGTATGAGGTTTAAAATCCTCATTTCTCCAATTTTTACTTTTTTTACACATAGACGATTATCTATATGCCTTTTTTATGAAAATTATCCCACCTATCACGAAAATCAATGAACCACTTGTTATTAGTAAAGCTATATCAAAAATAAACCCTATTGGTTCAGAATTAAGGATCATGATTTTTCTCAGTGCTTCTCCGATGCAGAAAAAGGGATTTAGATGCCATAATTGAATATCTCCAATTAATGCAATATGCAGAAGAGGGATAAAATTACCTGTCAAGAATGTTAAAGGAATCGCTATGATGCTCGGTAGGTAAGTTGCCATTTGTCCATCTGTTGAAGCGGCAATAGCTAAGCTAATACCAAGAAGGGGTAGAACTGCGAAAACACTGATCACCAATATTAATATTCCTTGAAGATCTCCCTGAACTGGAAAATTAAGTAAGGTAAATAAAATTATTATTACAATAGTCATTGTAGAAAGGGTGGTCACAAGCTGTGTTAATGATAGGCCACTGAAAAAGCTCCGAACATGGAAATTTCCTAATTTGAGCCTATCGATAGTTCCACGTTCTCTTTCGTAACCAACAATTCCAGATATTCCAGTACTTGATGAAATTAAAACAAAAACTAATAATGCGGGAGCAAAGATTTCAAACTCCGAAAATGAAAGAGCTGTAATAGATTCATGTTCAATATCGAGGATTTTGTTAGATGGTATTCCCGAGATCCAGTAATGATCCAAGTATAATTGTAGCATTCCCTCTAATAGGATAGATGCCTCGGAAAAACGAGCGTATGAATAATCCCCTATTAATTCAACATTTGTTTCGGTGTAATAATACTCAGACATGTTTAGAATTGCGTGATTTTCGCTTACGTTAATTCGATGGTTTAACCCTGATAGTAAAGCCTTAGAAAAATCATTTGGCAGAATAAAACATAGGCTGATGAATCGACTTTGAACGGCTTCACTGGCTTTTTCAAGAGTTGAAAATTGTATGATTTCGAATCTATGCTGCTCTGTGGAGGGTAATAGTCGATCGGAGTAGTTAATATTGTCTATAAATTCATTCCCAAATCCACCGTTTAGTGGATCTCCGAAAAGTCCAATTTCATGTATAGCTAGTTGAAATTGTTCTTTAATTTCGGAATTTAATGGTACGACCTGATCCATATTAATAACACCAAGAGTGTAGATATCACCCGAATCTCCTACAATCACGAAAGAGCTCTCATCTCCATAAAGTAATGCCATCCCCACAATGAAAATAATTGGTAAAATAAAAATAACTCCAACTCTTTCAATGTTCCTGAAAATTTGTTTCAGACATTTTACTGTATATACTAGGGTGAGATTCATCGTTAATTCCTCCAAAATCTGAAATAGCTAAAAAATGAGACAGAAAAAATGAAATACCCTAATGAAAGGAGTAAACTCATTAAAATATCTGGGAAAACTTGTGATATATTGAAGTTGTATAGTAAAACCTGTCGAAGAGCAGAAACAGTATGGGTTAATGGCAGAAAATCCCAGATGAGAAAATCTCTTGCAATACCACTAGCAGTAGGTATAAATTTTTTGACTATCACAATTTGGGGTACTTCTATGAAGGCACCACTCATAAAACCGAGGAAAGGACCTCCAAACCCTAATATCGTCCCAACTACGTCCTCATTAGAAAAAACTGCTGTCGTTAAATAAATGAGAGATGCAGAAAATGGAAGTATTGTTAGAGAAATAAAATATGCTAAGATTATATCTCCCATTGGTTGGAATCCCATCAGTAGACTACTGACAAAAAGTAAAAACGCTTGACCAATAATTACTGGAATTTGGATAATGAAGGTCCCAAGAATGTATGTTGTCGCAGTGGAGGAAGATAAACGAATTAAATCAAATGTACGATTATTTGATCGAAACTCCATACAGAAAAAGAGTGAAATTAACGATGGTTGGATGATTATACCAAATGCTATAAGTCCTGGAATCGAAAGACCAAACAGTGAATAGGTTGGTATCGAGACACTTATCTCCTCATTCATGGTGAATGTAATGCTACCTCCTGGTCCTTTGAATACGGCTGCAAGATCCAGATATCCGTCTATAACATTGATTAGAATTGTATTCGCTATCTGGTAGTTTAGATAGCCTTCATCACCTTTTATTAAGATATTATCTGTTATATTTACAGGAAAGTCTGGTAGGGTAGGATCGACTGATTGGAGATTCTCGTGCAAGTACAAACCATATGTGTTCTTCCAGTATTGATTTAGAAGTTCCAACGAAGCATTTGAAAATTGCTGGGGAAGAACCAAGACTATATCCACCTTTCTATCCCTTAGATCCGACTCTGCTTGATCTTCACTTGTAAATTCGATGATTTCGAAGATTAGAGATGAGCTCGATTGATTACTATAAGTTAAATTTGTTAAAATACTGATGAATTCGTTTCCAAAACCTTCCGTAAGAACATTCCCAGAATGAAATTGGTCAAAAGTCCAATTTCCCATAAGTGTTTCATTTTGGAAAATTGTTTGTATTTCTAAAGGAATACCTTCATCTTGGTTAAGGATTCCCAATATAAAGGTCTGATTTTCACCTATTGGTGATGCTGAGAAACCAAACCAGTACAAACCGATAAAAAAGACCGGAAATATAATTAAATATGGGATAGTCCATTTACTACGAATTAACTGCAATCCTATTCTTTGTGAAATACCTAGTATCTGTCTTAGCGACATTTTTCTTTCTCCTAGGATCGTAAGCGTCGGCCTGTCAAATTAATAAACACATCTTCAAGTGTTGTCCCCCTTAGGGAAAGATTACCTACTTTAAAGTTTTGCTTTTCAATGAAAGCAAGAATTCTACTCAATTTCGGGATGAGATCCAGGGCACGAATTGTAAGAGAATTTTGGGATATGGTGATATCTTCAATTGGGAGGGGTGGCTCTAGAGCTGCCAATTTGGCAGCTAAGGGTTTCAATTTCTTTTCTCGCGGTTGACCTGCAAGCTCTATTTCAACGAGATCTCCCTCCCCGATAGATGACTTCAACTTCTTAGGTGTGTCAAGAACAAGAATCTTCCCATTATCAATAATTGCTACACGATTCGAGAGTTTATCTGCTTCTTCCATATAATGAGTTGTTAAAATGACTGTTTTTCCTTGGTTTGGGAGGTTACGTATGAAATCCCATACTGCAACTCGTGATTGGGGGTCTAAACCGGGAGTTGGTTCATCACATAGCACTATTTTCGGATCATGAACTAGTGCTAAGATTAAATTCAATCTACGTTTCTGACCTCCTGATAAATTTTTGATTATAGTCTTTCGTTTTTCTTCCAACCCAATCTGGGAAATAAGTGAGTCGATTCGTTCCTTTGCCAATTTTTTCGGGATGTCATATATTTTCGCTAAGAACCATAGATTTTCCTCAACAGTTAAATCTTCATAGAACGTAGGAGTCTGAGGAATTATACCTAATACGTTTTTAAGTGATTTATCCTTTTTGTGGGGATTCTTTCCTAAGATAGTGACTTCACCTGCATCTGGACGTAATAAGCCTACAATCATCCGGAGACTAGTCGTCTTTCCCGCTCCATTCGGTCCAAGAAATCCGAATATTTCTTGATCGTAAATATCAAAGCTGATCCCTTGAACGGCATGAACTTTGTTTTTACCTTTACCAAATGTTTTTTTAAGAGCTTTAACTTCTATTATTTTCTTCAACTGAGTCACTCCCAATTTTATCCTTTAGATATTGAAGTCCATATTCTAAGGATTCATTATAGATCTGAATTCCAAAATTTTGTATCTGAACAGCGGTAAATAATTCAGGATCAGAGTTCTCAACCTCTGAAGATTGGAGATCTGCAAGCATATCCATCATCCTTACATTTATATCGATAAATCTCTGGAACATTAGCTCTAACAAAGAAGCATCATCAGCAACATGATAAAAATAACCCAGTTTGTGAGTTCCTCGTTTGATCAGTGTTCCATACTGAACATTGAGTTTAATTGCCCTATTAACCGATGCTATTGATGTTGGATAATCTGATTCGTTACCAAATAACTCCTTTAGTCTTTTTGAAATTGTTACTTGAGTCCAATCATCTCGTTGCTCAAGCCATAAGAGCGCGTCAATGTATCCTGACAAACCAGGTAGACCATATCCTTGCCAGTATTCCGCTAAAATAGTGAAGAAAGATTTTCTCTGAAGACTGATTTTGGGGTTGTCATTGGAATCCATTGGATATCAAATGAGGAGGGAACATGCGCATATTTAAAATTTCGGAAGTATGAAATTCTGAATTTCAGAAAAGTGAAATGGTAGAACATTGTTTTGAATTGAAAATTAACAATAAAATAGATATTATTGAAGTAAAAAAGAGTCAACTGCTGACATATATTTATCAAAGCCTAAATATAAGAGATCATTATGCCCTGCATTAGGAATAATAACCAATTCCTTTTCTTTACTTGAACAATTTTCATAGAGAGCATAACCGTTATTCGCAGGAATAATAAAGTCTTCCTCACCATGAATAATTAATGTTGGTATGGTGATTTTATTCATGAGGGGAAGAGGGGAAGATTCTGATTCTTTATCCTCAGGTAGGAGTTTTTTGGGTATTCCTAGTCTTTGTAGTAGCTCATAAGTGTATGCAAATCCGCTTTCCACGATTAGACCTGAAATCTCGCTTTGATAACAGCTGGCGAGCTCGATTGCAGATGCACTCCCCAGTGATCTCCCCATGACAAATAAGGGGCCACTATATCCATTTTTGTCCAGATAGGCTCTTAGTTGTTGGAAGATTTTATGGGAATCGTTAAACATACTTGAAAAAGTTGGTTCGCCTCCACTCTGCCCATATCCTCTATAATCCATCACACAAATATTTATTCCACGTTTCTGAAATTCTGGGCCTAAATCATGGTAATCTTGGGCGATTTCACCATTTCCATGAAAGAATAGTAGTGTTGGTGCCTGTTTGGAGGCTTCATGTAGGAATCCGCAAATCTTGATGCTCTCTTCAACACTAAAGCACACTGAATAACGATTCTTGATGTCTTCAGGTGTGGATGGTGCTTTTCGAGGATGAAAAACCATTTGATTAATGAATGGCAAATCTAAAAATGATAGATCTCTAGTGTTGTTCATAAGTGTTTACCATCATCACGTATTATGACATAGGTACGAAACTAGTTAATATAGAGAATACTCCGAACATAATTGGAACATATACAACGATAGAGGCAACAAGATCCCATATGTAATGCTCTCCAAGGTAAATCACTGAGAAACAAAAGAAAGTGCCTAATAGAAGAAAAAACACAATTCCTGCAGTCCAAACCCACCAAGGTGATGTCAAACCAATGAAATAACACAAGATAGCTCCAGCCATCATTAATCCCAAGTGATTCGACGGTAAACCATTATATAACAGCCCATTTACGTTATCGGATTGTTTAAATTGTTCGAGTCGTAAAGGAATGATCGGAAGATCACGACCAAAAGCATCCCATCTATTAGGAACAATCACAGGATAAAGAAACTGGATAGTCATACTTGTACCCCATGATAGGATAACAGGAAGACCATATCGCCACGCCTGATCCCCCTGAAGACCACAAATATAAACTTCGATGACAACAGTTATTGTGAAAGCCCAAAGCCAAAGTTGCATTGTAAGAAAATCAAGAATCTTTGTCATTCTCTCGTTGGTTCTCAGTTTCTTTTGCAGATATTGAGTAGGTTTAGGAGAAAAGAATTTTGCCCTTTTGTGAACTTTATCGGGAGTTTGCCACCACCGGGCCGAGATCCATAAAATTAGCATACCAATGGTTACAAGTAGTAAAAAAACATTGAGAGGGGTAGCAAAGGCTTCTTCGTACGCGGCTAAGATATTGTCCATGATAACAACCCTGTATTAAAAAAATAATTTATTTACAGGACTTTTTTGGATTTTCTGTAATCCGTAAAAATCCAGATGCATCTAAAAAGGCCTGAGCTTTCTGAAAATCGGCTTCATCAACTGAAAATGCGTAATGAGCTTGGCCTTTGGTGAATCTGAGAACATAGAATGAATACACACGAATTCCTTGGTCAAAAAGCAATTGTGCGAAATTCCCAAAAGTACCAGGTTCATCGGGTAATGCGGCAACTAATACATCCTGTTTACTAAATGACACATTCATATTTCTCAATAATTCTTGAGTTTTATCTTCGTTGTCGGTAAAAAGTGCAGCTGTACAAATTCCAAATGCCGAAGTACCCGCCATTGAGACAATATCTATATTATTGTCTCCTAGAGTTTTTCCAATCTGTGCAAGTAACCTTAGTGCATCCGTGTCGTTTTCTAAATGAATTATAAACTGCTGCACGCTTTTCACCTTTGTAGATGCTTTCAAATTCACTTGTATTGAACAATCATTTTTCCCGTCATAAATACTTAAATACTGCGTGAGAATTGGTGATAAATACTAGTAATTATAAACAAGACTATTAGGATGAATTTCCTTCGTCTCCATTTTTTTATTCACCTATTTTGTGAGTACGAGCCAATTTGCAGATTATCTATCTTTATGGCTTTGCTTCAGGTCCACTCTCTGAAAAAGCTCAATTTTTTAAGCATAAATTTGATTTAATTGGTACTCCTTTTCGAATTTTTGATTATATCCCTAGTTCTAAGAATTTTCATCTAATGCGTCCCTCTCAATTAGTTATAAATCTTCATGATTTCATTAACATGGAGTATTCTGATCAGAAGATTATATTGTGTGGATCAAGCTTTGGGGGGTTGATAGTAGCTTGGTATGCCTCTACTCATCCTGAATATGTAGAAAAATTAATACTCATAGCTCCTGCTCTTCATTTCACAACTGAATATATTGCTGAAACATTAGGTACCACCCTTTCCCAATGGAAGAATGAGAGTGATGTGCTAGTAGACCATTACCGTTTCAATGGAAAAATCCCCATAAATTATTCTTTTATTCAAGACCTTTGTGACAATCCTCCCCCTAAATTCCCTTTGAAGAATTTTCCTATTTCCACTTTAGTTTTTCATGGGAAGAATGATGAGGTTGTTCCAGTGCGATGGAGCATTGATTTTGCTCTAGAAAATCAAAAAGTTAACTTAAACGTCTTAGCTGGTGATCACCAATTACTCGATCAGAAAAAAACGATGTGGAACAGTATTCAATCATTCTTAACTAATTAAGGTCATATACAATGTTTTCAAGTGCTTCCTTAATTTGAGCGCTTAACTGGACCAGCATACGGCCTTCAGGAGAAGTAACTTCATGTTTTGGATTAGCCCAGCCTTTGAGCATTGGCCAAATATTGATAGCTGTGTTTTGTTCGTCTTGGATTTGTAATAAGGGAGAAAGAACCTGTTCAAACTCATTATATGTGTTATTATCAATAGAAAAATTAATTAAGGGGCAATAATACTCGTCTGGAGCTGTTACACGGCGTAACAATGGACGAACATCTTGGGTATAGCAAAGAGTAGTTTGTCCTCTCCGAAGGACACATCCCGCATGAAAATTACTCTTTTCTACACGGAAAGGACAAAAGCCATGTTCGAGTATCTGCATCAAAGAAACTGGGGACAGTTAATTTTTAAGTTTACCCTCGATAAAATATCCTTGTTTATTCCATCTCAAAAATAATATCGTTTAATTCCTCTCTCACCTTCATGCTAAGCCTCTCCATTGCTTTCCCTTCTGGTGTTTTTGCTTTATTACACGAATTCGCAATCCCTGTCAACATCGGCCAAATATTAATTGTGGTGCTTTCTCTATCTTGGATAGTAAGAATATAGCTAACGAGTTGTTCGAATTTTTTATACAAATCATCTGAAACTATAACTTTCGGTAGAAGCGGACAATAATAGCTGGAATCACGCGCTATTAAGGGCCGCTCATCTGTGGAATAACACAGAGACTCTTTTCCTTTTTGTAATACGCAGCCTGGGAGATGTTCAAGAATTTCAACCCGAAATGGACAATGACCACGTACCTTCATCAATTTAAACTCCAAAAATAAAAGAAAAAATTTCCCAGATAAGTTACTCTACATTTTTCTTTTAAACGTGATGGAATTCTGTAGAAGACTCCTTTCATAAAAGGCAAAGACTGTAGCAAGAACCTTTATCAATATTCATTCTCTTTCAATATCAAAATAAGTTTTATAATCATCAATATGTGGTCATAATTGACATGAAATCTTAACTAAAAGACAAGTGAAGGATTCAATAATGAATGCAAAAAAATTAAAGCAATTGCTTATACAGGAAGCTAAGGAAATAGAGTCTTATGTTATAAACACACGTAGATATATACATATGCGTCCCGAAACAGCTTTTGAAGAAGTAAAAACCCGTGATCTCATCGAAGCAGAATTAAAAAAACTTGATTTTGATACTATAAGAACTGCTAGGACAGGGGTCATTGGTGTTTTGAATGGTAAGAAAACTGGCCCAACAATTGCTTTACGTGCAGATACTGATGCTTTAAATCTCACAGAAGAAAATGATGTTGAATATGCAAGTACAATTCCTGGGAAGATGCATGCGTGTGGGCATGACGCACATACAGCTATGTTGTTAGGGGCTGCTAAACTAATATTGAAATATCGTAACCAACTTTCTGGAACCCTAAAGCTGCTTTTTCAACCTGCAGAAGAAGGTGGTGGAGGGGGTAAACTGATCTGTGATGAAGGTCACCTAGATGATGTGGATAAAATTTTTGGAATTCATGTTTGGCGAGAGCTAGAAGCAGGTATTATTGGTTCACGAAAAGGGGCCATGTTGGCTTCTGCAGATGCATTTATAGTGAGTATTACTGGGAAAGGAGGCCATGCGGCTGCACCCCACCAAACCATTGATCCCACGGCTGTTCTTGTCGATATTTATAATGCACTCCAGAAAATAGTCTCTCGCGAGATAGATCCCTTTAGTGATGTTATTATTACCACTCCAGTTATGCAAGCAAGCGACGCGTTTAATGTGATCCCACGAGAAGCGAAATTGGAAGGTACATTTAGAACTATGGATCCCAAGATTAGAGATCACATCGTAACAAGAATTCCAGAGATTGTACAAGGATATTGCAAAGCTTGGCGATGTGAAGGATCAGTAACCTTCAATGAAGGTGACATGATACCATATCCTCCTCTAATAAATGATGCTCAATCAGTAGATGAAGTAATTGAAATTTTAAAAGGAACTGAATTAAGCTATGTTTCAATGGATCCTTCTATGGGTGGTGAAGATTTCGCTTTTTATTTACAAAAGACCAAGGGAGCCTTTTTAACCTTGGGAATATATAATGAGGAAAAAGGTATCACTTCACCCCATCATCATCCTCACTTTGATGTAGATGAAGCAGTACTTTGGAAAGGGACCGCCTTGTATGCTTTGCTAGGTTTTTATTCGCTGTTCAATGTGTGAAAATGAATGATCTTTGAGGAGCAATTATTAGGCGTATTAAGTGAGAATAGAGTAAATGTTCTCTTAACGAATCCCTGTGCTCGGTTACAAACAATATTGAATTTACTTTCCGAAACCGATGAATTTGACGTTCTAGAAATTACCCGTGAAGAACACGGTGTAGGCATTGCTGCAGGTGCATATATGGCTGGTATGAAACCAGCTATGCTAATACAGAGTACAGGAATAGGAAATATCCTTAATACTATTGCTTCTCTAACGTTAACGTATCAATTCCCCTTACTAATCATAGCTAGCTGGAGAGGAGTAATAGATGAACCCATCGCTGCACAGAATATTTTTGGTAGGGCGGTAGAAAAACTTCTTACTGCACTCAAGATTGAAACTCACATTATAGATGAGAACTCCGATATTTCAACATTTAAAGAGAAAATTCTTGAAGTATATGTGCAACGGAAAGTTTTAGTACTCCTATGCTCCCCAAGAGTATGGACAAAGTCGCAAGATATGTACTCTGAAAAAACTTTTGAAGTTTCACATCCAAAGCATTATCAAGAAGAGGTGAAACAAAAAAATTCCAATGTTAATCCCAGTATGACCCGAATAGACGTTTTTAAAGACCTTACTGATAATATGACTAAGAAAGATCTTATCATTGCAAATATTGGATTTCCAGCACGAGAGTTATATCATGTGAATGATCAATCGCATTTTTTCTATATGACAGGGAGCTTTGGACAAGTGAGTGCTATCGGCATTGGTATAGCTAGGTATCAACCAAATAAGCAAATTTATGTCCTTGAAGGAGACGGGAGTATGTTGATGAGTCCTGGTATTCTTCCAATGATTGCTGCTTATTCGCCTAATAATTTAACGATAATTTGTTTGAATAATGGGAGTTATGGTTCAACAGGGAATCAACCGACCCTTTATAATTTAGGATTTATTGATTTTAGAATTGTGACACACGGATTTGGATTCCAACCGTCTAAAATCATTAATATTAGTGATAGATCAGATTTAATGAAATTGCTTCCTAATTTATCTGATTATCAATTCATTCAGATATTTATCAGACCATTAAATGCTGAGGTCGGAAAAATCCCTTTAACACCAAAAGAAATTGGTGATAGATTCATGAACTCAATAAGTGATTGAATTAGGGTTTTCTCTTTAGATCTGGTTTTGTGTCCTGTTCATTCTCTGCTTGAAGAGTTTCTGTAATTTTAGAAGGAACAATCCCTGCTGTTACGCTTTTAATGAGAGTAACTTGATCAGCTAGTGTATAACCACATAAGGGACAACCAGATTTCCCTGTTATTTCAATTATCGAGCTAAAATCTAATCCACATCCCTTACAACTAAAGGGAAACATAACTAAGTCTCCAGAGCAGTTAGGACAATTAGTAGAACCAACTGTGGCTAAATCTACATAATCATGAATACACACAAATCTTTTACACGATTTGCATTGTAGGTAATGTTGATCTGATATCTCTCCGATACAAACTTGACAATTGGTTTCCTTTGGTGGAGTAGGTTCTAACAATAACATATCGGATCTAAGTACAAGGGATTTATTAATTATCCTTAGAGGAGTTAAGGAAGCTTTGATAGCAGCTGGTAGCTTAAGTTTACGAGTTTCTAACTCTGAAGTTAACGTATCAACATGGATTGCTTTGCCCATTACCAGATCTTGAACCCATGTTTGTTGAGGTTTGGGTCGGTAATATTCGACTATGTCCTTAGCTTTTGTTTTTATGTCTCTACCGTACGCATTAGATTTTGCCTTTATCTTGGGAAAACTCTTGATGGTACTGAAAATAATGACTCCTACAAATGAAATGACTGCTAATAAAGCGAGAATAATCGTGATTGGATTCGAAAAGAAATTTTTAGGATCACTTCCAAATGTAGTCTCAAGATGATCATTGAAAAAATCGTTATCGCTGTCAGGATCACGAGGATTAGTACCAAGTAAAAATTCTTCTCTGTTGGTCAACCCATCCGAATCTGCGTCGTCTTCACCATCATTAATACCAATGATAAAGTTATGACGATATTCATATATATTAGGTAGACCATCGTTGTCTAAATCGCTATCTGCGTCATCTTTACCAGCTTCAAGCCCATTTTCATATTCATAAAAATTCGGCATGCCATCCTGATCGGCATCCATGCTTGAATCATTTAATGCAGAATTGAGATTATTAAGAAATTCATACAGATTAGGCATACCATCTTGATCATTATCAGCACTTGCGTCATTATAGCTCCCATTTAAACCATAGATAAACTCATAATTATCTGACATCTGATCTAAATCACTATCAGCTAATTGAGGGTTTGTACCAAATTTAAACTCATTAATATTCGATAAACCATCACCATCGGGGTCGGTAGACCAGTCGTCTTCATTAGATGGATATAATCCATTCTCTATTTCCCAAGAATCAGGTAACTGATCTTTATCTAAATCTGTTACATTCCAAAGTCTAACAGTTTGATCTGCAGATGCTGATGCGAGTAGAGGTTTATTAGGATGGAATTTCACACTTCGGATTGATTGAGTATGACCTGTAAGATTTATGACAAGGGTATCTGAGATGTCATCCCAGATATTAATATCTCCATCTTGTAAACCGGAGGCTAGATAGTAGCCGTTATAACTATAAGCAACAGATCGAATCCAATCATTCAATGATCTTGTAGGGAGTGTTTTAAAACCATAATTTGTTAAATCCCAAGATTCTAGGAGATTATCTTGAGATCCTGATGCCAACTTTGTACCTGTTGGATTAACCGCTAGTGAAAGAATATTATCAGTATTGTTTGAGATAATTGTTTCTAAGTTTCCTGTTGTTATATTCCATAGAAGGATGCTATCGTCATATGAACCAGAAGCTAACATCCCATTAGGAAGAAATTGTACAGATCTTACAGCTCCAGTATGACCTGTGAGGTTTAAATAAGAATCCGATGATGCATAGTCCCAGATCCTTACAGTTGAGTCACCAGAACCAGAGGCAAGGTATGATCCATCTGGACTAAAATCCAAAGACCAAATGGAATTGGTGTGACCTGTTAGATTATACATTATTTCTCCCATAGTCAAATTCCAGATGAATATTGTCCGATCAAAAGAACCAGAAGCGAGTACAGGGTCGTAAGGATGAAAAGCTACTGAATAAACCGAATCTAGATGACCTGTGAGGTTGCGAAAGAGGGCACCAGAAGTGATATTCCAGACCAAGATTGAGTTATCAGAGGAAGCTGAAGCTAAGAAAGCACCACTTGGTGAAAAATCAACATCCCAAACCTCTGATTCATGTCCGGTGAGAGTTTGTACAACGAAATCTCCCTGATTTACTTTTGTTAGGGGTTTAGAATGAAAAAAATCATGCTCTAAAGTATCTACCATGTTAATTTGACAAATTATTTGGGTTGTTAGTATCAGAGCAAATACTAATACTGGAGCGTATTTCTTGTATTTCATAATAATCCCAGGAACTATAGATTAATTTGTTTTAGACCAATATCTCTTACTTCCTATATCGTTTCCTGAAAAAAATTGCCAATATACTAAGAACAAAGAGTGATAGTAGTGAATCGGGGAAGGACGCCGATCCTGCTTGACTCCTTGTCCATTCAGCAGTTGCAGTAGTTGTATAATACGGATCATAGAATGTTGTAGGCGTTTCCTCTGTCAATTGAAGTGTAAATTCCCCAATGTGTTTTGTAGCCCAGACAAGAACTTTGTAGGTTTCGTTGTAAGTTATCTTTAAACTTCCACCAACATTAAAGGTGGAAACGAGTTCCCAATTACTGGTATAAACTTCTGCTATCAAAACTAAAGGTGAACCTAGTTGATTATCGAAACTGAAATATGTTTCATTGATTGCTTCCCATTCGAAACCATAAACTCGTATGAGGTCGGTCATGGACCCAATAAATTTGTTGTTTACTGGTTGTTTCATGTTTACCCAGACATAAGAAGCCGTAAAGTTTTCTAAATCAGATGGTATTGACAATGTAACAGCATGATCACCAGGACCTAAATTAAACTGGAAAATCTTTCGGCCATTCGGAGAACTAAGATTAACTTCACTAGTTTGAGTTGGAGGGATAGTTGCATTTGTAGCTAGAACTGTTAATTGTGTTGTGATATTGTCAAGTTCTTTTGGGCCTGATAATATGAAATAATAGGAGGCCGTGGATGGAATTTTAATATTTGTGTAAATTGTTTTGTTTTCTTCAACCCAAAATGATACTTCTTCCCCAAGTTCATCAAATTTGGGTTCAACTATGACCCAAAAAACCGAAGTAAAAGCAGAATTTTTTAGAATATCAGAGCTTTTGACAAAATACGAAAGATTTACTCCTCCTGTAACGTCTTGAAGATTAAATAGATAATAGGATGTATTTTCGATTGGCGCTAAGATTTCGGACTCCCATGATCCATATGCGTTATAAAAAAGAGTGACAGAATCAATGGGAGACACATCATCGACATCTATGAAGAATTCTACTGAAAATAAGCCTAATCCTATAGGTGTAATTGTTTTCGAGATAATAGCTGAGGGTGGAGTAAAATCCAACCAAAATGATTCGACTTGAGAATTGTAATAACTGACACCAGAACTATCTTTCCAGAAAACCGTGAGATTGAGGAATTTACTGTACTCACGTCCAAGTTCAAGCGTCCATTCTTCAATGATTTCAGGGAGATTAATTCCTTCAATTTCCATATCTGGCAAGTAAACGGAGGTTCCATCAGTGTATGCAGCTATCCATTGAAACTGACCAACAGTTGCTTGCGATGCTCCTTCACAAATGACTGTACTAATAATTGCACCCTTATTCTTAAGTTCTGTAACTATATTAAGTAGGGCTGATCCATTATAATATCCTCTCGGGTCAGATTCAAGAAGTTCGGTTCCTACATATATCCCTGGATCACAGTCTTCGTCTCCCACTAAAATAACTAATTTAGAAGCATCTTCCCTCCAATTCCAGGTATTAGCGAGATATAATGCATCACCCCAAGGTTCTGTTCCCCCTTCGGCGGTAAGGGAGTTAATTAAAGTCTGAATACTGTCAAAATCATCCGTTAGTTCAATATAATTATAAGTATTCTCCGTAGGATATTCGTCATATCGACTCCACCCGAAAACGATAACACCTATGCGAAGATCAGGTATTTCACTGGTCAGAACCTCAAAAATCCTTTTTCGAACGTTATGGATTGTACTTCCCGATCTAGCAATCTGCAGTTCTCTACAAATTCCGTCTCTAATAGTGATTGTCACTTAAATGGATTAAATGCCAAATTCAATCCACGATAAAATATATCCATAAATGCATTAGGTCTTTTGTTCAGAATTATGAGGATAGGGATTGGCGGGAACTAAAGATTGTTAAAGAACCTAAATTCTAGTTTTCAGAATCTCTTTTCACATCAATATAATGGTGATTAAACTGGTGAAAGCAATAAAAATTGGTAGCGCTAAGAGTGAACCTGGAAAATTAACCTATGGATTCATTGACGGTATTGAGCTTCCTACAGGAATTATAGAAAAAATTCCCGTCATGATTGCTCAAGGCCTCAAGGATGGGCCAACCTTCTTTTTAACAGCAAATGTCCATGGCTTTGAACTTACTGGAGTGGCTGTCATTCATGAATTGGTTACTGAACAACTAGCTCAAGAATTAAAAGGGACAGTTATCGCAATTCCAACCTTAAATCCTTCAGCTTTTCGTAAGTATCATCACAAGGCTGAATATGACGATAGAGACCCAAATAGATTATTTCCAGAAGGAAAATTTAAGGAAAAAGATAGCGATAACGGTGATAAAGAATACCCGAAATTATATGAGCATATAACAAACAAAATTTTCTCAATTTTTGAAAAATATGCAGATTATCATATTGATTTCCACAATCATTCACTCTTATCAATTCCGTACGCGATCCTGGATCGATTATTCTATAAAGATGAATCCGAGAAAGAAGCAGCTGAAAAACTCTTTAAACAACAAAAAGAAATGGTTGATTCTTTTGGAATGCTAGTATGTGCCGAATTTCCAGCCAATAAATACTTAAAAATGAAACTTCACCGATCGGTTTCTGGATCCACATTTAATAGTCTAGGAATACCTGCGTTCACTGCAGAGCTAGGGGAAAATCGGTTTTTAGTTCCTGAGGTAATTACTGGATCCGTGAAAGGCACAAGGAATGTCTTAAAATGGGCTGGAATGCTTGATGGCCCTATTGAACAAATAACAGAATTTCCAGTACCAAAACCACAAGAGCGAGTTAGAAGGTTTGATCATCCACGGGTTAAGAGGTCAGGTATAGTCAGGTTTATTGTAAAAGCAGGAGATTATGTTACTAAGGGACAACCGATTGCAAAATTTACAGATATTGTCGGTAGGCCTCTAGATGATGGCTACATACGAACTGAATACGATGGGTATATGGTATCACTCCAGACAAAGATGACTGTTTATCCAAATGATACGATCGCAGAAATGGGAATCAAGGATGAATTCCCTCTGGTCGTACCACTTCCATCCAAGTAAAAATAGATGAAATAGTCAGATACAATAAGTCAACTAGAAGTTTAGGATCAATTTTTCTATTCAGAATCATTCGTTCCTATTACTCCTTTTTTCATTAACCGTTCTATGTCTTCGTTCATTCCAATTTCTTCTAAGATCTCTCTAGTATGTTCCCCTAAGCTAGGAGCAACTTGATAATCGTGTGATATTTTAGGATTAAGATATGGAGAAGAAATTAATTTAATTGCTCCCAATTCAGGATGATTTGTCTCTGTCAATCTGGCTTTCTTTTGGAAAATAGAATCTAAAGTAAGAACCTCTCCTCCTGGAATATCAAATCTAACAAATAGTTTAGTCCAATCATCTGTTGTACGCAAGGAAAAGATTTTGGGGAGTTCCTCCTCACATAATTCTAAATTATGTTGTTTGTCAATTAGATCAGAACGATCTACAGCATTACAAAAATTCTTCCAGAATTTGCTTTCAATTGGAGCAAATGAAATGAATTTCTGATCCTTTGCTTGGTAAACACCATACCAAGGGATATAGCCTGAAAGAGCATGCAAAGTTCTCTCTGGTTCTCCTAAACCTGCTATATATTCCGCCGCAACAACTGATAGCCATGGAAGAAGGTGCTCAACCATTGAAATGTCATAATATTGAGGTACATCTTTCCGTTGGAGTAAGGCCCCTAAAACTGTGATCACGGTCGGTAAGCTTCCTCCACCTATATCAGCAATGGGAACACCAGGGACAACAGGATAATTTTTTGGTCCTGTCAGATTTAAAATTCCAGCTTCACCAATATAGTTCAAATCATGGCCTACTCGGTTATCAGTGGACCCATATCCAGTTAATTGGCAATAAATTAGTTTTGAATTTATTTTAGAGAGAACAGAATATTCTATTTTTAATTTTCTTACCGTTGAGGGTCTGAATCCGACTATTACAATATCACACGTTTCCACTAGCTTATAGAAAATATCTAAACCCTCCTTTTGTTTTAAATTTATGGCTATTGACCGTTTATTTCGATTTAATAACAAATTTAATTGGGATTCGTGATCAACAAATGGCGGATAATGTCGAATGGGATCCCCAACTAAGGATTCAACTTTAATGACATCTGCACCAAAATCACCTAAGATTTGTGAAGCTAGTGGCCCAGGAAGGTTAGTAGTTAAATCTAATATTCTAATTCCGTCGAGTACAGATCGTAGTGGCATACCGAATACAAGATAACCTTGGTTATATTTTTTCCTAATTTTTGAACAATACGCTTTTGATATTGTCTAGAATCTAAAATATCAAACTTGAAGAATTAGAAATAAAAAAAGAAAGATAGAAAAAAAAAGAAGGAAGGATTGTTTACTTCCGTTTTCTTCTAATTATGGGGATAGAAATGAATATCGCCAACAAGAAGGTTGCAATTTCAAATCCAGGGGCTCCATCGTCTTCTGTGGTTGTTGTAGTATCAGGAACTGTGGTGGTAGTAGTTGTTTTGTAGTAACCTGGAACCTCACGAATGCCGTCACCATTGTTGTCTATATATCCTGCATTTTCTAACATTAGTTTGGCTTTCGCTACATCCAGATCATAATGTTCAATGTTTGGATTGTTATATCCAGCAAAGAATACCGAAGGAATAACGGAATCAGTGACAGTTGCATAGTCACCAAAAGCAAATTGTGCAATGGCTTGTGGATCTATTGCGTAAGCGATTGCTTTTCGTACGATTGGATCATCTAGAGGTTTCACTGCAAAGTTAAACTGCAAATAATAGTCCCATTGAGAAACTGCTTCATTTACACACTTGATATTTGGATAGTCATTACCTGGACCAACAGCATCTATTAATTCAGTAGACATGGTTTCATATCTCTCTGAGTCATAGAGACCACTCTGCATACCCAAGATTCGATTCATCTCTGTACCCTCAACTTGGATTGTGAAGTTCTCAATTTTGGGGTATACTCCGGCAGCTATGGGGTTGCTACTTGAGTATTGTGGCATTCCTGCTCCACCAGTGTACCAATAATCGTCATATTGATCGAAAATGTGGAAACCAGATGAACCTCGTAAGCCAGACATATATACGAATGGACCTGTACCGACATGAGCAGCCCAGTCTGAGGGATCTTGCCATCGAGCGTCTGTAATGTTAGCACCTGCCCAAATGTGCTCAGGTAAAATACTTATGGAACCTATATCATCAACGGCGAAAGCGTAGGGTTCTGTCAAATTAATCATGATAGTTTGACCATCAATCGCAACTGTATCAATTTTCTCGACACTTGAATAGGATGGAGTCAGAGTTCCATTTGCTACTGTAAAGTCTAGAGTAAATTTGACATCATCGGGATTTAAATCTTCACCATCGTGCCATGTAACACCAGTTCGTAATGTGAAATTAAGGTGCATTCCATCAGCTGATTGGCTCCAGCTCTCTGCTAACCAAGGAACCTTTTGGAGGGACTCATTATAAGCAATGAGGTTATCATAATGCAGATTTGCTGCAAAGCCAGAACGTGCATCTGTGTAAAGGAAGGGATTCAGATGGGTCACATCACTGGGATAAGCCATGACGAATTCTGTGGCACCACTCATATTCATAATGGTCCATGGGTTGAAACCAGTAAATATTCCGCCAGGCATTGGTGAATAGCCAACCCATTCTTGTGTAATGAAGTGAGCATCGTTTGTCAAGAAGAGTGGAATATAAGGTAATAAATCAGCCATTAAGACCTGTGCTTCGAATAAAGCTGCTTTCAGCTCGATTGGATTTGTAGCACTTTGACTGGCTTCTAATGCAGCATCAAGAGTATCATTGTACATAAATGCAAGGTTATCACCCCATGGATAATCTTGGGAAGAATGGCCTCGGAAATAAACATGATTGGGGATGGGTGAATAACCACCTGCCATTTCATACATCTCATAATCTCGATAATCGTTTACTACTGCACCCGCAGATTCATTTAGACGTCCCCCCTCATAAATTTGGGGGTAGAAGACAGAATCATCTAATTGAGTGACAATTACATTCACTCCTATTTCTGCACACGCTTCCTTTATTCCTAAACCAGCATCTACGGAGATCGTATCCCAGTCTAATACTAAGAGCTCGAAAGAAAGCTCTTCTTTTTGGGGTTGTTGAGAAACTGAACCCATAACTGGAGAGGAGAGACTAGTTAGGAAAAGGATAACGAATGCTAATCCTATTAAAGAGAAAGTTGTATTTTTTTTCATTCTTTTTCACCTATTGGTAAAAACTAACACGCGTAATCTGAGAAAAATTCCTTCTAATGTAAAATGTAAGATTTTACTTGGAACTTAGCCAGATTTCTAATACCATAATTTTGTTTAATAAGCTTTCTTTCTACGCAAATCTTGGTGAAAAATATTCGTATAGAATAAGTAAATGGTAAAAAAAAAGAATTTTTTTCATTTAATATATGTCAAAAGGATAAATTTCACGATTAGTCACAGCTAACGTAGCTTGCACCATATCGTGCTTCGAGCTCTGCTGCTTTCTTGGCACGTCTCACATGCTTTTTCCAGGAATAAATTGTGATAGCTATCGCTAAGATGGTAAAAAAGAGGATGTAAAGCGGCCACGCAAAGAAGACTAGTGGATTGTCATATTTATAAGGATTGTAGAGATCAAACGTTTGGACTTTTACGCTGTACTCCTTTGTGTCAAAAAAGTCTGAACTGATGAACAGATAAACTCGGGAATGATCCGTGGCTGCAGGTGTAATACACAGAATATTGATTTCGAATAGAATATGACTATTTCCTGGAAAGAGATTCAGAGAGGGGAAAGAGTCTGATGATAATGAAACATTTTCTATCATTTTTCCACTAATATTTCCACGTAATACCGTTGAAGTAAGTTCAAGTACATTTTCATCTACCTCTACTCTGAATGTTAAATTCCTTAAGGCGGCTACTCCCTCGTTAGATATGTTATAAGTTAATTTTTGCTCCTGATTATTGAGAAGTGAAATCCGTGGAACCACAAAGCCTTCAATTTCAAGTGGGCTGCTATCTACCTTGAGGATTGGAAATTGAACCGTCATCGATCCTATCCCGTATTGTAATGTATATACCTGCCCTTCCACCTGAGTGTCTATATCTAATCGGACTCCATCTTTGTGTAAATATACTTTATACAAAACTATTGGGTTGGTTAGAAAAGTCTGAGATCCTGTTATTATGAAACTCGTATTCTTCTCTTCTAGCTGATTGAAATCTCCAAGATCATGAACAGCTACTTCCTCCTCCGCAAAGAAGAGACCACTTTCTAAGGTTATATTAATAGACAGATTCTGATGATTTAAATTTGATATTTCTCTTACCTCAATGGTAATATTAACTTCTTCCCAGTATTCCATTTCGCTTGGCGTTATTATTTGAAGAAAGAAATCTGCCCCAGCCTGTGAAGATTGGGGGATATTTATCTGACCATCGATGGCATGAAAATTAAGTATCATTCCGAGAAATAAACATACTAGAATAACATGTTTAACCTTCTTATTGAGTTTCATTAATCTAACCAACATGCTGAGTACCTTCCATCTTTCATCATGAGCTCTGGTTCTTCATCAATACATTTTTCAAATTGAAAGGGGCAACGAGGAGCAAATCTGCATCCTGGCGGTAAATTAATTGCAGTGGGGATTTCCCCCTCAATTTCTATCCTTTCTCGTTTAGCATCAGGATCTGGTACAGGGATGTTTGAAATCAGAGCTTTTGAATATGGGTGGTGCGGGTTTTGTATAACTTGGTCAATGTTTCCTTTTTCCACAATTTTTCCCAAGTATAAAATTATGATGCGATGCCCCAAATATCTAGCTTGGGCTAAATCATGCGTAATGAACAAAATACCCATATTGTAGGCTGCTTGTAAATCTTGAAGCAGATTTAGAATTTCTATCCTCGTATTTGCGTCAAGCATGCTCGCAGGTTCGTCAGCAATAATAAATTCTGGGTCCAATACTAACGCACGAGCAATAGATACCCTTTGTCGCTGACCGCCTGATAATTCATGAGGGAACCTTATACTGAATTCTGAGACAGGAATTAATCCCACGTCTTCCAATGCTTTAGCTACTCGTTTATGAGTTTCCGATTTTGGAAAAACATTTGTAACTTGCAGAGGTTCTGAAATCACATCATAGATGGTCATTCTTGGATCCAAAGATTCATAGGGATTCTGAAAAATCATTTGCATGTGTCTGCGTAATTTTCGTATTTGCCGTTCTTTTACTTTTGCTATGTCTTTTCCCTTGTAAATGATCTCTCCACCGGTTGGATCTTCCAATCTAAGTAATAATCTCGCAGCAGTAGTTTTACCTGACCCACTTTCACCGACTAGACAGACTACCTCACCCTGCTTTATCTCAAAAGAAATATCATCGACAGCTCTTACATATTCTTGTCTTCTACGAATTCCGTCTAGCAAACCAGTTCGAGTCGGAAACCATTTTCTGAGATCCTTGATTGTAAATAGAATTTTTGTAGTAGAACTCATAATATCGTCTCTCCTGCATGAAAACATGCAACGTGATGTCTAGAGGTAGAAAAAGGCTCAAATGGAGGGATATCTTTCCTACATTCTTTTGTTGCCAATGGACACCGAGGATGAAAACGACAACCTGGTGGTGGATTTGCTAAATCGGGGGGAATTCCAGATATCGGTTCAATGCGTTTGCATTCACCCAATATACTTGGGAATGATCTAATTAACATTCTTGTGTAGGGATGAGCACCTTTGTGGAATACCGTAGAAGCATCTCCGACTTCTACCATCTTTCCAGCGTACATGATTGCAACATCATCACATGATTCAGCAATTACACTTAAATCATGGGTTATAAACATGATTCCAAGATTATAATTGGATTGAATTTCGTTTAAAAGCTTTAAAATCTTTTTTTCCACAATTACATCTAATGCAGTAACAGGTTCGTCTGCTATTAGCAGCTTTGGATCACAAGCCATTGCCATAGCTATTATTGCTCTTTGTTTCATCCCACCAGAAAATTCATGGGGATAGTTTTTAATTCGGTCGGGGTCCAATCCAACGATTTCAAATGATTCTTTGACTTTTTTCCAGGCTTCTTTTTTTCCTGATTTTGATTTTGAATTTTCTTTCTCAATAATTACTTCTGCGATTTGTTCTCCCACAGTCATCACAGGATTAAAAGCATTCATTGCATATTGAAAAACATAAGAAAGTTCTTTCCATTTGGCTTTCCTCATTTCTTCCTTTGACTTCTTTAGAAGATCAACACCATCTAAAAAAATCTCTCCATTTACAATTTTTCCAGCTGGAGGAAGCATTCGCATAATAGACAAGGCTGTTGTTGTCTTCCCACAACCACTTTCACCAGCCACTCCCAGAGTTTTCCCTTGATCAATAGTAAAACAAACATCATCAACTGCCCTCACACGTGATTCTTTCAGGAAAAAATGAGTGCTTAGATTCTTTACTTCAAGTAAAACCATAATCATTACCTTTCTCTTAATCGGGGGTTTAGAACTTCATTTAGACTGAAACTGATCAATGAAAAACCAAGCGCTAGAAGCATGATACTTATTCCAGGAGGAATAAAATGCCACCACGCGCCTAGAAGTATAGCATTTTCTCTTCCAGCCTCATAGAGAACTCTACCCCATGACCAGGATCCAACAACTCCAAAGCCTAAGAAGCTCAGTCCAGCTTCCGCGATTATTGAATTTACAACTCCTAAAATAGCGTTAGCAAATATTAATGGGAACACATTTGGTAAAATGTGGCTTGAAATGATATGTCTATTTCCTGCACCTACAGATTTTGATGCTTCAACAAATGCTCTCTGTTTGATGGAAAGAGTTTCAGAACGTACGATTCTAGCTGTTCCAGTCCATCCAAGTAGACCAATTATTAATATTAGATTTTCCATTCCTCCACCAAAGAGTGAGACAACTACGAGCATCAATGGTAATGTAGGAAGCTGAATGAAAAAGTCTGTGATCCGCATAAGTATTATATCAATCCACCCTCCATAATAACCAGAGACTAACCCAAATAGTGTACCAATGACTAATGAGATGAACGCTGCTGATAAGCCTATTAACAAAGATATTTGGGCACCGTAAATCATTTGACTAAATATATCTCTCCCCAGACGATCAGTTCCAAGAGGATGTGAGGCTGAGGGGTTGTCACTGCGCTCCCCTACCATTGTTTTATTAGGATCATAAGGAGCCAAAATAGGAGCAAATACCCCCATCGTAACAAACAGAAGAACAAGAAACATACCAATCATTCCAAAAGGACTATCCGTATATAGGTGCCAAAATCGTGTAAAACGAATTTTATACCTTTTGAAGAGAGAGGGAGTTGAATACTTCCCAGAACCATTGTTTACAGTACTAATTGTCATTCTTATACCTCAGTAGCGAATTCGGGGGTCTAAATAAGCATAAATTATATCTGCAATAAAACTTGACACGATTGCGACAGCTGCGACAAGTAAGAATAACCCTTGAAGTAATGGGTAGTCTGAATATGTAACTGCGTCAAATGTTAGTAGACCCAATCCATCCCAAGAAAATACAGTTTCAGTTAGGGTTGCACCGGAAACAAGATAGGTCATTGCCATTGCCAACACAGATATCATGGGTAACATGGCATTTTTTCGGGCGTGGGTAAAGAGAACTCTTCTTTCCTTTAATCCCTTAGCACGCGCAGTAGTTATGTAATCTTCGAGAAATATCCCAAGCATTTGATCCCGGGCAATTAAGAACCACGCCCCAACAAAACTTATAGTTAACGTAGTTACAGGGCCGATTAAATGATAACCATAATCTATCGCCCAAGCGAAAATATCGGCGTATTTAGGATCTTCAATACGGGGAGATCCTGATAATGGTATGAGGTGGAATTGACCAAAGAAATAAAAAATAATTAGCATACCAAGCCAGAAAACGGGGGTTGAATAGCTTGTAAGGGTAACAAAAATTGAAACTAAGTCTGTTTTTGATTTGAACTTTGACGCAGCGATAGTACCAAAAATTATTGCTAGAACAAATGATAAAAGAATCGATATTCCCATCAGTAGAATGGTATTGAGTAGTCGATGACCGAAAATTAGTTCAGATACCTCAGTTGGATAGTAGTAGAATGAGACACCTAAATCTCCTTCTAATAAACGCTGTATATATATAATGAATTGGTCAAAGATTGGTAAATTCGTCCCATAACGTTCTTGTAGCACCTGACGGAATTCCGGTCTAACTTGTCCTGTTCTTCCCAAAACAGCAAGAGCAGGGTTTCCAGGCATGATACGAAATAACACGAAATTAAATATTACAGTTATAATTAGTAAAAATCCACTATCAAATGCTCTACGAGAGATATATCCTTTTAAACTCAATTTGTCCAACTTTTTCTTGCCAATTTTTAGTTTAGAGCGCAAATAATTAATCTTTTAAGCGTAAAGATATCGATAAACCCTGAATCGCAATCTTATAAACTGGAGAGTACTTATAAGACAGGATAGCAATCCATTGATTGCTAAATTTTAATATTCAATTGCATTATTAAGACTATAGATAAATGAAATCTGTTAGGCAAAATCATCTCAACTTTTTCGATAATAAACCTGGTTCTAAAGTACTCCATTGCCACAGAAATTTGCCGAAGTCAGTTTGACTTTCCCTGGAAGAGTGAGAGTAAGATTCATCCAGAGAAAAAATGCCATTGTCAGTATAACCAAGTTTTTCGATTACAGAAGTGCAATAATTCCTAGTATAAATAGAAGCTCTATCATTAATCTCATCTATACTTGAAATTAAAAAGAATAAATCCGTATCTACATTGGGCGCATCCCAAATTTTCGAACCACAGTAATCCGTACATAAAACTGCGTAATCATAACGAGAGCCTTGAGCAAATGTATGGGGTGACTTACTTTGTGTCACTGGTGCAAAATTTACCCCAATTAGGATTAACAGAAAAGCTAAGTACCATTTGCCCATATTCTACTTCATAATGATCACAATTCCCCGAAAATTACATGAATTTGTTTTTTCGAGAATAGAACATTCCACTTTGATTTTTTGGTTAACTTAGATTTTCACATAAGTGAGAAGCTTAAAAATCACAAATAAATAAGGTTGTTTGGAGTTGTTATACAGGATGGATCGTTTTCCTTACAAATAAAAATTACTTGATCTATATTCTACTCATACAGCGACAACTCTATGCTTTCCTTAATTTAAATCTTTTTTATAACTTAGTTTTACCATTAAAATCATTATATCAAGTACTGAATGTTGGTGTCTGATGATGGCTAAGAAAAAATCAAAGAAAACTACAACAAAACCACAAGTGAAAAAGGCCCCCACAAAAGAGGACGAAAGTTTAGTTACATTCAATATATCAAAACAAAAGAACTTTTCAGAGTGGTTTACCAAGATTGTCCAAATTGCTGAATTAGCTGATATGCGATATGGTGTAAAAGGGTTCCTAGTATACCAACCATGGTCCACTATAGCAATAAAACGAATGTTTGACCTCTATGAACAAGAATTGGAAGAATTTGGACATAATCCAGTTATTTTTCCAAGTGTAATCCCTGAATCAAATTTTCAGGTCGAAGCTGATCATGTGGAGGGATTTGCTCCTGAAGTGTTTTGGATTTCCTCGGCAGGAAGTACTGGTATGTTAGAGGAACGACTTGCCCTAAGACCTACAAGTGAAACAGCAATGTATCCTTTATACTCCTTGTGGATAAGAAGCTGGCGTGATTTACCTCTTAAACTCTATCAATCAGGCAAAGTGTGGCGATACGAAGGAAAATCTACACGACCTTTCCTCAGGGGACGTGAATTCATCTGGATAGAATCCCACAACGTATTCACGACTATGGAAGAAGCGGAAGCACAAACCCGTGAAGATATGCAAATTTCGATAAATGTAATGCATGACCGTTTTGGAATTCCATTCATACAATTTCAGCGTCCAGAGTGGGATAAGTTTGCAGGAGCCGTTCATACATACGCTGCGGATACATTGATGCCCGATGGACGATTTCTTCAACTACCCTCTACTCATCTGTTAGGAGATAACTTTTCTAAGGCGTTTGGAATAAACTATATGGATGATGAAGGTGTATCACATCCTGCATATCAGACTTGTTACGGCCCAGCAATTTCAAGAATTTTTGGTGGAATGATTGCTGTACATGGTGATGACTCGGGATTGATTTTTCCTTTTGAAGTTGCTCCAGTTCAAGTGGTTATTGTCCCAATTTTGGCCAAAAAACAAGCAACTAAAGTCAAGAACTACGCTGAAGAACTCCGGATGCTTGTAAAGGCTATGGGCTATCGAGTTCAAATTGATGCTAGTGATAAACGTCCAGGGGATAAGTACTATTACTGGGAGATGAAAGGAGTTCCTATACGCCTAGAAGTTGGCCGTCGTGAAGCAAAGGAGGATCAGATTACAATTTTTAGACGAGATAATCGAGAAAAAACTATAATATCCAAAACTGAATTAGAAGCAACAATAAAGAAGGTAGGTGCCGATCTGAATGAAAGTATTAAAGAACGAGCACAAGAATTTTTCGATTCTCGATTGGCCAGTGCCGAAACACTGAACGAATTAGTTGAACATATTAAATCACGAAAGATGGTTAAAATTCCATGGTGTAGCATTGATTTAGACGGAGAAAATTGTGCTGAGGAGATTAAAGATCAATTAGCTGGTGCAGAAGTCCGGGGAATTGATGTTCAGGAAACAAAAATTCCGTCCAAGGACGAAAAATGCTTTATTTGCGGAAACCAAGCAAAGTGCTTTGTTTACGTTGGAAAACAATACTGATCTTTATTACCATTGGAAATGAACTTAATGCCCAAGGAAGAAAAGATTAGAACTGTTTCTACCATTCACGGCAAATCGTTTTCAGTCAATCTTGATGAAGCAAAATTACCATCAGGAAGAATCACAGAACGGATTAGAGTAATCCATCCCGATGCATCAGCAGTTATACCCATATTAGATGATGGACGAATTATCCTAGTTAAACAATTCAGGTATTCCATCCAAGAAGAAATGTTAGAAATTCCCGCTGGGAAAATAGATAAAGGTGAAACTGCTGAAGAATGTGCAAGACGCGAGTTCGCGGAAGAAACGGGGTACTCCGTCTCTAATCTTGAATTCCTTCTCACGTATGTCCCTGCTATTGGATATAGTAATGAAAGATTACATATTTTCAAGGGAACAGACCTGAAAAAAATCCCTGAATTTGAATATCCGTCAGATGAAATTTCAAGATTAGAAATACTTTCCTTAGCAGAAATTCACACAAAAATACATTCAGGTGAAATTCAGGATGGAAAAACAATTGTCGCCATGGCCTTGTTAAGTAAATGCTTCAAATAAAAATTGTGGCTGAGAGCAATTTTTGTGATCGATCTATGAAAAAATATTTTCAGATAAGGCTAGTTTTCTTGAGTATTTAAACTATAAAATCTTATATAGGAAAAAGTACCTAGAAATAAGCTGGTATGCTAGGAACTTTTTAAAAAGGTTTTCTTGGTCTTCTCTCAAGTTCTGGATCTTAGGATACAGAAATCCTAGCATACCACTCCCTCCCCCCATTATTAGGTATGTTTGTTTCATAAATTACTTCTTTGTAATTTTAAAGCTTTTAGAAATGAATTCAGGTAATGTTTTCTCAACAGGTCCAAGAATTGTCTTATTCGTCTCCGAAGATAATGGGGTTAACTCCAGATTGAATTCGTACGTTTCTAAATTCATATTCCCCTCTTTAGCAATAAAGGGAAAATTATTCACCGGATAAACTATCCCTGATGTTCCAATAATAAGCAACACATCAGTTTCTTTTAATCTGTTATAGGAAAATTGAATAATTTCAGAATTCAATGTTTCATTAAACCACACTACTTTTGGTCTAAGCATAGAGTTACATTTGATGCATTTGGGAATTTCTGGATTACTAAAAGTTTCTGTAGGTTCCCAGATAGTAATGTCGTGACATTGAATGCATCTTCGCTGGAAGATTTCTCCGTGGAGATGAATTACTTTACTTGAACCTGCACGCTCATGTAAATTATCAACGTTCTGAGTAAGCACTACAATATTATATCCAGAGGATTCTAAATTTTCTAGAGCCAAATGGGCCTCATTGGGCTTAGCCTGTGAGACTAATCCTAATCGCCAATAATACCACTCCCAAACTAGCTTGGGATTACGAGCAAAAGCCTGAGGGGTAGCTAAGTCCATAACATTATATTTCTTCCATAGTCCATTAGTACCCCTGAAAGTAGGAATGCCAGAGGATTGAGATACTCCAGAACCAGTTATTGCAGTTATTTTTGTGTCAAGCGATTTCATCCTAATCCACTCTCAAGACGAGTTGTAGTAATTATTATAGATAGGTTTTGTGATAACTTAGGATATAATACATACATTATTCGGTTCACAATTTATCACAAAAGAACATTAATTTATCAACACAAATGAAGGAAGAAGCAAAAAAGTAAAATCCAATATTGCAATCACTCACTTTAGGAAAAAGACTCTATCCTGAGTTGACGCTGTGTACGATTTAAAGCAAAAAGGAGAAGAATTCTCTACATTATTAGTACCTGCGTTAGTAAAGATCATAAGAACACTCCAACTACACGGAAAAGAAGTATTCATTATTGGAGGGGCCGTACGTGATTTCTTGTGCGGTCATCAGGTTAAAGATTTTGATGTTGCTACAAATGCTGTTCCTGAGCAAATTATTAAGTGGTTAAGTGAAGTAAATATAAAAACCAAGCCTATTGGGGGGAAATATGGAACTGTTCTGGCCATCAAAGGCAAAAATGCCTTCGATATAAGTACATATAGAAAAGAAACATTTATTACATATGGACAACCTCCCAAGATCACATTTGTAGATTCTTTGGATGACGATTTAATTAGACGTGATTTCCGAATCAACTCGATATTATATGATCCTGAGAAAAGTGAAATCATCGATAAATATGGAGGTTGGGCTGATATTCAGAATCAATCAATCAGTATGATAGGAGACCCAAATATTCGATTAAAAGAGGATGGATTGAGGGTAATTCGTTTAGCAAGATTCATGTCTAAGTTTAATTTAAACCCAGAACCTGAAATACTGGACGCAGTTCGTTTGGTAGGTGATTCAGTCAAGTTTAGAAGTACCAAGGTAATTCAAATAGAATTATTCAAATTTCTGCGTGTTAAGGACTTTCAGAAAGGATTGATGTTGTTATTTGAAAATAAAATACTTCATGGTATTTTTCCCCATTATCCTTTCCAGTTGGCTTTTGAGGATCACAAGCATTTTTCCTTCTTGATTAATAATTTTTGTTCTCTTCTGATTAGTGATGAATTAGCACGATTGTTCGGTGCATTATTGCTATTTTCAGATGAAGCTCAACTTAATGAATCCCATTTTGAACGTATAGGTGAAAATTTAGCACTATCAAATCGCCAACAACAGTTACTACAACGTTTATATGTATCTTGGAAAAATTTTCCTAGAAATAAAGATAGAAATGAAATTAAAAGATGGGTAAGAGCAACTGGTATAAATACAAGTGAAATAGTAGCTAAAATCTTTTTTCTGAGTTTACTCAAAGTAGAAGATGCCGTACACGACCAAGAGGAGGAGTATCTGAAAACAATTCAGGAAATGGTGTCTAATCTTAAAACTGGGAAAAAAATAATTCCAGCTGAGGATTGATTCATATACCAATTCAGTATCAGGAGGTTAAAACTTCTGGAAAAGTCATTAATATATATGAAAATCCCGATTCTTGGTTTTGGCTGAGCGCATCAATAAATCCTTATAGAGGATGTGAGCATAACTGTTCGTATTGTGATGGTAAGGCGGAATGGTATAGAATCGACAGATTTTCTTCTCATATACGAGTAAAGACTGACTCTCATAGAAAATTTGAAAAAGAGCTGCTGACTCTTGGGTATATCCCTAAAGAAAGACCGTCACTAGATAAATTTTTCCAACAATCGTCATCCCATATTGTAGCTCCTAAAAAACAACTTTCCTTATTTGCCATCGGTGGAGGGGTCTGTGATGTATATCAACAAGCAGAAGAAAAATATAAAATTACTCGAAAACTTCTCCAAGTAGCACACAAATTCATGATTCCTATTTCAATTCTGACTAAGAGTGAAATGGTTGCTCGCGACCTTAAACTTATTCAAAAAATTAGTACTCAGTCTTACGCAAATGTTTCGTTTTCTATTACTCAGTTTGATGATGAAGTCCGAAAAGTTTTCGAACCAAACTCTTCCTCTACTGAGAATCGTTTTGATACACTTGAATTAATTAGAAAGAACGATATTCCTGGAGGAATTATGCTTATGCCTATTCTTCCTGGAATTGGGGATACAGAGGAGAATTTGAGAAATATTATAAAAAAGGGGAAAGATATTGGGGCAAATTTCGTCCTTCCAGCAGGTCTAACCTTAAAACCAGGAAGGAATAAAGACGAGCTGCTTACCACAATCCGAAAAAATTATCCAGAATTTTCACCCCATTATGAACACCTATATTCAAATAATAACAAATATGGCATTCCAATAAGAAATTCAAAATTTTCCCGTAATGGAGCCAAAATTGTTCATGAATTCTGCCGTAGGTATGACATTCCAGATAGAATTCCGCGATATCTGTCACCGTGGGCTATTAAGGTTAATTATGTAATTAGCACTATTCTGTTCAACTTGGCGTATTATTTCCAATATGTAAGTGAACAAAAGTGGCGGAAAATAGCTAATTTTTCAAAAACTGCTCGTGTTATTGAACAATCATCACAATCTGTCGCTTCGTTATCTAAAAAAGAGCTTAGAAATTTAATTTCGGACGAAACAGTTTTGGAAGTTGTAGAAGAAATATTATACAAAGGTAAATCAACGGTACTCTCTCAATATCAAAATCCTGGGGATGTGTTTGAGGGAAATCAATCCATTGAAGATTTTCTCTCTTGAATTCTCAAGAACCAGTATTTAAAATATCATTAAGCCTCGTTCCAATTACTTCTGTTTTAGCTGTCCCTCCTAGATCGAATGGTAAGTATTTTCCCTCAAGCAGTAGTTCTTGGACAGCTTTTTCAATTTCATACGAAGCTTGGCTAAACTTAGTTAACCCCTTTTTTCGACTTAACCACTCTAACATCATTGAGGCAGCGAGTATTGCTGCTATTGGATTTGCAAGGTGTTTTCCCGCGATATCTGGACCACTTCCATGAATTGGTTCAAATAATCCTTGTGAATCGGGTGACCAACCATTAATTTGTCCGGAAGGTGCCATTCCCATTCCACCAGCAAACACACTTGAAAGATCAGTTAATATATCCCCAAACATATTTGTGGTGACACATACTGAATATTTTTCTGGGGATCTAAGTATGTCTTGAGCAAAAGCATCGACCAAAATGTCGTTTGATTCAATATTTGAATATTCTGAGGCAATAGAATAAAATTCTCGTGTGAAGAGCTGGCATCCTCTGAGGATATTATTTTTATGAATTGCTGTGACTCTTTTTTTTCCATCAATGGGAGCAACTGATTTTTTCTCTTCTGAATATTGAAAAGCCAGACGAATAATTCTTTGAGAATTTTGTTTAGTAATAGAACGAGCATCGATTACCTCATCATTATTTTCATTTACTGGTTGTTTTCCGAATGGAGAGGAGTACAATCCTTCAGTATTTTCCCTGAATATTGTAAAGTTTATATTGGATGGTTCCCAACCTTTTGTAAATTTATTAGATACTTTATGCTTTACACCTGCGTATAATTTTGTAGGTCTGATATTTGCATATAAATCTAGTCCAAGCCGCAGTCCTAAAACTATATTTGCCCCAGCTATATTATTATCAGGAAGTCGAGCCTTCGGATGACCTATTGCACCCAAGAATATCGCATCAGCTTCATTACATAGCTCATACGACCCATCTGGCCATTCTTGACCATGTTGTAGATAGTAACTACCTCCTTCTATTTCAGTTATTTCAAGATTCAAATCGAATAGATCATTGACACGATTTAAGATCTTGATTCCTTCCGAAACCACCTCTGGGCCAATAAAATCTCCTCCTATTGCGACAATTTTAATATTAGTCATTTTACTATTAAATCTTCCTTATTTCATGGCTGAAACTATTGAATAAGACAATTTTATTTAATTCAACATTCAAAAGGGTGTTGGTATCATTTTCTATTGAGTTTTCTTGGAAATATGTTTAACTTTAGGTGTATAGACTAGTTTCTGTGAAACCTATATTTATTAAATTTCAGGGTAAGGTTAAAACGTTTGGAAAAATGAGCGATTGAAAAGGAATTTGTCATGAATTACGATATAAAGTTACAGAACGTCTCAAAATATTATGCAATGGGTAATTCTAAAGTCAAAGCTCTGGAAAATCTTTCCCTCGAGATTGATCACGGAGAAATTGTTGTATTCTTAGGACCATCTGGATCGGGGAAAACTACACTATTGAATCTTGTAGGCGCTCTCGAAAATGCGACTAATGGTATGATTACAATTGGAAATAAAGAAATAACACAGATAAAAAGACAAAAACAATTCACCTATAGACGTGAAACAATTGGTTTCATTTTTCAAACCTTCAACCTTTTTCCAACGTTATCAGCTTTAGAAAATGTTCAGTACGTCGCTGATCTTGCCAAATTAAAACGAAGTAAACAGAAAGCAATTGAAGCGTTACAAATAGTAGGTTTGGGGGAACGAATTCGTCATTTTCCTCATCAACTTTCTGGTGGAGAACAACAACGAGTTGCTATTGCTCGTGCATTAGTCAAAGATGCCCCCATTATATTGGCTGATGAACCAACTGGAGAATTAGATTTCAAAACCGGTAGACAAATTTTGTCACTTCTTGTTGAGCAGAAGCAGACGAAGAAAACAGTTCTTTTAGTAACGCATAATCGTGAGATATCAAGACTAGCTCATCGTGTAATTGAACTTCAATCTGGACAAATAGTAGCTGATGGACCCCCAAAAGATGGTACAGTAAGTATTGATAATCTGGAATGGTGATTACATGGTACAGCTCAAATTTTTGCTCCGTTGGTCGTTCCGAGACTTAAGGGAACGAAAATTCCAGGTACTTGCGCTCTCAATAATCATTGGATTGGGAACGGGCGCCTATGTGGGTTTAAGCAGTACAACTCCTTGGAGACAGTACGCATTTGACCAAAGTAATGAAAAACTGCATATGTTCGATCTTAAGATGGAGTTAGCATTTGGAAGTTGGGTTAATCAAACTCGACTTAGATCGGCTTTGAATAGTTTACCTCATGCTAATTGGATAGAGGCCATGGAGCTAAGAGTAGTTTTTCCGATTTCCGTCAATGCTTCAACTGAGAATAAAACGATTCTAGTGAATGGTAGAATTATTGGAATAAATGTTACTTCAGGGTCAGAAAATTTAGAGGTAAATGGAATAGAAGTAGTTGATGGAAGAAATATCAACTCTTCTGAAAATAATGCCTCAGTTTGTATTATTGAATATAACTTTGCTCAATATTATAATCTTCAACCTAAGGACCAAAATATTGTCATACCGGGTGGAATGAATCTTTCCTTTATCGGTAGTGGTCTCAGCCCCGAATATTTTATGGTAATAGAAGGTAATGCCGTCAAAGCCGAGGCAGTCTTTTGTGCATTATTCGTACCAATGGAAACAGCTCAAAGAATTTTGTACCAACAGGTTGGGTTACCCTTGGGTCATGTTAATGAAGCTATCTTCCTTATGTCGTCAGAAGCCGATTTCAATATCATTGAAACAGAAATTTCGGAAGCATTTGAGAATGATTTTCCTACAATTGATGTTAAATTTACTGAAAAAGACGAATATCCAGCATATCGTATCCAGAAAGAAGATATCCCTACGGATCAACAAATGTATTTCATAATTTCTTTTCTAATTCTTTTAGCAGCTGCTTTTGGTACATTTAATCTTGTTTCAAGAGTTATTAATTCTCATAGGCGTCAAATTGGAATAAATATGGCTCTTGGTGTACCTCCTTCACAATTGGCTATTCGTTATTTGATATTTTCTCTTGAAATCGCAATTGGGGGGGTATTTTTTGGCTTATTTCTTTCCCAATTTCTGGGTGAAAGACTTGGTTCAGTATTAGCAGAATTAATTCCTTTCCCTGTGTGGAAGGAATGGTTAGTGGTTGATTTATTTTTGCAGGGAGCGATTCTCGGTATACTAATTCCATTTTCTGCGACAGTTATTCCAATTTGGAGAGCAACAAGAGTTCGACCTATTCAAGCAATACAAACCAGTTACACACTTTCCACAGGTAAAGGGGCAGCTCCTCTGCTTGAACGAATTCATTTCCCTGGTTCCATATTTCTACAACTTCCATTCCGAAATTTTGCTAGAAATCCTCGTAGGACATTTTCCACTGTAATGGGAGTTGCCCTTTCACTCTCAGTTCTTATCGCAATTCTCTCTCTTCTTGATGGTGGTACTTATCTTCTTGACCGTGAGCAAGCTATTATGGAGGGAAATTCACCAAATAGATTGCATGTTGGTTTAAACGATTTTTATAATACTTCAACAGAAACCGTTACAAATATGACTCAGAATAAAAAGGTGGAAAAAGCTGTGCCCGCCATTGAAATTCCTGGTACAATCATTGGGCCTAAGGATTCATTTTCACTGAGTATCCACTTCTTTGACCTTAGAAATGAGATTTGGACTCCAGAATTAAGTGAAGGGACTGTAGAAACAACGTCATCCCAACCAGGTATTATATTATCCAAAAAAACTGCAGATGATCTTGATGTTACTGTAGGTGACACTCTCACTCTTGAACATTTATTCCGTGAAACCTCATATCAATACTCAATGATGAATACAACGGTCGAAATAATAGGGGTCTATGGAAGTCAAGTACGATTTTGGGCGTTCATGGATCTAACGGATGATAATATATTGAATTGTACAGGACTTATCAACTCCCTAATCTTACTCCCTAAACAGGGTGTATCAATTGAATCAATTAAAGTGGACTTGTTCGAAATTCCCGGTTATAGTGGAGTGCAAACCATAATCAGACTTGTGGAGACTTACGAAGAATTGATTGAATTATTCACATCAATTTTAACTGTAATTCAATATGCAGTCATGGCACTCGCTTTATTAATGGCATTTAATACTGCAACTATCAATTTTGATGAACGACTACGCGAATTTGCTACAATGGGTGCTTTTGGAACACCGATTAGGACATCAATCTGGATGATGATGGTAGAGAGTATTATTATTGGTGTATTCGGAACGTTATTTGGTTTTTATCCTTTAGGATTGATCGTAATGGAGATTTTCCAAATCCAAATTCGGACTTCAATGCCAGAAGTAAATCTTGCTGGATTTCTCTTTCCTGATAGTATCGCGATCATTCTCTTTATCGGGGTAGTACTTGTCGCATTAACACCTCTTCTTTCTATTCGTAAATTGGCTAAGATGGATCTTCCGTCAGCTCTTAGGGTGATTGAGTAGTAAATAAATTCTTGAGGCAATTTTTAGTAATATTAGGGAAATATCAGGATCCAATTAGTCTCTATATTGGAAAAGAATAACTCTCAAATATCGTTTAACCTGTATGAAAAATCAAAATACTAAAATACTAAAAATTTAGATTCACACAGGATTCTCGAATAATAGACGTTTCTGTAAATTCTGGAAGTAAAAATATGAGTTTTCTTCGTCGACGTAAATCGAAGGTAAAAACCATCCGTAGTGATTCAAAACTTGATCTTCAAAAAGGAATGGAGGCTAGTAGGGAAGAACGAGGCAAACTTGGAGAAACTCGCCCTCTATCTAGAGAGCGCCCTCAATTAAGTTTGGAGGAAAAGATCACACGTCTTGAAGAGAGATTAAACACTGCAGAAACTCGAAGTAGTCCCCCTCAACATATTTCTGTCATAAGGAATCTTGCTAAAGGATACACCAAGCTTGGGAGTAAAGAAGATGCAGCTTATTATGCAAAAGCAGAAAATCTTTACAAACAATTTTCGGTATTGTACCCATTACACATGGAAAAAATTGATTGGCTTGCGTGGATTGAGGCAAGTGCAAAAGCAAGACTTATTCGAGAAGCAAGAATTCTTTTAGCTGAAGCTCGTCTTCTTTTCCCTGGTGATGTCCAATTCGATGAGGTCGAAACAAAAGTTCTTCACATTGATCATGGTAAAGCTGACGAAAGTACCTAACTCCCTTTGATTCCTCATATCTACTTCTTATTTATGCTAATGAGGAATTCTTGGATAAATTTTCTTTGTAGAACAGTATGCCAATTAAGAGCCCGAATAATGAAATACTACCCGCAAGGAGAAAATTAAATCTAATAATACCAGAAAAATCTGCCATATAAGCCCCAATTAATGTTCCTAATGCCTGGCCACTATATGTAACTGCCGAATATAACCCCATAGCTAATCCTCTTGTACCTGTATATGTGTTTTCAGATATAGCGACTGGTACAACAACGAAAAATGTACTATAGGCTGGAATGCTATATAAAGCCAACACAATGAAAGGATCAGTAGCAAAAATAAATGTTAAGGTAGGCAACACAAAGTAAATAATGAGACCAATTAAAATGACTCGCTTTTTAGCAAAACCGGCAGAAATTAACCTACCAACCAGAAAAGAAGCTCCCATCCCGATTATCGTTGCTAGCGAATTCGCTACAGCGGCAAGATTTACAGGCTGATTAAGGTCTGACTCAATGAATATTGTGAAAAAACTTGTATATAATGCAACCGATGTTTGTGTAAATAGTACTAATAATAGGAGAACAGCAATAGGTTTCAAAGCTTTTATAATAGAAACGGATTCAACATTAGATAGATCAGTTGTCAATTTATTTGAATAATTCCTCGCTAATATTTTCTTTTCAGAATCTAATAGCAGAACACCACAAAAAGCGATAAGGGAAAATATTGCTGCGGTTAGGAATAATGGACGAAAGTCATGGGTTTCACTATCTAATAAAATAGATGCTAATAAAGATCCCAAGAAAAATCCTAGGCTTGCCCACATTGCAAGACGTCCAAAAACATTGCCTTGCTCAGATTGATTTGATTCTGTTCTGACTGATACATACCTATTATAAGCAGGGGCAAAAGCTGAAATCAGAACATTAAAACCAATATATGCAAGAAAGAAAATCCATGGAGTTGAAATATTGTAATAGACAATAAAAGAGGATACTTGCATAAGAAGTGCGAAGAAAATCAAATTTTTTGATCCAATGATATCACTCAAACGGCCAAAAATAGCAGTAGAAAAAATAAAGGCAATATAAGGAATACTAATAATAAAACCTGCTCCAAGAAAATCCCCTCCCGATATATTATAGAAATACCAGCTAATAAAGGGCGTACTTAAAGCAACAGGAAAATGATAGAGAAGATAAACTGTTTCAGTCTTACTTATGAGACCCATTCTAGAAAAACCAGTTTTGATTGCTTATTTACACTGTATAGAGGGAGGAAAAAAGAGAGTTTTTATGTCCGCTTATTCATTGTAAATATCATCATCCCCAATAACAAAAACAATCCCCTCTGATTCTCTAGTTCCCCTTTCAGAGAGCTTATAAAATCGAATTTTACCCTAGTATTCAAACCTCTTGAAAAATGAAGGTATATAATAATGACATATTGTGAAACCTGTGGAAAAGAAAATACTGATAACGCTAAATTTTGTAAGAGCTGTGGTGCTACCTTGCAACCCTCTGGTTCAGGAAGGCAATCCGCACAATATTCACCCAATAAGCAGTCAATAGGCTTTGGAGAGCAGCGTACTGGAGAAAATCTTGTTTTGCGATGCACTCTTTGTGGTAGTCAAGATTTCGTTAAGTATAAGGGGAGGTTAGATTTTAAATGGGGTTTTACGAGCTTTAAAGTTGTGATGATGAGCTGTCGGCACTGTGGGCATATAGAGCTCTTTAACCGCGGAAGAAGTATCTTCGATTTTGATTAGGTCAATCACTCTGGATTTTTTTATGAGCATCGTACAGTGACGAAAACTTCACCTGTTGGTTCCTTAACTGAGCCTAAACGTTTACCCGAGATTTTTATGAACCACAAAGTGAAATATCTCGCTACCGCAAATATTAGTTACCCCGTGGATTTTATGAATAAAATTTTAAGGGCAAAACAGACTAATGGCCCTTCTTATATACAGATTTCAACTCCTTGTGTCCCAGCGTGGGGAATTGAGTCAGCTCAGATGATTAGAATTGCTAAAAAAGCTGTAACAACTGGATATGATATTTTATATGAATTTATTGAGGATGAGGTTATTCTATCAAATCTCAGTAGACCTTATCTTGATAAATTAAAAAGAGATCCTCTAATTGAATATCTTAAACCCCAAAAGCGATTTTCACAAATAATAGATAACCCTCAAGCACTAACTGAATTAGATGAGAAAATCGATAAGCACTGGGAGAGATTAAGTATTATTCGGTAGTGTAAAACTAATGGAAAATTTATTTCCACACTTTTCGGAAGACTCGTTCAAAATTCCCACCCATGATTCTTTGAATATCCTTTTTACTAAAGCCTTCTTTTTCAAGTAAAGGTTCTAAATTTTTCATTTTTCTGGCATCCTCCAACCCTAGAGGAGTTGTTGCAATACCATCAAAATCAGAGCCTAAACCAACATGCTCTGTTCCGATTAGATCTGTTATGTATTTGATATGTTTAATCACATCATCTATCGAAGTTTTTTCGGGAGTTGGAGATAGAAATTTCGGATAAAAATTCACTCCAACAACTCCATCTGCTGAAGCAATCATTTCTAATTGGTCATCAGTCAAATTTCTGGATATAGGACATACAGAATGAGCATTAGAGTGAGAATCAATGAAAGGGCCATCTGTAAATTGCATTACATCCATATACCCTTCGTAATTTAAATGTGCTACATCGATTAACATCCCCAGATTATTCATATCCTCTAATAGCTGAATCCCATCTTTAGATAATCCCCGACCAGTTTTTTTCTCTGTAAAGCTGACTCCTTCTCCAAATAAGTTTTGTCTACTCCATGTAATACCTATATTCCTTACTCCTAATTCATGTATCAACGGTAATATTTTAAGGTTTCTTTCTACTGCTATGGCTCCTTCTATGCTTAGAACCATTCCTGTAGTAGAGTTTTTATTCTGAGAAACGTAATCAAGATCTTTAGATGATTTAACTATGATAAAATTCTCATTTAATGCCTTTTCTTTTGCTATTTGAATCATCTCAAGTGTAACTTCAAGTCCAATTTTCTCAAGCTTCGGAGGAACAAACATTGCAAAAACCTGAACATTAACCTTTCCTTCTTCTAAAAACGCTTTTGTTATGTGCATTGGATCTTTCTCTTGAGATGAAAATCTCATAAGTGATCCGAAATACAATTTCAGTAGGGTATCAGCATGGGCATCAATTACTAAATTCTCTGTCATATTTTCACATCAAAAAATCATCTAACTGTTTTGTTCTTACAACATTTGAAGGACGCTTAACTGTAGGGAAAATGTCTTGCCAAGGTATACTTACTGACGTTAGATTATGGATTTTTAGGTAAGAAAGAACTTTTTTTGGTATATGATTAGCTACCAGAATACCCCGAACCTTTTCCCCTTGGTTTAGGAAAAATTCGATATACCGATGTAATTGATACGCATCATTTAATGTAGCGGCTTGTTTCTTCACTTCAATCACTACATAGTTATTATTTGAATCTTGGGCGTATAAATCAATAAATCCAAAAGCGATTTCCTTTTCTCGCTCAATAATGGTAAGATCTGGTTCAATGAGGTCAGGATGGAGAATTAACTGATTTACAAAAGCTTTCTCATCACCATAAGTATGACCGCCTTTCCGAACTTCATCACTGATCTCAAGAAAGGCAGCGAATAATATAGTGTAAAAAGTGATGAAAAACGATTCGTCTGTTTTAGGCCGATAAGATTCCATAATTAGGGTCTTTTTCTCACTATTGTGAGTGAAAACAATCTTGCCTGCTTTAGCTTTTTGCCACTGAACAGGACGGGTTCCGGTTGCATTATGAAGCAAAATACTTCCATCTTTCTTGATTAGAAGAGTTCGATCTCCTTTTTCAAGTGTGGACTTAATACGACCATCAAAAATTGAGTCACAAATCCCCACAAGAATGATAGTATCTTTAGTAAGGTGAGAAGGAAGGATTTCAGCAAGCTTGGATAGTTCTTTTGGAAGTATATCCAATTATAACCCTCAATGGTTTGTCTTCAGTAAAATTTAGCTAATATTAGTCTAATTCTGCGAGTACGTCTTCAAGTAGACTTTTTGAGATATTTTCTTCTACTGTTTGAGCAATTCGCAGTAGATTGATCTGATCACTTATTTCTGTGGTATAGCGATTAATTCCCTTTTTCACCTTCTGAACATTGGCATTCTGGGAAATAACTCCAACTAAAATGCAATCTTCGCTGATCGATTGTAAAATAAGTTTGCCAACACTAAACTCAGAAAAAACAAAGTCCAGAGGTCCTAATTGTACTTCATTTCCTTGTTGTCTCATTCCAATGAATAGTGCCATGGATAGAGCACCAATTCCTTCTAATTCTAGTATTGAAGATGATCTCGTTACATTAGCTAACGTAAGCCCAGTTGAATCTGTAAGCATCGCATGTTGGAGTCCAGGAGTATTTTTAATGATTTTAACAAGAATATTGTGAATACTAAGTGAGATATCCATGAATTTCACCTGAAGGGTTTATTAGATGTCAAGAAGTACAATAAAAGATATTAGAAATTTCCTTATTAAATATTTGCCCATTTTTTACTCCCATAGAAGAAGAAGGAATTACTTCTCATGAAAATTTTCTGTCAAGATTTTACACCATGAAAAATTCTTCCTGTTGAGATAAACTAGTATTCCATCAAAGAGGGAATACTGCCATATTTCTGGGTGAGATTTTTATTAATTTCGTAGCAAATCTCTTTTCTGATTAAAATGTCCAATGGGTTTCATAATCGAATGGTTCGGATCAATCTTTCCACAAATCAAATAAAAACGGAAACTTTGCCAGTAAATGCCGTTAAGAATTTTATGGGTGGGAAAGGGCTAGGTGCATTCATTTTAACAAACGAGCTTGATTCAGGAATTGATCCTCTAGGACCTGAAAATAAAATAATCGTTACCACGGGTCCACTCCAAGGATCAGTTGTACCTATTTGTGGACGTTATTGCATAGTGACAAAATCTCCTCTTACTGGATTATTTTTAGATTCTCATGCTGGAGGATATATTGGTCCTGAGTTAAAATTTGCCGGTTGGGATGCAATTGTCATTGAAGGAGTAGCAAAGTCACCTTGTTTTCTCTCAATTATCGATGATGATATTCAACTCAAAGATGGGGAACATCTCAAAGGTTTAACAACTCTAGATAAAGAATTTGCCCTCAAAGAAGAGCTAGGAGAATCCAGGGCGAGAATAATGTCAATTGGGCCTGCAGGGGAAAATCTCGTTAAGTTTGCATGCGTTACAAGTGATAGTTTTAGAAATATTGGTCGAGGTGGGGTAGGAGCTGTGTTTGGCAGTAAAAACTTACTTGCTATTGCAATAAAAGGATCCAACAAAAATCTACCAGTTGCTAACGAAGAAAAATTAAAGCAATTAGCGAAGAATCTTCGTGAAAGAGCAGCAAAAGGAAGAGAGGTCGATCATTGGATTTATCAGGTTGGTACTCCTGCGTTGGTGAATTTTGCATCTCAAGGTGACCAGATACCCGTCAGAAATTTCCAGTTCGGGACTGTAGAGAATCCTGAAGAATTTGGACGAGAAGCCGTAGAAGCTCATAAAACTAGAAAAATCCCTTGTTATAAGTGTGTAATACAATGTGCTCATGTATTTAGTGATGATTATTCCTTTAAAGATCATAAATATCATATTGCTGCAGTTCCTGAGTACGAAACGTTAGGTTTGATTGGTACAAACTGTGATGTAAAATTTGAAACCGTTGTTGAAGCAAACTATCTCCTAAATAAGCTTGGTCTTGATTCAATAAGTGCAGGGAGTGTTTGTGCTTTTTTCATGGAATGTTCGGAAAAAGGACTAGTACCAACCGAATATACAGAAGAAAAGATCATGTTTGGTGATGAAAAGGGACTTCTGTCATTAATCCATAAGATTGCGTATCGTGAGGGTGTAGGTGAGCTATTAGCTGAAGGAACCAGGAAAACTGCAGAAGTATTCGGCCATGATTCCCATAAATTTGCTATAAATGTCAAAGGATTAGATATGGCTGCGTGGGATCCAAGAGGAAAGTTAGCTTTGGGTTTGAGTTACGCTACGGCAGCTGTAGGTGCTTCCCACCTACGTGGATGGCCTTCAACGTCCAAATTACCCAAAGATGAAGAAGTTTCACCTGAGATAGTCCGAACGCTGATTGAGAGTACTGACCTAAAGCTAGTTAAGGATTCACTTATTATCTGCCACTTTACTCATTCCATTATACCTGCACTTGATATTAAAGATACTCAAGCACTTTATGAGGCTGTTACTGGCTCTTCTACTAATGTTGTAGAGATTGCACAAAATATTTGGAGTTTAACGCGGTATTTCAACATGCGTGAGTTTATGATTCATAAAAATCCCGCAGGTGTTTATGATACACTCCCCCACCGAATTTTAAATGAACCCCTTCCAACAGGAAGTGCTGCAGGATCAAAAGCGTTCATTTCGAAAGAAGATTTCCAGCAAGGATTAAAATATTTATATGATATGAGACGTTGTAAAGATGATGGGGATCTCACTGATATTGAAGTTACGAGAATCAAGAATCTTGTTGGAATTTAATTTTGATATTCGAACAATCCAATTTGAGTGATGTAGAAAGAAATTTCCTTGATAATGGTCTAAGCTTGATATCTGATAGTGCTGATCAGGATGAACCCATATTAGAAAAAATGATTGCATATATTATCTCATTGACCCTTCTTGCAGAAGCGAAATCTTCAGAATCCTCCATTTTTGACAATATTCAAAAATTACCTTCAGTAATATGCACAGTAGATCTCCTTGATCGAATTTTTGAATTTTCTGAGTTTACTAGGAGACGTGGTGACATAACAAAGAAACTTATGCAGTTTATTAAAGCAGAGAAACATATCAATGCGATAAAAATCGATAAAGAGAAACTCCTTCATCTCCACAATCTGGTTCCTTTTAGTCGTCATGACTGTTCATTTAATTTAAATCTCGGATCTCGCTTGTTATCTCTGGTAGTTGAGAATTTATCAGTCTCTTCTTGGATGAAGAAAAAGAGAGGGACATATTACACACTTCCCACTGATGCAGATTTAATTTCTCTGTTGTCTAGCTACAGATTTTTACAACAATTAGCTCGAAAAACGACAGATGAAGATCTTTTAAGTTTATTAATATCAAAAACCGCTAAAAAGTCGAATTTATTCATACATTCAGGTTTTCCTTCTGAAATAACCATTCTTGATCCTACATGTGGTTCAGGAACCTTTTTAGTACAAATTGCACAACTTTTGGGGGAATTAGGGATTAAAACTGGTAGAAGTTTGAAAATATCATTGTGGGGAATGGATCTTGATCCAATCGCAATAATGGTTACTCAATTGCGATTATTTTTCCTAGAGTTTCTCTTTGACGCGAAACTTGGGTCACATTCAATTCAAATTACTACTTCTTTGTCATGTGGAGATTTTTTAACTGAAAAATTTGATCAGAAATTTGACTTGATAGTTGGCAATCCCCCCTATGTACGACATGAGGACATTGGAATAAAAAATTCCCCAGATTATAAAAAATCTCTTCAGCAAAAGTTTTCAGACTTTTTGGAGCCCAACATCAGACTAGATCGTAAAAGCGATTATCTGATATATTTTTGCTTAAAAAGTATAAGTCTCTTGAGTTCTAAAGGAGTCTTAGCCTTTTTAACTTCAAATGCTTGGCTTGAAGTGAAGTATGGAAAAACCTTGCAAGATCAATTAATAGCTTTATTGGCGGTAAATAAGTTATCGACTTGTGAAATCATACATCAAGCAGGTTCAAGATTTTGGAAACAACTAGGTATAAATTCAGTCATCTTTCTAGCTTCGAAGAAGGTTAAGAAAGGTGTCTTAAGCAATAGAATATTTTTTACTGAGTCAGTAAAAACATTAAACCAAGTTCCAATAGCTTCTTTAAAGAATGGGGTCATATTTTGTAGGGAATATTCTTCTGAGAATTATCGAACTGAAGCTATTTCAATAGCAGAATTGAAATCTACACATAAATGGGCAGGTACTTTCTTAAGAGCATCTAAAGAAGAGCGAGGGATTTTACAAAAAATTGACGCACAAGGATCCCCTCTCTCAAGGCTAGCGAATGTACAATTTGGGATTAAGACAGGTGCAAATGATTTCTTTCATGTATCAGTGGAAAAATTAAATGAGAAGAAAAGTTCAGTAGAAATAAAAAGTAGATCTAATTTTAGAGGGAGGATAGAGTCTGAATTTCTTTTCCCTTTGGTTAAAAGTCCCGCTGAATGCAAAGGTTATGTAATTCCACCCAAATTTACCCCTAAAGTCTGGCTATTCAACTGTCAAAAGCCATTGGACCAATTAAAGCGTACAGGTGCTCTGACGTATATACAATGGGGTGAGAGCAATCAAGTACCAATTAAACAAGGAAGAAGAATGGGTTCAACCGTAAAAGGGTTTCACTTATTGAGAAGTTTAAGTCAAAGAGATCCGTGGTATGCCTTACCTACCTTTTCGATTCCTGATCTGGTATGGATCAAAAGTTATCATGATAAACCAGGGTGTTTATTAAATCGAGCAAAATTTTTACCAGATCAGCGGTTTTATGGTATAACTGTAAATGATTCTAAGGATATTCCAGTTATTTTTGCTTATCTCAACAGTAGTTTTGTCTGGGCCCAGATGGAGCAAGCTGGAAATACAAATATGGGTTTTGGAGTATTAGATACTAATGTATACTGGTTGAAGTCAGTGAGAATTCCAACGAACCTGACATTGAAACAAAACCAAGATTTAACATCTCTTTATAACGATTTAATAAATGAAACATCTAGAACATCGATCACCACGGTTTCTTATTTACGTGAGCAGATCGATAAGTTTTTTGCTATGTTATTAGGTATATCCGATGAAGAACTTAGCATCATATTCCAGTTTATCCAGAGAAGTGTGGATAATCGTCTCAAAGGGAATACGAAAGATAATTAAAGATTCATCTCAGGTTGTTTCATGCTAAGTAAGGGTGTACTCTACTCGTGACTGTCACTACATTATCCTTTAGAGAAGTTATTGATCAGCTTGTTCGACAACAGTTCTTTATTGAACCAAATATCATCACTGATCGAACTTATTCACTGCAGTTTGAGGTGGAAGGGTCAGAACAAATACTGAACTATTTTGCTAATTTTCTGTTTGACCATAGTAAAGATCTTTTCGGTACCGATCCTTCTCAATATTTAGCAGTGTTGAATCGCACCGGTAAGAAATTATCAATAAATCCCTTGGACAAACTCAAAACACGGTTCAATGAAAAAATTGGCAGTTTCATTGAAGGGGGTCGAGGAACAGAAACAGAATCAGAAACAGAGACAATTCTATTCATCGCAACTATCTCTTCAATTCTGGAAGTACTCGATCATTGTCATTATCAAACTTTGCTCAAAGAGTTATCTTCTCTCTATTATCACCAATGCGTTAGTAATTCCACCACTCAAGAGTATGACGACCAAGCTAAGAATCTGGATGATGGGATAAAGCGCTTAAGCGAAGCGGCCGAGCCTAAACTCTCACTTATTCAAAATGTTATCAAATTAAAGAGCTTAGCGTCAATTTTTGATATCACAGACCTTATCTCCTATGACAAACGTCAACTTATGGATATCCAATCGGATATCATAAGGAAAGTTATTACCGGAAGTTATTGACCTCTTACATTTTTCAAAAAAAGTTAAAAACTTGATTATTGTACTTATAGTAAGTTTATATATAACTATTCAAGGGTTTTAAACATGTTTGAAATTGTAGTGGAATTACTAGGGATTATTGTTCTGGTAGCTGGACTAATTGGCGTTGCGTACGGACTCAATAAATTTACGAAGTCGAAAGGACATGAATCTGGTTTCTTAAAGTTTTTAGCTTTAGCTACTTCGATTGTGATTGGAATTGTAAACATACTAGCTATTTATGAGGGTTTCATTGTTCACGTTGGTCCAGATGAAATTGTAAATTGGTTAACAGTGGTACTGATTTTCTTAGCAGGAATGTCGATGCTAGCTGACCCTCTAAAAGAAACTCCATTAGCAGCTATAATCTCTATGATAACTTTAGGCGCATTAGCAGGACTTCTGTTACTGTTTGCCGAAATAGAAGAAGGAGGATCAACTGATATTAACCTTTTTGATATAATAACTCTTCCTATGTGGTTGGTTATACTAGGCATTGTTGTGATCGTTGGAATCGTATTCGTTGCGAGTTTCTTCACAGAATTTACAGTAGATAGAATTTTACAACTTATTAGTTGGAGTCCTATTATTATTGTATTTAGCGCTCTTCTCCTTATTCAGGGATTATTAATGCTTGTCTTAGAAGAACCTGCAGGTATTTGGCATATTCTCAACCCATAAAAAAGACTATTAAGCGGATTACCTCCGCTCTTTCTTTTTTTTTAAGTTTCAATTTTAGCTTTTGTTATGATATCTCGAGCTAATGTAATGAAAGCGTCTTCAATTGCCTCTCCTGTTTTGGCAGATGTTTCTATGAAGCCCGCGTTCAAAGATTTTGATTTGACAAATCCTTGAATAGTCTTTAAACTGCTGGGAATTTCCTCTCGTAAATCAATCTTATTTCCAACAAGTACAACAGGGAGATCATCATAAGTTTCTGCTCGCTCTCTGACTTCTTGTACCCACGAGTCGAGAGATTCCAAGGATTTAGGCTGGGTTACATCATAAATGGCAAGAGCGCCCATTGCACCCTTATAGTATGATTTCATGACATTTCTAAAGGCAGGTTGTCCAGCTAAATCCCAAATTTGCCATTCTATATTAATTCCGTCAATTTTTGTCTTCAAAAAAGCGAAATCAGCTCCCATTGTGGCAAGAAAATCAGCTCGAAACCCTTCCCCCATGTATCGACGCCGAATCGATGTTTTACCCACCGCACCGTCCCCCAAAAGGATTACTTTGAATAATAACGTTGGCATCGTAAACATTGTCGCCTCACCTTTTGATTTTTTAAGCTCTTTCGAATGAAGAATTTTGATCCTCTTGAGTTGGTAGCATGAAATCTGAGGCTAATCTAAACACGAAATTATTAGTATTTGTAGTTGGAACCTCTGGAAGTGGGAAAGATAGCGTGATGCAAGAAACAGTCTCTTATTTAGCCTCTCATAACATACCTGCCTCTACATTGAGGCGAATCATCACTAGATCTCCAGATAAGAATGAAGAATCAACATTTATGACAACAGAAGATTTTTTGAAGCTTATGAAGAATAATGAGTTTGCTCTTTCATGGCATATTTATGATAATTGGTACGGGTGTGGATGGACTCCTATAAAGGATGCAGTAACTCGAAATGAACTTCTCTTAATCAATGTATCAAGAAGTATTCTATTCAAGGCGCGGGAAGTATTTCCTGAGTGTTTGATTGTACATGTGACGGTACCAAAAGAAATTGCAGAATCTCGAATCAAGAAAAGAGGAAGAGAAGATGGGAGAGGATTAACAACTAGATTAAATAGAATGAAAAGTAATGTTGAAATGCCGACTCCAAATAAAACTGTTGAAAACACAGGAGATCTTCATAAAACTGCAGAAGAGCTCGGAAAATATTTAAAAGAACATTATCTAGCAGTTAGAGGTTGAAAAACCATGGGTGTAATCCTACAAAAATTAAAAGACTACTCGGAAACAAAAATTCTAGCTCTAATTACTATAATCTCAATTGTATTGACTGTAATCTTTTTTCTGTTGATGTGACCAATAGAATCAGAATTAACGGCACAAACTTTATTCGGTGTGATCGATCTAGAATTTGCATGGAATGCAGAGCAAATAGATAATATTTTCACGTCTTGGGGAGATGATTTAATTGCAAAAGAAATTAATGCTGTTATCCTCGATTTTGGATTCCTCTTGGTCTATTCGCTTTCTCTTGCAGGCATAACGTTAATTTTAACGAAATCTGGAGTTTTTAAATCTTGGACAAAATTCGGCTATTATTTTACGTTAATTCCATTTTTCGCAGCAGGGTTCGATGCAGTTGAAAATATTAACTTGCTCTTAATGCTGAGTTCCCCCTCTTCCTTCCCTAGCTTTGCACCTTTGGTAGCTTCGATATGTGCAACCATTAAATTCGGATTGATAATTGCTACAATATTATTTTGGGTAATAGGACTCGTCTATTCAGTAATAAAACGAATTCTTTAGGATTAAAAAGTTTAATATTTCCTTTGATGTAAGGTAGAAGCCATCACTCTGAATCCACAAACTTTGATAGTATATACCAAGTCTTCTGAAATACATCATTTTCTAGAGTTGCTTCGACACCATAGCCATTCTTTTGGTAAAAGTCAACGTTTTGATGAATTGTGCTAAGTCGAATTTTATGCCATTTGTGTTTATGAGCTAGCTTTTCTAAACGCTGTAATAAGAGACTCCCAATACCGTGAGATCCTCTGTATTCTTCTTTTACGAGCAGCTGAGAAATCCGAAGGGTATTTCCCATTATAAAACACCTAGCTGCAGCTAGTAATTGTGGAGGAGAAGAATCACTGTACACGGTGGCGGTTAGTGGCTTATTAATTTCCTCTGAGATATCGCGACCGAAGTGGATAAGATTAGCAGAGAGCCATTCCTCCTTAAAAAAGGATTTGATATCATCATTAGCATCTTCGAAAGCAATTTCAATACTATATTTCATTTAAACACTCTGAAAATATACATCTGTTGTGGTATAAGGGATTTGTGTTTATAAATAAACGAAATCAGTCCCAAATACTTACCCCAAGGTATTTACCATACTTTGAATTCGTAATTACTGGTGTTTCAAAGAGATGCAACTGCCTACTCATGTACTAGCTGGAATTTTCATCCAGTATCTTGTCAACAGTTTCATTCCAACCCCAGCATGGTTGGCAATCATCTTAATTCTAATATTTAGTATTATATCTCACTTCTTTATCGATGCAATGGCGAAAATTACATATCATCCTCCTACCCGTGAACCTGGAAAATTCTGGTTGTATTGGCATAGCTTTGTGTATGGTTTTGGTATATTCTTGATTCTCCTTTATTTCCAGATATACTGGATTGGAATACTCGCAGCTAATGCTGTTGACATTTGGGATTGGTGCTTTCTTAGAAATTATGCAACTCGTACATCTCAACCTGATTGGGGGAAAAAATATTACATTCATCCAATTGCAAATAAAATTCGAACAATGCTTTTTTCTCGCTTACCAAATTTCAACCACACAAAATCTGGTATTTTACCCGAGCTCCTTTTGTATATTGGATGGTTGATTCTCTATATTGCTACTTTGTGAAAGAATTAGCTTCTAATAAAAGCGATTATGTTCCACGCTTGTTTGAGAAATAATCTTACCATTTTTTATCGTAGTTCTCGCAGGTGGAGTTGTACGTATTGCTTCATGCACATTCTTTACTCCGTGTAAAACCACTAGATCTGCGGGAGCTCCTTTTGTCAATTGATGCTCAACATCCATAGTTTTTGCTGCGTTTTTCGTTATGGTGTCGTATAATACATCAATTTCGGATATGGTAGTCATTTTTGCCGCATGACCCAACAAATTTGCCACTTCAAGCATGTCTCCGTTACCAAAGGGATAATAGGGATCATGTACACAATCTTGACCAACAGTAACATTTACTCCTGCACTCAGTAATTCTTTTACTCGTGTGATGCCTACTCTCTGCGCTCCTGTATCTAATCGTCCTTGAAGAACCATATTAGTCGGGGGGTTCGTTACGACATTAATTCTTGCTTTTTTCACTAATTCTATTACACGAGCAGCATGATAATTATCATAAGAGGATAACGCACAAATGTGATCAACAGTGATTTTGCCTTGATAATTCTCATCGATAGCTCTAGCGGCTAGATATTGAAGAGTACGAGAATTAGGGTCATCTGTTTCATCGGTATGGGAATCTATGGAAACATCGTACTTTTTAGCTAACGAAAGCAAAATATTGACATGTTTTTTAGAATGTTCCTCTGTAAATTCATTATGTGGCATTCCACCCAAAACCATATCCATCCCTCCTAGCTCTAGTGCCTTTTCTAACATTTCTTCCGTCCCTTCATCCTTTAATATTCCTTCTTGTGGGAAAGCAACTATTTGAAGATCAATAATATCTTTAAAAGCTTCTTTAGTAGCTAACAACCCTTTTAACGGCATAAGTCCTCCAATAGAGTCGATATCAACATGGGTTCGGATGTGAGTTACACCAAATTTAATTTGATTATGGATAACCTCTGAAGCCCGTTTTTTGATATTTTCAACAGTATATTTACGTTTTACTTCCCATGTCTTTTGAATAGCTTCCCACAGGGTACCGGATTGATTCGGTTCAATAATGTCACCAATAAGAACTTTATCAAGGTGAATATGTGGGGAAATTAAACTTTCTGTTACTAAAGATTGTTCTGCATCAAGAACTTGATCATAATCAGTATCCTTAATCTTAATGTCCGCCTTGTTAATTTCTGTTATGATTCCTTGATTAATGACAATGCTGACTAATTTTCCTTCCCTTGTAAGAGCATTCTTGATAACAAAACTCATTTCATTCATCCTTTCTTGATCATTGGGTTTGGGAATACCTAAGATTGGAGTTATTCGATTTTTTCATATTCTTTTTCATCAATAATCTGCTTCAAATGCTGTGCAACTAACCAAATCTCATGATATTGATTATATAATGCTATAGGCGCCATTCTTATTACATTAGGTGGCCGAAAATCACTAATGACATTGTGATAAATTCTTAAACATTCATTAATGCGTCTTGCTTCAGTGTCATGCTCAATAGCTATATGTCCTGACCGCTTTGCTGGGTTTCGTGGAGTGCCAATTCTAAAATTATAGGGATCTTTTGTAAGAAGGTTGTCAACAAGATATATAAGATATTCTGTCAGGTGAATTGATTTTTTTCTAATATTGTGAATTCCAGCTTTCAAATGGAGGTTTAATGCCCCCTCGATCGGTGCTGAACAAAGAATACTTGAACTAGAAATTTGCCATCCTCCAGCAGATTTTGCATGGTTAAAGTCCAATGACATATCAAATTGTCTTGCTTTTTCATACCCAAACCACCCTGCTAGACCAGGTTCCTTCTCGAAATGTTTCCTATTCAGATAAAGGAATCCTGTTCCTCCTGGGCCAGAGTTTAAATATTTGTAACTGCACCAAAAAGCAAAATCTATTCCCCATTCGTCAAATTTGTGAGGAACAACACCTACAGAATGGCTACAATCCCACCCAATTGGAATATTCCGGTCATTCGCAGCCTTTGTTATATATTCCATATTGAATAATTGCCCACTTCTGTATAATGCCGATGGAAGAAGAATTAACGCCACATCGTCATCCATACGCTTAATAATTTTATCTTCATCAATTGTGCGACCATCATTACTTGGAATAAGTATGAGATGTTCTTTCGGATCCAAACCTTTCAATTTTATCTGACTTTTCAATGCATAGATATCTGTGGGAAAATCTAATTCGTCTGCAATTATTTTAGTACGTTTTCCTTCTTCTGGGTGATAAAACGTACTGACTAGGGAGTGTAGATTAACTGTGGTAGTCCCCGTCGCAACTACTTCCTCTGGCTCAGCTCCAACAAGTGGAGCGGCCTTTGCGCCAAGATCTTCTCCGAAGTAAAACCAAGAATTCTTCGGCTTATACCAGCCAAGGATACCAAGTTCTTTCCAATCTTTTATGATTTTAAGCAGAGATTGTTCTGCTTCCTTTGAAAATAAACCTAAAGAGTTACCGTCAAAGTAGATTGTGCCATTACCGGGAAAATAAAAGTGATCTCGATACTCTGAGAGAGGATCCTCTAAATCTAACTGTAAAGCAATACTCTCATCCACTGAAAATTTGTTTGTCAATTCTAATGCTCCTGTATCCTTGATGGCGATCATATCCTATTACTAATTATCTTTTTTCTCAGGATCTAGTCCTTTTAGCTAACGCAAGAAAGAATTTTTAATCTACAATCAGACTTCCTTAATACCGAATCAGTTTTCCAATTACTATTGTAATTGAATAATGTGCTAAATAAAGCTATAAAGTTGATAAAAATGTCAGCAGATGAAGATATTCTAAGACCAAAACCGAATAAAGTGAACCCCGAAAATTCTCCTTATTCAGCTAAATTTATAAATTTAGTTGATGGCTCCAAAATGGTAGTTCGTCAGATTACAAGAGAGGAAACGAAAAAGGTTATCCCATTATTTTATGATATTGTAAAAATCAACAAAGACTTTTATGATCTTGTAGGCGCAAGAATTCTAGGGGAATTGTTGGCATACGTGCAATATCGTGTACAGGATGAGTATGTCCTTCTTGGCCAAGTACATGATACAGGAGAAGTTTTAGGATTAGTAAACGGCTATTTGAGTTTCAATGATCCGAAGATTGGAATCAGTTATCACACTATGACCTTCAAACGAGGGCTTCGTGTTGGTGCTCACCTCTTTGTTGCTAAGATGGAGCATCATCTGGACTATCTCCAAAATGATGAAGTTAAGATCGTTGCTGAATCCCATATTGGTTTTCGTCGATGGATGGAGGAATTACGATTGGAAGAGAATTTCGATTTCGAACATCCTGTGGGTGGCGTCCCTAGCTATAATCTTACTAGAAAGAACTGGGAATCTTATGTGAAACCAGAGCGATGTTTTGGAACAGAAAATCGACCTATTCCTGAAGAATATCTTAAAACAGTCAAAGAGAATATTCTATTACCTGAAGATGTTATGTACCAAATCACGGGTACTCCAAAAGATGAATTTTTGAAGGGATTTTAAATGCGTGATGTTACCATAATTGGCGCAGGAATGGGAAGCCGTTGGGGAAAATACAGTGGTTCCCTAATTGAGATGATGGCCGAAGCTTCGCTTTCTGCGATTGATGATGCAGGAACTGATGAAATTGATGCAGTCTTTGTTGCTAACATGGGAGCGGGGAGAATTAATAATCAAACCGCACTCGGTTCAGCGTTGATTGACTATCTTAATTTGTTTCCTGCAGTTGGAGCTTCCATCGAAAATGGGCCTGCCTCTGGTGCTACTGCCGCTCGCATTGGCTATATGGCTATTGCATCAGGAGTCCATGATGTTGTGATGATCACTGGCGGGGAAAAGATGCGCGTTGCCCCAGGACCTGTTGTTACTGATTTTGTAGCTACTATGGCTCATCCAGAAGCAGAATATATTCATGGTATCACGTTTCCAAGTTTGGGTGCATTGCTTGCACGATTATATTTTGAAAAATATGGAGTGACATCAGAAGATCTAGCAAGAATAGCGATCAAGAATCATCAAAATGGCTTGAAGAATCCACATGCTCATATTCGACAAAAAATCACTATGGAAGGGATTTTAACAAGTAGAGAAGCAAAATTAAATAATCCGATGATAGCTGATCCTTTACATTTATATGATATGTGCCCCGTCAGTGATGGTAGTGCTTCGATTATAATGTGTTCTATGAATAAAGTTCAAGAATTTGAAAAGACTCCTATCATTAAATTTGCAGGTACTGGACAAGGTATGGATACAATGGCTGTTCACGAACGAGAAGATCCTACATTCTTAAAAGCTGTGAAAATTGCCTCAGATCAGGCGTTCAAAATGGCTGGTTTGACCCGAGAGGATATTGATTTTGCTGAAATCCATGATGCCTTTGAAATCTTGGAACTAGCGGAGTTAGAGTCTGCAGGTTTTTACGAGCGTGGAAAGGCCCATCTGTCTGTTAGAGAAGGGGAAACAGAACTTACGGGCAAATTTCCTGTAAATACTTCGGGTGGTTTAAAAGCTCGTGGACATCCCGTTGGAGCCACTGGTGTAGCACAGTTGTGTGAATTAGTATGGCAATTACGTGGAGAAGCAGGTGAAAGACAGATACCTAATGATCCAAAACATGGTTATGCTGTAAATTTTGGAGGGTTTGGAAACAATGTGGTTTCAACAATCCTTTCTCGAGTTAAAGGGTGAAAAAAATGTCTATACATACACCGATTGCATATAAATGCTTGAATTGTGGAAAATTGCATTATCCTAAACATGGACGTTGTCTTCAATGTAAGCACCGAGAATTTGAAGAAGTCCCCGTTTCCTCCGAGGGAACCTTAATTACATTTACACAGCTCAAAGCGCCTCCCTCCGGTATTGAATCTCGCTCCTTATTCCTGGGGGTGATTGATCTAGGTGATGTGAGGTACACAGGTCAAATTGAGGTTGAATCTATTGATAGTTTGCATTCTGGCATGAAACTTGTAGCTACATGGAAACAGGTTCGAACTATCGACAATCGTCCGATTTATGGATTTGTTTGGGGACCTCCTTAGCCAAATCCCTTTTCTAGTCTATTTTCGGGTTCTATTTGGTCAATAGTGTTAAGATTGACATTTTCAGATGGACATATATTTTAGCGAGATTTGTATTTTACTCGTCGGTAGACCGAATAGAGGATACTCTTTTATATTAACAAACTTTTCTTTGTGCAATTGGATGATTGGATGATATTCACCACTTAACTCTGAAATAATTTTTCTCATTAGAATTGAGTAAGAAAGAGTGTGGAAGGATTAAAGCGGATGATTATTGAAAATATTCCAATTCAATTATCGTATTTAGTAAAAATTAAATGGAAGGAAGAGTTTTGGAACGAGAAACAGCTAAAAATCTTTTGGTTTGGGGTGCAACAATTCTTGTAGCTCAAAATATAGTTTTAATAATACTAATAATGATGACATTCGTTTTGCAAGATGTAAGCACAATCGAATTAGTTCAAACACTATCTTTTTGGTTGGATATAATTGGATTTGGTCTAATTGGATTCGGAATGCTTAGTATTGGTATTCATTACCCCTCAGTAGGTAATTATACTCAAAGAGGAGCATATCTCGCGTTTGGATGGGCAATTTTATCTATCATCTGGCGCTTAATCATGGGTATGCTTATTCCAGATTTCTACTTATTAGGAGAACCTGATATTGCAAATCTTGAGTTATATGCCATACTTCCCCCTGTTCTGTTTGGAATTGCGGCAGTTTTGTTACTACTTTTGATGTTCTCATTTAACACAACGATGACAAAATTTCAGGAACTAGAAGGCATCGGTACCGGTAAAAGTAACCTCTTTTCTGCATATGCAATAGTACACATTGTCGGAGCAGCTATGATTGTTGTAGGCTGGGTACCTATTGCTAAAATTATCCTTGACCCCGCAAGTACAAGTATTGACGATTTAGGTGAGGCAGCAGGAGGTTTAATGCTCGCAGGGCTTGGTTTTATTATCAAAATACTTGCTGTACCAATAATGGGGATAATAGCATTCTTAGGAGTAAAGAATAGTTTTCAAACCATAGAATAGAATAATTAAATATTAGGGTCTTGAGTGACCTTAATATCTCCTCCCCTTTTTTCACATTGAAATATCAAGGAACTAAGCCTGCATTTTCTGGGGAAAATCTCTATATTAATAATCTTAAAGAAGAAGATTCGTTCTGAGAATTTTTTCTATCTCAGATTCCCACGCTGCTTTTGATGACTCTTCCACATTCCCTATTAACCTCATAATGTGTTGCATAAATGAGGTGAGTTCCGAAAATTCGTCAAAATCCATACGAGAAGGAGTAGCAAGCTGTAGCACGGCTTTAGGGTGTCCACCACCAGCAAAGAGAAAACGAATATTGATTAATACCTTCTTTTTCCCTTTAATCACAAAATTAAAACCATTTTCCCTCTTACAGCGAATTTGAATTGAACTAAGTTTCTCCCTTTCAGGAGTCTGATTTGTTGAATTCACTTGATCGTTTTTTGCTCCACATTGCATACAGAAAACCCATTTTGCCTCTATAAAGCTCCCACAGTTATTACACTTCATATTTTATCACCTTCACAAGCAAATAAATAAATTATAACACAAAATTGAAATTATGCAAATCATTTGTTCTATTGGTAATTGTTCAATATAATGAAATTACCTGCATCTTTTTCATTATATCACCTCTCCCCTACTAAAACTTATTTACAGTATTAAGTTTCTAAATTTCTTATAATATTGTTTATTTCTAGTGCATTAATTTGCTGATATTCGACCATTAATTGCCTTTTCCTTTTTTTGCCCATTATATTTGGTAAAGTATTTGGTGCCGTCATTCGACGAAGATGGATATTCTAAGTAACTCATTCCTTTACTTCTTCTCCAAAGTTAATAATGCTGTCAGTGCTAAATTTGTTAATTGTTGGGAATCGGGGGAGTACATACCTAAAGAAGGTAAAATTCAGCATTATTAATGAAAGTATTATTAACCAGGGAGCGACTGGAGCCAAGAATGATGCGAGAGCAGGAGAAATGAATGCCACGAGACTGGTTGAGCAACATACTATACCGCTAGCTAAAGCCGAAGTTCCAGCGACCGCTGTAGATACTGAGGAGACGGCAGATTGACGTTTCGTGGTATTTTTTGTATTCTCTTGATTTGAAACATCAATGATTTTACAATATGGTTTCGTTGTAAACAAACCTCCATAGACCATTCCTGAAAGAAGTGAAACAGCAAGCAAGCTTACACCAGGATCATAAGGTATGAAGATTCTGAGATGAGTTGTTATATTCCATGTTAATGCGCGTTCATCAAGAAAAAATCCTTCTTGAAGTAGATAATATGAAGTAATTCCCCCAGTTAGGTAAACCAATGCAACAAAGATAACTAGAGCAAGTAAACCACTTAGAACTATGAATTTTCTCCAAAAAACTCTGTCAAGATTAAATTCTAGCTTCTTACGGTAATGATCTAGATTAATGAGGATTAGGGGTAATAATAGAAAAAAGAGAGAAGGAAGGGATTTTTCAATTAAGAAATTCCATTCAATCATAAATTCACTTCGGTCTCCTTTTTGGCATTTTTTTTATTATACGATATACTACTGCTATTCCTAGGGAGAAGATTATAACATCTAATACAAGCAAACTTGGTGCTGATGATGTTATTGAATCACTTGAAGGCTCAAAAGTCGATACATGGGTTACCGATGAGTTTCCAGCAAAAATTTCTATAG
>NJBF01000022.1 GCA_003144275.1 Candidatus Heimdallarchaeota archaeon B3_Heim
GGAGTCCGTTTTCTAACGAGTGTATTTCTTGATTCGCTATCATAGAAAAACATTTGGCTCAGAAGTTAAATGCTTATGGGTCAGCTCCGTCATTACTCCCCGATGGTGACTTACTCATCATTCGAGATGAGGGTTATTGTGAATATTTTCGACTTAGAATTATTTCACGGTCATTTTTTCTAAATCCCCATTTTTTGTACATCTTATTATGATGGGAAGAATCGGCGTAAGTGGATAATAAAACTCGGGTAACATGTTTTGATCTGAACCATTTGAAAGCGTGTGCAGTAAGGGTAGTGGCGACACGTTTTTGCTGCTGATCTGGAAGAGTTGCTATCCTAATATAATTACCGCTTTGATTAGTACGTGATACTGCATTAAAATTGTAACCAACAATGATATTATTCCAAATAGCTACAAATAAGATTTCAAATACGTCTTTCATTATTTTTTTAAATTCATCACGATTCTTTTGCCAATAATCCGAAAAGCATGCTTTTTCGATTTGTAAAATTCCATCTATATCAGACTTCTTAGCTTTTCGAACGGCTATTTCTTTATTGACAGAAAAAGGGAAGTCTAAACTGTTTTTTATGTATCCATTAATTTCTGCGATAATTGAGAACTTTCTTCTTAGGAAAAATGATTGGAATTTAAAATACTCCTCTGGTATTCTCACAGATAAGTAGCGAAGACTGGAATTTTTTGATACTATTTCGCTTTCTAATGATTTAAGAAGATTTGTAGCAATACCTTGGTTACGATAATCAGCAGACACATAAATTGCTTGAATTTTTGCTTCTTGAGGGTTAGATATATATCCCATTGCGAAACCTGATATTTGACTTGATGGTTCTTCTGACACTTTTATTAAATCACGATTCGATGTGATGTAGGAGTAAAAATTTGTCTTATTATGTGTATATTCAAATCTTCCCATGCATTGAATGTACAAAGATTCAAGAGCCTTTAAATCTTCTTTTTTTGCAGATCTGATAAGAGAATTCGCTATGATAAAACACCAATTAATTTATATTAAATCCACATCATAGTAAGCATAGCATTTTCTCGTTAAATATTTTAAGGTGTCATTTAAACTCCAAAATATCATGAACTGAAATTATGAGTTCAGGTGACTGAGTGAGACCTAATCTAATGTGGTAAATAGGAGAAAAGTTCGTGCCTATAGAAAAAAATTTTCCTGTTGCATCTATTCAAGAAATTGCAAAGGTTGAGTCGCAAAGACGCCAATTCTATCGACCGATTTACTCAATTCACAAATCATGGGCACGAAGACCAGGATCAACGTTTCGAGCAATAGGATTAGCTCAATTTTCAGATACTCACTTATTTAGCTCTACAGAAGATGACGAAGGAGCATTCTATAGAAATCATAATTTTTCCGGAAAAATTGTCTTGGATCCCTTCTGTGGAGGAGGAACAAGCCTGATTGAGCTTAATAGATTGGGGGTAAAATCTATTGGGATTGATCTAAATCCTGTTGCTTGGTTCACAACAAAAAAGGAGCTTGATAGCTTAAACAAAGAAAAATTCAACCAAAAAATAACCTGGATTTTTACCCACGTGGGAAAACGAATTAAAGAGTTCTATCAGACAAAATGTTCTGAATGTGGATCTCATCACGCAGACATTATGTATACATTTTGGGTTCGTACGATACAATGCCCTAGTTGCCAATCGAATGAGGATTTATTCAAATATTACATCATAGGGAAGAAGCAACGCAAGAGTCTAGAAACATTAGTAATTTGTCCAGAATGTGATATGTTGTTTTCCACTAGAGAGGATCTCTCTTCTCAAAGTACTTGTCTCAATTGTGAAACAAAGTTCATCCCCCAAAAGGGGAACTGTAAGAAGAAGATATTCACGTGTACAAAGTGTGAAAGTGAATTCCGGTTAGTGGATATAGTAAAGGAAAATGTTCAATCTCTCTCATCAAGACAGATTGCCATTGAATTTTATTGTAAAACGTGTAGGTACAGAGGATACAAATCGGTGGATGAAGAGGATATTAAAAATTATAATAAAATCGTAGATTCATTTGAAGAGCAAAAAGAGAGTTTACCATATCCAAGAGAGCTAATTCCTGAAAGCGGGTCAAATGTAAAAAATCTAATCAACTACGGCTTTAAGACTTTCGCATCCTTATTCAATCCTCGACAATTATTTAGCCTAAGTTTACTTCTAGAAACCATCTTATTAATTAAAGATCAAAATTTAAAAGAATTTTTTGTTTGTGCCCTTTCTAGTTGCTTGGAATTTCATACCGTGCTCTCTCCATATAATTATACCATGAAACAAATTGTTAATGTTTTTAATTTTCAATCATTCCTTGTTCCTTTGCAGTATGTCGAGAATAACGTCTGGGGAACTGATAAGGGTAATGGAACATTCATCACTTATCTAGAAAAGATAAAAAGAGCAAAAGAATATTGTGAAGCCCCATTTGAGATCAGAATCCAAGAGAATCGAATTACTCGCGTACCTATTCCTGGTGACCGAATCCATGCTAAGATACTTGAAAATTTTGATCAACTTAAAGAGAGTGTCAACGCTGACTCTTTGTTGATTGCAGGTACGTCCATTAACCTGATGAAGTATGGTATTCCTGATCAATCTGTCGATTTAGTCTTGACTGATCCACCATACTTTGATTATATACAATATAGCGAATTAGCAAATTTTTTCTATGTGTGGTTGCGGTTAGCTTTAAAAGAAACATATTCATGGTTTGAATCTTCCACTATCATTAGTGAAGAAGAAATTGGATTACAAAAAGATGATTTAATATTTGTTTCTCAATTAATTAAGGTCTTTAGAGAATGTCGTCGGGTATTAAAAGATAAATCTCCCTTAATATTCACCTTCCATCATTCTAATCCGAAAGCATGGACCTTAATACTTAAAGCTTTAAATGAAAGCCAGTTTCTACTCAAAGCAGCCTTCCCTGTAATTAGCGAATTTCGTGCCCGACCCGTCACAGGGAGTAATTTCGATATAATTCTAGTAGCTAGAAAAACAACAGAAGATGATACTCCAGTCACAGTGGATACATTTACCTCAATAGAGGAGGAAATCAAAGTAAAATTTCAGAAATTTTCAGATAAATATGGAAAAAGGAAAGAGGGAGAGTGGGAGAAATTATTTGCAGAAATTTTACCATTACTATCATTTTATTTACTACACGGTACTGAAAATGATCTAAAAAAAACTTTGGCCAAACTATTTCAAATGAAGAAATTGTTATAACCTCCCCCCTTAAAAGAAAAGAGCAAGTTAAAAGGTCAATCGCTAATGGAGGTCATATTTATTGCCAGAAATCTATACACCTGGATATCTCGAAGCAATCTTCGGACCGATGAAATCTGGGAAAAGTGAATATTTAATTCGTATGTTCAACGAGTTACGGTATTCAGATATTAAAGGTATTGTATTTAAACCAGCTGTCAACACCCGAGAGCCTGGAATTGCGTCGAGGGGTAGTGATATGCAGCTAGAAGCAATTATAATAGATGAAAAATATCCTGAAAAAATATTGTACCATTTAGAGACTCTAGAATGTAAATTCGTTGGAATTGATGAAGCTCAATTCTTTACAGATAATCTAGTTGATGTTGTAGAAGATTTGATCAAAAAAGAATATCATGTCATTGTTTGTGGATTATTATTGAGTTTTCGCGGAGAACCATTTGGACCAATGCCCTCGTTAGTAGGAAGAGCAAATCACGTGACTCGACTCACTGCAATATGTGAATATCCAAACTGCAATCATTGGGCCGTCCTTACTCAGCGACTGATAGATGGAAAACCCAGTCCTTATGACAGTCCGCTAGTCTTAATTGAAAAATCAGGACAATCAGATAATTATGAGCCAAGATGCGTAAATCACCACCAAGTACCCAAGAAATCCAAAACTTGATCCAAGAGAAAGAAATCGAAAAAGAATTTCCCTTCTCTCAAGTCAGTGAGATTGCTAATCGCGAAAGCAATGCAAAGAGGTACTATCGTCCAATCTTAACTCTTCATAAATGGTTTGCCCGTAGACTAGGATCTGTTTTTCGCTCTATATTAATATACGCAAGTATTAAACCACTAGCTCACACTAAAAAAACTGGAGGGGATTCCTTTTGGGATTTATATTTAGAAGATCACTCTTTCTCAAATATGACAGTTCTAGATCCTTTTATGGGGGGTGGGACTACTGTTGTCGAGGCGTTGAGATTGGGTTATGCTAAAGTCATTGGAGGAGATTTAAATCCCGTTGCATGGTTTACTGTCAAAAAGGAAATAGAAGATGTAGAAATAGATTTACTACAGAAAGAATTTGATAATATTTCAAAAAATATTAAGCTAGATATTCAGCGATACTATAAATCCCAATGTTCATTTTGTTCTAGCATTGCTGATGTCATGTATTATTTCTGGATCAAAGAAATTAAATGTGAAAAATGTCAACATAATATTCCGCTATTTCGTAGTTTTCTCTTTGCAGATAATCGAAAAGATGCAACAACGCAGCATGTAATTTGCCCTGAATGCAATCAATTATTTTTAACTGATAGAAAGTCTAGATGTTTGTGTCCCAAGTGCTCAACAAGATTTGAAGCATCAGATTTTGTAGTAAAAAGGGGCCGCTATTTCTGTCCTTCATGTGAACACACAGGACGAATAGTTAATGTAAATGAGAGTCAAGGAAAGCCTACTGAAAGACTTTATGCTCTTGAATTCTACTGTTCTGAATGTAAAGTACGAGGATATAAAACGGCTAATAAAGAGGATTTTGAACTATATAAGCATGCAGAATCAGAATTTGATTCATTACATGCCGTCTTACCTCTACCACAGCAAAAAATACCCCTTGGAGCAAAGACTCAAGAATTGTTGAATCATAGGATTACTTATTTTACTGATATGTATAATAAACGACAGCTTTTATCATTAGGTAAACTATTGCAAGCTATACTTGACATAGTAGATCCAAATATTAGGGAATTTTTGCTTATAACTTTTTCTACAGCTCTAGAATATAACAATCTATTATGTGAATACCATCGAAAAAATCATTATGTCTACAACTTATTCAGAAAACATGCATACCCAGCTACTTTAAATCCATGCGAAAACAATCCATGGGGAGCACGTTATGGAACAGGGACTTTCAAGAATTTTCTTAAGAAGATGATAAAGGTTAAATTGTATTCAAAGGCCCCTTACGAGGTGTACATTGATTCTTCTGGAAAACCAGCTCGAAAACAAATGAACCATCCAATTGTTGCTAAAGTAAATTTTAATTCTTCAACTATTGATTCCTCAGTTAACTCCAAACTTGTTCATTTATATTGTCATTCATCATCCAAAATTCCCCTATCTGAAAAATCTATTGATCTCGTTGTTACTGATCCCCCGTATTACGATAATGTACAATATGCAGAGCTGGCTGATTTCTACTATGTATGGCTGAGATTGGGTTTACAAGAATCATACCCATGGTTTGTGCCAGAATATTCACCCAAAGATACTGAAATTGTGAAGAATGTGAAGAGGGGTAAATCAGGTGAACAATATCAAGAAGAACTTACAGCGGTTTTTCGAGAAATCTCAAGAGTTATGAAAGATGATGGCTTATTTATCTTTACATTCCATCATAAAGAATTGGATGCTTGGATTATATTAATCAATAGTCTGATACAGCAAAATTTCATAATAAAAAGTATTTATCCAGTCCATTCAGAGATGAAAACAAGCACTCAGATTCGAGGAACTAAAAGTATCGGAATAGATGTAATATTTGTTTGTAGAAAGCATTTAGATGAGGTTTTGACAAAAGAATGGACTGAGATTCTCAAAAAAGCAAAAAGTGAGATAAATGAGAAGTTGAGTATTTTACATGATACAATTAAGGATCTGTCAGAAATTGACTGTTTTGTTCTTAAAATGGGTGTAGGACTCAAATATTACACTCAATATCACCGTTCTATTAAATCAAGGGGGGAGAAAGTTTCAATTAAAGACGTATTAGAAAATTTCTCTCAAGATTAATTCATTTTAATTCTTATCATATATCCATCGTGTTAAATACATGAAAGGTGTATCGATTACTCCTAAGAACCATTTGATAGCAACTTGGCCGAGAATTAACTCCAAGACGAAACCAATGTCATTTGGTTGTATTGCTGTATCAATGAATCCTTGAATAATGGGAAAGAAATAGAATGCCAGTGGGACAAAAATTATCGAATCGAGACCTAAGCTGAGTATATCGCTAAAAACGTTTCGAATCCAAAGATATTTCCACCAATCATCATCGTTTTGAGTTCTGTTTCGTATCCACTCCCTTATATTGTCATAAATCCAAGCATCGAATCTTTCACTAATAAGAAAGCTTGTCCAAGATGCAAGAGTAATGGCTGGTATAATTGCAAACCCAGAAAACGGATCTGGACCGTCGGCTACAGGCAAATATACTGCAAAAATTATGAAAATAACCATCAAAATCTGACTGACTAATCCAATCCATATCATATTGTAGACAGCTTGCCTACCGAATTTCTCATTCACCATATCAGTGATTTGCAGGGTAAATGGGAAGACTATCACTCCTACTGGTGCATATACTACACCGAGTAAAATGAAGTCAAGGTTAAATACAGCTATTTTCGTAGCAAAGAATTGAGCAAGTGTAAGAAAGAGAATGTAACTTGCTAACAATCCATAATATGAATTTGTTATCACTGTGTGTTTTGCAACTATATATGTAAATATTCCAAGTGTTATAAAGATACCAATTGAGATTATCAATGTTTCCAAGATTTTCCCGCTCCATATTATTCTGATTTCGAAGGTGAATCGTGTTATTTTAATTTAGGCTGAGCTTCAATTCCTCTTCCATGACGATTATCAATTTCATCTAGAGAATCTAATAACTTACGTAATGCAGCACGAATGGCATCACTAAGGCTTACAAATTTCTTATCGGTTCCAATATGGAGTTTAAGATCATCCAGTATGTGTTGTGGGACTTCGACTGATATTTTTGTCATTTGAGAACTATTCCGATAAAATTATTTCAGAGGATATTCACTGAGGAGGATTGAAGGAGGGTTGAGAGAGGAATAAAAATCCATGGGAACATATGGGTTATAACCACAATTAGCTAAGTAGAAATAATTACTTCGAGAAGGTTAGTAATTTTTCCGTTAGTGGATATATTTACCTTCTACATAATTTTTCCAGTCAATGTGGACCTTTTGAGGAATGAAATCTAATTCCTCAACTTGACTTAATCTCACTCTAAGTTCAGATAGTTCTGTAACTAAATGTCTCATTGCAACGTCAAATTCTTTAATCAAATACACATCAACTAATTCAGGCGCTTCATGAAAAATTTCTAGTCTAGCTTCGGGAATGTATATTATACCCTTTCTTACAAGTTCAAATATTTGCTCTAGAAGACGCGTCGCATCTTTTAATGATGAAATACCTAAAAGAGAAAGTAATAAATTTAAAGTTTGTCGTTCTGTATGTCTAAAAACGGAAACAATCATCACTTGCCACGCGATAATCTCTAGTTGAGCTTCTGAGTCATGACTAGACATACAAATCAAAACACCATTTCTTACTATAAGAATCTGACTAGACAAATCATCCCAAAATGTTTATCGTTCCCTAACCTTGCCCGACAATTTAACGTTCGAAGGAAAGGAGGAGCAATTAATTATTGGATGATTAGGGATTTATTAACAATTCGTTTTGGGAATGACTCAGAAGTTTGAATCAACGGACTTAGTAAAATATCCATTGTGAGTGATAAACAGATTATCTGATGATCATAAATTTATTATAATCAAATACTGTAAAGAGAAGTTTGTATGATCATTTTTGTCCGACAAGGCAATATTTCTCGTATTCGCTGACCTCTCTCTCTTACGATCTTAAAAGGCCTCCCTCCCTTACTTCTTCAACCCCGAGGTGATGCCAAAAAATTTTCTTAATTCTTAGGTCATATTCCCTTGTAACTACGTTAGACGAGTTACCCGTCAAAGGCAAGAGAAGAATGGCAAAAACTGGTGGAAGATCATTGGTGTTTGGGATATCACAGGTAGGTTTGTCTCAAGTAGTCCCTCGAAAGCTATCTCTCCTTGGGAGCTAGTTTTTTCCGGATAGTGGATGTGTGACTCATCCTGTCCAGAATTCTTTTTAAAGAGTTGTCTGACAAAATTAGTCATGGAATTAAATGATCTATATCAGTTACTATCCATATCCTATAATCGGATCGATCCACATCACGAGACTTGGATGCTATGGCTCAAGAAAAAGTCAGAAGAAGAATTATTCGAAGTAGCAATTGGAACCATTCTTGTCCAAAATACAAATTGGCTAAATGTGGATTTAGCAATTTCAAATCTCTTTAAGCATAATATTACTTCTTTTAAGCGTCTCAAGGCTGTTAAATGTGCACAACTTGAGGTGTTAATACGACCAGCAGGATTCTATAAGCAAAAAGCACGGTCTCTATATTCATTAGCTGAGATTTTTCTTGATTATTCCAAAGGATCAAAAACCCCATCTAGAAATGCTTTGTTGCGAATAAAGGGAGTTGGGAAGGAAACAGCTGATTCTTTAAGAGTATACTGCTTTTATGATGCAGTACCAATTGTTGGAACTTATACAAGGAGACTTTTTGCCAGGATGTTTGGTAAGGTCAATTACTTGAAAGAAAAATATGAAAATATTCAGGAAATAATCTCTAACTCTCTCGACCAAGATTACTACGTATTAGGGAAATTTCATGCCTTAATTGTCAGTCACTGTCAACAATTCTGTCAGAAAATTCTTCCTCTTTGTGAGCAATGCCCGTTAGAAAGTCAGTGTATTTATGGACAGTACCACCAAACACAACCTGAACTCATACAAATCCAAAATACCATTAATAAGCCAAAAAGTGTGAAATGAATCTGAAAACAACTAGCTATTCAGGTTATTCCATTCTTTCTTCGTGATATCAAGTAAAAAGATGTCAATATACTTTCCATCTCGAAAGAGAGCTTCCCGACGGACTCCAGTTTTTCTAAAGCCATTTTTTTCATAACAACGTTGAGCTCGTGGATTATTAGAGAATACCTCCAATTCTGCTGAATGTAAATTTAATGTAGTAAATGAATAATCAAGAATTAACCCGATAGCCTCTGTTCCATGTCCTTTGCTCCAATAGTTAGGATTAAATATAGATATTCCCACGTTGCCACGCCGACTTATTTTATCAAGAATTCTTACCTCAATATTTCCGATATAAAGATCAGTTTCGACAAGACATACTCCAAATACATAGGAATTGCCATTTTTTCTCTCGATCCACGTATTCCGAATCCATTGTTCTTCTTCTTGGATCGATTGGGGTGCGATTATATTTAAAAATTGTTTTAACTCCCGATTGTTCCAGTGTTTCATGAGTTCAGGTACATCGGAAAGTTCTAAGCCACGTAAGTAGATATTCTGACCAAATAACATAATAAGGAAGACTTTCTCATATATTTTTAAACAAAACTAATTTGGTTTAGCTCTCTGAATTCTGTATTTTATAGGGATTAGCGATGAATTTACAAGAATTTATAAGAGAAAATGGATTACAAGCCTCATTAATTACCGTGGATGCCTCAACGCGAACAGTAGAAGAAACTTGTAAGGTACTTAGATGCAGTAGTGAAGAGATAATAAAGTCAATTGTCGTTATAGATTCATCTAATATGGTTTATTTAGTTATTCTGCAAGGAAATAGGAAAATTAAAACATCAAAATTGAAAAAACTATTACTTGTTAAAGATATCAAGTTAGCCTCACCTAAAGAAGTTAAAAAACATACAGGTTATTCTGTTGGGGATGTTCCTCCGATTAGCCTTGGATTACCTGCAATCCTTGATGAACTTGTCTTAAATCAACAAAAGGTATATGGAGGAGGTGGAGAGTTAGGCCAAAATTTGTTTATGTCCGTTGAGGAGCTAATAGATTGTACACATCCATTAATTGCAGATATATCAGGTTCTTTATAATTCTTTATACTCCCTTGCTCTACGAATACCCATATGCGTTAAATTGTTGATAACTTGGTGAAATTCAAGCGATTTAAGACGTTGTCGCTCTTCTAAAATTGCTAATTCGACAAAATATGACTTCATTGCCGGAATGAGGTCTTCTTTGATGTGCTTGGGTACTTTTTTCCATTGACGGATGAAACGTTGGAGTTTTAAAAGTCGTTGAGGGTTATTAATTACAAAAATATTATTTGTTGTCGTTATAAACTCCATACCCAATGAGGCATCATAGCCAAAAACAAGACGAGATGGATATGCAGAAAAAAGAAGATTACAGTACGCAGCGGTTACAGAGGAAAATGCACTAATTAAAGCCCCATCTATTGGAGGTTCATGTTCAAGATAAACTTGAGCGCCTGTGCTAGAATGTACTACTCCCCAAGGAGAAGTCTGGGGAAAATTAGAATAGTGAGAGTAAGATTCGAATAAGTTTTTTAACAGTGCATGGAAAAAGAGGAGTTCTTCGACTGAAAGAGCTGAAAATGAACATTCTCCATTCCCCACAGTTACTTTTTTATTAAAAGTTACAGCAGTTACAGCTTCTTGGAAGATTTCATCAACAATGGAAGGTTCTAGAGTACTCCCCTCTGAAAAGAATTTTGAGTAAGTTACAGCAGCTGAACCAGCTAAAATACTCCTAATATTATCAAAATCTTGAGATTGATCATCATCCACAGTAATCTTGCTCATAAGTCTTGTAGTAACTAGAGGATCAGAAATAACAATATTATATTCTCGATGTAAGTCAATGATCATAATTTCTCGAGCATGGCTAGGATGAGGAGTAGCATACCGTAATCGAATTGTGCCTATTGATTGATCCTTCCCCCAAATTTCATGACCGAGTTTAGATAATGCTGTGATAAAATCAAGTGTCATTTCTTGCTTTTCTTGGTTGATATCACCGAAGGACCACATTATACGATTGTCTGAAGTCATTAAAGCCCAATTATTAAGATATAGTCGTCGTTGGTCTGATTCCACTTTGTTAATTACTCCGATTCTAGCTCAAAATAAAATTGTAAGTGATATTTGTCTGAGTCTAGGTATCGCACTAAAAAAGTTTTGTGAATTTGAATTCGAGGTCGTCGACCGATTTTCTTTTTAACAGGTGTAATTTTTTCTCAGTATGTTGCGAAAGTGGGTATAATGGTGAATACTGAAGTCTTAGTGGTTGGTGGGGGCCCTGCAGGAGTGCTTTCAGCATTAACTGCAGCAAAAAACGGGCATAGCGTAATCTTAGTAGATGCTAAATCATATACAGAAATTGGGAATAAAACTTGTGGGGATGCGATCAATCTTGGCCCCTTGAAATTGCTAGACAAGGAATTAGGTATTCAATTACCCCATGGAGAAGAAGTGGCTGAGAGTGTAGAATCATTAGTCTTCCAGACAGAACGGGTAACATTTCCCTTGTCTGGTCCTGGATTCGTACTCAATCGGCATCCGTACGGGCAACGCCTGTTAAAAATTGCAGTAGAGAGTGGAGTAGAAGTACGGGCTGATACCAAAGCTATTAGAGCAATAGTTGATGAAACTGGTGTAAAAGGTGCAATCGTCCAAGAGAAAGGGAGCAAAGAATCTTATGAAATTCATGCGTTCATCACTATTGATTGTAGCGGTAGAAATTACCAAATAAGAAAAACGATTCCTACCGAGTTATTTCCTAATTTAGAAAAGAAAATGGAGAAGAGAGATGTAGCTGCCTCATATAGGGAAATTATTCGACTTAAAGAAGATCATCCGTATGATAATAAGATATTACTAATATATGACAGTATAATTCCTGAGCCAGGATATTTTTGGATCTTTAGCAAAGGAAAAAAAAGACTTAACATAGGTATTGGGTGGTACCTTGATATGTCCGTTGAAAAAGGAATGAAAGAGCTTTTTAGGGAAGTCCTTCACAAATATTATCCACAAGGAACGTATGAAGTGGAAGATAAAGGAGGGTATACTATTCCTACGCGCTATCCTTTAATGAATGCGGTTGCTCCTGGTTTTATAGCCGCTGGTGATAGTGCTTTTCATGTGAACCCTTTTTCAGCGGAAGGTCATGGGCCAGCTCTTTCTGCTGGATATTATGCAGGGAAAATCTCCTCCGAGGCTTTAAAGGTAAAAGATGCGAGTGAACAACAATTATGGGGATATAACACGGCAGTAATGAAAGATTTCGGCCTATCGCATACCAAATTACAGTTGTTCACAGAGGCTTTGCGTAAAGTTAAAACTCCTGGACTAGAATACCTTTTTAAGCGCAATATCCTCACTCAGGATCAGTTTATGGCCCTACACAGTGGAAAAGGTTTAGGAAAGAGTGAAATATTTAAAATCATACTGAAAGGGTTTCCACGTTATGACCTCTTGCTCAATCTCTATAAAATCGCTAAAGGGATACAAAAATTCAATAGACTCTTTGATAGATATCCCAGCACTCCCCAGGAATTTCCTGATTGGGAAAATGAATTTCTGTTAATCATGAACAATATAAGAAATTGGTGACTTCTTAAAGTCAACCGATATGCAAATAAAAGATAAGCTTAGAATAATCTAAGCACATCGCATATTGATAGGAACGTACAGTTCTGGTTTCTTAGGTCGATTACTATTTACTGATCTAAAGAGGGAATTGAAAACTGCACTAAAACTGGCGGCTTCATTGAATTTTTCGTTTATTTTTGCCATATTTAATACCTTCTATTGTTATTTTGTATCTAAAGCGCTATTGTCGAAGAACTGCCTATTTCAGCATCATTATACTGAGGAACTTCCGCTTCACGTCTAATGCTTTAGACTATGATATTTAATATTCCATTGAAGGAATAAAATTCTTCAGACACTTGTTTTAACAAATATATTGCAAGTAAGTAATCTATCGATCTATTTATATGTCTTTAGACAGGATTTATGGCATGACGAAATTCTTCAGTTTATATACATCATGGACAGGTAATCAAGAACCGTGATCCTTACCGAACAGTAAATGTTAATCTTTTCCAAGTACCTGAGGAAATCGTAGTATTATTTTCGTTCCTTTTGTCCAATCTTCCTTTACTCTGTTTAAGTAGAATATTTGTCCTCCAAACATCTCTACTAAGGATTTAATGATAGTCACACCGAGGCCTGTCGATCCTTTTGAGGATATCCAACCATGATTAATCCTCTTCGCCCTATCGAATAATACTTCTTTAATCTCGGGAGGTATACCTTTCCCATAATCTACAATTTCAATTTGAATAAATTCTTGATCTTGAAGATAGTTCGTTATTTGTACTTTTATCCCTACCGTTTGGCTAGGAGTGAATTTCACCGCATTAGTGAGTATATTGAGAAAGATTTCTGCGAGTAGTATATTGGCCCAGATGATAGCAGTATGGTCCGAAACTTTCACATCGATTACTGTATCTAAGGTTTTTTCTGGAAACATAGAGGAAATTTCAGCTATACAATTATCCAGAATTGGAATTACGTCTAGTTGCTCCAAATTAGTTAATGGATCCTCAAGCCTGCTGAAATCTCGTAATTCTTCTAAAATGGAAATGGTATGCGATGTGTTCGACTGTGCAATATCTAAAAATCGTTTATCTCCCTCTTTGAATGTTTTGCTTAATTTAAGGCTTTCTAAAGCCATATTTATGATATTCAAATAATTAGGGATATCGTGTCTGACAATATTCAATACTAGAGAATCTTTGGATTGCAGAGAATCATAAAGTTGTCTTTGATGTTTTTCTGCGGTAATATTCTGAATGAGTTCGATAACTGCAACTTTTCCCTCATATATAATGGGAAGGGCGATTACTCGATACCATTTTCCATCAATAAGACTTCGATCTTCCTTTATGTGGGGAGTCATTGTTTCAATACTATTCATAGCGGTACAATGGGGACAAGGATAGTCCCTTCCAAAATTAACTTTGTAACATTTTTGACCAATCATTTTACCGCGGAGTTTAGTAGTTTGAGAATCTTCCCACAGTATTTGATTGTCGATATCTTTTAATTGAACGATATATCCTGAGGGGATGAAAACTAACTTCGTTAAACGTTTTACGTCGTCGATCGTGAGAATCTCTGATTCATCGAGTAAGTTAATTGGATTATTTTGAGTCATATCCATGCAGACCTAGTTTGCAGTTACTAATAATAATTACTAGATCATTTCATAAAAACACTTGGTTATGAAAAGAACTAAACACTAGAGGAGCAGCTGTGGATAGAATTTAATCAGTGAATGAGATTGTAAAATTCTATTCCGTGGTTTCAATTGGATTAGTTCTATGGGAAGTGCTCGCTGAATATAATTCAAGAATATCTCGTAAAAATAACCCAGTTGGACAGTCTATTTGAGATATTTTCTCAGGAGTTCCAATTGCAAGGACTAACCCGCCCTTCTCACCCCCTTCGGGGCCTAACTCAATGATCCAATCACAAGTCTTGATCACATCAAGGTTGTGTTCAATGACTACTACTGTATTACCTTCTTTGACAAGTCGCTGTAGAACAGTAAGTAGAAATGAAATATCGTGTGTTGAGAGACCAGTAGTGGGTTCGTCTAGAATGTAAAATGTCTTTCCTGTCGATTTCTTTGATAATTCCTTGGCTAATTTGACACGTTGTGCTTCACCACCTGATAAGGTAGTCGCTGCTTGGCCAATTTGGATATACCCAAGACCAACATCAACAATTGTTTGTAACTTCTTTTTAATGGGGGGAATATTTGCGAAGAATTCCAGTCCTTCCTCAACAGTCAGAACAAGAATATCAGAGATATTCTTACCTTTGTAACGAATCTCAAGAGTTTCTGAGTTGTATCTTTTTCCCTTACAGTCTTCACACGTAATCCAGACATCAGGTAAAAAAGACAATTCTATCTTAATTTGCCCTCCTCCATGACAGGTTTCACACCTACCACCTTTGACATTAAAAGAAAAGCGGCCTGGCTTATACCCTCGTAATTTAGCTTCCTTTATTTGAGAAAATAGCTGTCGGATATGATCCCATACACCCGTATATGTAGCTGGATTACTCCTTGGAGTTCTTCCGATAGGACTCTGATCAATATTTATGACTTTATCAACATTTTCGAGCCCTACAAACTTTTTGTGGATACCTACTCTTCCTTTTGATCCATGTAAGTATTTCATCATTCCTTTATACAAGGTATCGTTCATCAACGTCGATTTTCCTGAACCTGATACACCTGTAAGACAAATAAATCTTCCAAGAGGAAATTCGACCGTAATATTCTTCAAATTGTTTTCTTTGGCACCAACAATTTTTATTTTATTTCCATTTCCATTTATTCGGCTTTTAGGAATTTGAATGACCTTTTTTCCAGACAAGTATGCTCCTGTATATGATTCTGGAGTGTTCATAATAACTTCTGGTGTCCCTTGAGCCACAAGAGTGCCACCATGAATACCTGGACCAGGCCCAAGATCTATAACATGATCAGCTGACAGAATTGTTTGATGATCATGTTCAACCGCAATAACAGTATTTCCAATTGCCCGTAAATTCTTTAAAGACAGTAGTAATTTGTCTTGATCTCTCGCATGAAGACCAATTGAAGGCTCGTCCAAAACATAGGTAACTCCTACAAGTGCTGAGCCAATTTGAGTTGCTAATCGTATACGCTGGGATTCTCCACCTGAGAGTGTCATTGATGCTCGGTCTAAGGTTAAATACGGCAAGCCGACGGAAATCAGAAATTTTAATCGACTTTCAATTTCTCTTAAGATATTATAGGCAATCTTTTGGTGGGTTTTAGACAAACCTTTCCTTGTTTCCGCAATCCAATTCAAACATTGCTCAATCGTAGTATTACTAATGTCTACAATAGTTTTATCGTTAATAGTGACTGCGAGACTGGAAGGTTTAAGACGTTTCCCTTGACACGTTTCACAAAGATCCTTTCGCATAAAACTCTCATAATATCTCCGAGAATAATCAGATTTAGTTTCCCGATACCGACGGTATAAAGTATTTACAATACCTTCGTGATGATGTTGTTTTGATTCCCAGCGGCTTTTTTCAGATTCAAAAACTACACTAATATTCTCCGAAGAACCATGGAGAAGACGGTTAATTACTTCTTCAGAAAGATCCTTCAAAGGAGTATCGACTGAAAAATCATCCCAAGCCTTATCAAGAGCGGTATAATAAGAGTATCTCCATGTTCCTGGTTCCAGTTGTTTATCCATAACACCTCCGTTGCGGAAGGTTAGGTCATAATTGGTGATGATCAGGTCAGGATCGATTTTAAGAGTTTTACCCAATCCCTGACAGTCTGGACAACTTCCCCACGGGGAGTTAAAGCTAAAATTTCTTGGTTTCAACTCTTCAAAGGATAATGAACAATCTGCACAAGCATAATTTTCTGAGAATAAGTTATCGGACTCAGTTTTTGTACCATTTTCAATCTTTGTGACGAGGATAATACCCTCGCCCAGCGCTAAAGCTTGTTCAATCGCCTCGATAAGACGTGATTTCGCAAGGTGTGCATTAATCACCAATCGATCAATAATGACCTCGATTGTGTGAATTTTATACCGATCTAATTTAGGTGGATCGGTGAGTTCATATTCCTCATTGTCTACACGCACTCGCGCATATCCCATTTCCGTCAGACGATCCCACTGCGTGTGGTGAGTTCCTTTCTTCCCTCGAATTATTGGTGCTAATATTTTGATTCGGGTTCCTTCTTCCCATGAACGAATTGCTCTGGTAATAGATTGAGGGGTTTGAATCTTTAACTCTTTACCACAAGATGTACAATGAGGGATTCCAACATTTGCATAAAGAAGGCGAAGATAATCATAAATTTCTGTTTGAGTTCCAACTGTCGAACGAGGATTTTTACTTGTCGTTTTCTGTTCAATACTAACCGCGGGGCTTAATCCTTCAATGAGGTCAACATCAGGTTTTTGCATTCTTCCAAGAAATTGTCGTGCATAGGCAGATAAAGATTCTACATATCGTCTCTGTCCTTCTGCGAAAATTACATCAAAAGCTAAGCTTGATTTTCCACTCCCAGAAACGCCTGTTATGACTACTAGCTTATTATGAGGGATATCTACCGATAGGTTACGGAGATTGTGAACACGAGCATTTTGAACAGAAATTACCTCTTTCTTACTGGAAACCATTATAAGTACTCTTCGTGAATAGCATATTTATATACATAGAATCTGGCAAACGGTTTAGGAAATAGAAATAGACCTAGTATTCACTATGCTCTTCCTTGTACTCTTCCTTTATCCTAGAACCAACGAGAAATTACTATTGCCATTTTGCAGTAGTTTGACGTTGGTATGAAGAGGTCAATCTAGAAATAAAAAAGTCTTGTAGACGGATATCAAATTAATCTACCCCCATTTATCTTCCCAGTTCTTAACCTATATCCAGTCTTTTAACATTTAATTTCTCCTAAGAAGAGAAGTTCCTTTGGTTTTACTAAGAATAAAATTTCTGTTCTCATCAGTTATTTAAGCATAAATTCGTTACTAAAGACCTGTCTGGACGTTTTGTTCCGTACCCTTAATCTAAATCCGCTTTTTATGCTAGATTACCTACCTATCTTCAATATCTAATCCTAAAAGTTTAAGAATTCCTCACAAGTCGCTCAATGAAATTATTTTGAAAATGAATTTAAGATCAGGACGAAAAATAAGATGGTCATAGGCAAGATAATGAGGTTTACATTAACTCAGATGAGTAAACGTCGATTACCCATTACTGATGGACAGATAGACGTAGAAGGATTAAGAGGGAAATCAGTTGAGATCATCCGGGATAAATGGGGTATTCCACACATATTTGCCGACCATTCACACGATCTATTTTTTGCCCAAGGATTCGTGCAGGCCCAAGATCGACTATGGCAGATGGAAATCAACAGAAGGACTGCGAATGGAACATTAAGCGAGATTTTTGGTGATATTGCAATTGAAACAGATCGTACTGCTCGGACATTTGGATTCGCTAGATTAGGTAAAATAGATTGGGATAATGCTTCAGAGGAAGTGAAAGAATGTATACAAGCATATGCAAATGGTGTCAACGCATTTTTAAAGCATAAAAAATCAAAATTACCTGTAGAATTCACTCTGATTAGGCATAGGCCTGAAGTATGGACTCCGCAAGATTGCTGTGCATTTACTCGAGTCATGTTATGGCAGCTCTCCCACGCATGGTTGGGAGAACTTATTAGGGCAAAAATTGTTGAGGAAGTTGGGAGTGAGCACGCTGCAGAATTAGAAATTAGCTTTCCTGATACACACCCAATCACTCTACCTAATGGCATAGAATTTAATGTCTTGGATAAAAATGGAATACTTTCGGGGTCTAGTGGTCCTTTCCTAGCACGAAGTCAAGGTAGTAATACTTGGGTTATTTCTTCGGAGAGAAGTACATCTGGACATACTTATTTGTGCAATGATATGCATTTATCACTAATGCTTCCGAGTATTTGGTATGAAACTCATTTAATCGGAGCTGGGTTTAACATTTCTGGAGTTTCATTAAGTGGAAACCCATTGATTCTCGTTGGCCACAACCAAAATATTGCATGGGGAAGTACTTTAGCCTTTACCGATGCAGAAGATCTATTTATCGAGAAAATGAATGAAGAAGATCCCACACAATATGAAGTAAATGATAAATGGGTAGATGCCGAAGTTATTGAAGAAGAGATTATTGTAAAAGGACAAGAGGAACCTCATATAGAGAAAGTATTGATTACTCGTCATGGGCCAATTATAAGTGACGTCATCGAGGGGACAAAAACCCGAATTGCAACTAATTCAATGGCCTTAAAGCCCAGTCAAGCGTTACAGGGTTATTTCTTGTTGAATAAAGCAGCTAATTGGAATCAATTTGTAGAAGCTATGCAATTCATTGATGCCACACAATTGAATATGTCTTATGCGGATGTGAATAATAATATAGGCTATTGGGTTACAGGAAAAGTTCCTATAAGAGCAAATGGGCATAAAGGGAATATACCTGTTCCAGGATGGAATGATTCGAATGAGTGGCAGGGAGAAGTTCCCTTTGAATCGATGCCACATGCTCTAAATCCAAAACAAGGATATATTATTAGTTGTAATCATAAAATTGTTCCTGATGATTTCCCATATTTTTTGGGTGAGGTTTGGATGAATGGAGCTAGAGCAAAACGGTTCGAACAAATTCTCACTGATAAAGGAGGTAAACTTTCTGTTGAAGATTTCAAAGCAATGCAAATGGATGTTACATGTTTACCCGGACAGCAATTTGTGGAATTCGTAAGAGATTTAGAAATAGCTATCAACGATGACACAGAAGCCTCAGTGGCTTTACAGCTCTTAACCGATTGGAATGGAGTATTATCTACTGACTCAATAGGTGGAGCGATTTACGAAGTTTTACGATACAACATAGTTCGCGATATTCTAAGTTGCGGTTTAAGCGAGAAATTAGTACTAGAAATTATGGGAAAAGGATTTAATCCAGTTTTATATCATGCTAATGAATTTTATGGTCATGATACTTATACTATTATGCGTTTGCTAAAAACACCAAATTCTTGGTGGATCCAAGAGGCAGGGGGAACAAAAGAGATAATCATCCGGAATTTGAAGAAAACAGCCATATGGTTATCAAGCTCATGCGGTAAAAAGCCTACAGGTTGGCAGTGGGGTAAACTTCACAAGATCCACTTCCCCCATGCATTAGGGCTTAAAAAACCACTTGATCAGGTCTTTGATCGGGGTAATATTCCAATCGGTGGAGATACAGACACTCTTTGTCAAACAGCAATTCACGCAGATGACCCGTACGATGTTAATGCGTGGGCTCCATCTCATAGACAAATAATTGATATGAATGATTTATCAAAATCATTGATGATATATGCTCCAGGGCAATCGGGACATTTAGCGAGTAAACATTACGATGATTTGATACCAATTTGGTATAATGGAGAATATCATCCAATGTTATGGGAACGAGCTGATATCATTGCCCGTGCTGAAGGCCGTTTAATTCTAAAATGGGGTTAAAAGTTCCCTCACAATTAATTAATTCTTGCCAAGAATAAATTGTATATAAACTCGTTAACCCGCTCATTTATTATGGCGGTAATTACTGCAAAGAAAGAGATTTCCTCAAAATCGTTTTCTCGATGGTTTCTTGGGCACCTATTAGCTAATCCTCTGAACCTCGTACTTATCTTTGTCGGTACATCTGTATCCATATTAATTCGTATGTTAATTCCAGTTTTTTTGGGACAGGCTCTCGACCAAGCAATTATTGATCAACAAAACCTCAGGACAAATAATGAACAATTAGTCATTTTGAGGGATTTTGTATTTCTGATCTTCTTTCTTGGCATTCTTCGCTTTATTGTGGGAATTGTAACGTCTATTGCCAATGAATGGCTCTCGTGGACATCTCAAAAGAGAATTCGAGAAGAATTTTTCAATTCTATTCAGAATAAACCATTAAAATTCCATGATTCAGTAAGAACTGGGGAATTAATGGCTTTAGCGACGAATGATCTCTCTCAAGTAGGTGGATTAATTTCTCCAGGATTTTCAATGATGGCCGATGTTTTTATATCTATAACGATTGCTGCTTTCCTAGTCTTAACATTACTAAATGCTCCCCAACTCTTAATAATGTCAATTCCATTTTTCATCGTTTATTTATGGACAATTTTTAGTTATAATAAGAAAATGGCCCCCATAAGTCATACATTTATGCGGAAATGGAGTGCAATAGCAACTGCAGTTCAGGATAATATTACAGGAGCTGAAGTGGTCCGAGCCTTTGCAGAAGAGTCTTATGAAAGAAAAAAATTCATGGAATATGTATTAGATTTTAGAGACACATGGTATAAAAGACAGATTCTTCAAGCAAGATACTTTCCAACTTTGATCCTGTTTGCCACGACTGGAACGGCGGTTCTTGTAGGTTCTGTGCTCATTTTGAGAGGGGAATTAACAATTGGTACGTTAATCGGTTTTACTGGAATTCTATTTACTTTGATAGGTCCAACATATATTATATCGTTTGCTGTAATGTTATATAATGGGGGATTGGCTGGAGCAAGACGGATTTATACTATGGAAATGAAAGAAATTGGAGAGGATGTTAGTGAGAATAATTCGTCTTCCATTGGAAATATCCAAGGCAAGATCGTCTTTAAAAACGTTTCATTTCAGTACCCCGCATCTAAAGGGCCAATTCTCGACAATATTTCTTTCAGTGTGGCACCAGGTCAGATGATTGCCATTGTGGGTCCTACAGGATCTGGAAAATCATCTTTAACAAAATTATTGCTACGTCTTTATGATTATTCTGGAGAAATATTGATAGATGATGTGAATATCCAAAAATTTCCTTTGGAAAGCTTAAGAAAAAGTATTGGATTGATAGAACAAGATATCTATCTGTTTCCCAGATCAATTCGTAAGAACATTGCTTTTGGAGCTAGAGATGCAGATGAAGCGAAAATAATTCAAGCAGCGAAACTTGCTCAAGCTCATGAGTTTATAACTGAATTTCCAAAAGGATATGATTCTTATGTTGGAGAAGGTGGAAGTCAACTTTCTGGGGGACAACGCCAACGTGTTGCTCTAGCTAGGACATTTCTAACAGATCCTCGGATTTTGATACTTGACGATTCCACTTCTAGTGTAGACTCTAAAACCGAGGAGGAAATTGTTAAAGCTATTAACGCTGTGAGTCAAGGACGAACTACTTTTATTATCACACACAGATTATCCCAGATTAGAAGGGCTGATTGTGTCATCGTAATTAAGGGTAACAAGATTGTAGCAAAGGGACATCATTCAAAATTGATTAGTCAATCAGCTGACTATCGTAGGATATTTGGAAAATATGCGGTCCTACCACCGTTAGAGAATAGAGAAACTGTTGAAAATGGAGGGGGTACATAATGGGTTGGATTTTTGAAGGTATAGAACGACCAGAAGATGAACGGCGCTATGGTGATCGTGAACTCGTCCAGAGGTCATTGAAACGTCTAACCCCTTATCGTCGGCCTATTCTAATATCTTCAGCAACAACAATAGCATTAACTGTTATTAGTCTACTTAGTCCACTACTTTTTGGTTTCCTAATTGAAACTTTAGATGTTTCTGATTTGTCCAGCGTAAGTATTGCAATAATCCTCTTCGCTGGTACATGTTATCTAGTACTTTCTGTCGTGAGTTGGGTAGGAGATTATATAATAAACGTACAAGTTGCCAAAGTTGTTCCTTTTTTCATGGTCACTCTTCGTGGTGATATCTTTGACGCTTTGCAAAAGCAAGATATGAAATTTTTTGATCAGCATCGAAGTGGTAGATTGAACTCTCGAGTTTCAAGTGATGCTGCAGATTATGGAGGAGCTGTATCTATAGTATTAACGGTTGTTGGCCAATTATTGATTATTGTAGCTGTCTTTTTTGTGCTTGCTCTGATCAATTTACAGTTAGCTGTACTTACTGCCATGGTGATACCTGGTTTAGTGATAATTAGCTTTTTATTTAGAAAAATTGCTCGTTCAACAAGTATGAGTTATAGAAAAGCACATGCGTCTGTAAATGCCGCAATAGCAGAAAGTGTGAATGGAATCCAAGTTTCTAAATCATTTGGTGTAGAGGCAGAATCGCTGGATGAGTTCAAAGAAGTAAACCAAAAGCATTTTCGGGCTGGATTTAAGAGAAGTATTTCCATGATGTTATTCTTTCCATTTGTAGAGATATTGTCGGCAACAGCAACTGTAATAATACTACTAGTGGGTGGTGAGATGGCATTATCAGGAACAAGTATTATTACTGCAGCATATCTTTTCATATTTATCTCCTATCTCAACAATTTCTTCTTCCCTATAACTCAATTAATTAGCTTTTATGCCCAGATTCAAGCGGGATTTGCCGCATTTGAACGAATTCTGCAAGTTATTGATACCGAACCCTCTGTCCAAGATTTGGGAAATATTGAAAAGAATAAAATCGAAGGGGAAATCGAATTCCAACATGTAGATTTTGCATATGTACCTGAATCTCCAGTGTTGACTGATTTTTCCTTAAAAATTAATCCAGGTGAAAAATTGGCGATTGTGGGGCATACAGGCGCGGGGAAAACGTCAATTATTGCGTTATTAACACGTTTCTATGAATTTCAAAAAGGGAAAATCCTCGTTGATGGCACACATATTCGTGATTATGAACTAAAAGGATATCGAAACCATTTAGGAGTCGTACTTCAGACCCCGTTCTTGTTCAATGGTACGATCTTAGAAAATATAACATATGGAAGGAAAAATGCGTCTGATGAGGATCTCAAACAAGCATTACTGATATCACGAGTAGAGGAAATTCTTGAATACCTAAAAGATGGCTTAGATACCTCTGTGGGTGAAGGTGGATCTTTACTTAGTACTGGACAGAGACAATTGATTAGTTTTGCCCGTGCTTTATTAGCTGATCCAAAGATTTTAATTTTAGATGAAGCAACCTCTTCTGTTGATGCTTACACAGAATCATTGATTCAAGAATCACTTGAAGAATTAATGAAGGGAAGAACTTCAATTATTATTGCACACAGGTTATCTACTGTAAAAAATGCAGATAGAATCATTGTAATTGATCACGGGAAAATAATTGAAGAAGGCACTCATAATGACTTGCTTTCGCTGAAGGGTGAGTACGCCACTCTATATAACACCTATTTTAAACACCAAGAGGTTAATTGGAATCCCAATGTTTCAGCTAGTCCTGCTACAGCAGAAATCGCTTATAACCCGTGAATTTTGAGACTCCTGACGCATGTAGCTATTCATGTGAGTTGAACTGTAAAATAAGATTTCTATAAATGGACTCTCAATGGAATTTCACTTATCGTAATGAAAATGAGACTAACTACAGTCAATGAAATTAGAATATATAAGATTTGGAATAAGCCGTGGTTGTATAACCATTGTACGCGATCAATGGTTGATCTACTTTTAATTGCTAAATGACTTAACTTGATTAACACTTGGTGTTCATTCGCGTTAAAATGATCCCGATCCAATATCTTTTCGATATTCAAATCGTGTTTCACTCGAGCTAAACGTAGTCGAGCACGATGAATCATAATTTGCGTAATTAAGGAAATAAATACCATACAAAGAAGCATTAGTATATTAACGCCAGCAAGTAATCGTGTTGAAAGTAATGTTCCACTAAAGAAAAATTGAAGAGAAAGAAAGGTTAGCACAGATGCGGACATAGCAACCGATACAAGGGGAGTTGCTGCAGCACTTAAAAATTCGATCCGAGTGCTTGCATTTTCTAATAGTTCTAGAAGTTCCTTTCGAATGGTAATTGCTTCATGAGAATGTCCCGAAGAATGAGATTTGTTTGTTGGCTCCAGCTTTAATCACGCTTTTCCTTTTCATCGTTAACTAAGAAATTTCTTTCCAAATGCACGCAATGCATCTTGGAACATTTCAATAGGAGCAGCTGTTAGACCTGCACCGATTTGGCCAACTCCTGCATCCTTATGAGCAATACCAGTATTAATGAGAGGAGTCTCATTTAATTCTACCACTCGTCGTATATCGACACCTGTCGGTGTTCCGCGAAAATTTAGAATTGGAATTGTAAATGATTTACTTATCCCCTCCGTTATTTCGTACATTCTTTCAGTTCTGGATACTGCATCGGTTGCAGCCCCACCAACAAAAGATACAATGGCTGGAGAGGCTGCCATTGCAAATCCACCTATCCCAATAACTTCAGATATCGTTGAATCACCTAAATCTGGGCAGGCGTCGGCTGTTGAATATCCAGGAAAATATAATCCATCAACCATAGTTGCTGGGGAGGTAAACCATGATCGACCTAATCCCGAAACTTGAATACCAATATCAGTACCATTCCGAGCCATCGCGACCATCAAAGAACAATATTCGATGTCACGAGCTGCATCCGCTATTAGCTTTGAGTGAGGCATTGATAAATTCAAGTGAAAAATATCTGCATTATCCTTAATGAATTGAAATACTTCTTTTACCACTTTTGAATCAGTGGTATCTAAAAGGTGAGGTGTAAGTTCACTTAAGAAAAGATAAGTACCCGATCGGTTTCTATTATGCGCCTCGTCTCCCATATGAAGGGACTCTGATATTATGGCTTTAATATCAATTCCTTTGGAGTGAATGATGGCTTTTTTCATTGTTGGTGCTAAAACATCCTTCATCCAGTTAAGACGCTTTAAAACATCATCACCCCATCCACCGAATCTTAGAACTTTTCCTCTACCTTCGTTTAATGTACAATAAGCTCTTGCTTTAGTTTTGGGATCTTCTAATATAAATACGGATTGATGAGGCGCAGTAATTCCTGTCATGGGGCCAACTGCATCATGATCATGATTTGGATCAAATTTTATGTCCCCTGATGCGGCTAAATCGTAACCATCTTCAATTGAATCAGCTAATCCTTCGTATACTAATATCCCAGCAATTGCACCTTTTATCGGTCCAGACATTTTTCCCCAGTCAATAGGTGGTCCAGCATGCAAAACTGTTTTTTCATCCATTCCAGGAACAACGTTAATCGCAAGATCGATGTCAACCAAAATTGGTTGTACACGTGCCATCTTTTCTAGAGCTTCTTGATTTGCCGTGTCTATTGATTTTTTTATGTTCATTGATACCATACTCATTTGTTAGCTAGTAAAGTAGATTATAGCAGCTTATCCAATAAATGTAGGAGCTCACGATTACCCCTTGCTGGTGGTTCCCATTTAATATGAACTACTGGGATACCTTGAGTTTTGGAAGCCTCAAAAAAAGAACGTAATCCGATATTTATTACCAGTGGCCCATCTTTTACTAATTTATCAATTTTCTTCGTCATAACCTTATATCCCTTATTTCATTTCAATTTTATCTTTCTTTGAGGCGATTAAAGCAGCTAATTTTGCTGCTTGAGCATTAGTAGGCATTGTAATTACACCGTGAGACGCCAATCGATTGAGAGAATTGTTATAATCCTGTGGATCTAAAGGTGTACCGCAAACATGTGCTACAATCGGAATGAACCTGTTATTCTTTTTCCATTGGAGAAATGCATCTTCCATATCAAGAACTGGATCAGGATGAGATCCGTACCCTAGTACAAAATCCAGTAGAATCACAGCTGTTTCAGGATCATTAATTTCTTTCAAAAAACGCTGAGTACGCTCAGTTTGATCAATCATAGGATGAGGTTTACCAAGTGTAAACTCATCTGCTCCCATATCAATCAGAGTATTACCTTGACTTGTCTTAACATTTTTAATAATCCGTGTCCCATCAAGGTGGATATTGGTATAGAGTGAATCCTTTGTTAATAACAGATCTCTGATGATTTGAGCTGCTTCAAAGGTGAAAGTGCCTCCAGCGAACAGTCCTCGAATGAATTTTTGATCAGGATGGAGACGTTGTTTTGCTTCTCTCAGGGATTTTGCTACTTTCACCTCATCATCGAACTGAATAGTTGTTCGTGTTAACTTACCTGACTGTATAAACGTTGCTGCAGTGTAAGCTGCGTCTTCAAGTGTATCAACAGTCACAGATTTATTTGGAAAATCACAATATCCGTGGTGTTTACCGAGAAAGTTTATGATAACTGGTTTCGAACAATTCCTTATTTCCCTCACGATTTTGGAAATCGTATTTGCTTCTGGAGGTTTCGAAACCAATATAATAAGTTTAATAGAGGTGTCCCTTTCTAAAGCACGTAACCCATCTATCATTGTGATTCCTCCCACAGCATCCGTCACATCTCTCGATCCCGTACCAATAGCATGTGTTACACCTAGATTCAGATGATGACATAATGTCATTACCTCTTGAGTTCCTGTACCAGACGCAGCTATAATACCAATGGAACCTGGATTTACTATATTACAGAAACCCAATCCTACATTTTTAATCATGGCGGTACCACAGTCTGGTCCCATTAATAGAAGGCCTTTACTATGTGCTTCTTTTTTTAATCGAATTTCATCTTCTAAAGACACGTTGTCGGAAAAAAGAAGAACATTAAGATCATTCATTAAAGCAATATGAGAATCTCTTGCAGCATACTCTCCTGGAACTGAAATCACCGCCAAATTTGCGCCAGGGAGACCTGCAAGAGCTCCTCGAATAGATCGATACAATAATGTACTATCATGAGAGGACTGAACAGATTGAGAAAGATAATCAAGTATAAAACCTATCGCTGCTTCTGCACTTGTTTCCGAGTCAGCTCGAATTGAGATAATTATATCATTCGCGTCTGCTATATTAGCCTCGGGAGTGAGGAGCCCGACCTCTTCTAATAACGGTTTATTCTTTGTTGTGCCCATCATTACAGAAGCTATTTTGACACCATCAATTTCTTTGCTGACACTAGATGCAGCTCTCATTAACTGAACTGAATCACGATATTCCTGATGTATGAGGTGGGTTCTAACAATAGCCATTACTAACACACGTATTCGTCGGTAAAGCAGACAATATAAGTGCACTCTTCACAGTCATAAAGAATTTTTCGTGAATAATATCAGCTGGAGAAAGACGATTTTTAAATTATTTTTTTGAATTTCTCCATAAAATCCCAATAAGACCGAAACAGACTCCAATTACTCCTCCTGAAATGCATAGAATTAATAATATACCAAAAAAGGGAAAACTAATATCAGGTCGAATTGATTGGAAATTATCAACGACATCAGGGATATAGATCTCGGTAAAAAGGAGAACTGATACAATAAATAAACAAATAATACCCGAGGCCAAATAAAAAATGGGCCCACTAAGTGAATAATCTTTTCCACCAAAAAAGCTCTCGTATAGAGTCTTTTGATTATTTTGTGTGCGCTCTTCCATATCCAAATCACATATGAATTGGTTTCTGATTACTTAAGATTTTCTATTATTCATATACCTTCTCTTCAGTATATTCTGCCCCAGTGGCATCATTTTCCACATCCCTTGCCTCAAAATTTGGATCAGATTTGGATATTTCCTTATAATACTCATGCTGGATAAGCAAACTCATAATTTCATTTGTACCGGTCCAAATACTCATTAATCGAATATCTCTAAGAAGACGTTCAATTGGATACACATTGGTATATCCTATGCCTCCAAGAATTTGCATTGCATGATTAATAACATTCCAAGCCGAATCAGTGGCGAATTTCTTAGTTTCAGATACTAGTCGACGAATGATTCCGCTTGTTAACCCTTTTTTTTGATCTATTGTTCGACTTGTTGTAAAGAGGAGACTACTCGCTGCATCAAGAAGAGTTACACTTTCTGCAATTTTGAATGAAACAGCTTGAAATTTTCGAATAGGTCGTCCAAATGCTTTACGTCGAGAACTATATTTACCAGCAACTCGAAGACCAGCACGTGCAGCTCCAATAGCCCCAGCGGCGGAAGTCATTCGCTCTGGGATCATCATCTGATTGAAAATTTCACCTCCAGCGTTTAACTCACCTATAAGGTTTTCTTCAGGAATTTCAACATTTTCAAAAACAAGACGACCAGTACCTCCTCCCCTTGAACCCATCAAACCATAGACATGCTTTACTTCTACACCAGATACTCTTTCTATAAGAAATGTGCTAATGGAGGTTCTGGGGTCCGATGCCTTTTGGTCTGTTTTTGCGTAAACTAGAAAAATTTCAGCTCCTTCTGCACCAACTACAAACCGTTTTTGTCCATTGAGTATATAGGAATCCCCATGTTTTTCCGCGGTGCATGTTGCCCCAAAAAAATCTGATCCCCCTCTAGGCTCAGTCAATGCTTCTGCAGTGTAGAGTTTTCCTTCTAATATAGGGAGTAAATATTTCTTTTTCTGCTCTTGTGACACAAAATGATTAATTGCTTCCCCAACAATACTAGGAAGAGAATATAGACAGCCTAAGGCAGGACCCAGAGTACCAACTTCTTCAATAACCGCTGATTCGGCAACCCAGCTCAATCCTAAACCACCAAACTCCACAGGAAAGCGTACTCCAAGGAGATGTTGCTTAGCTAGATCTTTGATGAAATTCGTAGGATATTGAATTTCCTCCTGATCCATCTTTCGTAACATTGAAGGAGGAATGGTTTTAATAACTTTTCGTACTTTATATTTAATTTCTTTCTCATTATCTGTGAGTAAAACATCCAACATCAGAAATTTCTCCTCTTCTAACCAAATTTTCAAACGTTAAGTCCTTTAGTGCTGAATGGGTCTAAAAACTCTTTCCTCTTTCTATAAATTGTTATAAAAATATTGAAGATAATCTTCCCTAAAATTCCAACCCTAAGTAGAAATGCAGATGTGAGTAAAAATCTTGAGTTCCACAAAAATCACCAATGTTCTGTTTACATGGGAAGTTAATGACAGATTAAAATCGTATCTTAAGGAAAATCTTTCCGTTCTGCCTGAAGTCAATCTTTTATTTCCTTCTCCTATTTCTGATGAAAAGCTTCTAACATTAGCACCAAAAGCAGACATAATTATTGGATGGAGAGTCAAGGATGAAATTAAATTAGCTGCAACAAAGATGAAACTTTTCATAAACCCAGGAACAGGTATAAAGCATCACATTGATTTCTTTAGAAAGCTTAATCAAACGCGAAATGTGATTTTAATCAATGGTCATGGAAATTCATATTTCGCAGCCCAACATGCAGTTGCAATGCTATTAGCACTGCTCAATAAAGTAATTCCTCATCATTTTTGGATGAAAGAGGGAAAATGGAGAAGAGGGGATAAAGAGGCAATTTCAATTCCATTGAGAAATAAAAGTGTGGGTCTATTAGGATATGGCGCAATTAACAGCAAAGTTCATCGTTTTTTAGAAGGATTTGATATCCAATTTTGTATTCTCAAAAGAACAGTAAATGACATCACATCATTTTCAGAAGAAGTTAAACTTTTTCCCAGAAATCAACTAGCTGAATTTTTAAAATCAATAGATATCTTAATCATAGCTGTTCCTGAAACCACAGAAACTACAAATCTTATTGGTCAGGAGGAATTAGACCTATTAACTCCGGATGGGATTATTGTTAATGTTAGTAGAGGTTCTGTGGTGGATGAAAAAAGTCTCTTCAATGCTTTAAAACAGAATAAATTACTGGGAGCAGCAATAGATGTATGGTACGAGTATTCCCCAAAAGAAAACAAGAATGGAGCTAAATTTCCATTTCATTATTCATTTAATTCTCTACCTAATATTATTCTTTCTCCTCATCGGGCGGCCTCCCCTTTTTCCGACTTGAAAAGGTGGAATGAGGTCATCGTGAATATTAAAAGATATCATCGCGGCACTAATGACTATTTGAATGTGGTAGAATTAGATAGAGAATATTGATTTTGAAATAGAAAATTCACTTATATTTAACCTTTCCACTTATATTGGAGTGTGCGGTTATTAATGAAGTTGAGAACATCGGTAACTATCATGTTGGTTTGATGACGAATAACATCCTTTGTATTTCCCCCAAAATGAGGCATCACTGTTACGTTATCAAATTGCAAAAAGCGATTCTCTGAATCGACTGGTTCATCATCAAAAACATCTAATCCTGCTCCTGCGATTCGTTTATTCTTTAATGCATCGTATAAAGCATCTTCATCAATACAGAAGGACCGAGCTAAGTTAAAAAAGTATGCTGTGGGCTTCATAAGGTTGAACATCTTTTCATCAATCATTTCCTCCGTTTCTTCGACGGGAGGTGTATGAATTGTTATTAAATCTGATTCTTTCATAAGAATTTCTAATGTGACTTGTCTAGCTTTTGTTTCCAATACAACAGTATGATCGTTTGGAATATAAGGATCAAAGTATAACAAATTGGAACCAAACCCATGATATAATCGTTTTGCAACTCTTTGACCAATTTGACCAAAGCCGATTATCCCAATTGTAAGACCTCCAACTTCCAAACCTATAAACCTATTGAAAAAATTGGCAAATCCGTCATCATCTAAATCAGAAACATCAAAATTTCCACTACGGAGAAATCTGTCGATTTCAGTCATTTTACGTACTTGTGAAAGCATCATGGCAACAGTTAAGTCAGCAACAGCATCTGCGTTCCGAAAAGGAGTATAGATTACGGGAATATTCTTTTTCTGTGCTTTAGCTAAATCCACATTGACTGGATTTCCGCGTGTTACTCCGATCAATTTTAATCCAGACTTCTCAATTACAGCTGTATCTACTTCGTCTCCTTCAGTAATAAAAATATCAATATTATTCGAGACTAGCTTTTCAATTAGCTCTTCCTCGTCTAAATAAATCGTTCCTGTTTCCCGCCAATTCTCATAAAGTATTTTTAGATCTCTAGATTCCCTTAAAACTTGTAATCCAGATTCATCGAATGGAGCTGTGATCAATATTTTCATAAAGTTTCACCAGTATGATCATTTACCGAGAGTCACTACTCATCCTCACGAGATCTCTGATAAAGTTCTTTCCATTCTGGGTACAGTGATTCATATTCATCAGATTGATCCTCTTGAGGATAATATATGGAGTAATCAGATATAACTTTTACTGCTTGGTTTAAATTGTTGTATTTACCTGTTCCAATCATGCTAGCCAATGTTCCAGCAACAGAGGCTCCTTCTGGTAAATAGGTTTTAATTTCTGTGTTCATAATGTTGGCCAAAATTTGGATGAAAGCTTTCGATCTTGAAACACCACCAACAAGAAAGACAGAGTCAAACGAATAGCCAACTAATTCTTGAATTTGTTCACTATTTGCACGTGCAGCGTAACCAAGATTTTCAATTAAGGATCTAGAAAAAGAAGCGATATCTACAGGAGCATCGAATGAATAAGCTATTGGGGTAAAAGAAAATCCGCCTCCTATAGGTACGGAAAGCATGGATTGAGAAGAAAAAATCTGTGGGCCTAGATCTGCAGACACTCCTCGACTTCCAGGTGGTTGTGAAAGTACTAATACTTCAAACTTTTCATAAGGATTATCTACATTAAGGGGTGTAAGGACTGAATCAATAAACCATTTATGAACATCACCAGCTGATCCAGCGTTCGATTCGAGAACCCAAAGATTATTCACAAAGGCACCAGTCCAAATATTTTGGGTAGGATCAATAATAGGTCGATCGACTATTAATTGTAATGGCATAGTTGACCCTGCCACAATTCCTAGAGTATTTGTATTAATTCCACCAGAACCAATAATTGAAGCTTGTGTATCAGCCGCACTCATAACAACTGGTGTATGTGAATTGAGATCGAGTTTTTCAGCGATATCAGGGAGAATTGGCCCAATTACTTGACCAAATTCATATTTATCAGGTAAGATTTCATGTGAAATATCAAATTCGGTTAGTATTTTGTCAGACCAATTACGTGTTTTAATATCGAAGAGGAGGGTTTCTGCTGCAGCCGTATCATCAATAGTATAATTTCCAGTTAGCCTGAAATTTACCCAGCCATCAATAGAGAGGAGATGACGAATTTTGTCATAAATTTCCTCTTCATTTTCTTTAAACCACAATAACCGGGCAAGTGGAAATAAAAATGGGAGGCCATGACCAGTAATCTCATAGACTTCCTCGTTTGGCATGAACTCCTCTGTATCAACTTCAAGTCCACGAGCGTCACGATTGGGGCCAGCATACACTGATATTCCTTCATTATTTAAGAAAACACACCCATGCCGTTGAGAAGTTGCTGTAACTGCTTTAATATCTCTAGAAGAAATTCGGGAAAAGAAAATTGCCTCTTTAGTAGTTTGGAGTAAAATATCCCAGAATTGTTCAGCTGTAAATTCACTTCCATATGGTTCCAAATCGGCTGGTATAAAGTAGTGTTGGCTCCAAGGCTTTTTTGAAAACCCCTTTACATATCCATGATCATCAAGAACTACAGCTTTTCCTCCACTTGTTCCTGCATCAAGAGAAAGGTAGTACTCTGGCAATTTCTTATCACACTCTAATCAAAACCTGGAAAAGGGCGGATTATTTCTCCAAATTTCTTAATATTTAGATAAAGTTGAAGGTATTCTTCTAATGCTCGTGTTTTTATAGCTGCATTCTGAAAAGAGTCTTCACTAACCGCAACAACACCGTGATTCTCCAGAATGAGAGTTTGGCTATCCCACAATAATTCGGCAACAGCTTCTCCTAATTCTGTTGATCCGCTTTGTTGATACGGTACAATAATGATCTCGGGAACTAAAAAACCTAATTCAGCAGTAAGCGGTGGAATTTTGGGAGGTTCCGCTAAAATTGAAAATGCTGTAGCAAGCGGTGCGTGTGAATGGACTACGAATTGAAAATCTTCGTCTTCCTGATAAATACGAAGATGTATAGGCCATTCTACACTTGGAGATAGTTCACTATCACTATCTACTTCTTCACCGTCCATAGTCATTTTGATTAGATGCTCAGGTTCAACCAGATCTTTCTTCATACCTGAAGGAGTAATCCAAAAATACTTTTTAGGATCTTCGATAGATCGAAAACTAAGATTTCCTCCGATATCAGTCAGTATTTTCTCTAGGTACAGTTCTTTCATGGTATGACATAAAGACACTTTTCTTTTGTGATCGGTCACTAGTAATTCACCAGTTAAACAGATTACCTATTGGGAAGAATAAAAAGTTATTTCATTAGCTTTTGTAGCTTTAAAAGGTCAGGCATTCTTCCTTTCACTTTTAGTTTCTTGGAAGTATATGCTTTCATACCTCCAATCTCACCTTTCATGATCCCAACCCAGGTTTCTGAATCTGTTATTATCTTGATATCCGCTTTTTCTGGATCACCTTCAATAAGCTCATTAGGATTTCCAGCTTCTATATTAAAGTAAAATGTTTTATCTAAATCCGTTAAATTAAAAGCCATTGTTTTATTCCATTTTCTATAAGTTTTCTTGGCTTTTTCTGTCAGAAAATTCTCCCTTAGTTTGTTGATCATCGCAACATATTCTTCTTCAACCATAGTTGTTCACCGTCATTTTGTAAAATAAATCTCCGATATGAATCTAGGAAGTAAATCGAAGAAGAAATTGATGATTACAAAAGCATTCTGTAATTGGCTTGTATTGAAGGATAAAACTAGAGGAAAATTCAAATCAGAATAGGTTTTCTAAAAGGAATTTCAGTGATTTAGATAAATTCGTCTAATCCAAGTGCCCTTAAACGTTTTTCATTTGGCATGGTTGTAGTGGTATCCCAATTTAACGAATCGAGAAAATCCATAATTAATCCTTTTTCCTTACTAGCAGAAATTGCCTTATTTGGCCCTCGTTCTGCTTTTTCTAAGACTCTTTCAGGTAGTTTATAATCAAGAGGATTTTTCTCTTCCCTTAAATTAAATATATGTTTTAGAGTTAAAATCCTCTCTCCAATAGTCACAAAATCTTCAATTGAGAGGTCGGACCCAATAACTAAATTTACGAATTCAAGTACAGGAAAATTTCCTGTTAATAAACTGAATTGACACAGCCCTAGCGAAGATACAGTTTTATGATAACAATAGAAATTGAAAAAACGATCGTTTTTAGGGATCTCTGGAAACATTTGACCAAATTTAGCGAGCTCAATCATTAGTTCCGAGAACGGAGTATGTCTACCAGGTGCTGGATCCAATCTGTATGGTAAAATCATACTATTGGAGAATCTAGGGTCGTGCGCGGGTAAAGCTTGGTTTTGGATATGCATTCCACTATTCGTATTATATAGTTCTGATGCACGAGTAAAACCATCTGCAAGTATATCTCCTATCCCTTTTCTCGTCGTAATCAATTTTAACAAAGATAAATAATCTTTAGGATCACCCCAAGTCGGATTTAAACCGTTCATTTCATTTTTTGGAATTTTTCCGCTTTCTGATGCTTCTATTACAAAAGCTAGGATAGCACCAGCTGCTATCGTATCCAAACCTTGACGATTGCAATAATCATTTAATTGATATATTGCTCCAATGTCATCATTCAATAAATTTGCCCCTAGCATGATTAAAGTCTCATACTCAGGTTTATGAGTTTCTTCAAGAGTGAATTGCTCATTTGAGTATTTCATTATTCCTCCGCATGCCAGAGGACAGCTGTGACAACTATAATTCTTTTCTTGAAATTTAGTAACATTATCCCCAGTAATTCTAGAGCTTTTTTTCAGGGGGAAATCAATGTATGATCCTTTCCAGTTTTTAATGGGAGCATCACCTGTTTCTACAAGAATCGTACTTCCAGCACAGGTTCCCCAACGTCGATAGCTTTCAATAATCATATTACTGGGACTCATTGAGCCAAAATTTTTTATCCGAAAACGACGAATCCATGGGGCAAACGTTGTCGATGCTTTCAGTCCAGGTTTCATAAGTGGACTAATACCTTTATTGATCCGCTTATTAACCAATTTTCGTAATTCATTAAGGCCGGAAGGATCCGCTGAATTTATCAATTTAGTTCCCCTTACTACGACTGCTTTCAAATTTTTCGATCCCATAACAGCCCCTACTCCACTCCGAGCAGCAATTCGACCTTTATCTGTAACAATTCCAGAAAATAATACTAAATTTTCTCCTGCTAACCCAATACTAGCAATTTGCGCTTTTTTACCATATTCTTCCTTTAATTTGTCTTCTGTATGAACACAATCTAGCCCCTTCAACTGATCGGCAATTATGATTTCAATTCTATCATCAGTCACTACAATGATTGATAATTGTTCTGCTTTTCCTGTTATGATGAGCGAATCATACCCTGTTTTTCGTAATTCTGGTCCAAAACGGCCTCCTGAATTTGCTTCACCCCAACCGCCTGTGAGAGGTGATTTACAAACAACTGTATACCTACCAGAAAATGGAACCTTTGTTGCACTCAAAATACCAGTAATAAAGCAGATATAATTATCAGGAGATAGGGGGTCGATATTAACAAGCATATTTTTCAGAAGATACTCAATTACGGGCCCTTCCCCCCCCAAAAATTTCTTAAATTTTTCATCGTTGAAAGGAATTTCTTCAGAATTAATTTTACCTGATGAAAGATTGATTATTCCCATTTTCATCTGATTTATGAAAGCCATAATCCAAAACAACCCAAGTGAAAAGCTAGTAATTATTTTAAGAGAAGCATTTTCTTGAATTTTTTATCTTTCCTACGAATGAAGGGATTTATGAGTATTATAATCTCATGAACTTGAAGAAACAAGATTTTTTACACAAGAATGCATCGATTTTTTTTGGTAATTGAAGTTGTTTAATAAAGTAGTGGGAACTAGTATTCCGCGAGCAGATGCTCATGAAAAAGTTACCGGCACAGCTCTCTATATTGATGATTTACGTTTTCCTAGAACTTTAAAAATGAAAGTATTGAGGGCTGGTGTTCCTCATGCTATTATTAATTCAATTGAAATAAGTAAAGCCATAGATATGCCAGGAGTACATAAAGTATTCACTGGAAAATCTTTAAACTTAGATAAAAATCATTTGTTCGGAACCTGTATCTTTGATCAAGCACCATTAGCTATCGATAAGGTAAGGCATGCAGGTGAAATAGTAGCCGTCGTCATTGCAGAAACAGAAAAGCAAGCATTAGCTGCTATTAAAAATATTGATGTAGACTTTAAAGAATTACCCTTTATTTTAGATCCAATAGAGGCCGTTGGTAAAGAAGCGCCCCTAATTCATGAACAGAATGGTAAATATCATCATGTCCCTACATTTGTCCCAGAACCTCAGACAAATATATTTTACAAGTACCATCTCAAGAAAGGCGATTATGAGCATGTTTTCCAAGATGCAGAAATTACAGTAGAGGATAATTTTGAATACCCGCTAATGAACCACGCGGCTATTGAACCTCACGGTGCCATTGCACAATGGGATCATACAGGAGAACTACATCTATGGAGTAGTTCTCAAGCCCCGTTTGTACTCCGTGAGGTACTTGCTGATTACTTTAAAATAAAACAAATGATCAAGATACACATTCATATTCCATACTTAGGCGGAGGTTTTGGAGGAAAAAGCGATTACACCATTGAACCTCTTGTTGCTTTAGCAGCACAATTAGTTCCAGGTTATCATGTTAAATTCGTGCTTACTCGAAAAGAAGTCTTCATTGGATCAGTTTTGGGTCGAGGAATGAAAGGTCACATGAAACTAGGTGCAAAAAAGGATGGCACACTCGTTGGTATAGAAGCTACTCAATATTTTTCAGATGGAGCATATGGAGATACAGGGTGTAATGTAGTACTAGCTGCGGGTCATAACTGTGTGGGGCCATATTTTTTCCCTAAATGTAATCTCAAGTCTTTTGGTGTTTATACTAATTCTGCACCCGTAGGAGCTTTCCGTGGATACGGACATCCCGAAGGTCAATTTATGATTGAACGATTATTGGAAAAGCTTGCCTTAAAGTTAGGAATGGAGTATGATGATTTAAGAATGAAAAACTTTCTACGTCCTGCCGATACGAATTCTCTTGGACAGATCATCAATGAACATAACGGAGACATTAGAAAATGTTTTACTCAAACAATAACAAAACTTAATGAAATACCCCTCCCTCCTGAAGATGAAAGTTTTTTCTATGGGCGTGCTGCTGTTGGACTTATTAAATCTCCAGTTCAAACCGCTAATGCCTCCTCGAATGTTTTTCTAAAATTCAATGAAGATCTTACTGTGAATATTTCGACTGGTGGAGTTGAACTAGGACAGGGCAGTTTAACTGTACTTGCCCAAATTGCGGCTCAAACATTACACATTCCAGTAAGTAATATTAGAATCAATTATGAGATAAATACGCAGTTAACTCCTTATGAATGGCAAACAGTAGCAAGTATGACCACAATGCGTGTTGGAAATGCAATAATATCTGCGTGTGAAAAATCTATCACACAATTTAAGCAAAATGCGGCCCTAGTATGGGATTATGCTCTCAATGACATAGTATATGATGGCACCAAGGTAAGCTATCAGGATAGATTTCTAGATCTTAAAGAATTAGTGCTTGGCTATCAATACTCTGATGGACATACAGTAGGTAATCCTATCTTGACTACTGGTTCATCAGTTGTTCGCAATGTTACATTTCCAGACTTAGAGACTGGACAATATCAGCCCTATGAGTGGACGTTCGGAAGTCAAGGTGTTGATCTAAAAATCAATAAGAAAACAGGAGAAATTACCATTCTACATTTCGTGACGGCCCTTGATGCGGGAAAAGTTATTAATCCTGCTTTAGCACGCGGACAAGTCACCGGTGGAGTGATGCAAGGTATAGGCCAAGCGTTAAAAGAAAAAATTGTTTATGATGAATCAGGCAATATGACAACAACCAATCTACGGAGATATGCGATTCCTCGACTGTCTGACATGCCAGAGAAATTTAGTTGTATCTTTATTGAAACCCCCCAACCAGATGGGCCCTTTGGCGCACGTCCTATTGCAGAACATCCTGCGTTAGGCCCTCCCTCTGTCATTTTGAATGCAATACAGAGGGTTACTGGTATTTCCTTTACCAGTATTCCCGTAACTAAAGAACGGATGCTAAATGCATTGAAAGCAGGAGAAAAATAACATGGAATTGACGATAATAATAAACAAGAAAGACTATGCCTTCTCTGTTGATCCGTCTGACTCCTTGCTTAGTATTCTTCGTGAGCATCTCTCTTTGACAGGAACCAAAAATGGTTGCAGTCAAGGCCACTGTGGGGCGTGCACAGTTGTTGTTAATGGAAAAGCCGTTAAAAGCTGTATTACTAAAGCCAAAAAATTAGAAAATGCCGAAGTTCTCACGATTGAGGGCGTATCGAGTAATTTTATTCTTCATGCAATTCAAGAGGCATTTATTGAAGCTACTGCTGTCCAATGTGGATTCTGTACCCCTGGGTATATTATGGAGTTATATGCTTTATTACAAGCTGACCCTGATGCGGAAAAAGAGGAGATTCATAAAGCTCTCGAAAAACATCTTTGTCGTTGCACAGGTTATCAGCCTATTATTGACGCAGCTTTACTTGCTCAAGAAAAGATTAAGAATTCATAGGGTTCTTACTTAATTCTTGGTTCTCCTACAAATTGAATCTTATTACCCTCAGAATCAACTGTATTGAAGTAAGATACCAATTCTGGTATGTCAATGATATCATCTGATTGAACTTTTTTTTCCTCTAACAGTTTTTTAGCCTCATCCAGATCAGTTACATCGAAAGTTAGGACACCTGATCCCGGAACCAGACTAGCTGCTTCTGGGAGAAGATTTAATCCTAATTTTGTACCTTTTACTGGTAGATTAAGTTCACACCAGCCTACTTCACTACCACCATCCCAAACCACTTCAAATCCAAATGTTTCGACATAAAATTTCTTTGCGCGTTCAATATCTTTCACACTATATTGAAAATAAAGTGAATCTGATTTAAATGGAAATTTTGAGCTCATCGTCTTTTCGCATCCTTTTTTGTCTAATTTTATTTCCGTTCTTTCTCCTTGAAAAACCTATTTTCCTATTGGATAGGAGGAAATTGTAGGTTACTCAAAGATAACGACAAATTATAAAACTGGGACTACGAAAATCGTTGTGTCTAAACTCAGCTATCTAGTCAAACGCTGAGGTTCATTTAAGACTAAAAATGGATAGTATGGAAATTGAGTATATTAGAAAAGATTCAGTCAATAAAAAGTCTTTATATATTAATGGCTTTAGGTGCAGCTATCGGAATTATCTCTGGAATTGGAGCTACCTGTGTAACGTTTGATCCCAGATGGTGGAAAGTATCTGCTTTCTCCATTGTAGAAGATTATCAGATGGTTTGGATTATTTGCTATTTTGTCACGTGGTTAGTAGGTATATTATGGGTTGTTCTATATTGGGCATTGAAATCAGGAAAATCATGGTTCTATAAAGTTTCCATCGTTAATTGTATCTTGGGATTCTTTAGTGGGGCTATTCCCTCCTTGTTATTATTTTACGAAGATTGGGCGAGCTATGGTGAGTCGGGAATGAAATTCACGCCTTCTTGGTTCCGAGCCATAGGAAATGTGATCATACTCCTAGTATTATTGCTACCCAAAATGAGAAGTAATCTTTCAACCCACATGGCTGAAAAAAGTGGAGCTGTTGGTGGAAGTATCGGTTCACAGGTAGCGAATTTTGCACTAGTAGTGTTAAGTTTCGGGGTTTTATTAATTGTTCAACCAATCTTCATGCCAATGACACATCCAATAAATGCTGATGTATATATGTATACTGGTAACTGGCTGGAAGCATTCCAGTACTATGTTGGTTTATCCTCTATCGTGCTTGGAATTGTTCTACGATTTGTCGGGCAAATCTTGAACATCGTTTATTCTCCTAAACCATCCACTACAAATGTATAGTAGTCATAAGTATTTTCCTTGGATTTAGAAGATTGTTTAATTTTCTAACTCCCCCTTTTTTTGCTTTAGAATAATCATTCGCATTCTCGTATCTGAAAAAGGTTTTTTGCTTCGTCAATATCGATAATAGGGACTGCATTATGAATGCAAGCAAATGATTTACATTTTTTAACCCCAATACCACCCCATTTAACGCCCCAACCTTTTAAAGCACTAAAAATAACAGCGAAATCTTCTCCTTTGTCAGTCAAAGAGTAACCAACACGAATGGGCATTTTTTCACTATGAACAAGTCGGTTAACAACCCCTTGTTCTTCTAATCGACTTAGACTTTCTGATAAAACACGTGCAGATATCTTCTCACTATAATGGCCAAGGATATGTTCTTGTAATTGGCTAAAATATAGTTCTTGGCACATCAATAATTCACAAATGACGTATAATGTCCATTTACGGCCTAAAATTTTCATTGCAAGGCTAGCTGCACATTCATCAGGTTCTGTTTCATTCATAGTGGTGTTCAACAAAAATTGATCAGTCATCCGATTAATAGCTATCTTCCGTTATAAATATATCGTCTTTAGTAAGTTGCTTACCATAATATAATGCTATATACAAGAGATAACGTATTCTTTGTTGGAAACATTTCAACTATCTAGCTACTTACTTTCTAGCAACTGACTTACTTTTTTATTCCCGAAAACTTATTTCCTTGCTTTCTTTTGTCTCTTTGATTCACGCAAAGATTAAAAACGCAGTCTCAGTAATATTAAGCTCGCGTGTAAAAATCTCGAGCAAATTTAACTTTTTACACAAAAATAATTCTAACAATAGAAATATTGAGTTGAAAGTCATGTCATTACTAGAAACTGATTTGATTGGAGCAATTGTGCTCCTAGTTGTAGGTATTGTGGCGATTGTATTAGCCCTCTTACTACTGAAGGAATACCTTGCTTCCAAGAAAATGTATCATTTAGCCTGGGCACTTAGCTTTTTAGTTCTTTTTATCTCGGGTGTTTTGATTATTTTCCTTGGATGGACTGATACTTTAGAAAATCCACTTGTCCCTCCTGTGGCTGCATTGATCCCAGCAGGTCTAGCTATAGGGCTTCTTTATGCAGTCTTTGAAGAGAAACAATATGGATTTTATTATGCAATATATTCTCTAGTATTGATTGCTATTTTAGCAGTCATTAAATTAATGGAGCTAGACTTTGCATCTTTTGTTTTAATGGGTGTTCACATTCCCTCTGGGTTGATAATATCATTTCTACCAGTATACACAGCATTTACTAAAGAAACAGAATGGACAAGTATATTCTTTGGAATTGGTGGTTTACTGATTTCATTTGGCGGCGTTTTGCTCGCCTTCGCAACAGTAGAAGGAATGGAAGCAATTTTGCCATTTGAGGATATTCTTGTTATCTTACCGTTCTTATTACTCGTCGTTGGAGTATTCTTTGCCCTCGGAATCGGTATTCCATCAAAATGGAAAGTGGAAATACCTGTAATAAGTGATTTGTTCTAGGTGAATAAACAATGAATGTAGAAAATTCTTCTGACTCAAAAATGGATTGGTTAAAGAGAAAGATAAATTACGGTGCTACCTACAAAGGTATGATTACTTTTACGGTTGTCTGGCTTTTTGTAATAATACTATTTTTATCTACATTTTCTGAACCAATCGAGCTTATACTCGGTCAACCTTTATTGCCAATCTCATTATCTGCTGAGGCAGTTGACAGAGCAGGCCGCATTATAATACTTTACCATAGCATAGCGGTACCAGTTGTTGCAGTATGCACATATTTTGTATTAATGTTAATGGATGTCCGTGAAAAGTTCAAATCAAGAGTGAAATGGCCCCTGTTCCTTGGAAGTATCTTAACTTCAGCCAGCGGTATATTGTTTGCCTATATCTTTCCTGATCAATGGATTTTACATGGTCTATACTTAGTTGGGCTATCATTATGTTTCTATGCAGGAATCATGCTTCTGCTTGGGGTTTTTCCAACCAAATCCTTTCCGAAACGAGATGCGGACAACAGTCGAAATGTTGTTTTAGGTCAATCCGCAGTGACACTCCTAACTTTCTGTATTTTACTGAGTGTTATTCTTGGAGGGGCGATAGGATCCTTTTTCGGAAATGGTTTACTTCCCTTACTTGCAGAGTACTTCCTTCGACCTTATGACCATGATAAATACCCAGAACTCTTCGTAGATGCTATTAAAGCACATTTACACATTATGTTAGCACTTATTGACGTAATTATTTTACTAGTTGTCTATCGATATACTGTACCAGACCAAAAAGGAAAATGGTATCGAATCTCGATGATTCTTGCTATGCCAGGTATGTTAATTATGTCAATAGGATCTTGGGCTGTTACGTTTAATTCAGTGGTTGTCTATCCTTTTGATATGCATTACTTGATTTATGTTGGTGCTGCCATTCTTGTGACCGTTGGCCTAATTTTGGCATTAACGGGCTGGAATAAAATGAGTAAAAAAGCTCTTGGTGATAACTATGAATCTGCGTCATGGTTTGCTCGGTCTAAGGCTGTTTTCAGTGATCCTGTGAAATTTACGCTTTACTTTCAGCTAATATGGGTAAATTTCGTAATGACTTTTGGCGGAATATTCCTAGCCCTCAGTCTCCGTGGACCGACTGACCCAGAAGGAGAATCTCCATTCACAAAAGTGCTTGATATAGTAGCTTTTCGAGATGGACCCTTAGCAGTTGAAACTACAGTTGCAAGGGGTCATTGGCACATCTTAGCCACATTATCTGCAATCATGTTGGTACTTCTACTGACTGATGTTCTAAATATACAGGGCACTACCCGAAAGGTGATGGGTTGGCTGTCATTTGCAGGTAATATTGTCGCATTTGGTCTTGGAATGATATATTTGTATTATCCTCACTTTGATCAAGACTGGGCGGTGAATTTGAATAAGTATGTAGATGTTAGAGAGTTTTGGGCGGACCAAAAATTATTCGGGTTTGGAAATTGGCTTCCCCTTGTGATGGATTTTGGAATAATGCTTCTTATTATCGTAATAACAATTTTCTGCTTCCACCAGTTAATTCAGATAATAAAAGGTAGACATGATGTCAAACAATGGCCAGAGTGAATAACTAAAAAAAAGATACTAAAAATGGAACGATAGATACCAATGACAAACATTGACTCCCCAGATCAACTACAGGCATATGAACAAGCATCGATTGCCACTACCACGACCACACCATATTTCCTTTATGGAGAACTGATTAAAAGTAAGCAAACATTCTTGTTAGTTTATACAACCTTTTTTGCTTACTTAATTAGTGCGTGGTCGACTGGTTTTGACTTGAATGTATTCCTGTGGTTGAATGTGGGGGTCTTTTTTGCAATCTCGGGAAGTACATTATTGAATATGTATATTGATCGAGATATTGATGCACTAATGGAAAGAACAAGAGATCGTCCACTACCTATGGGAAAGATTTCACCCGGGACGGTTCTTCGCCACGGTCTACTTTTCACATTTACTGGTCTTCTAGCAATAGCAATATTTGTGGACTACTTGACATTGACTGTCGTCTTTCTTGGTGCCTTTTTTGATGTAGTTGTTTATTCACTCTTATTAAAACGTAGAACTCGATATTCCATCATTTTTGGAGGAATTGCGGGTGGTTTACCAGCACTAGCTGGATCTACTGCAGCATCAGCATCGATAACTTCAGCTGGTCTTTTAATGGGTTTGTTTGTTCTTTGTTGGATTCCTTTGCATATTTTAACTCTTGCATTGCTTCCAAAGAACTTAGAAGGTTATCAAAAAGCACAAATTCCCATGTGGCCCGTAATTCGAAGTAAAACTCAAACAATACAAGTTATTACATTGTCAGCTATTCTGAGCACTGTACTGATTGCACTAACAGGAATTGTATTGAATATTCGGCTATTACCTCTATTACCATTATTTGCATTCTGCATCTATATGATATGGCTCTCGGTTTTAAACCTCAGAAAACCAACACAAGTTCGTACATTTAGGATCTTTAAGCTTGCATCAATGCTGATGGCATTCGCATTTTTCTGGCTCTTATTAGGAGTAATTGTATCTCCGTACTAGAAATGGTCGTGTAGTTACGAGGAATTATCCTTCTAATTCTTCTCCTCTTTTTTATCTTACCGCTCTTTCGCGAGTGTTAGTAGTCTCGGGTAAAAATCTCACCTCAATTTGATTAGGAAGATTTCTAAATGAATATAAGCAGCAAAGTTCGATTAAATAACGGGAGAAAAATGCCTGTTCTTGGACTGGGAGTCTATCAGATAAGACCCAATCAAGCTAAGCAGGTTTTTCAATGGGCTATAGATATGGGATACCGATTATTTGATACCGCCAGCCTTTACGGAAATGAAAAAGAGGTTGGACAGGCAATTTTAAAAAGTACTGTAACTCGGAGTGAATTTTTTATAACATCTAAACTCTGGAATACTGATCAAGGTTACAACAACGCACTTTCGGCTTTTGAAAATAGTATGGATCAATTTGGTTTGGATTATATAGATTTATATTTAATTCATTGGCCTGTTACTAATTTAAGGTTAGAATCTTGGACTGCACTTGAATCGTTGGTTGAAACTGAAAGGGTGAAAGCCGTTGGAGTCAGTAACTATATGATCAACCATTTAGAAGAACTTTTACAAAAGTGTTCAGTTATTCCAGTAATAAATCAGGTTGAATTTCATCCTTGGCTGTATAAAAAAGCTCTTCTGAAGTATTGTGAAGAGAATCGAATTCAATTGCAAGCGTATAGCCCATTAACAAAAGGCCAGAAACTCGGAGATAAAAAATTAAAGAAAATTGGAGATAAGTATGGAAAATCTCCTTCACAGATCCTCATTCGTTGGTGCTTACAACACAATGTTCCAACTATCCCAAAAAGTGCTAATAAACAACATTTAGAACAAAATATCAATGTTTTTGATTTTCACCTTACTCAGAAGGATATGATGAAACTAGATTTAATGAATCAAGATTATTCAGTAACCTGGGATCCAAGAGATTATCCTTAATTTCGTTACAAAAATGGTTTACTTTAAACATCGACGAATTTATATTCATAATTAGATTTGTCAATATTTAAAATCATCACGGTGTTTTTGGGGGCAAATCTTTTATCAGTTGGTGAACCAGGATTTAACATTAAAATTTCATTTCTGATTTCAGCTGTTGGATGATGTGTGTGTCCTGATACTATAATATGGGGGTTATCATTTTGAAAAAGATCTTGTACCCTTGAAATGTAACCTGATGGACTCCCATTACCGTGAGTCAGACCTATCTCAAGCTCTTCCACCTTGAACGTTAGTTTTGGAAGGAATTTTTGTTTCACTTCCCAGCTGCACATATTCCCATACACAGCTTTAAGAGGAGCTATCGCTTCCAAAGTATCTGCAACATCAAGTTTTTCAAAATCGCCTGCGTGTAGGATCATATCGACGTCTTTAAACGCTGCTAGTACTGATTGTGGTAATTTTCCACTCCGTGATGGAATATGGGTATCTGAAATCAAACCTAAAACTTTCAAAAGCGTCAATTCACCTTACTTATAGTTGATTGGGTCGTTAAAATAAAATTTTACATTGGTTAACCAAAGATCAGTGACTTAATAACAACTGGAAAAACCCGATCTTCAAAAAGTGGCTTCCCACAATCAATGAAATCTCCTTCCTTTACCGAAATTTCGTCCAGAGAAAGAATTTCATTCGTAATACCTGTTTCTCGTTTCAATACATTTCCAACAGAGTTTCCGATATCCGTTTGAAATACTAGAAAGATAGGTTTGTCTTCCTGAACAGACTTGGGTAATCCTTTTACAATTCCAAGTGAAAAAATTGTCAATTTATCATAAACAGATCGAACAGGGTCAATGAACGCAAGAACAAAATTGCTTTCCCCTTCTATAATATCCATTCTCTTCAGTGAGTTTTGAATCTGGTGTGCGACATAATCGATTGATAATTGATTTCGATCGATTTGGGGAATTACTACAGGTAAATTGCGGATTGGAAGATCAATTTTACTCCGGTCTTTTGAAATGAATGTTGTAGAACCACTTACATTTAATGTATGCCCGCTTGCGCCAATAACAGTTGCTCGTATCTTTTCTGGAGTTTCAATCCGCTCAAAAGCATGTTTTGCTAAGAGAGATCGAATTTGTGTTCCTAATATTTTACCAAGATCATTAAATTCTTGGTCAGTTTTACTATAGATATATTCAGCAACTCCACCTGAGAAACTGACTGCAGGGTTGTTATTATAACTTTCAAGAGGAAGATTTTCAGTCATCATAAGTTCTTGGGTAAGATTAGAAAGTTCTTTTCCTTTTAAGACCTCTAAAAGTGAGTGAGCCAACTTTTCACTCACAAGTGCTTTTTCTTCCAGAGTTAATTTATCACCTAACCTCTGAGAAAGATTGCATGCCTCCAAAACCGAACTACCTGCAGGTTCCAGTCGAATAATCTCATCAGCATCATTAAATGCAAGTAATCTACCACCAACATTGATACAAGCTGTCGCAGTAATAATTCCATTTTCAATAACAGCAATATTAGAGGTTCCCCCACCAACATCTGTATGAATAATCTTTTTGCCATGGCTTTCAGAAAAAGTCACTGCACCTGAGCCGTATGCAGATATCATTGATTCAAAATTCGGTCCAGCCGTGCTTGCAACAAAATTGCCTAATTCGGCTTCTTTTGCTAAGAACTGAACAATTTTTTCGGCATTTTTACGTTTTGCTGCCTCTCCAGTAATAATGACTGCACCAGATTCAATAGTTGCGGGATTAATATTCGCTTTCTGGTATTCTCTTAAAAGGGCGGGAAGTAATTGGTCAATGTCTATTTCATTAGAGGAAAGTAGGGGTGTGAAAATTATATCACCACGATATTTGATTATACGCTCTGAAACATAAAATTTCTCGGTATTAGATGATGGATCCTTTTTAAGTACTAATTCCGAAAAAACTAAATGAGAAGTACTAGTTCCAACATCTACCCCAACAGAATTCATTCGTTTCTCTGCAACTCTAATTGTCATTAATAATTTGGCTTCCTGTATTTCCATTGCTACAATTTAGGGGAATCGACTCATGTTTCGATGAATATGGGTAGTTACAAAAAGGTACTGGTATTGACATCTAGAGTTAAACGTCGTACAATCCCCACAGCAGAAAAATAGAATTGATCATTTTTTGTAGACTGCTGGCCCAAACCTTTGATTCTTCATTTTAATACGCGGGCTTGTGAAGCTACAGGTTGGATACTGTGAACAACCATAAAATTTCTCCCCCGTACGCGAATTGGTTCTTTCTCGGAGATTACCAACAGTACAAACTGGACATGAATAAGAAGAATCATTGGATTTAAATTTTCGTCTATTTTGAGAGGATTTATGTATAAACTTCGTACTACTACTCGTTCCTAGACCTGAAAATGCTTCTTTCAATAGAACCTGTAGTTCTTGGAGCTGTGAAACTAATTGTTTGTGAAGTGAAATATATTCGAAGCGGATGGTTTCTAACATTGATTCATACGAACATTTTTCAGTAGCTACCTCATCCATACGGATTTCTACTTGCCGAGTGAACTTAGGGGTTACCAAATCAGGCCAAATTGAATCAAATATTTTGATAAGGTTTTTTCCAGTGAGTGTACTCTCATATGACGTTCCTTGACGTTTAATATATTTTCTCATTTCCAACTTTTTGATGATTTCAGGACGGGAGGATTTAGTACCAATTTTAAGTTTTTCCAGCCGTTTTATGAGTGCTGCATCTCCCCAACGTGCAGGTGGTTTAGTTTTGAATTTTTCTGACCGAATATTTCTGACTTGGACAATTTGACCCTTTTCAAAGGAAAAAGATGGAGTTTCGCGAGGTCTTCTCCAAATCATTGCCTCAGTCCATCCAAATGACTCTGTGTTTTGATACTTTTGACTAAATGGTTCTTCTTTTATGGATAATGTAACAGTTCCACGCTGCTGAAGAAGATCGTGCATAAACATACCGATATACCAACGAGCAATAAATGTCCAACTCTTCAAATGAGAGGGGGTAATCTTAGTTCCGATTTGAGGAATCGCACCCGTGGGGTGAATCGGATCATGATCTTCTGTACCTTGCTTACGACCATTTGTCCTAACTTGGATCATACTTTCAATTTGTTGGAAAAAAGTTTTGTAAGGATCATGCTTTTGGAGTTTAACCAGGATATCTTTATGTGGAAAGTTGTCCTTGAATTTTCTATTTTCTGTACGGGGGTAGGAAATGTATCCCTGTTGGTAAAGAATTGCCAGAATAGATAGTGCTTCTTCAGCTTTTACCTTTAAGTTCTGTGATATGAGCGCAATAGCATCAGTCGTATTCATTGGACGAGGAGGAGGGATACGAATTTGTCTTCGTTGAAATGAAGTAATTTTTGCTAATGTTGACTTCTGTAACTTATCAAGAATCTCCTGTACTTTCGTCTCCTTCGTGAATGGAGAGCGGTCGTGTTGTACAGAGGCAAGAACATTCTTTCTACCATCATCCAATAGGTCCGCAAGAACATTGTACTTTTGTTGAGCAAGAAAGGCCGTTCGCTCATTGTCTCGATCAACGATCAACTTGAGTGTAGGTAATTGGACACGACCCACAGATAAAACCAGTCCTCTTTCTTTTCTAACTTTACGTGCGGTCATAGTAACCTCACGAGTGCCAGCAAATCCTACCCATGCATCAATTGTGCGACGTCCTTGAACTGCTAAGGCTGGATTGACCGACCAAGAAGTTAGCTGATTAAATGCTCTCAGAATTTCTACTGACGTTAAAGAAGAGTTCCAAATACGACGTGTCTTCGATTTTAACTTAGGATTTGATCGTATTGCTATATTATAGGCTTCAAAAGCAATATTATCTCCCTCGGAATCCGGATCTGTGGCTAACCACAATTCATCAGTTTTACTGGCCAACTCTCTTATTATTTTTCGAAATTCATAGTTTTCTTTAACAACAAGGGCTTTAGGATCCTGTACGAGTGCAATTGGGGGACATTCTCCCCATCCAAATCCCTTTTTAGTATCAATATTTGTTATATGCCCCGATAGAGGTAGAAATGTTAATGTGTCTCCTTTCCATTCTCCTGTACGGATATAAACCCGTTTTCCAACTTTTTTAGTCATCACAGCTGTAAACAACGTTTCACAAAAAGTTCGTACTTGAGAAGCTTTTTCTCCAATCACGAGAACCTGTTTTCCTTGTTTCGACATTCTTTCTATTCATTCCAGACATAGGGAGTAATTAACATCTCTATTACGACAAACATTATAGGATACTAAGATCAGTGAAGAAATTAGACCACCAAATGAATATTGATTAGAGAGTAAACCTCTCCCTCTTCTTTAAAAAGATAGTGGCATGATTTGTTTGTTTCTATTTTTTGTTTACATTCCAAAAAAATTTATATAGTCCAAAGATTGGAAACATATTTGTGATATAAATGGAAGTAGAATATCGAAAATTTCAACCAAATGAGGGATTAGAGGAGATTCAAGCCGAGATTTATGTTAATGCTCAGAAACGCATTCCAGATCGTGATTATCCAGTACCGACAGTGGAAGAAGTCGTACAGCAAATCAAAACTCGAAACGAAACTGATGCACCTGATGTCAATGCTATCAGATATGCTCTTACAAAAGATAGTAAGCCATTAGCATATGTTCAATCACATATTACTAATCGTTATAATGCTACAGAAGTTAGTTTCCCCCATGCAATGGAAAATTGCCCTACAGAAGTCCAAGATAAACTTTTCCAAGATGTCGTTGATTACGTTGTCGATCGTGATAAGGACAAAGGTCCTGACCATCAGATTATTGCGGGTGGAATTTATCGATCCAAGATGAAACAAGAAATCGCATTTCTTAAATCTCACAACTTCGTAGTCAATCGGAAATATCTCACCTACCGCTACAATACTGGTTCACTTGAATTAGAAGGGGAAGAAAAGTTTACTGTTCGGAAAGGAGATTTGACTGATGAAACGGATTTGGCCGCTCTTATGGAAGTTGGTAGATTGGATGAAACAGCATTAGAAGCTTTTCCAAAAGAAGAACAGCTAAAGAGATATTACGAGAACATTCAACGAAATCCTCTGAAAATTATCTTAGTTTTTGAGGGAGATTTAATTGTTGCAGCAGGAGCAATTCGCGCCGAGGAAAATCAAGATCCCAGTGTTCAATTAACTTTCTACAGACCAGGTAAGGAATCTGCATGGAAATTGCTAATGACAAAAATTTCAAAGGAAGCATTTGATATTACTCAGAAACATTTATCAGCAACGTACGAGGCTGATTCAGGAACAGAATTCGAAATGGTTCAAGAACTCGAAAAATCTGGTCATATCGATTTTGTTTCGAAGAGTTATCGATTTAACCTGCCAAAAAATTGAATTTAACCAATCACTAAAGCTAGTAAGTCTATTCCAGCATTTTTTGACTGGTTTTTTTCATTTTCTTTTTTTCTTGTTACAATAAAACAAATGAACTTATGTTCTTCTTGTTTATCATCTAATTTCTATTCTACTTACTGTAAACTGTGATAGATATGACTTTTAAAATGATTGATTTAACTCAACGCTTGTCAATTCATACCCCTCCTTGGCCTAGTTATATGCCTTTACAATTACAATATTTTAAGCGTATTGCAGGAGCACATATGGGACAAGGGGCAAATGGTCAAATAATAAAAACCAGCAATCATGTGGGCACTCACATTGATGGAGAAATCCATTTTTTTGGAGCTGGTAGAACTATAGGTCAAATGGATTTAGAAGAATTTTGTGGACCTGGTGTTGTAGTCGATTTATCTGACGTTATGACCGACTATGATCTATATTCACCTGAAATGTTGATGGAACGTGCAGATATACAGAAAGGTGACATTTTACTAATCAAAACTGGTTATCAACGTTATTCTTGGGATCAGCCCGAGAGTGATGAATTACGCTATTTTGTAAAACATCCTGGCCCAGATACGGATTTTCCCCAATGGGCAATTGATATGGAATTTAAGTGGATAGGGGTCGATTGTGGCTCTGCTGACCATCCAATGAATACAATTATTCGCGATTGGCATCCAAAATCGTTTATTGAAGCCGAGGAAAAACTAACAAACAAATATAATGTAGAATCTTGGGATAATATGTTCCCACCATCCAAATTTTATCAGATCATGCATCTTGAATTGTTTCCCAAAGGAGTTATCCACGCTGAAAATCTTTGGATCCCAGATGATCCTGGCCTGACAAATAAAAGGACATGGGTTGGTTGCTTCCCGCTTCGTGGGATAGAATTAGAATCTTCTATGTGTAGAATTGTCGCATTCCCCGATGTGCCTTTGAAATAATTCTACTCGTTTCCTTCTTTCTTTTTTTTGTATTAAACTCAATTATTTTTCTTTTCTGCTTTTTTCTTCGACCTCTCTATAAGTAGAAATAGCTGTACTATCTCCAAAAAAACTATATTCGGTTAAGTGTTCTTCATTATATAACCCACTAATGGAAGAAAATTGCATATGGAACGTGTTGAATTCTTTAAAAAGCAAATACAACTTGAAAATGAGATCGTTGAATCTGCCCATGCGGCAGTTAAAGAACTTAAGAATAATATGGTGAAAGAATTGATTGAGGGAATAGCTAGTGATTCTACTAAGCATGCCTCATTATTGACTTCTTTAATCGCAGCTGAAACGGGTTCTAATCCACTAATTGATGAAAAAGTAACTGATCAATTGAAAAAGAATTTAGAAGATCATATTAGACTAGAACAACAAGCTATCGAAACATATAAAGAATTACTTAAAACTCTTAAAGGAGAAAGTGAAACTCTGATCATCAAGTATATCCTTAATGATGAAGTACGGCATCACGCTCTTTTAAAGAAGATTCATAAAATAATTGTAGAAAAAGAAACCCTCACGGAACAGGATCTCTGGGATCTCACATGGAAGGATTCCATTTCGCATGGTTCCCCTGGGGGATGAATTTTAAATTTTCTTTTTTGCGTACCATTCTCTAAACTACACCAAGAGCTCCTAGAGGTGTTCTAACCCCTAGTGGAAACGGAAATGAACTTGGGGTAATGAGATTACTCCTCGCTCGGTCAATCGTACACCACATATTGGACACTCGTTCCTAATCTTAACACTCTGAAGTAAGTGACGGCGATGAAAAAAGCTGGAACATTGCGTACATTCAACTAAATCAACATCGGTCGTTGTTACGACACTTTTAAGGCAAATTGCGCATGTTAGTCGTTGCGTACAGAATCCACAATTTTTTTGTTTCTCTAAAACAGGATTATTACATTTAGGGCAATTAGATTGATAACTAGATTGTTTAGGTAATTCTGTAGTTGTTTTAAGAGTACTTTTATAGATTTCTTTAAGACCTGAACTCCACATGTGGAATATTGTCTGTGGGGAATCAATCTCGAAGCGTTTGATAAATTTGTTTATTGCCAGAGAATATTCTAGTTCGAATTCTCCCTGTTCAGGTAGCTCCATGAGAAATGGTAAATTTATCCATGAACAGTACTCTCCTATTAACGGTAGAATAGCGCGTTTTATCTCAGCTCTTTGTGATTGTTGATATAGAGAGATGTAGTATTTTTCTGGCTCAGAAGGTGGTCTTTTAGCAAATCGGGTTGTTAACGCGCTAATAGTAGAATCTTCAGAGATATTAATTGAAGGATCTGAAAGGACGTAATCTAATGAGTCTTGAGGCAGTTTAGTAAAATATGCACTGAGTAAGGACTCACGTACAGATAAATGCGAGTCATTTAATATGGTCAATATTCTAATATCGTCCTCTATTGATCTTCCTACAGCTTGCTTTATGAGAGCTGATAAAAGAGCTTGACCTTCATCTGAGAATTTTTTTGTCTGATCATTAGTAATAATATCTCGAATCAGCTTATAATCATTTGTTGGCCCTCTGAGACGTGAGAGACATTGATCAACAAGAACTGGTCTTAAACTTTTTGTTTTCAGACCTGGGATAATATATTTGAGTAAGATACCAAATTTCTTTTCTGATAATTTATTGGTATAGTTCCCAACAGAGATTGCAAGGGAGGAAAGATTGTGATCATCAATATTCTCAATAGTTACTCTTGGATATTTACCAATTATTTGGTTAAAGAGGTTTTCAACGAACAATCTCAAATTTACATCAGTATTAAGCTTGGTAAGACGAATTAATACAAGATACAGGAGTTTTTTCGGGTTTAAGTCAAGAATTGATAGAATTAACGGTTCGATATTCTTATGATTCAACAATGCAGGGTCCCGAATTGAGAGTATTGCATAGAGCATCTGGCTACTCTTGGTTGAAAAATCGGGGATGATATATTTCTGGATGTAGGAAGAATGATTCCTTGGTAATGATATGACAATCTCCCCTAAAATTGGTATACTCTTATTAAATACATGTTTTATTAAGATCTTATATTTAGGTAAGCTTTTACTTGATATAGAGGAGATATTTTGCCAGAATTTCACGATGTCGATGTCAATAAGTTTCTTTGTAATTTTCAATAACGTCTCTGTATTTTTTTTGGTTTTTTTTTCAAATTTGTTCAAAAATAGAGGTAATACTTCATTTGGACGAAGTAAAAATACTCTTTCCCATGAGGTGATTAGAGTTTTTTCGAATCCTACTCTAGAAACGAGTTTTTCAATATCAGTATTACTCAGTTCACTAGCAATAATATTCATAGGAAACGAAATTTTACTACTAATTTGTATTATTTCATCAAAATGATCCTTAAAGTGGATCTTCAGATAGCTAGCTAAGCTGGTATAGACTGTTGACTCAATAGGTTGAGAAGTAGTGAGTAATGGAAGAAAATAATTAAAATTTTGGTATAAATAACCAATATGAGAAATATATTTATTTTTTATTAAGTAATTGCTGATATTACCCACTGTTTTTGCATCAAAACTTTCTAGAAGTCGAGATACTCGTTTTCTTCTAGTGTAATATTGTTGTTGGATGATTTGCTCTATTAACTTTTTCCATTGAGTTGTTTTTAGGGAATTGAGTGAAGGACGGAGTATGTTCTGAATATTTGTATCTTTGGTTTGAAAATAAGAATCGATTACTCGTTTTATATCGAGTGTAGAGTAATTCTGAAATTCTGAAGTAAAGAATTGTGCATATTTGTTTAGATCCTTTTCGAGAAGTGTGAGAAGGAAAAAAAGATAGTCAATTCCGTGAGAGTCTTTTTGTGCATCTAAATATTTCAATATTGATGATGCGCTTGTAAACAGTAAAGATTCAAGTGTATCAGATAGGAAAGAAATTTCTTTTTCAGTTTCATGACGGGTAATTTGAGAAAAGTAGGCGATAATTAATGGGTTTGTTTGTGTTTGTTGTTTAAGAGAGACTGCATTTAAAATTGCACCATTCGTTAGGTTTTTTGATACAAGCCATTCAATAAATTGTTGCTGTGCTTTATTGGAAGAATTACTGAACCTATGAATCAGAAAAGTAAGCTCCTCACGTGAACTATCAAATATTTTTAAAAAGATCGGTATCTTTTGAGGAGAAATCTTATTTGGTAGATTTTCGGATGAGCAAGCATTAATTAAATTGTCTTTAGAAACTTCTCGAAAAAGTGGGAGTATTAGATCAGTGGGTTGTTTCATGTAGCTCTGTAAGATAAGATATAATACTCTAACATCACATTTTACCCAAAGGATTAATAATTCAATAAGATCCATATTTTTATTCTTAACTGCCGTTCTATAAGCTTCTTCACTTAATTTCGGATTAAACTGACCCAGTATTCCTTTGGTTATCGATTTATTACACATTCCCCAGTTCTCAATTAACTTGTTTAAGAACATCTCCTGTACCTCCATTTCAAGTGCAAGTATTGAATCAAGAAATGCTGTGTTTGTAAATACGCTTAATAAATGATTAAATCGGTCTGGGTTCAACTCATCAAGATGATTCAAAATATGTGCTAAGCTTTGAGGTAATAATTGTTCAAAACCATATATCATCTGTTTAGTTTCATTATTTTCCCGAAAATTATCGAAAAAAATTCTTATGGCGTGATCAGGACTCTCCTTTACTAGATTATTGATTTTCTTTTTCCATATAAACGGTACTCGTCCAAAAGAAATCTTTTCATAATCAGATTTTTCCATTGCAGTCATTAGTCCTGATATCACTATGAAGTCTGGGTAATCATTTGTACTCAAAAAGTTAGCGATATAGGGTTGTTAATAATAAGTTATTATACTTGTGTATTTCGAGGCAATATTAGAGATGTCTACGGGCTCTTTTATGCTAATGGTATATAAATTAAACACATTTATTCATAAAAGTCTTTCTTCTAGTTTGATAATGTATTACAAGCTATTAAACTTAACAAGAATTCAAAAAGAGGATTGGGAATATACCGTGACATCCTGAAGAGATTCTGGAAAGGATTATGGTTAAGCTATTCACTTAGTTAGATGATGCAAAATTGTTAAAAGCAACCCATCTTTCTTTTTTCAATGTATTCGAAATTTTATAGATACGTTCCATTCAAACACATGATTGTGAAGGATTAAATAATGTCAAACGATAAACAACAACCAAATTGGCTGTTTAACCGATATAACACAAGCCAAGGAATCATTCGCCAACTTACGAAAGGAATGAGTGCGCAAATATTTGTAGGTGATAATTCAATGCTATCTATAGCACGCTTAGAACCACACACACAAGGAGAACTTCATAGTCACCCCGAAGAGCAATGGGGATTTTTATTAGAAGGAGAATGTGTTCGGATCCAGGAGGGTAAAGGAATACATGTAAGTATGGGTGATTTTTGGCATACACCAAGCAATGTTCAACATGGGATTCGTTCAGAAGAACAAGCAGCAGTTGTGTTAGACTTTTTCAGTCCGCCACGCCCTGAATACCGTGAAGTAGGTAAAGGATTCGGAATAGCAAAGTAGAGTACTCAAATAATTGTAGGAAAGACGAATTGAAAGGATAGAATTCGAAAATATTTTCTGTTTTTCCTCTAAATCAATCGTACTTGTGAAATTATTTCAACTATCGAAGAATATCCCAATGGTACTCTTCAAGTCTTGGATATAGCTTACGATGAATAATGGATTCCAATTATCTGGTTTTCATTGGAAAAAAAGGAAAGGAGTTAGGAACGTTTTTCAACGATTTCCTTGAACTCAGCTAATAAACCGTTTAAATAATCAAAGCCTGCTTGCCAAAACTCTTCTTTTCGAATGTCTAAACCAACTGAAGCAGCTAGATCAATAGGAAATTGAGATCCGCCTGCTTCAAGAATGCTCTTTAACTTCGGGATAAAAAGACTACCTTCTTCAAGATATTTCTGATATAAACCAAGTACAAATAACATACCAAAAGAGTAAGCATAGCAATAGTAGCGGGTGAAGAGGAAATGCGGGATTGATGCCCAATTAGCGCTCTGTTCGGGAAGAAAATTTACAGAGTCGCCATACGCCTCCTTTACATGTTTGTCCCAGATATCACTCATCTCTTGGAACGAGAGAGTTTGTTTCGCGCCCTTTAGATGACATTCTTTTTCAAAGAAAATATACATTGTTTGTCTGGAAATTGTTCCTATGGCATCTTCAAGTTGATTTACAAGCAGGGTGAGTTTGCTATCTTCGTCATTCATCGTTTTAAGAAGCTTTGAGGTAAGAATTTGCTCACCAAATACGGAAGCTGTTTCAGCAACCACTAGTGGAGGATGATAGTTAAACAAGGTTTGTTTGCGAGCTGAAAACATATCATGTAGTGCATGTCCCATTTCATGGGCTAGTGTCGCTACTCCGTCAGATGTTCCATCAAATGACATATGAATAACTGGCATTAAGGCTGGTGTTAGACCTGCGCAAAAAGCTCCAGTTCTTTTTCCTTGACGAATTTCTGAATCGATAAGATCCTTATCGAAAAGTATTTGAGCCATTTGACCAATTTCGGTATCAAAATCGTTATAGGCGCCAAGAACTGCTTCTTCAGCTTCTTTCCAAGAGTATTTGGTCACTTTAGTGATTGGTGCATAGAGATCTGACCCTTTAATTGAGGTTCCTTGTCCCATCAACTTGGCTTTTGTCTTATAATACTCTTGGATGAGGGTATAGTTCTTTTTCACCACAGACATCATCGTCTCTACAATATCTTCATCGGTTTGGTTACGAATATGAGCTATAGTCATTGATGAAGGATATTTACGTAGATCAACATTTTGACCATGATCCTTCCAAATATTGTTGTAGCAGTGTGAGATCGCAATGGAGTCATCAATATATTTTTGATAATAAGTCTTAAAAACGTTCTCTCGGGTAATAGGATTCGCATCTCGAAATTTAGGACGAATATCCCCTTGTGAAAGGATTTTCTTCTCCCCTTCAAGTTCTACCTCAAATTTAAAATCGGCTGTATACTCCTCATAGAATTTCACCCATGCACTAGCACTAACTAGTGCTTTCTGGTTTATAATCTGTTCTACAGATTCCGATAACTGATAGGGTTCTCTTAAACGTAATACCTGTAAATAATGATGATAGTTAGCCATTTTTGGATCATCTAGAAATTTGACAAAAGTCTCTGGATTCATTTTATTAATCTCTAAATTGATCCAAATGAGTTTATTTCCAATTTCAACATTTTTTTGTTGTATTTTTGCGAAGAGAGCTTTGAAATTGTCATTTGTTGTTTCCTGTGAGAATAAGAGTGACCCATATGATCCACATTGTACTAAGTATGTTCCTATTTTTTCATGTTGCTGAAGAAAAGATGTAAACTCTGAGGAAGATAGGGTAGCAAGTTTATTCCGATATTTAGCTAGATCTTCTGCTAGCTGATTAGCTTTTTCTAGATCCTCATTAATTTGGGGATCGTCATATCCTTTGTAGACAAAAGTTAAGTCCCATGTAGTTGTCATTTTCCTTATTATCCTTTTATAATTGATTAGCAGACAGTTTAAAAGAAATTCTCACAATTTTAATTATCCATTGGCTTTGAAGAACAGAACTCGTGCTTACACCATATTTCTTCAGTTTCAAAAATCGTAATTAGTGACAAAACGATAGTCACATTTGCTGACTAGAATTCGTGTAAAGTACAAACACTCGTGTTTTTAAAAGTTAAAATTGAACTCAAGGTTGGAAATGAAAGAACTCACTTCAAATGGTCGATTGGAACCTTTAAACAAATTATAGGATGAATTGTAATTAAAATATCGGACTTAATTCTTATAAGTGTGTTTTTGACTCAAAGAATCTTAATTATCAGATAGCTAAAGATGAGAATTGATCAACAGCTATGAAAATTATGATTGAAGAAAGTGAAGAGAAATGAAAACACAATTACTCGAAGATGAAGTATTATCAGCGATGAGCTTGAGTCGGCAGTATGGAATATTTAATGCCAATTTAATGATGTTATTATCGGATGAGGATAAAGAATTCATTGAGAATATCCAGAATATCTGTTTAGAAAAGGAAGAAGAGATTGGGGGAACTCCTGGGCATAATAAGTTGGATGTTTATGAGTTATTCCCTTGGGCTGGAAGCCACGGGCTTATTAACCGAAGCGTTGAATATCCCCATCGTGATGATTTGGAAATTGGGCTGAAGCCTGAGATTTTAAGACAATGGACATTGGATATTTTTAACCCCCAGTTAAGTTTCGCCTTCGGAGCTTCAGTTCTTGCAATAAATCCTATTGCTCACCATAACGAAGGTAAAGAACCTCTTTTGAACGATTTAAAGGGTTTACTTGATGGGAAGAAAATTGGATGTATTGGTATTACTGAACCCTTACAAGGATCTGATGCCGTTAATATGAAAGTGAAGGCAGAAAAAGTTTCTGATGGAATCGTAATTAATGGAGAAAAATGCTATACAACCAATAGTCCTAAAGCTGATCTATGTGTAGTTTATGCCGTTTACAATCCAGAAGATCCAAGGAGCACTATGATTCAAGGAGTTTCACATAAAGACTGGAATGCTGGCTTTAAAGCTGAAAGAATCGGTATTCCCTCCGTTAGTAAAATTCATATTGGAAAAACTATATTTGAAGATGCACACATCCCAACCGATTATATCACAGGGGATAATGGTGCTGGTTATGATATCCTCTTCGAAGGTTTAGTACCAGAACGTATTGGGATAGCAGCTCAGTGTGTAGGGAACATGTGGGGTGCTTTTACACTTGCGTCTATCTATTCAACAGTACGAGAACAATTTGGCGAGAAAATTTTACGGCATCAAGCAGTAGGAATGTCTGTAATAGCAAAGTATCACGCTAGATTGAATGTCGCTACAATGGCATTATTAAAACTAGCAGAGACATATGATGCTAAAAAGGAAGAATTGGCCGATATTCCTCCAACTATGAATCCGTTGGTCGCTACTGCGTCACATATGAAAGAATATTGTTCATTTTTGAACCATGAGTTATGTTATGAGCTTATGCATGCAATGGGCGGAACTGGTGTCACCGATCAGACAAAAATGCCTCTTTATCAAGGACTTTCCGAAATATCAGAGGTTGTGGGTGGAACCAGAAACGTTCAACTCCTCATTGGTTCCCGAACAATTAATACTATGGTTAAAATGGCATAAGATTTCCCCCATTTTCCCTTTTTTTCCTTTCTTTTTTCTTTTCAAATTCAAAATCTTTTGTTTAACTTTTATCGTTTCCATCTTTGTTGATTTTAGCAGTAATTAAGTAGAATGAAGACAAAAAATTATGTCCTGCGGATATTTTGTCGAGAATTATTTATTATTAGTTGAGCCTTTATTTTTCATGTAGAATTTCCCTGAATAAGGCGATAACTGGGATAAATTCTCTAGGTGTCTGGCGGATGACATTACTTTCAGTCAAGGTGTTTGATGATGCGAATGAAGAAATTGTCTCTACAATTTCTGTCACTCCTGATAATTGTCAGACTTCTGCTTCTTTACCAGCCATTCGTAGGCTATTACTTCAGAATAATAATACTCAACCTATTCAAGGGTGGGTTTGTGGAGACAAGCTCCTAGCCTTTTCATATTTAAATTCACAAAAAGTACTTTTGCTTGCCATTGCCAGTAAAAATACTTCTTTCTCAAAACTTCAATCTTTTCTAGAATTATTAGGAAAATCCTACAAGCCAGGACTATTTGAAAAACATCAGCCTTCTTTCCAAAAAGATTTTCAGGACATCTGTGATTCTGTTGTTAGAATGGTGGATTCCTCAACGACACTAAGTATTTCATTATTAGGACTCGCTCGTTCGGGAAAGACAACTTTCATTCAACAACATATAATCGAACAGCAACTAGCAGGCTTTAATTCGTATAAACCAACAAGACTAGTTAACATCGTATCACATGAAAGGTCTACACCCAGTCCACATATACGTTTTTACGACCTTGGAATGGCTTTCCAACAACATTGGTGGAAATTTAGTACAGAGTCAGATGGTTATATTTTCTTTGTAGATATCTCAGATAATCGGTCTATTAATGCCTCAAAAGAATTATTAGAGGAAATTCGTAACTTTTGGGATTTGCCATATGTGATTGCTGCTAATAAAATTGATATTGGCTCCATCAAGAATGTGAGAAGATATCTTTCTAGGAAATTACTTGTACCTATTCGATTGATTTACGAAACTGAATCCGTAACAGGAGTTGGCTTCGATCCTTTACTTGAGGGGATGCTTTCAGAGATTCATAAGAACAGATCTTATTCCTCAATTATTCAGCCTCAGCCGACGAAGAACGAATTCTAACGTTCTAGCTAGAAGATACTCTGCCGTAGAATTTATGAAGCATTCTACAATCCACAGATAAGAACAGATTCGATGGCGGTGTGTCTATTGACGAAAAAATTTCAATCTAAATCTGAGATTCAGAGGTTAGAAACAATCGTTTCGATCACCAACGCATTTATTCTCTATGATTTTCAAACAATGTTGGATTATATCATAAAAACAGTTACTGAGAAGATAGATGCTGCGATTGGGGGGATTTTTCTATTAGAAAAGGATTCTGTAGTGCTTGTAGCGGAGGTGGGAGGAACTTTACCCCTCTATAATACCGTCAAACAACAAGCGCTGTTTACCTCAACTGGACAGTCGCACGAAAAGAATTATTCTACCATAAAGGGTCTTGCAGCCCAAACAGTTCTTGAAGAAAAAACCATAGTTATAAATGATATATCAACTTTACAAGTATCTAAAAGGGCACAGAAAGTTGTGAAGGACTTAGGTATAACTAATTTATTATCCAGTCCAATATAATATCATAATATCCCACATGGAGTAATACAAGTAGCTCGTACTGGAAATAAACCGTTTTCTATGGAAGAAGTTTCGTTTATTGATGACATTACCGCCGAGCTTGGTATCGTTATCATTCAAAAGGCTACTGATGAAAGAGTTAATGAAACATTGGATGAGGTAGAATTCATGGTGGACTTATTGACCCATGACGTCTCTAGTCAATCAATGATAATCTGGAGCTGTCTGGAAGAAATTAATTCTATGTTAGATCCACAAAATCTGGATGGAGAAATTTTTACACAAACAGCGATTCAGGCACTTACTCGAGTTCAAACAATTATAGATCAAGTGAGAGTATTATCTAGTTTGAAGCGGCTTGGGAGGACCGATTATACTCCCATTGATCTTGGAGGTGTTCTCAACAGAGCTATTAAGTCAGTTAACTCTATGTTCCCAGAAGATAATCTAGACATAGAGGTTAGTATTTCTAGTTATAATATTTTCGTCAATGGGACGACAATCATCGATAATTGTTTCATGAATCTTTTACAAAACGCAGTAATAGCTGATAATCATTCCGTAAAGAAAATTAGAATAAACGTTACTGAAACGGTATCAGATGTAATTAAAATTGAGGTGGAAGATCATGGGGAAGGAATTCCAGATGAGCTCAAACCTCGGGTATTTCAAAGGCTTTTTCGCGCACGATCGAAGGAGAAACCACAAGGTTCTGGGTTGGGTTTGTTCATTGTTAGGACAATAATTGAGAAGTTCGAAGGTAAAATTAGAGTAGAAAATAGAGTTAAAAATGATTACACTCAAGGAACTCGGTTTATCATTGAATTACCAAGAATTGAGGTTACTCCTATTGATTAGAGGCTCTGGATCCAGTACTGAGAAGTGTGCTTCCCTCAGGAAGGCCCGTTTCTTTCGCAATTACTTCACATTTTAAGATTAAAAGGAAGAATATGTATTCAATATCATGTAAATCTTCAAAATTTGCCTGACCTTTACTTATTACTACATCAAACTTTTCAAGAAGGGAAATAAAATTAGGATCACGTCGATCCCGTCCCACTTCATACAATTCGATCTGAGGAATGGAAGAAATTCCAACGGCCTCTGCGTCCAATCGCATTGCATCATTCAGAATCGGTTCCTTTTTAATAACAAACAATATCCGTTCAAGACTAAATTCTTGCAGGATTGTTTCTAGGAGTAATTTATCAAAAACAATCTCACCTGTATTATCAGCAAGAAATATGAGCGATTTCGCATTGGATAAACGCTTTCGTAAGAGATGGCTATGATCAACAGTTAAAGGAGTCTTCAAAAGTCGATTGAGTGTTTTTTTTATGTCAAATGGTTTTAAAGCCCCAAAATCGATAATGTTACCCGCAATTGCTAGTTTTGATACAGTTAAAAGCGAATCTTTTGCATTTTTCACTTCTTTTTGTAAATCAGGATAGAGGTCGAGGATCATTTTATTGTACTTTACTTTTACCTCAGAATAAGGGTCATTATTCCCTGTAATTCGGCTGATTATCGCTTGAGTTTCATAAGCAAGGAGGATTGTTCTTGTATTCCAATCAGACTTCTGGATAACTTGGAGAGTTTCCCGAAGAATTTGTTTTTGAACGGATATATCCTCTGTAGCTAACCGTGCGGTTTGTAGAACTTGTTTTTGAATACATGGGATACAATCGAGATGCATTTTCATGGTGATAACCACTTTAGAATTCAACATTGGGTTTAAGAATTATCAATATAACTACGTTTACCAAAATGTAAATATACTTATGTAAACCTTCTTACGATGATATAAGCTAATAATAATGCGAATGCTTCAAATTAATCCTAAAAGGAGTAAAATGTTATGGTGAAGGTGATTTTTCTCGATGATGGTGGTGTAATGAATGATAATAATCTTCGAGCATCCCAATGGAGAGAATTAATTGCTCAATACTTTTCTCCTCGATATGGTGGTACCATAAATATTTGGAAGTCGGCAAATAGATACGCTTTTACAAGGTTATGGAATAGATACCAACAAATCATAACAGATACGCCTTTGATTGATTTTAACAAATTTTGGGAAGAAGAAATGAGTCAATGGCTTACTGAAATGTTTACTATAGCTGATATCAATCCACCTCCTGTCAATCAGCGGTACAAAATAGCACAAAAAGCAGAGGAATGGATTACTCCGAGAGTAAAATCTGCTTATCCAGGAATTATTGATGTTATAATGAACTTAAAAAACCAAGGTTATACCCTCTGTACTGCGTCTGGGGAAGTATCATGGTCATTGAAAGGTTATCTTACTGGAATGGGAGTCATTGAATGTTTCACGAAATTATATGGACCTGATCTCATTAATACTTTAAAAGGAAGTAATGTATATTATGAAAATATTCTAAATGATTTGAAAATACTTCCAGCGGATACTCTTATTGTTGAAGACTCAGCGACTCAAATAAAGTTCGCTAAAGAACTAGGGATTAACACGATTCATGTTTTGAATTCCCTAAAGTGTGAGGAACTGTCTTGTGATTATCACATAAACAGGCCCAGTGAATTAGAAGATTTGATGGATAATATTGATTAAAATATCAGAAAAGGAAAGCACTACTAAAGATAAAAACCTTAACTAGATCAATCAAAAAATTGGGGTTAAAGTGAAGTCTCAATCAGAAAACTTTCTCAAACAGATAACAGGACAAAATTCGATCGCTATAAACTTTATTTGCTCTGGTAATATTATTCGCAGTCCATACGCAGAAATTTTATTTGAACATATGATAAAAATGACAAATACCAGTTTAGCTAAAAGAGTTCGAGTTGAATCAGGAGGAGTGAGATACCGTAACTCTAAAATTTCGGAAGAATCCGCCACAATGCTACTTAAGGAAGGAATTAATCATAAAAGAATTGATCAGTTTACTCCTAGGTATTTTCCTGATTATCCTAGAATGTTTGACTCGGTGGATCTAATTCTGGTAATGGAACGATCACATCTAAGATCTATACCTTCTAAATATAAAGAAAAAACTTTTTTACTTTTAGAATTTATTTATGGACGAAATGAGGATGTTCCCGATCCCTATTTCGACCCTCCCTTTGAGAGATCATTTATAATGATTAAGAAAGCGCTTCAAACTTTCACGGAAATGTTAATTGGAACATTCTAAAAAGTAATCGTTTAATTCGAACAGAAACAATTAAATCTACTTTTGTCAAGACTCGAGGAAATTATCCTAATATTCAATATAATGGAGGAATTTAGTATGACAAGCGGAAAGAAGAGTTCAGAAAAGCTTACGGAATTAGAATGGCATAGAAAAATGGCTGCTCAGCTTTTCAACCTCACATGGAGTTTAATAGATAAAGGAGAAAATCGTTCTCAAGAGGAAAATGACGATATGATTCACTCAGCTCATGCCTCTCGCTATCACTGGACAGTAGTAGTACATTCTGAAGAGTATCCCAAAGCTGGACCAATGAATCTTGAAAGAGGGGATTGGCAAATTTCTCGAGTATATGCTTTGTTGAAACAACCCGAAGCGGCTCTCTATCATGCACAAAGGTGTCTTGAAATCTGTGAGGAGAATAATATTGGCGATTTCGATATTGCTTTTGCTTATGAAGCAAAGGCTCGAACATTATCTTTAGTAGGTGATAAAAATGTTAGCAAATTCATTGAAAAAGCTAAGGAAGCTGCTAACGCTATAGCTAAAAAAGAGGATAAAGATTATTTTTTAAGTGAATTAGCGTCGATCTAGGAATTATAAGGTTACCCCCACTATTCCCCATTATTTACATAAAAGAATCGAATAATATCCCTCCAGATCTTCAGAATTCTGTTATCACTATACAAGGAGGATAACAATGTCACTGGATCAAATTAAGATACCTGATAATGTAGTGTACGTAGATGGGCCTCGCAATATGCACAAGGTCTTTGTTGCTACCTTAAGCACCTGTATGTGGTGTAAGAAAGGGAAAGAATGGTTAAAGAACAATGGTTATGCCTATTCTTATCTGGATGTAGATCAAATCCCACTCGAAGAGAAGAATCGTTTGAAAGCTGAACTACATTCCACTTTTGGAGTGCGTCCTCGCTTTCCTTTTATTGTTGTTGACAAATTGGCTGTTGATTCCGGTTACAATCCTGATATTTGGGAGGATATGCTGAAATGAATAAAAAATCATATGAAGACGTTAGTTCTTATGTCTCCAAGATCGCAGAGCGGAAAGGGTGGATATTGAACGATAATTCCCAGACTTTGCGTGATCTTGTTGAAGGATTAATGCAAAATTTTAACAGACACGGGTATTATAATTGTCCGTGTCGAGATTCTCAAGATGATCGTCATCTAGATCGCGATATCATTTGTCCATGCAAATATTCAGAACTAGATATCCAAGAATTTGGATATTGTTACTGTGCGCTATATTTTGATCCATCGACTGATTTAGGTGGGCGAATCGGGATGATCCCTGAACGGAGACCAGAATAAAGATCTTTTACTACTTCCTGAAAATGAAAGACCTTCTTGGTAAGTGTGGTTATGGGGTTAAAAGCAAGATTTGTCAAAAAAATGTTAAGTACAGTAGGGAAGAGAGACTTTCAGCAACTTATTGATAAGGAAGAGCAATTAACTCAGGTAACTAATACCTATCAGAGTGTAGAAGATTCTCCAAAGCGTTTCGAAATTGTATTCGAAGCAATCGAATATCCAGCAGATAAGCTCAAGCTGTTTTCCTCTCTTAGAACAATGAAAAAAATTCCCTCTATTATTAGAAACATCACCAAATCTCTGACTTCAATCAATAATAATCCTAAAGAACCAAAAGATATGATTAATGATGATTTCTTGCAGCGGTTTGAGGAATATGCTAAGTCTTTGAATGTTGCTTCTGTGGGATATACAAAATTACCAAGCAAATTAATTTTTAAGGAAAAAGCAGTACTAAACAACAATGCAATAGTTTTAACCATGGAGATGGATAGAGAAAAAATAGAGCAGGCTCCAAGTGATAAAACGGCAACTATGATAATGAAAACCTATGATGAGCTTGGGAAAGCTTCAAATAAATTAACAGAGTTCATAAGAGAGCATGGATATTCCGCTCAAGCTGGACATCCATTAGGAGGCTTGGTTTTATATCCTCCACTTGCCGAATCTGCTGATTTAGGTTATCGAGGAAAACACGGTTTGATAATCACTCCTGAACATGGTTCACGTGTTCGTCTCACTGCAATTTACACTAACATACAGAATTTACCGTTTGCGGAAAAAAATCAATACACAAAGGTTCAGGAATTCTGTGAAAAATGCTTTCGATGTGTACGGAAGTGTCCTGGCTTTGCTATTCGAGATTATCCCATCCAGAATGAAAATGGCCTCCTAACTCATATCATTAATAAGAATTGTTTTCCTGTATTTTTAGAATATCATGGATGTTCTATCTGCTTGAAAGAATGTCCATTTAGTAGAGTGAAGTACAGCAAGCTCATGAAGCAATTTAACACTCAATCGCTTGATCCAGACCTTGTTTAGCCATTTATACTAAAATATAAAAATAATTTTTCTTTCTTTCAGTCAATTAACTCATTTATTTTGTCCTTGAGTAAAAAAACTGGGGCTATTTCTCCATTAATCAGTATTGTTCGTCCTGACACTCCAAGCTCTCTTACTCTATTAGAATCAGAAGTTATACTAGTAATGTGGATCTGACCTTTATATTCGTTTAGGATATCCCAAACACGATCCATCCAGATCGAGAATGAACAGCGACAAACATCGTTTAGTGAAATTACTTCAATTTTGGGCTGTGTATGCTTCTTCTGACTACTCATATCAGAGAAACTCCTTGAAATGATAGTGAATGAGTATGTGACATATGCATCTTTTTTGAAGAGTGGGAAAAACTAAAATTTTAAACTTAATCATAACCAGTAGGTAAGGAAACTTGAAGAATAGGAGCAACCACTGTAGTAAATTAGCAAATATGTACCAGAATCATCCTTTGAATGATTTTTATAAAGCAAAAATTGCAATATCAGATAAAAATGCCGTTGTTACACTAGTATTAAAACCTAAATTTCATCACGCTGCGTCTGCTGTTCACGGATCAGTATACTGGAAATTACTTGATGATTCAGCATTTTTAGCCGTGAATTCAATGGTCGAAGATGTTTTTGTCTTAACTGCGAGTTTTACTATATACCTAATAAGACCAATAACAACTGGAACATTAATTGCCAAGGGAAAACTGGCCAATGCTACACGAAGTCAATTTATTGGAGAATCTATACTTTATTCTGATCAAGAGGAAGAGATTGCACGTGGTACTGGAGTATATATTCGAAGTAGAATTCCTTTGTCTCCTGAAGTGGGGTACCTGTAACATTATTTAACACTTCAAACAAGTAGTGTAAATCCTACGAGGTACCCGAGTAAAGATCCAATTAAGGGAATAAAAGCAGTAATTCTAAACAAACTTGGTAGAGGAAATGGATGCATCTTTTCTAACCGAGTTAGGTTATTTTCATTTCGTAGAATAGCCAAGTCGTTATCCCCAGTAAGATAAAGTTGGTGAAGGATTCCTTGTTGTCTCGTAATCATCAGATTTCTTATCCAAGAGTAATTCAACCAGCTCTTAATAATTGTTACTGCATTTGAGTAGACTCCAATTCCTATTAATGCAATTACTAATGTCATTCCTAAGGTGATAAACCAATTCGAATCTACTAGCGCTATTAGTAGGGAAAATAGGGTGGCGATGGAGAAAGGAAGAAGGAAAGCAATTAACATTGTTTCAATTAATAAGGGAGGAAAAGCATTGAATATAAAAGGGAAAATCCACTGTACCTGAAAGTCAACAGAAACTTTTTGTAATTTGAATGTCTACTCCCCATTATCAGCATTAAACTGAACGTACTCTTGCAATAAATTCGTCTCTGTCAATCTTTCGACTAAGGATAAAGTTTGATCATGAAATTTAGACCACTTGTCCTTTGTAAAGAAGTACTTAAAGCTAAGGGTAAAAATTGCTGAAATTTGACCAAGAACTGATGTGAGAATAGAGATAATCACTAGCAGAGGGAAAAAATCTGATTGAAGGTCAGCTGGGCCAAGTAATTGTCCCTCCAAGAAAAAAGCAACCATAAATCAATCAACATCATGACTAAATTTGTCAGACAACTCTTGAAAAAGAGTTCTGGACAGGATGAGTCACACATCCGCTATCCGGCAAGTGAGTCACCGCTGAAGGTGAACTGACCGTAGGGATTACTTGGCTGCGGTTAATATACCGCTGAAGGATATTACGGGCGGCATTATAATCAGCATTCAGGTGATGACCACATTTACGACAACAGAAGCATCCACGCGACTTCCGGTTACGTTTGTCTACATAGCCACACTGACTACATTGTTGGGAGGTATACGCCTCATTTACTCGCACTACCGTCATCCCAACAAGTTTGGCTTTATACTCGAGCATCTGAACGAATTTAAGGAGGGGGATTTGAACAAAAGACTGATTGGTGCGTTTTCCTAAGTTACAGTGCTGTTTCCACCTCGCGTTGTAACCGATAACCAATGTATCGATATTGTGCTGTAAACAGTAAGTGATAATCCTCCGGGAGGTTTGATGGAAGAAATTCTGAAGGCGGTTCATCCGCACTCGCTGAAGCCCTTGAATCCGGCGAGTGGTAAACTGTTGATTGTGAGTGGTTGCTAGCGATCGATAATGGGCCAGTTGTTTGTTATACCACTGATTAATGGTCTTCCCCACCCCGCCTTTGACGAGTAAGCCGTCTGACGTAGTTACGAGGTTGTTAAGACCAAGATCTATTCCCATAGCTCGGGGAGAAAACGAATCAGTGATGGGAAAAGGGTGAACTTGTACTTCATAGAGTAATTCTACCACAAATCGATCGTAAAACGGCACCAATCGAGCTCCCACACATGTTTCTACAGTTAATGGAAGGGTTCCGAGTGAAAAAGTGGGAAAGCCGCGTGCCATGAGATTCTTGGCAAAAAGAATCTGGTTCTCCCGAATTCGGACCCTGCGACGGGGAAAGTTCAGCATGTGCAGCCCATTCTTGGGTTTATACCTGGGCGCTCGGGGCCGGGTCTGAAATTTGGTCGGATCGGTTTTCCATGCCTTCAGTCCATTGAAAAAGCTCCGCCAGATTTGTTCTACCTGTCGGAGGACTTGTTGCGGTAAATAACTATCCGAAATGTCCTTTAATGCGAGATACACTGGTTCGTGCTTGAGGCGATGATACAAGCTCGTGTATTGGAGCCATTTCCCCGTCTTAAAGAATTCCTGGCGTACCTCATAGGTGGCGCAATTATACAGATTTTTGGCACAGGTGCACAAATCAGTAAAAATGGGTCGCGGTTTCATCTGCCTTCGGATAGCTAACTGGGGGTGAGAGTGTTTCTTGGTACGCATTCCCATTCCAAGAAGGCTCCCTCGCTCTTATAAGCTCGAGACAGAGAGAGATCAGTGAAAATAACAAATGTGACGAAAATGAACCTTTTTTCTTCCTGGCCTACACTAATAGATACCCGTTGTCAGACAAATTTGATCATGGATGTATACAAAAAAAGAAGTGTGAGGCATACAAGAATTCCTATCACAGGTGCAAGTGTGCTCATTGGTCGGAATGTGTCGAACATCTCCTTCTCTTTTTTTAAGTATTCAAGAAAGGTTTCTGCATCAGAATTAAAATCTATACCTTTCTTTATTTTCCAAATGACCTCTTTATCTAATACAATATCTCTATTCACTTGATTCATAATATTTACCTCTAAGAGATTCAATAGGACGACAATTGGGGGATAATATTGAACAGATGTTTAGTTACGACCGAGTTAATTTATAAAAGTTATTTTGATAGGAGAAATGGTTTAAGAATAGAAAAGTCTTTATTATGTCATTACTTCAAAATCGAATAACTGATTCTTTATTGTCTACGAGAGTTAATTACCTAAAGGGAAATGCCGATGTTCTGGAAAAAAAAGGATCCAATCGAGAGAAGATTTGAGTCCATTGAGAAACAAATAACAAGTACAGCGTCAAGGTTAAGTGATCTTTCACAAAATCTTGAACAACGTATTGTCGATGCCCGTGCACAGAGTAAAAGGGAAGTTACTAGTACTCTGGACGATCTCCGAGCATCACTTGAGTCATTAAGTTTAGAACTCAACAATCAAACCCTAGATTTGTCTCAACGTGTAGAAAACTTGGATACGAATTCTAGCAATTGGTCTTATGCCATTAACGAGCAGGTAGAAGAATTTCGTAAGAAATATGTTGAAGTTCTTGAGCAATTACGTCAAACTACTGCAATTGCAGTAGAAAAGGAAAAAATAATGACAGAAAGGTACGAGGAGCTTGTAAAACAACTAAAACAAAAAGAAGCACTTGCCATTGAAAAGGAATCACTTTCACAAAGGCATATTGAGTCACTTCAAACTGAAAATCAAAGTAAGTTAGAAGAAGTGGACAAATATAAAGCCAAAATAGGTGACCTTGAAGAAGTATTGGCCTCTCGAGACAAGAAAATTGAAGAGCTAATGCAAAGGAAAGAAGAAGCAATGGAGCTTGAGCATCGCGTGAAACAACTAACTGATGAAACAGAAATGCAGAAATATGAATTAGAGCGTGCTCAAACAAAGATTCAAACTATGTCTGATGATACACGTCAAACCTTAAGTAAGAATAAGATCATAAAATCCTTTTTAGGTGAAACCGAATCTGGACGTGTTCTTACTCATCTTCTCAGCTTAGAACAGGTTACAATCGATGAGCTATCGTCAATGACTGGAATTGCTACGTTTACTGTTCAACAAATTGTTCAACATTTTCGTGATGTGGGTTTAGTATCCTTTGATGAAGGAACACGAAGAGCTAAGTTATCTGAAAAATACTAAAGCTTGATGAGAGTATGGAGATTGTTATTAAAAAAACAAAACTCCGCATAATTCAAGGTGATATTACTCTCGAAGAAACTGACGCAATAGTAAACGCGGCAAATACTACTTTACGAGGCGGGGGAGGAGTAGATGGGGCAATTCATCGTGCAGGAGGGCCGACCATCCTAGAAGAGTGTGTTACTAAATATCCACACGGATGTGAAACAGGAGAAGCTAGAACCACAAATGGTGGATTATTAAAAGCAAAATGGATAATTCACACCCCTGGGCCTATATAGCATAGAGGGAGTCAGAATGAACCAGTATTGCTAGAAAACTCCTATCGGAACTCTTTTCTCCAAGCAGAAAGAGTAGGAGCAACTTCAATTTCTTACCCCTCAATTTCAACTGGTATTTACGGATTTCCTATTCAAAAAGCTGCTCCAATAGCGATAGAAACAGTCTTAAGTTGTCTTCCAAGTAATAGTATTCAGGAAGTTCATTTCGTATTATTTAGCACCCCTGATTTCACAATTTATTGCCAATTTCTGGCTCAAATAGTTGAGGATCAATCTTAAAAATGTTCCATATTAACAGTCCTAACGTAACTTCTTTTTTCTAGCAACCACTTTCTTTTGAGTAGCGGTAACTTTTTAAGCAGTAATTTGGGTTAAGAAGATTGGAGAAACCTTCTTATGAATCAACCCCAAATTACTGAACA
>NJBF01000050.1 GCA_003144275.1 Candidatus Heimdallarchaeota archaeon B3_Heim
CGGTTTTATGTTCAACTTACTTTTAGCTTAGTATGCATTGCTCGGTGGTTTTGCCGTCACTTACGTGATGAAATTTTACCACTGCTGACTTTTCAAGGAGGGGATGCGTGAAGACTGTCTCTTACAATCTTAAAAGGCCTCCCTCCCTTACTTCTTCAACCCCGAGGTGATGACAAAAAAAATTTACTTAATTCTTAGGTCATATTCCCTTGTAACTACGTTAGACGAGTTACCCGTCAAAGGCAAGAGAAGAATGACCAAATGTGGCAGAAATTCATTAGTGTTTGGGGTATCGCAAGCAGATTTAATTCAAGTAGTCCCAATGGAAAGCATACATTCTCTTGTTGCTAACCTGCCGGATAGCGGATGTGTGACTCATCCTGTCCAGAACTATTTTCTAAATAGTTGTCTGACAAATTTAGTCATACTCCTGAAATCATGTGATTATGAAATTCATTTTTCTCAACATAATGCTTTTTAATCGGGCCTTGGTTGGGAAAATGTTCAAATTAATATTAAAATGAACATAAGGAATGGAAAATAATGGATTTCAACAAACTCTTCCAGTCTGCTGATTGGAAAACAGAAAAACATTCGCCAGTTATCCAGATTAAAGACAAAGAGGACAGGGATTTCGTTTTCATCAAAGTTATGGTTGGCAAAGAAATTGCCCATCCTAACCAAACAAATCACCATATCTCTTGGATCTCTCTCTACTTCGTACCTGATGGAGAAAAATTCCCACTTCAAGTAGGAAAAGTTGAATTCACTGCACACGGTGAATCAGCAGCCGGTCCTGATACATCTACTGTATACACAGAACCCAAAGGATTATTTGCTTTGAAAACAGGAAAATCAGGAAACTTAGTTGCGTTTTCATATTGCAATATCCATGGTCTTTGGCGATCTGAAGAAAAACTTTCCGTCTAACCTCAGGAGGGTATATTCCCTTCTCTTTTTTATCCCATTTCCTACTTAATCACGCATTGATCAAACACATTGCTATAAAACCAACAGAAAGAGGAAAATAATCAATGAATTTTATCATTATTGGCAATGGGGTTGCAGGTATCACAGCAGCCCGATTATTGATTCAACATGTACCTCCAGGGTCAAATGTACTACAATTTACTTCTGAACCATATGGCTACTATGCCCGTCCAAAATTACCTCAATTTCTTGGAGATAACAAACAAACCCCTGAAAGTATGATGATTTACGCCAAGGACTGGTACAGTAAATCAAATATCCAACTGCACACGAATGAGAAAATTCATACAATCAAGCGAAAGGAGAAAAAGGTAGTTTCAGACAAAGGTGAGTATGAGTATGACAAATTACTTCTTGCCCTTGGTGCAAGTTGTGCCTGTCCCCCTATCCCAGGACTTGAGTTAGAGCACGCTTATACCCTCAGAACCTTAACTGATGCCATTGCTATCCGAGGTCAACTTGAAAAAAGTCACTCTGTTGCAATTATAGGCGGAGGATTACTCGGTATAGAAAATGCTATTGCATGTGCTAAACGTGGAATTAAAACTACTATTATTGAATTTTTTCCCCATTTATTACCCCGACAACTTGATCCTGAAGGGAGTGCAATTTTTACTCAATTATTAACCAAATTCGGAGTAGAAACCATTACCAATGCTCAAGTTAAGGAAATATTAGGTACATCCAAGGTTGAGAGCGTTCAATTGAAAGATGGACGGATAATTAAAGCTGATCTGGTTATGACATGCACAGGAATTAAGCCTCGTGTTGAACTAGCCAGAAAAGCAAATTTAGATGTAAATCGGGGAGTAATCGTTAACGATTTTCTTGAAACATCTGATCCTTACATATTCGCAGCAGGGGACATTGCAGAACACAATGGACGAGTTTATGGAATTATTCCTCCAACAACAGAACAAGGACGAGTAGTGGCTGAAAATATGGTCACATCGAGGTCTCGGGAATACCATGGATCTAAAATTTCTACAACATTGAAAGTCGCGGATCTGTTCGTATCATCTATCGGATATGATCCAAAACAGGAAGAATATCCTTCATTGAAATATGAAAACAAAGAATCAACCGAATATGTGAAATTTTTCCATGAGAACGACAGACTAAAGGCCGTTATCCTACTAGGTACTAAAAAAGGTATCCCACACATAAGAAAGATGTTTGATGAACCATTATCTCATCATAGAGCGAAACTAGAAGAAATTTTCCCCGGAATAGCTTAAGTTTCATGAAATTTAGTTCAAATATTTCCTTAAAAGAATGAGTAGTTCTAATTAGACGAATCACAATTTATTGTCAATTTTTAGCCAGTTTTATTCTATTTCCTTAATTTAATTGAAATTCAGAGACTAGATTATTTTGAAAATTCTCCCTCTACTGGATCTTTATGAACTCCCAAGTTTTTTCTTTTAGATGGTTACATAGAATTGAGGTAGAATTAATGACAATTGAGACAACTCCTCTACATCTTGTTATGTCTTATCTAAATTATAGTGGTCCTATTTTAGAAGGTTTCCATCCAATCAAAAGTGTAGAAATAACACAAAATTGTGTCTCTGACGATTATCTTTTTTTCCATTTTATGAAGCAAGGTTTCCTCGTGAATTTTTCACCATTTTTCCGAGGATTTTTCTTTAGAGTTCGTTATTACAATTATGCAGATGGAAGATTTTGGCCATAGGTTCATTATGATGGATATGCAATATCGGTCGAGTCAGATCCTCTCTAATCAGTAATATTCTCCTCGAGTTCTGTTTACCCACTTAGCAGTTTCAATCACGAGTACAGGAATAACAGCTGCCATTAGACAGATCGACCAATCTGCTAGAGAAAGACCAATTATATCCACATATAATCCAAATCCTGCTACTAGTTCCTGAAGGACTGGTATATACATCAAAGCAAGATGAATTGGGAGAATCGAGAAAGCAAGCAAGTACGTGATCCAATATGAATCTTCTCGAATTGTTTTAATGAGGGATTCGTCTATTCGCCGAACAGACAAAATCATCAAGGGAATAGCCAAATATAAGATGGTATGCATCAATGTGCGTGCTTTGGCATGATTCCAGCTAAGGGGACGTAAATTGTTTGGTTTTACTCCTGGATCATCAAAAAATACTGGAATGTAGAATTGTTGATTGGTTGCATTTACTTGGATAAAACCAAAGAATGCAGAGAAATAAACGATATAAATTATACTGGCGAGGCTAACTGCTACAGCAAGAAGAGTTACTGCGAGTTTTCCGTTGAAAATTCCTGCTGAATCGATAGGGTCTCGATTCATAATGCCTCGTGGGATCTGATCCAATATCAATGCGAGAGGTGGTAAAGTATGGGCAATTCCAAAGATATATGCTCGCTGGAGGTGATCCATTAATTCAAACCCTGGGATGAATCCTGATATAAATGAAGATCCTATATAAACCGCAGCTTCACTCAAATTAATCGCTATAAAGAAGAATATTATTACACGTATTCGCTGAAAGAGAGCACGTCCCTCTCGAATTCCTGTTACTATTGAATTAAATGAATCATCTGCAATCACAAGATCTGCGGCCTGTTTGGATACTTCTGTTCCTGATATGCCCATTGCAATTCCCGCATCAGCCATACTTAATGCTAACGCATCATTAACCCCATCGCCAGTCATTGCTACTACGCGATTCTGATTTTGATATCTCTGTATAATTGTTTGCTTATCCTGTGGGGCTACTCTTGCAAAAACACGAGTATCATGAAAATCAGGATCATTCAGAAGTGTAGCCATTTTTCCTTCATGGGTTTGATGTTTTTGAGGTTGTAAAAGGCCAATACTATCTGCGATAGAGGAGGCAGTAATTGGTGAATCACCAGTAATCATAATAGGTGTAATTCCAGCGGCTAAAGTTTCTTGAACAGATTCATCTACCAGATCACGGGGAGGATCCAATACTTTTACAAAACCGAGATAACAAAGATCAGATTCAACAAAGTCTCTCTCCTTGTCATTTTTAAGGGGAAGTTCCTCAAGATCTCTATAAGTTAAAGATAACACCCTGTAACCTTGAGCTGCAGCTGCTTCAACTTCAGCAAGAATATTCTTTCTATCAGCATCCGTTAGTTTCTTTTTATCATTTTCATACCCTATCTGCGAACAACGAGGAAGTAATACCTCTGTCGCTCCTTTACAAAATATCCTGGGTTTTTTATCTATTTTATACATTTTACTCATACGCTTGAGTGACGAGTCAAAAGGAAATTCACGTATCAACTTATACTTTTTCAATAACCCCGATTCAGATAGTTTACTCTTGTTAAAAAGTGTCATAAGAGCCGATTCTGTAGGAGATCCAGTACCTGTGTATACCACTTGATTTCCTACTGTTTCTTCAGTAATCTTGGAATCATTATTGAACATACCTGAAATAATCAGCATTCCGAGTGATGAATCAAGTTCAACACCGATAGGTTCTTGAATCTGACCTTCTTTCTCCGTCACTCGAGATTGATCTTCTCTCTTAATTTTAGAAATGTATCCTTCTGGAGAATAACCTAAACCGCTTACATAGTAATGCTGATCAGAAGAGGCATTCCAGATACCTTTCACGGTCATCTGACCTGCAGTAATAGTACCCGTTTTATCAGAACAAAGTATGGATATACGACCCAAACTCTCAATCGAAGCGAGATTTCGTATAATTACACGATGTTTGGCCATTGCTAATACTCCTGTAAGCAAGATTATTGTAGTAAGAAGGGGAATATTGATTGGTACAACGGACATTGCTTTAATTATAATATTTGAAATATCAAATATGATGGTACCGATTAACGCTTTCAAGTCACCAGGCGGAATAATCCCTTTCTCTAGCTTATCAAGGATTATAGTTGCTTGATAAATTAGTAAAAGACTAAAAACAATCATCATCCCTCCTGCAAGGTAGTTTCCAATCGCATTTACCTTTTGGCGAATAGGAATGTCACCTGTGTTTAATTCAGCCAGCTCTAAGCTTATTTTACCAAACTCAGTACGTCCGCCTGTATTAACAACTAGAAGTCTACTCGACCCCATAGTTGCAAAAGTACCATTGTAGACCATATTCTTCCTTTCACCAATCGGTGTATCATTTTCAAAGGCTTTATCACCATCTTCGACTTTTGTTGCTGGAACACTTTCTCCTGTCAATGAGGATTCGTTCACACGGAAAGAACTGGAATTAATTATTCGTGCATCTGCAGGTACTTTATCTCCTTGTGCGAGAATTATAATATCTCCTGGAACTACCATTTCTGTTGTGATTTCAACTTCTGTTCCATCACGTATCACTCGTGCAGCTGGAGCAGACATTTTCTGTAGTGCTTCAATTTGTTTTTGTGCACGTTGCTGTTGTACAATAGCGATTAGGAAATTAACACCAACTATGATCACCCATTGTATTGCTGTAAACCAGATGCTCGTATCTTTCGAATCAATAAATAAAAAATAAACCAATGCCAGTATTAGAATGAATGTAGTCATTAAAAGGTATATCACAATCAATGTATTCATTAGAGGAGCTAAGTAAACTTTCCAGAAGCTTTGCTTTGGTTCTGGTATTTTGTTTTCCCCATAAACCTCTAGACGTCTGCTTGCTTCACCTGAACTCAGTCCTGTTTTGATATCAGTCTTTAAATCCGTTATTAATTCTTTTAATTCGTGAGCGTGAACAATGATTTCTGGTAGTTGTTCTGTAACATCCTCTGATTCCATAAAATGACCTTCTTTTCGAGTAAAACTTCGATTATTCTGTACAATAGGGATTAGGAGATAATCAATTAGTAATTCCAATATATGATAAAGAAATATAAATAATTTGAGCTGAACTTACAGAAATCTTACATCCTATATGTGAATTATAAGTGGACTCAGAGAGAGGAGAAATATTGCAGCGAAATAGGTACTCATGACTTTGATTTCTCTATATGAAAAATCATGATGAAATTCCCTTATCGCAATAATTGAATCCGAAAAAACAAATAAGAGTCCACCAACCACTAAGACCATTAGACCAATTACTAGTCTTCCTAAAGTTGTCCAAAGTAACACAGTCGATGATAACATACCTGAAATGAATATACAATAGATCAATACAGGTATTCTAAATTTTCCTAGTCCTTTGACAGAAGATTCTAAATAGCGGAGAAAAAGAAAAATATACACCACCATTACAACGGCTACAAATCCAGTTAATAATAAGGAGTCAGAAGTTATACCAATTTCAATCGCTTGACCTGTGAAAGTTACTAGAAGTAATATTTGAGCAACTAAGAAGATGGGTAGTCCTGGAATTAGACCCTTCTCCATACCTAAATCTCCTAGCATGCAAAAAAATAGCCCCAAACTTAAAATTAGTGATAAATAGATAGAATCGTGTCCATTGTATAAAGTAAACAAGGTAGCTAATCCTGCTGGAAAAACTTTTATTATGGTACTATATTGGGTCAAGTTGTTTAAGAAATCAGAGTTAAACTTAATTTCATTTGATTTTAAGCTTTTCACAACAATATAGAGAAGAGAAAAGAACCAAAAACAGACAAAGTAAATAATTTCTATCATTTCATACACACTATCCGAGATAACTTTGGAACAGAATTCAGTTTAGTCTGCTTAAAAGCATTTGGCTTAAAATGACTAATCAAAAAGATTGAAGCCTTAAGTAATCGACTAAATCTCGCGTTATAACTGAATTCTTCCGTTCTTAAACAAACTATCAATCTTCTGATCTTCGAGGGTTCGTGGTTTGCTCTTTTTCACAGGTTTAGTAGATGAACCTCGTCTTTTGGGGGATCTCTTGAACCTATCCTTTGCTTTACTCAATTCTTTCTTCAAAGAAAGAGAAATTCTTTTTTTAACAAGGTCTATATCTTTCACTCGAGGTTTCACGATATCTCCAACTTTTAATCCTGCCTCTCTAGGATGACGGATAAAACTATCAGAAATTTCACTTATGTGAATAAGTCCATTTGTTTTTACCCCAAGATCAACAAAACAGCCAAAATCAGTTACGTTGGTGACAGTTCCTTCAATGATACTACCTACCTCTAAATCTTCTATCGTTAGAACAGATGATTTCAGGATTGGCTTATCAAAATCATCTCTTGGATCACGATAGGGATTTTGTAAGATTTCAATGATATCAGTAATAGTGACCAAAAAATCTTCTTGATGTAATTGTTTAGCTGCAAAAGTTGGATTTAGCAATTTTAACTGTCTTTGCAACCGTACCCGACGATCCTTGGTAGATAAATCCTCTTTAGTAAATTTAGCTAATTTTATAATACTTTCTGCTAATTCATATGATTCAGGATGAATAGGAGAATTATCAAACGGATCAGGGGCGTCAGGTATCCTCAAAAATCCAACACTCTGCTCAAAAGTTCGAGGTCCGATTCCAGGAACACCTTTTAAATCTTCGCGATAGACAAAAGCTCCATTCTCCTTCCGGTAGTTAATTATATTCTTTGCTACTGACTTAGTAATTCCACTCACATATTTCAGTAATACTTCAGAAGCTGTATTAACATCAGCACCAACTAAGTTTACAGTATCAACCACTACATCCTTTAATGCCTTAGAAAGACCAAAAAGATCATGTTGATATTGTCCAACCCCAATGGAACGTGGATCAATTTTTACCAGCTCAGCTAGAGGATCCTGTAATCTTCTTGCAATAGAAACAGCGCCTCTTATACTAACATCTACATCTGGAAATTCTTCACGAGCTATGTCACTTGCACTGTATACTGAAGCTCCTGCTTCATTAACAATCACGTATTTCAAATCAGTTGCTTTAGCTATATATTTACTAACGAATTCTTCTGTTTCACGGGAAGCTGTGCCATTTCCAATTGCTATAATTGAGATCTTGTGTTTCTCAATTATTCCTTTCAACACCTGAGCTGACTTCTCAAATTGCTCATGGGGTTTTGTTGGATAAACTGTGCCATTTGCTAATACGTTTCCCATCTCGTCAATTGCAGCATATTTGCATCCAGTTCTAAATGCTGGATCAATTCCTAAAATGCGTGATTGGATGGGAGGACTGAGTAATAAGTGTTTAAGGTTCTCCCCAAATACTTGTATTGAATGCTGTTGAGCCTTTTCAAATTGTATTCGTTTTAATTCCCTTTGTAAACTTGGGCCAAGTAAGCGTTTCCAACTATCACGTATAGCAACATCAAGTTGTTCACTTATCTCCGTATTGATGTTTATAGAGGAGGAAATGTCTTTTGTAATTTTTTCAATAATATTTTCATCAGGAAATGCTACCTTGAATGATAAAATACCTTCTCGATCTCCCCGTAGCATTGCAAGCAAACGATGAGGGGGAACACTTAATGCGGGTTCTTCAAACGCAAAGTATTGTTCATACTTTTTCCCTTGGATAACTTTTTGAGAATTTTCTTGTTCTTCCTCATCCATTTCGTATAATAATGACTTTTTTGTTGTAAAAAGAGCTTTGCTGAAGTAGCTATGGCGTACTAAGTCTCGCACTCCTTTAGAAATTGATAAATCTTCAGCAATAATATGTCTAGCACCCTCTAAAGCTTCTTCAGGAGTTCCAACACCAAGTTCAGAGTCAACATACCCATCTGCAATTTCAAGTAACGATTTTCCCTCAGGATAGTCATCTTTACCAAATAAAATATTGGCCAAAGGTTCCAATCCTTTTTCACGGGCAACCATACCTTTAGTTTTCTTTTTTCGCTTGTATGGGAGATAAATTTCCTTTAACTCAGCTAAACTAGTGGCATTTGCAATACTAGAAGCTAATTCTTCGGTCATTTGTCCTTGTGCTTCTATCACTTTGTGAATTCGTTTCCTTTCACGATGAAGCTGGGTTAATTCTTGATAGTTTTCTTCAATCGCTCTAATCTGAGTTTCATCTAAGGATTGGGTTTTTTCTTTTCGGTAGCGAGCAATAAAAGGGACAGTATTCCCATCATTGAGTAACTCAAGAGTTGAAGAAACCTGTTTCTGCGTTAACTGTAGCGAAGAAGAAATCATTTGTAAAATTTCGACAGTAGAATCGTCCGTTGTGGTTGCCATGATAGATTACACAATTTAAAGCTAGATACGAATCAAGAGGGGGGAATAGGGATTGGTTTTAATAGAAATTGTATAGATAACCAGAAATCTTTATCAATTTGTAAGTTCAGGATAGAATTGATGATAGCTGGAATAATTCTTGCTGCAGGTGAATCAAGGAGATTTCCTACGCAAAATAAGCTCTTATATGAGTTTGTTCCCGGAATGAGCATACTAGAATCTGTCTTACTTGCATTTCTTCAATCAGAAATTAACAAAATTGTGATTGTTACAGGACATGACTCACTCAATATTATTGAAAAGATCAACATACTCTCATCCAGACATCAAACTCCTGTCAGCACAGTATTTAATGATAATTATCAATCAGGAGGAATGTCTTCTTCTATTATTACAGGATTAAAAGCCGTTATTAACGCTGATGCCGTATTGATTACACCTGCGGACATTCCTCTTATTCCTACATCAGTCATAAATGCAATGATATCTTTTTGTTTGCATGACTCTCATGATATTATAATTCCTACCTTTAATCAGCGAAAAGGACATCCTATCCTACTCAAATCAACTCTATTTCCTGAAATATTATTGATTTCCGAGAAACACAGAGGATTAAAAGAGATTACTACTAAACACCGAAAAGAAATCGTTTATCTGCCCATGCAAGAGTCTGGAATACTGAACGACTTAGATACTATCAAAGATTTGAAAAAATTTTCTGAGACACCGAACCCCATTGGGAAAAACTCTTTATAATTTTTATTTATTCTTTCAGTTTAGTTCACGGTACGATCGAATATGAATTCTGCTATACTAGAGCTAGTTGGGTCAGTCCGTAATCCCTTTCCTAGCAAGAAACGCAAAAAAATTATCGAGTTCTCTGGGAAAACTTCAATTAAGACAATCTTACTAGAAAATGGATTCTTAGAAACTGAATTAGAATTTCTTATTCCAATCGCAAATGGAAAACGAACCTCTCATGATTATATACTCCAAGATAAAGATCATATCTGGATCTCACTCCCCATTGGCGGAGGTTAAAGAATAATGAAAAATGTAACAGAATATAAGTACCCCTCAAACGTCTCACAGGCTTTATCTCTATTTTCAGAGCAAAAACACAGCACTTATATCGCGGGTGGAACCCATCTTGCCTCAGGGAATAGAAATAATACGATTCGACTTATTGATATTACTCGGCTGGGATTGAATGAAATAAAAGATGGGGATGAGAATATCGAAGTTGGTGCTACAACAACAATAACAGACATGTACAATTCACCTATTGTTAAGAAAGTGGGGAAGGGTGTATTAAAGAAAGCATGTCGATTAATAGGCGATACCCCCTTGAGGAATGCAATAACACTTGGAGGGAATATTGCTCGTTTGTATACATGGGCTGGGCTACCTGTAATGTTACTCACTTTAGATGCAGAGATTGAGATTATAAACCCGCTAGAAAAAACGTACTCAGTTGAAGCTGTTGAGCATATTACCAACGGTGGTATAAGGGATGGAGATATTATCTTAAATGTTAAATTTCCACAAAAGAATTCCTGGTTTCATGCATATGAGAAATTTGCATTGACAACGGTAGATTATACATGGTTGACTATGGCTTTTGCTGCTGAAGTGAAAGAAGGGCAAATAACTGATGCCAGACTGGCAGTTTCCCGAATTACGAAAGTGACACGGATAACACCTGTAGAGAAAGCGCTTATAGGACAACTAGTGTCACAATTAGATTTGGAAAAGCTTAAATCACTTTTAAAGTCCTCTGTTGATATTGTACAAGATTATCGAGTAAGTAAAGAATATCGAAGTCAACTCTTAGGCGTAATATTCAAACGAATGTTACAAAAATTGCAGGAGGAGACACAATGAGCCAAATCTTACATGTTATTATCAACGGTACGAGTAAAGAGATACCTATAGAGCCTGATGAACTATTACTAGATGTTCTTAGACGTGAAGGGTATAAAGGAGTAAAGAGAGGATGTAAAGAGGGAACGTGTGGAACTTGTACGATACTTCTGAATGATAAAGCAGTCAAGTCTTGTATACTGCTTGCTGCTCAAGCGAAAAATTGTTCAATTATTACGATTGAGGGCATTGGAACACGTGATAATCCCCATCCAATTCAGCAAGCGTTTGTTGATGAAGGAGTAGTGCAGTGTGGGTTTTGCATTCCTGGAATGATTTTATCTGCGAAAAATTTACTTGATAATAATCCTAACCCTACTAAAGATGAAGTGAAAATGGCTTTAGATGGAAATTTATGTCGTTGTACAGGCTATTCAGGCCAAATTAAAGCCGTATTAGCTGCTGCTCCTGTTATGCGAGGTGAAAAATAATGACAGAGAAAATTTACGAAGGTCGAGTGGTTACCAAAAGTGTTCCCAAGAAAGATGCCCTGAGTCTTGCTATGGGTAAACCTATGTATACTGACGATAAGGACTTCCAAAATCTCGTTCATGTAAAAATGCTCTATAGTCCCCACGCTCATGCAATAATCCAAGATCTCGATACAAGCGAAGCAGAGAAGCTACCAGGAGTATTAGGAGTTCTGACATATAAAAATAGCTCCCAAGTGCTTCATACAAGTGCTGGACAAGGATTTCCCGAACCCAGTCCATATGACACAAGATTATTTAATAAGAAAGTCAAGTATGTCGGCGATCGAGTAGCTGCCGTTGCTGCAGAGACACTAAAAAATGCCGAAGCAGCTTTAAAGCTAATTCAGGTTAAATATGAAATTCTTGAACCCATTTTTGATCATGATCAGGCTCTGGGGAACGATATCGTCATTCACGATGAAGGGGATTCAAAGTATATTATACCAGTTTTTTATGATCCCAAGAAGAATCATGCCTCTCATATCGACGCTGAAGTAGGTGATCTCGAAAAAGGGTTTACGGAAGCGGACTTTATTATTGAGAAAACAGTCAGGAACCATTATGGACAGCATTGTCCGCTAGAACCCCATATTAGTATCGCGTATATCGATAATTATGATCGATTGGTAGTCCGAACTGCTACTCAAGTTCCATTTCATGCACGTAGGATTTTAGCTCAAATATTGGAAATTCCATTATCTCAGATACGAGTAATTAAACCTAGAATCGGAGGAGGATTTGGTACAAAACAAGAAATCTTAACAGAACCGATTGTTGCGTCTTTTGCTTGGTTATTAAAGCGGCCAGTGAAATTTGAATTTACACGTAAGGAGGAATTCATTTCAGCACGTACTCGTCATCCCATGACAACTTGGTTCAAAGCAGGGGTAAAGAAAGATGGAACAATTACTGCTATGGATATGAAAGTCACAAGTAACACTGGAGCATTTGGATCTCATGCTCTAACGGTACTAAGTAATACTGGTAGTAAAACCTTACCTCTCTATCATTGTCAGAATATACGATTTGTGGGGGATACTGTGTATACTAATCTTCCTGTTGGAGGAGCTTACAGAGGATATGGTGGTACACAAGCATCACTAGCGATGGAAATCGTCATGGATGATTTAGCTACTGAAATTGGGATGGATCCTGCTAATTTTCGATTGATGAATCATATAAAAGCTGGTGAATCATCTCCTATCTTTAAAGCACTAGGTGAAGGAATAGAAGGTGTAGCGCAGACTGTTGATTCGGTTGGTTTGACAGAATGTATCAACCAAGGAGCAGAAGCAATCGATTGGTGGAACCGGGAAAAAATTAAAGAGAAAAACAGCACAGATACAGTTAAACGCGGTTTTGGACTCGTATGTATTATGCAAGGTTCTTCCATTCCTGATATTGATATGGCTGCAGGCTATTGCAAAATGAATGAGGACGGCACATTTAATTTACTTGTTGGAGCAACTGATATTGGGACTGGATCAGATACAATTCTTGCTCAGATATTTGCTGAAGGATTAAGCTTAGATGCCTCGGATGTTATTGTTCTTAGTTCGGACACAGATACAACACCATTCGATAAAGGTGCATATGCCAGTTCAACAACTTATCTTACTGGCCAAGCATGTGTTAATTTAGCTATCAAAGTCAAGGACCAATTATTTGATTATACTGCGATGGTCTTGAACGTCCCAAAAGATGAACTAAAAATTGAAGCGAAAGCTGTTATCCATCAGAAGTCAGGCAAACAGATGACATTTGCAGAAATTGGTACTAAGTCGTATTATTCAGACTACCAAACTCAGATAGGAGCAGTGGCTTCAGAGCTATCTAAAAAATCTCCTCCACCGTTCACTGCCCATTATGCAGAAATAGATGTAGACATCGAAACAGGTCGAGTGACAGTACTAAAATATGTCGCTGCGGTCGATTGTGGAACTCCTATCAATCCTAAATTAGTTGTAGGACAAGTTGAAGGGGCCTTAGTTAACGGCTTATGCTATGCTTTGTCAGAACAGTACATCTTCAATGATAAGGGGAAAATGATGAACCCATCATTCGGTAATTATAAAATCATGACGACTATTGATCTTCCAGAGATAGAAACAATTATAGTACCCACATTTGAACCCAGTGGTCCTTGGGGAGCTAAATCCATTGCCGAAGTGAATATTTCCGGCCCAATGCCAGTTTTAAGTAACGCTATCTTCGATGCAACAGGTGTTCGTATAACTGAGCCTCCCTATACACCAGATCGGGTATTAAAAGCCATCCAAAATCATAATAAATGAAGTATATTTAAGGACAAAGTGTTTTGGCCAATTTACCTTAGCTAATGTCTAATTAAAGATATTATGGTTTTATTGCATAAGATAATTCTTTTATGTGATAGCTACATAGAGTGACTGAGATGTGGTTCGAGTTCTCAGTCTATGGATTAATGATGGCTGCAACATCCGTTCTAGCTATCTTTCTTTTCGCTTACCCCATCCTGTCCCGTCCAAAGACTAGATTAAGGACATATTTTTTACTCTTAGTACTTTCAGCGTTTTTCTGGTCTTTTGGGTACTTTCTGGAAATTTCCAGTGTTGAATTAGAATTAATGAAATTCTTTAATCTGGTCCAATATATAGGCATTGTGACCTTACCAGTCTTTTTCTTTTTTCTCATCCTCTATTTTACTAGAGAGTATGGATTTATTGAACGACCATTGCTTCTTCTCTTATTTTTCCCTTCCATTATTCACTATTTCTTAGTATTAACCGATGATTTCACGCATTTATTTTATGAGTCTATCACACTTAACACCGGCGAACCATTCATCCGGATGGAATTAGTCTATGGAGCTGCATTTTATAGTAATATGATTTATTCTTACCTTTTAGTTTTTGGAGCATTTTTTCTCCTTTTTCGTAAATTTCAAGAAACTCCGCCCAATGAAACGATTATTAGGACTCAAATTATCATTTTTACCTTCGGAGCTACCTTTCCAATTCTAGGAAATATAATCCGAGTAACAAAAATTATACCCCCACTTGACTTCCTAGATTTAACACCAGTAGCTTTCATGATTGCATTTGTTCTTTTTACTTATGCTATATTCGAGGTAGGGTTTCTAGATCTTGTACCAATTGCCCGAAATCATGTATTCAGAGATATCCATGATATGTTGATAGTTTTGGATTCTCATTTAAATATCATTGATTATAATCGTTCAGCTCATCAAATTATCTTTGCTAATAGACCTGAGAGTGATATTCGGAATAAGAATTTCAAATCAATTATCTTTGAACAGACGAAACGTAATGTTCATATCTCAAACTCCAACCATTTATATCAGGGTTTATCGACTCTCATTGAAGGAAAAACTGGTTTATATACTCAGGATACCGAAATTTTATTTTCAGGGAAACAGGTTGGAAGAGACTATTATAATATTACTGCAACTCCTCTTTATCAAGCAAATAGAATTGTTGGCGCTATCGTCTTCATACGAGACATCTCTGCTCAACGAGAAGCTGATGTAGTGATACAACAAAAGACTCAAATGCAAGAAGTAATTTTACAATTATTATCCCATGATTTGCGAAATCACTTGAACGTGTTGAAAGGATATTCGGAACTAGCTGTCTCTTCAGATTCGCTTGAGGATACTAAAGAAAGTCTTGAAGCTATTGAGGTAAAGAGCTCTGCGATATTGGATACCATTAATGAAGTCACTAATTACTTGAAAATCGATAAATTACTAGCTGGGCAACGTCAGCAGCTGAATCTAAATCAAGTAGTTGTAGATGCAATTGAAGTAATGGGCCCTGAATGTGCTTTCAAAAAAGTAACTATTGACTTCGGTCCTAGTTCGCAGCCTGCATATGTATGGGGAGATGCTGTTGTCTTAAAGTCTGTAACCTTAAATTTACTCCAAAATGCCATTAAATTTTCTCCTCCGAATGCCATAATAAATGTACAGATCAAGGATCTACAAGAATCAGCTCAATGGCAGGTCAGTATCGCTGACAACGGTCCAGGAATAAATAAGGGTCTACAAGAAGAAATTTTCAAACCCTTTGTGTCTTTCGGAACTGAAAAAGGGACAGGTTTGGGACTGACTATTGCAAAGACTGTAATTGAGAGTTTGGCTGGGAAAATTTGGGTCAGGGATAATGACCCACAAGGAGCTATCTTTAATTTTGTTCTCCCTAAAATAGCCGAGGATTCAGAAGAATTATTAGAAAATTGATCCAATTATCGTTGTAAGATTGCTTTTCCTGTCTGTACGTTCCAGAGAGTTGTGTATAGTTTATTTGATTTAACCAGTTCCTCATGGGTCCCCTCTTCGATGATCTGCCCATGTTCAATAACATAAATTCGATCGGCATTTCGGACGGTACTGAGTCGATGTGCAATCAAGATAGTTGTTCTATCAAGAATAATCTTCTCTAATGATCTTTGAATAGCGGCTTCCGTCTCATTATCGACTGAGGAAGTTGCTTCATCAAGTACTAGAATAGGTGGATCCTTAAGTATAGCACGGGCAATAGAGATTCTTTGTCTTTGCCCTCCACTTAGTTTTTGACCTCTTTCACCAACAAGAGTATCATATCCATACGGAAGATTTGTAATAAACTCATGAACTTCGGCAATCTTTGCTGCTTCTACTATCCTTTCCATAGAAGCGTCCTGTCTTCCATAAATAATGTTTTCTCTTACAGTACCATCGATCAGATATGTATCCTGTGAAACCAGACCTATTCCTTTTCGTAAATCCTGAAGCTTTAAATCTCTCAGATCATTATCATCAAGAGTGATTTTTCCATTGGTAGGATCATATAATCGGAGCAATAGCTTGACTATTGTAGTTTTCCCTGATCCTGTACTTCCCACAAATGCTACAGTTTGGCCAGGATTAATATTCACACTTAAATCTGAAAAAACAACCTCACGGCCCTTGTATGAAAAGTTCACATTCTCGAAGCATAATTTCCCTTGAATACTGTCTAAAGGTAGATCAGTAGAACCAGATTGAATTTTACTCTCTGTTTCGAAAAGACCCATGATTCTAGTAACAGAAGCCATGGCGCGTTGATATTGGTCAAAAGTTTCACCCATTCTAGTCAAAGGCCATAAAAGACGTTGAGTTAAGAAAATCATAGCACTATATGCGGCTACCTCCAGAGTACCATCAATAGTCTGAAAACCTCCGAAAATAAGCATAGCTGTAAATCCTATGACGATAATCATCCGTATGAGTGGAGAAAACGCTGAACTAAACTTAATCGCATCTTCATTACTCATACGATATGCATTCGAGGATTTAGATATTCGATTGGCTTCAAAAGATTCGGTAGTGTAACTCTTAATTGTAGCAATCCCTGTTAAATTATTTGAGAGCATTCCGTTCAATATTCCAACTTTTTCTCGAACCTGCCTGTATTTGGGTTCAAGGCGAGCTTGGAAAAGAACAGCAAAGGTAAGAATAAACGGCATAGGCACTAGTGCCATCCACGCAATTCGAGGGGAGAGTAGGAAAAACGCGAAGGAAATTGCTATCGCAGTGACAGTTACCTGAATCAAATCATTGGCACTTATGTCCAAAAATCTTTCTAATTGGTTAATATCATCGTTCAAAATAGACATTAATCCACCAGTTTGACGATCCTCAAAATATTCCAATTCAAGATCTTGGAGATGTTTGTAGGCATCCATCCTCAGTTCATGTTCAACTGTTTGAGCTAAATTCCTCCAATAAATCTTGTAGATATACTCGAAAAGTGATTCAAAACCCCAAATAATGAATGTTAACAATCCAAGGACTATGAATTGAACCGAAGGCTCAGTTATACCAAAAAGAGCGAAGATAGAATTTTCTCTTCTTACCGCAATATCAACTGCTGCTGATATCAAAAAAGGCGGAGCTAAATCAAATAATTTGTTAAGAATTGAAAAAATTGTAGCTAAAATTACCGTTGTACGATGTGGGCGCATATACTGGAGTAATTGGAAGAAGGGGCCGGTAGTATTCATGAGAAAAGCATAATTTGATTTTCTTTATCTAGTTTTTATTAATAATTAAATGACCCCTAGAAAGAATGCAAGGAATGAAAGGTAAATTCCACCCATTATTAGTAAGATAACTGAGATAGGGATGAAACAAATAATGAAAAACTTGAAATTTAATGGCCGTCCTCTCTTAGCGAGTGAAGATACTGCCAAGATTCCCGCAGCTGACCCAAAAGGTGTCCATCCACCTCCCAGCGCCCCAGAAAAGATTAGAATGAACCACAAGTAAAGTGGATGGGATTCAATATGAATTAAATTCATGTCCTTAACAACAGGAAGAAGTGCTGCCGTGACAGGAATATTATCTAGAACACCACTAAAAATTGCAGTAATAAAAAGGATCAAAATTCCTGAGAGGAGTAAATCCTCTCCACTAATTGCTTTAAGCCATGTGGCAAGGTCAATTAAGATGTTTGTCTCCTCTAAAATTCCGACAAGAATGAAAAGTCCGCCAAAAAAGAGTAATGGTCCCCAATTCAGTCGTGATAGCAAAGTATTTTCATCGGTTCCTGTTAACACCATTGCTAATATTCCACCAATAATTGCTACGACTCCTATAGGTATTGTTAATAACTGAGCAAGGGCAAATCCGATGATCGTTACACCCATTGACAGAGCAGCTAAATAAAATTGCTTCTTACTCTCTATTACCCCCCATGGGTCTAATGATAAAATTATTTCTGTGTCAATACCATTAGATTTTTCCCTAAGGGGAATTTTCTCTGGTGGAAAGAATTTACGTAAATAAATAATACAGATCGGAATCGATATAATAACAAAAGGTAAAGAAACGAAAAGAAAATCAATAAAACCTATTCCCGCCGTTGTACCTACTAGGATTGCAGGCAACGAAGAAATTAATGTTGCCATGCCAGCAAGGTCTGTGGCAAGGACAGCTGCAAGCAAAAAGGGGGTTGGATCATAATCAAGGGCTTGACAGGCCGTAAAAATCATAGAACTGATGAGAATCATGGCAGTTACATTAGCCAGTACAGTAGACAATGTGAGAGTGAGTAAAAAAGTCATAACAAAAAGGGGAAAAACTTCCCCTTTCGAAACCTGCATCATTCGTATTATTAACCAATCAAAGAGTCCTGTTTCTGCGGTTGCCTCTACCAAGATTGACATTCCAAAAACAACTGCAAGTACCTCCCATTCCATGTAATGGTCAACTACATGACTCCACTGGAAACTTTCCAGCAAAAACGCAGCCAAAAGAAGTGAAATGGAACAAGCAATCAGAATAATCGTAATCTGTAAATGATGGAATCTAGCAACTAAAAGGAAAGTTATAATGAAAATAAGCGAGAATAATAATATATTTCCTATTCGAGAGTTGAAAGAGTAAAGGATCAAGAAAAAGGTGAAAAATCCCAATAGGATAATAATCAGAAAAATCTCAAATACTCGGTGACTTCTCAACCATTTACGATTTATCCTCTGCGTGAAAAATGATTGTTTTCTCTCTTCTTCTGAAAGGGTATCGCTTAAATTCTTAGTCATTTTCCTAATCTACAGCCTGTATTCAAACGAAGAATCCTTCCAGTAGGTAAAGTATTTAACTTCCCTATTAACAGCAGATATAGTTTTTTTTCCATTTTTTCAATGAAGTCTTGCGTTGATATCTATTCTGTGTGTTCATAGCTATTTCTTCAAGTATTTTTTGGCAATTTGGACGACTTGGGATTGATGGCTCCTAAAAAAGGAATAATATCGTTCCTAGAAATTCATCCTTTATAGGATAACACTAGGATTGGTGAATGTATGAAATATGAGGAAATCAAAATTGGCCAAAAAACTGAATATGTACTAACTATAACTGAGACAGACATTGAACTATTTGCTGAAGTATCTGGTTATTTAAACCCAGTTCACAAGGATGAAGAATATGCTAAAATAACTATGACTAGATTTGTCAGACAACTCTTGAAAGGCAACTATTAGTTGGTATTACACATAAACCTCCGTATATCCTAATTCTGTTGAAAAAAAATCCTCTAAATAGACGCTTAAATAAATTTAATCTAGAATTTACTTAATCAATTTCTTTTGTGGGTCTACTCAAATGAGTAGAATAAGTCATCTGATAATGAGTTTGATTCTCATCCTTCAAAGTAAATCCTAGCGATTTATACAGATTGAAGGCTCTTTTATTCACCTTTAAAACTTGTAATTCAATTGTTTTCTCCTCTTGCAATCCTTTATCAATAAGGTCGTGAATAAGTTCACTACCTATCCCCTTGTTTTGATATTCAGGTGTAATTTCAATGATACTCAGAAAAAATTTCTTGGATTGCTCTTCTATAGACAAACAACCAATGTCTTCCCCATTTTCTTGAATGATTTGATATTTTTTTGGCTCAAAGTTCTTCCTATGATAATTACGCTGGACTTCTTCATCCCACCCCCAAATTAACTCAATGTATTCCCTTAATGTCTTCTTCTTTAGGTTGTAGAGATATTCAGAATCATTAGGTGTTGCAGGACGGAAATTAATCATAAAATACAACTCAAAAAGGGAGAAACATTACTTGTCTATTGAGTTTCAAGATGTTTTAAAGATTCTTATTCCATTATGGAAGTTGGTTACTCCAGGAAGTAAATTCTCCGTGAACGTTATTCTGCGAGGAATAAATTGTTCCTATATCAAATTTTTTTCTGAATAATTCGTTGGTAAGGTTAAAAAAAGTATATACTACCTTATGGTACTATAGAAATCAATTCTTTGAAATGAGAGTCGAATGAGGCTAAGAAATCAATTGAATACATTTGCATTAGAACTAATATTGAGCAATCAGTATAGCTAAAACCTGAATTGCAGTATTTATGGAATTTTTCTGTCGTTTCCTTTAAAATTGTTTGATCAATGTACAGTTTAAAGAAGATGTCTTTTTTTTCCTTCTTCTTCCTTAAAAGCTCATCTATACCTTTAGCACATTCACAGGATTTCGTTCGGACACGTGAAAGGGTTAAAACTTCAGTAATTATATAATCTGATATGAAGATCTTTCCAAATTCCCCTTTTAATATTCTTACCATTAAAGGAAGAGCAGCAGCATGATGAGGATCATCACTATTTACATAAGCAAAAATAAATCCTGAATCAAGAAAGCAATATTTTGAAGCAAAAGCAGGGCCTGAAATTCAACAGATTAAAGATTATTTAAAAAAGAGTAGTTTTATTTAACGATTTTCTGATAATTTATTGACGAAATCTACAATTATTTTAATTGTTTTATTATTCATAAAAAATAGATTTAAATTAATTTGACAAATATATAAAAATCATTTTAAAAATATTTTATTATTAAAATAATTTTTTTCTTCGTAAGACAAGTTAACACTTTTGTAAGATAATTTAAGTATCGTTATTAAAAAACAGGTTACTGTCTGTTAATCATTTAATTTTTGTTTCAGCTTTGACATGAA
>NJBF01000051.1 GCA_003144275.1 Candidatus Heimdallarchaeota archaeon B3_Heim
TCTAATAGATTGAATGATGACATTACACCGTTAAATATTGATATGTTGACAACAGCATGTCCTCTTTGTCAAATGAACTTTAGAATTACCGCAAAAAGAAAATCAATACCATTAAAAGTTAATGATATTACAGAAATTGTCGGATCTGTATTGAAAACGACTCCTGGCAAACTTTAAGTCGCTGTCAACAATTTTTGCATTAGTTCGGAAAATCTTTGAGCTGCAACTCTACGCTTATGAAAATTTATAGCGGTTCCTTCAATGAACTGAAGCGCTTTCGGTTCACAATTCTTAACACACAACGGATCTCCATCACAAAGGTCACATTTCGTAATTTTCCCATTTTTACTTATCATAACTCCACCAAAGGGACAATGTGTTACACAAAGTTTACAGCCTACACATAGATCATAATCAATCAGAATAGCTCCAGTAGTTTCATCCTTAAATACCGCTCCCATGGGACAAACGGTCTCACAAATTGGATCTTCACACTGCTGACAAACTATCGGTATATATAAACCTGAACTCTCCCATTTAATCACTTGAATTCGTGCATAAGTCGGATTACAAACTTTTTCGTGGTGAAGAGAACAGACGGTTTCACAAATTCGACACCCAGAACAATTCTCAGGATTTATAAATAGAAATTTCTGCATTGTAAGATTCTCCATTTCAGATGTTTTATGACTGTTTATTTTCTATTCCAAGCCTCTGAAGAGTTTCTTCACTAGGAACTCCATTATTATCCCATTTATGAAGAGAATAGTATTCATCAATTAGAGAATTGAATTTTTCTTTTTCGATCTTCTTTCCTTTGATTATAGGAAGTCCCAAAGGTGTTGGTTCTTTAAAGAATCGCTCAGGTAATTTATCGTCTTTTCTGGAAAATCCTTCGCGATTATTAAACATTCGCTCAGTTGTTACTATTCTTTCGCCGATTTCCATAAGTTCGGGCTTTGAAATTTTCAGAGCAGAAGTATATTCAATAAGCTTAGAAAATTCTTCGAATTTAGGCGCATTTACAGCGCAAAAAACAGTTTGAAACTTGCATATGCCAATTGAATCTGTAACTGCATATAAGAGCTCCTGCCACCAGACCATACGGCTTTTTCCTTTATATGATGTATAATCTGAAGACATTGGTGCACCATAAATCTCTTCCAAGAGTTCTTCTGGGAGTCCATAAAGATCTATGGCAGGACGACTTCTCAAGTGATCCGCACCTCGAGTAGAAGTCGCGATACCCAACGCTAAACTTGGTGTAGGACGTTCGTCGGAATGTAAATTACTCATGCCTTTAATTTGCATGGCATAATACTCTGATTCCTTCCCTATTTTTGCTATTGCTGGTAGAAAACCATCAGCAAGTATGTTCCCTAAATCACCTTCTCTCATACTGATTCTTTTGATGAGCTCGAAAACAACCTCTTCATTCCCCCATTCAAGATTTAAGCCATCGGTCATCTTTTCTGAAAGTAACCCCTTCTCATTAAGCTCCATAATCCAAGCTATTATCCCACCAACTTCTAGTGTATCAATACCATACTTATTTACAAGATGATTGCCAATAAGAATGGTTTCCATTTTTTTACAATCAACCATTGTGCCAAACGCCCCAAGTGAAGTGTATTCTGGACCTTCACCAAAAATAGGAGCGTAAGGGCCTTCTTTTAGTACATATCGGTGACGACAGTGAACACTGCAACCATAACAACCAGACATTCCAATTGTATATTCATCCATTACTTCAGGCTCTAAGTTTTCGCCATCCTCGAGCAAATTAAGCTGAAAATTACGTGTTCTAATTAATCCAGTAGTATTTGTGTTGCTATAGATTATGAGTGTTCCCCATTTTGATTGGGCACGTGCCCATCGTGAGCTTGTAATTTGATTATTCATCTCTGAACAATAATCTAGCAATTTGTCAGGATATGCAAATTCTACGTCCATAGTTCCTCGGGTAGCAACTGCTTTCAAGTTCTTTGATCCCATAACGCATCCCATCCCTGTTCGTCCAGCAGCATTCTTCATCCCAGTTCTTACATTTGCATATCTAACAAGATTCTCTCCTGCCTTGCCTATTACTAAACTCTTAATCTGTTCATCATTGTGATCGGATCGGATTTGGTCTTGGGTTTCAAAGGTATCTTTCCCCCATAAATGGGTTGCATCATGAATTGATACTTCTCCATCATTTATCCAAACATAACTTGGTTTTTCAGCTTTCCCAGTAATCATTAAATGATCAAAACCCGCGAATCTCAACTCAGGAGCAAAAAACCCCCCTATATTCGAATCCCCAACTGCACCCGTTAAAGGTGATTTTGCTGCAATGTCACACCTTCCAGCACCTAGAGCTGGAATTCCTGTAAGTAAACCACTTCCTATGAGTAATAGATTTTCAGGACCTAAGGGATCAATTCCAGCTTTGAGGTTATGATAGAGGTGGTACATATTTAGTCCTCTCCCGCCCAAGAATTGTTTCCGAAGGGATTTAGAAATTTCTTTTGTTTTTACCTTCCCCGTTGTTAGATTAATATACGCGATTTTCCTATTCCAGACCATAGTAATAACCTCGAACGATTTATTTTGCTAAACCACGAATCTTTGGTTGATCTGGCTTGGGCCAAGAAATTCTATATTGAGTATTACATTGGGGGCATTCAGCTTTTTCACTATTAAATTTAACTTGAAATCTTTTCATACAATTTAAGCATCTGACTTCATTCATTGTAACAACACCTGTTTAACCGCCACCTACAGGAAGACTGAATATCAAAACATCTTTATCTTTTATTTTCTCATCAGTATCTCTAATTCCTTTTCCATTCAACATCACAAGAATATCGTTAGAAATTTTACCTGTTTGAGAGTTAATAACGTTATGAAAATCATTACCGTACTTTTTCACTAAACGTGTTAAAATTCTTTCAAAAGTACATTCTTCACTTATTTCTTCAATGATTTTCCTTTTTTTAGTAATTTGTCTGAAAGATGCATGAAATAAGATTTCAATACTACCTTTCATCATAATATTCAATCTCGTAGTAATAATCTTCAAAGGTATTATTCTCGTTCTTCATGTTTTTTATTTTATATGCTTTTATTTGAATTCTGAATTAAGTAATTATATGGTATCACATAGTGAACTCTGAGCAGCCACAAGGTATATATATAGTAATACTTGCGAATATCTGAGAGATTTTGGAGGGTTCATTTATACTAAACACTCCCAAAAAACAGCCAAAGCATTTAGTAAGAATGGTGAATAACGTGATCGAGCTAGTAGAAGAGCTTCCATCGGAATTAAAGGTTACTGGATTTGAAATGATAGAACGTGAGGTTAAACAAAGTGGAAATACAGGCCGCGTCTATTTGCCAAAAAATTGGATTGGATCTACCGTCAAGATTATACGAGTTTCGAAAAGAAAAGGAGTATCAAGACAAACGAAGGACTGAAACACATAATTTTGTGAGATGATCATTCTGAATATACGGAAAAAAATTAGTATTAGGAAAATGAAGGAATCTGACATCAATTCAATTATCTCTCTTGATGAAGTCATTTCTGGAAAATCCCGATCTGAAATGTGGATATCTGAACTACACCATTATCTTAAAAACAACAGTATTGGTCTTGTTGCAGAAATTCAGGAGCAGGTAATAGGATTTATGATTGGAACAATCCATCCTTGGTTATTTGGTATCGAAAACGGAGGATGGATCGAAATTCTTGGAGTTGATCCGAAGCACACTGCTAAGGGAGTAGGAAAAAAACTTGGAGAAAAGCTTCTCGAAGATTTCAAATCACGAGGGATAAAAGTTGTCCATACAACTGTTGAGTGGACATCCAGCGATTTACTTGAATTTTTTCATACACTTGGAATGACCAAAAGCGACTATATTACTTTAATGAAGGAATTATGAAATTAAAACAATACCAAACTGAAGAAAAAGAAAGTATGTGTATCAGATTGATTTCTTGATCTAAAGGTGTTTGAATCATGCAACTTGTACAAAAAGAAGAAAATAATTTTTTCAACCAATTCAAGGATTGGTACGAAGATCGACATGAGTATGCAAAGGCTTGGAAAGAACGCACTGGGGGAAAGGTGATAGGATATTTCTGTACCTACGTACCCGAAGAAATTCTTTATGCCGCAAACATACTTCCAGTCCGTATTTTAGGAAGTCATGAACCACAGGATGTTACAGAACCACATATTTTCGCGATGTTCTGTCCGTTTTGTCGCGATTGCCTTGCACAAGGATTGAAAGGCCGTTTTGACTATCTAGATGGAATAATGATCGCTCAAAGCTGTCTTCACATCAGACAGGCATATACAAGCTGGGATCTCCATATTCCCACAGATTATAGTTACTACCTACCTCATCCAATGCATGTCCAGAGTCCTCATGCTATTCCTTACCTAAAGGATGAGTTGATTCAATTCAAAAAATCTCTAGAAAAATGGATTGGTCATCCTATCACTGAGAAGGACTTAAAAAATGGTAGTGAACTAATGAACAAAAATCGACGCTTGATGAATCAAGTGTATGAGCTTAGAAAAAAACCCAACCCACCCCTTACAGGATTAGAAGCAATGTACATGGTAGTATCAAGTCAAATGATAGATAAGGAAGAACATAACAGTGAGTTGGAGGTGCTTCTTCAAAAGCTACCTTCACGTGATATAGGTGATCCTGGAGAAAGGCTAATAATCATAGGGTCTGAAGATGACGATACAAAGTTTATAGAAATGGTGGAAGATCTAGGAGCAACATTTGTTACTGACGATCATTGCACAGGTACTCGTTATTTCCAAGAAGAAGTGAATCCATCAGAAGATTTAATGACTGCAATTGCAGAACGATATGTAAAACGCGTACCATGCCCGTCTAAAGATTGGCCTAAACGCACTAGACTTGATCATATTATGCGAATGAGTAAGGAATATTCAGTTCAAGGGGCCATATTGATACAACAGAAATTTTGTGATCCACACGAATTGGATACACCCGCAATAAAAGAAAAACTAGAAGATAAGGGAATTTCAACTTTATTCCTTGAGTTTGATGTTACTGTGCCAATTGGTCAATTCAAAACCCGTGTTGAGGCATTTCTTGAAATATTACGAGAGGAGGATTTATTTTAGGAGGAAATATGATGAGTAAAGCAAAATACCCAAGTGAGAAATTGAAAAGCTGGGGAAAAGCGAAGATTCTGCGTGAGAATTATTATAGAGACTTCGCAGAAGCCCATGATAAGGGTGGAATACGCTGGGCTGGAGGGGCTTGGTCTTTCGATGCTATTCCTGCCGGATTGGGTGAAGATGTATGGTGCTTAACAGGGGAGCCTTATGGCGCAACTATTGCCTTTAATAAAGACTTAGCTTTAGAATGTCAAGAAGCTATCGAAACCAAAGGATATGCAAGAGACCTATGTTCATATATGCGAAATTATTGGGGATCGATTATTCTAAACAAATACGCCTGGCCACAATTCTCAGAGGAATTTCCAAAGCCTGATTTTATGTGGCAAGATCACATTTGCTGCTCACATGCTAAATGGTATCAGGTTGCTAGTGATCTTGAAGGAGGGATTCCCATGTATAGCATTGATGTATCAGTGGGCCCTTATGAAGAACTAACCGAAAGTAGAATTAATTATGTTGTAGGACAAATGCATGATGGAATAAAATGGCTCGAAAAACAAACTGGTAGAGATTACGATGATGAACTCCTCATCAAAGCAGTTCACAACGAATTTCGGAGTTGTCATTACTGGGCAGCTATTTGTGAGCTTAATAAAACAATACCTGCGCCGTTAGATGAAAAAACAATGTATGCTTTATACGTTCTAGGTACATTAAGAAAATCTTCACAATGGACTGCCGATTTCTATGAGAAAGAGCTATATCCTGAAGTTAAAAGTCGAGTAGAGAGAGGAATTGCTGCTGTAGAAAACGAACAATGTCGTATTATGACCGATACCCAACCTCCATGGGCATTCCTTAAAGTTTTTCGGTATATGGAGAAATATGGTTGTGTATCAATAGGAAGTCTTTATACTTTCTCACTCATTGGATTGTGGGAAGATAGGGAAGATGGGACATGGGGTCCAAGAGCTATTCCTGAAATTGAGATATCAAATCGCGATGAAGCCCTACGAGCTCTTGCAAAGTGGAATTTAAGTAAACCTGAATGGCAACATTTCTATCATCCCAAATTGAAATCTGAGATGATGATTCGGATTGCACGCGAATGGAAGCTTAATGGAGCTCTATTACACTTTAATAGGGGTTGTGAAGGGCTAAGTCTAGGAATTGCTGAAAATCGTTTGGCGATTCAAAAGGCTGGATTTCCAGTAATGCCATTTGAAGGAAATATGGGTGATGAAAGAGAATTCGATCTTACCAGGACAATGACTCGGATAGATGCATTCATGGAAAGCCTCGGAATAAAGAAATTAGTGGATTAAATGTGGAGAATTCTTATGACAGTAATTGGAATTGATTTAGGAGCAAAAAATACAAAAGTTGTGATATTGAGAGAAGGTGAAATTCTGACAACTGCCTCGGCCTTAAGTGGATTTGATCAAAAAGCTTCTGCAGATGAAGCAGTAAACAACGCATTAAAAAGTGTTGGAATAGCTCGAGATGAAATTAAACACATCACAGCAACAGGAGCTGGAATGGACGCCATTACTTTTGCAAATGATACAGTCACTGAAATTAGCGCAAATGCACGTGGAATATTCACAGTTTTTCCTTCCGTACGTACCGTGATAGATGTAGGAGCTGAAGAAGGACGAGCTATTCGCTTAAATGATGATGGAAAAGTTGTAGATTTTGGGATAAATGAAAAATGCGCTGCAGGTGCAGGTGCTTTCACAGAAGCCATGGCAAGAGCTTTGGAAGTAGAACTGGAAAAAATGGGAGAAATGTCCTTGAAATCCACAAAAGCAGTTCCTATGAACGCTCAATGTACTATTTTCGCAGAATCAGAAGTAGTCTCATTAATCCACCAAAAAACACCGAAAGAAGATATTATTCGAGCAGTACATGACGCTATTGCCGATCGAATTACTAGCATGGCTCGTAGAGTCGGTATTGAGAAAGAAGTGGCTCTGAGCGGGGGGGTTGCTAACAATATTGGTTTTGTCAATTCAATGACACGTAACCTTGGATATGATCTTCTGGTGCCCAGAGATCCCGTAATGCCAGAATTTATTCCAGCTTATGGAGCTGCTCTTTTAGCTCAAGATAAATTGAATGGAGGATAAAAACATGGCTAATTCGGAAAGTAAAGAGTATTGGAGATGGACTGAATCGCGTTGGACCAATCCAGATCTTGATTGGAAAAACGGAGATATAATTTCCGCAGGAGTAGATGTAGGTTCAGTTAGTACACAATCGGTTGTGATGGTTGATGGCGAAATATTCTGTTATGCGAATATGAGAACTGGAAGTGATAGTCCAGATAGTGCAAATAATTCAATGAATTGGGCACTAGATGGGACTGGTCTTCCATTGGATAAAATTGAATATGCTGTCGGTACAGGTTATGGCCGTGTAAATGTACCTTTCGCAAAAAGAGCCCTCACAGAAATTGCCTGCCATGCTCGTGGGGCTAATTTTATGTATGGTCCTTCAATTCGTACAGTATTAGACATGGGAGGCCAAGATTGTAAAGCAATACGTTGTGACAATCGAGGTAAAGTGACTGCATTTCTAATGAATGATAAATGCGCAGCAGGAACAGGAAGAGGTATGGAAGTGTTTGCAGATCTTCTTCAGATCCATATTAATGATGTAGGACAAATGTCTTTAGTTGATGAAGAACCAGAACCAGTAAGTAGTACTTGTGTTGTTTTTGCTAAATCTGAAGCAGTTGCTTTGTTACGAAAAGGTTGGACTAAAGAAACGGTCTTAGCTGCTTATTGCGGAGCGATGGCTCATCGAGTAGTGACCCTTTTAGAACGACTTGGAGTAGAAAATGATTTCGCTATAACTGGAGGAATTGCGAAGAATATTGGTGTCGTTTCTCGAATTGAAGAAGAATTAAAGATAACTGCTCCCGAACCAAGTATTGATCCACAGCTTGCTGGTGCAATAGGTGGTGCTTTGTTTGGGAAAGCTCTGGTTGAAAAAGCTAAAAAAAAGGCTTAAAAAACTGCATACAATTTGTAAAGTAAAGTGAGTAAAAAATGAAGGCAAATTATGGCTATAAAGACGGTTCGGGAGAATATTATATTACTATCGAAACCGAACTCTGCAATGGATGTGCTAAATGTGTCGAAGCCTGCCCTGAAAATGTCTTAGAAGTAGTTGAAAATGAGATGGATCCTTTAGCGGAGGATCTCGTTGCAAGGGTTTCTGATGAGCATCGTAAGAAAATTAAATATTCCTGTGCTCCTTGTAAACCTACTATGGGCCCCATAGAACTTCCTTGTGTCCAAATTTGTGAACCTAGTGCTATTACACATTCATGGTGAATTTTCAGTAATCTTAATCCAATTGTGTCTATTTGTCAATGGAATGAAAAAGAAAGTTATGGGGCTTCAAAAATGGAAAAAGTATCTCTCACTATAAATAGTACAGAGATTTCTGCTGCAAAAGGAACATCCATTCTGGAAGCAGCTCAAAATTCTGGAATCTATATACCGAAACTTTGTACACATCCAGATTTACCCCCCTCCCAAAGCCTGAAGCCAGTGGAATTTGTTTATCGTGGAGATGTACAATATAAAAATGACAATTCATCATCATCGAAAGAACATGAAGGTTGTCAGCTTTGTGTTGTAAAGATTGAGGGAGAAGAAGAACTTTTAACAGCGTGTAATAAAGAAGTCGAGGAAAATATGACAATCTGGACTGATACATCTGAGATCCAAGATTTTCGTCGGGAAAAAATGATGAATATCTTATCAAAACATCACCATGCATGTCTAACTTGCGCTCAGCAAGCTGGGTGTAGCAGGGAACCATGTTCAACAAATGTCCCAGTAGAAGAACGTTGCTGTCCAGAATTTGGTAGATGTGAATTGCAAAAACTTGCAGAATACATTGGAATCAGAGAAGATACACCTCGTTACATTCCTAAAGAAACTCAGGTTCTCGACGATGAACCTTTGTTCATAAGAAATTACGAACTATGTATTGGTTGTACGCGATGTGTAAGAATATGTAGAGACATCAGGGGAGTGGAATCACTTGGTTTTGTATTTTCAAATGGTGAAACGATTGTAGGGAGTATTGCACCGACATTGAAAGAATCAGGGTGTAAATTCTGTGGAGCTTGTGTAGAAGTATGTCCTACAGGAGCCTTATCGGATAAGGATATACTTTGGAGTGAACGTGAAAGAGCCCTTGTACCCTGTCGTGACACATGTCCTTTAGAAGCTGATGTTCCACGTTATATCCGTTATATTGCTGAAAGAAAGTTTGATGAGGCCGTCGCAGTCATTCGAGAGAAAACTCCATTTCCCTTAGTTCTTGGAAGAATTTGTTTTCATACCTGTGAAGAGAAATGTTGTAGAAACGAAATTAACGAACCAATTGCAATATGTGCACTCAAGCGTTTTGCAATGGAACATGATACAGGAACTTGGAAATCAAAGGTGAAAGTTGCTCCTGCTACGGGTAAAAAAATCGCAATAGTAGGATCTGGACCAGCTGGACTCACTGCTGCTTATTATTTAGCGAAAGCTGGCCATTCAATGACAGTATTTGAAGCAGAATCAAGAGCAGGAGGTATGATGAACTTCGGGATACCAGAGTACCGATTACCAAGAGAGATCCTGAAAAAAGATCTTGAGTATATCATAAACATGGGAGTCAAAATTAAAACTGAAGAAATGATTGGAGAGAATTTAACACTTAAAGACCTGAATACTCAAGGATATGAGGTAATCTTTTTAGCAATTGGAGCTCAACAAGCAAAAAAGCTAAGAATTGATGGAATAGAACATGAAAATGTTCTCTGGGGATTAGATTTCCTGAAAAAGGTTAATTTAAATTATGAAGTAAATGTTGAAAAACGGGTTATTGTAATAGGTGGGGGAAATGTTGCAATGGATGTAGCATTAACTGCTCTTCGGCTAGGTGCAAATGAAATCATAATAATTTGTTTAGAATCTAGAGAGGAGATACCAGCTCACGAATGGGAAATTAAAGAAGTAGTAGAGGAAGGTATTAAACTCAATTGTTCATGGGGGCCAAAACAAATCCTTTCAAAAGATGGAAAAATAACAGGAATTGAATTAATTAAGTGTACTAGTGTTTTTGACACCAAAGGAACTTTTTCCCCGATCTTCGATGAAACAATAACACAGACTATTGAAACTGAAATGGTCATAATGGCCATCGGTCAAGATGCCGATTTATCAGTTTTAAATAAAGAAACTCAAGATGAAATTTCCCATGGGAGATTCATCAAGATCAATGAAGATAGCCTAGAAACAACTATACCTGGAGTTTTTGCAGGAGGAGAAGTTACAGAAGGACCTATTTCTGTCGTTGAAGCACTGGAAATGGGTCGAAAAGCCGCACAGACAATTGATAAGTATTTAGGAGGCACTGGAAATATTGATGAAGTGTTGGCGGAGATAGAAACTCCCAACGCTTGGTTAGGTCGTGAGGAAGGCTTTTATGATAAACAACGTGTTGAGATACCCGCCATACCCATATCGGAACGATCAAAAGGATTTAATGAAATAGAACTCGGTTACATGGAAGAAATGGCAGTCGAAGAAGCGAAACGCTGCCTTCGCTGTGATTTGAGGTTACAAATTTCTCCAGTAATTTTACCTCCAGAAAAATGGTTAGAATTGTCTACCGAGAATGTACAGAATGTTCCAGAAAGTGGAGGAGCATTCCAACTTCTTGATGAGAATAAACATGTGATTTTTATACAAGGTACTCCTAATCTACGGCAGGTACTAGAGGAGAAGGTTTCCAGTATGCCTAATGCTTGTTATTTTGGATTTGAGGAAGATCCGATGTATACCAAGAGAGAGAGCGAAATCCTTCAACAGTTTATGCAAGAGTTCGGAAGAATGCCTGAAGGTAATGAAGAGTTGGACGACGACCTATTTTGAGTTAAGAATACATATGAGAAGAATTGATTAAGCTTGCCAGCGAATAAAATTCCTAAGAGAAATCAATTGGAAAAAGAGGGATGGATAAAGAAATTTACTATTGAAGAATATCGAGTGAACGAGTACGTAGAATTATATGAATCATTGGATCAAGAAGTAAGAGTTGAACCTGTGATTCTCAGTGAGATGGAGGGTTGTAATGAATGTTTTAAGGTGGAATGTAGTAATTATCGTGTAATCTACACGCGAAGACTAAGAGAGTTTAGAACTAAAGAGAAAAACTCCTCTAATCAGATATACTAGTTTCTATAGAACAGCAAAAATCGATGAAGTACTCATTTTAATTTCAAAATTTAGTTTCTATAGCATGGACATAAGTGGTAGTCGCCTCATTAAATGGGACAGGAACATTATTTTTCTTTCCAAGTTCGACAATCTTACCATTTAGAAAATCAATTTCCGTAGGATTTCGATTCTCTATATCAATTAACATTGAAGGTTTATGATGTCCACCTTTGGATAAATATCCCATACAAATGTCATGAAAATCTGATCCAAATGAAATCCCAATAGCTTCTGTAACTGCAATACCTTCACGTATTAATTCACTTGCGAGTTTATTCGTGTCTGTAAAGTCCATTGCTTCTTTCATTGTTTGACCTGCTATAGCACATACTGGGGCTAAAGCAGAATTTAAAATTACTTTTTTCCAAACAGCAGGTTGAATATCTTCAACAGATATGGTACCAAATTCAGGTGAATTCATCAATTCAGCTATAGCATTAGCTGTATCATTCATACTAGGTGATATTGCACCAACAAAATTCGGTGGATTAAAAAAGGTCATATCTATCTTTCCTGCTTCAACGATATTTCCAGCGTAATTTATGACATCACGAAATGTCCTCTCTTCTCCAAATACGTCTAATATGACATTTTCTGTGTGTAACCCATTTTGATGGCTAACGATTAGAGAATCATTTGGAAGGACTTCCTTTAAATCATCAACAACTCTTTTCAAGTATGGAGTTTTAGTAGCGATAAATACAATGTCAACATCTGTTCCTCTAAGGTCTTTAACGGACGTTTTTAGATGATCCGCATCAAAAGAAATAGTTAAATCTGAAACACCAGCTATTTTCAATCCAGATCTTTGAATTGCCTCAATGTGATCTATCCAAATATCTACTAAAGTAACTTCTATCCCTTTTTGAGATAAAAATGCTCCTAAAATGCCGCCAGAAGGCCCTACGCCCACAATTGCAACCTTATAATCCTCTTTACTCATAACAATCACTTTTGATATCAGAAATTGAACAGAATAATTTGTAAAACATTATTATTTCGATAATGTATCTATTTATTAATTATTTTCATAGGATATTCTATGTCTCTAGGATGCGAATAATACCTTGATGTTACTAGATTTGCTGGAATTCTATTTATCTTGACCTTCAAGAGCATATAGTGCTGCTCCCAAAGCAACAAATGACTGAGGAGTAGGGGGAACAGAGATTGGCTGTTCTAAAAGTTCTTCAAATATGTTTACAATAACAGAATTGTGGGCAATTACCCCACCCGTCAATACAACCCTATTATCAAAAGTATCGATTTCAAGAACTCGCTTGACAATAGAATGGTATGCTCCTCGAACCATATCCTCAACCTTTGCTCCTTCTCTAATACGACTAAGAATTTCAGTTCCTGCAAAAACTGTACAATAACTACTAATTTTTGCAGGGTTTGTAGATAATTTTCCTAGGTTATTTAACTCCGTGGATTCAATCCGTAATTTTAGTGCAAGTTCTTCGAGAAATGTTCCTGTTCCTGCAGCGCACTTCCGATTCATTTTAAAACTGGAACGTCTGCCGTCTCGAATTTTTATTATTTTGGAATCTTGCCCGCCAATATCAACAATCGTAACATCCTCCTCTGGATATACAAATCTTGCAGCTTTTGCGGAACACGAAATCTCTGTTATATTAGAAGTAATAATATCTTCAAAATGTGTATTCTTACGACCATACCCTGTTATCACCATTTTCTTGATATTATCTTCATCAGATTTTGCTGATAACGATTCTTTCAAAGCTTTTTCAGCAGCAACATGTAATTTTATTCCTGAATGAATAGTACTCGATCCAATTATATTTTTATTTGCATTAATTGTAACAGCTTTAGTAAAAGATGAACCAATATCAATTCCAGTAAAGAGGAAATTATTAGGCAAGAAATACTCTCCATTTAGGTAATTTTACTTTAATATTTTCTTAAATTCCGGCAAGTTGTTCGATAAATGCTTCAATATTTGTTTTAGTTTGTTCCTCACTATAAACATTTAAATCATTAAGATCAGCATCGATTTGTAAAGAAGGGATTCCAGTTAGGTTTTCTAATCGTTTTGGCAAACCATAATTTGTATTGGAATTATTTGGGCAAGTCCTAGCATTATGGTATATCATACCATCTATGCTAAATTTATCAACCATTTTCTTTAGATATTTTTCTTTGCTTGATTCAGATCGATTTATGAACAATTCTGTGTATGCTTTTGCCATGCTTCTGAATGGTTCTTGTGGATTGAAATCACTGAATATCCAACTATTGCAATAAGTTGATGCAACAATACATGTTTTCAATTCTGAAAATTGATTCGACAATGCTCTTAATTTTCCCCAGATGGGCATTCCTTCCCAAAAACATCTAAATGATTCCTCAGCAACTGCTGCAATTCCGTTTTCGATTCTTAGTTTGAGTTCTTGTTCTAGCATATTATAATAGTCAACTGCAATTTGTGTTCCTCGTAAAACTACAGCAGGAAGCATATGAATACAGCCATCAAAAAACGTTAAAGGTGAGGGAATGGACGAAGCTGTTTCTAAGACAGAATTCCATTTATTACTACACTCAAGCGAAAGTTGTAGCTTATTTTCTAACTTTTTTCTTTCAAAACTCTGATCTGTGATTTTTTCAAGAGTTTCTGCTATATCTTTCAGCTGTTCTTCCACAGTTTTAAAGTGAGTGTTTGATAATTCGTCAATGAAGGTAGGGGAATTAACTCCTAGAATTGGAACCTGAAACTCTCTTGCATAATAATTGAACCAATCTTGGACATCACGACATTGATTTGTGTTAAAAATGAGTACATCTGGCTTTGGAACTTTTTCTATTCCATAGGCTCTCTGTAATCCTGTTTCATTTTTTAAATAAGCACCTATATCACTCGTGAGATAAGAACATATTTCTGGGGAATAACCCTGAGCAACTGCTAATGGAATGTATTTATTTGCACTACGACTGGCGCCTAAAATGGCGGTATGATTCTCTGGATAATATACATTGAAATCAAACGCTAAAAGGAGTTCTGCGGGGCCCACACTAGAACACCAAGCAACTTTTTTATGTGGATCTTTTGATGCTTCATCCAAATTCTGATAGTAGTCTGTAGCTATTTTTTTAAGTTCGTGGACCGATTTAATCTGATTTTCTTGGGTCATCTCTATCCTATCATCAAAATTCTGAATTAAGGTATTTGGGATGAAAATAGAAACCAACTTTTTATAATAGTTGGGCTGCATTTATAGCTGTTATCTAGCTGCTTTTAATCAATCTGTTTAAAATTCTCTCTGTATCGTTTTGGCAGTGTTTGATAAAGTTTAGTTGCCCACCAGCTATATTCACGATGCGAATCGGAAAGTTTGCCAATCACTTTACCAGGAATGCCTACAACAATGCTTTCATCTTCAATTTTCATTTTTCTCGGTACTAATGCTCCTTCACCGATGATACAATTGTCTCCAATTTCAGCCCAATCCCCAACTACAGCATTTATTCCTACGACGACATGTTTTCCTAATGTTGCTTGATGTACAACTGCACCATGGCCAATATGACAATTTTCGCCTAAGGAAGTAGTTCCATTAGGCACCGAGTGAATGACACAAGTATCTTGAATGTTTGATCCATTTCCTATCTCAATGGAACCCCAATCTCCTCTTAGAACCGCGTTCGGGCCAATGAAACAATTTTCACCAATTTTTACATCTCCGATTATCGTGGCAGTGGGAAATATAAAAGAAGTTTCTGAAATCTCAGGCTTTTTCCCCTCAAATTCATATACAACCATTTTTAACACAGATAGAAAAGATCTCTGGTAGAGATTTAAAATTTTCATGAGGGAAAAAATGAATATTGAATCATTGCGTTAAATATACTTCTCACCTGTTTATTCAAAAAAAAGATATAAAATCATTACAAAAAAACTACTTTTCACGATATAAGAAGGATTATCATCTCTCAAATACTGTTTAAGGAAGATAATCCATTATTCAAGTATGAGTCTAACTTCTTAGATCATGATTCCGATAATAATAATACCTCATTTGTTAATTTTGCATCTTCATAATAGAAAAAGGGTAATTGGCTAATAATAATGATTTCTGATAATAGTTCTTCTTCTAAAGATACTTTACACAACGATGGATATGATAGATTTAGCTTGCGGTGGGGTGGTGCTGCTGGGGATGGATTGTGGTATATTGGGATATTACTTCAGAAGTATTTCAATCGCCTTGGTTATTATGTTCAGGGCTTCCCAGGGACACAAAGCACTATCCGTGGTGGACATGTTTGGCAACACATTGAATTTTCAACACAAAAGTTCGGAAGCTTTGATAGTCAGCTAGATCTCTTAATTGCTTTTAATTCAGTTACTCTTGATGTTCATCTACATCATCTCAAAAAACATGGGTGTCTTATTTATAATTCTGATATGAAGAATAATAACGATTATAAAGAAGATATTGCTAGTCGAAAATTGACCGTTATAGAAATACCATTAAAAATTCTTGCAAAAGAAATTGATCCTTCAACTCCTGTTCTTGCCAATTCTTTGGCGGTCGGTGTTCTTATTGAATTCTTGGATTTAGACATAGGTGAATTTATCGCCATTTTGAAACAAAAGTATAGTGAAAGAAAAGAAATTCTGACTAAAAATCTTATAGCTCTAGAGAACGGATGCAAATACTTCTCAGAGAATTATTCAACTAAATGTAAATGCTGTAATTCAACTGTAGAACGTAAAGACCAACTCATTATCAGTGGAAATCATATGATTGCCTTGGGTGCTGTTGCTAGTGGATTAAAATTTCTTGCTCAATATCCTATTACTCCAGCATCATCAATATTATCTTTTCTAGCAAATCGTGCAGAAAAATATGGTGTAGTAGTTCGACAAGCTGAGGATGAACTTGCTGCTCTATCGATGTGTATTGGAGCATCATTTGCAGGAGCAAGATCTATGACTGCTAGTTCAGGCCCAGGAATTTCATTAATGTCAGAAACTCTAGGTTATGCAGCCATGACAGAAACACCTGTAGTCATAGTAAATTCGATGAGAGCTGGACCATCAACAGGTATTCCCACTAAAATGGAGCAAGCAGATTTAATGTCAGCCATCTATATGTCGCATGGCGAATCACCTCGAGTCATATTAGCCCCTCGTAATGTCCAAGAATGTTTTGATATAACAACCCGTGCATTCAATATAGCTGAACGATATCAAGTTCCTGTCATAATATTATCTGATTTTGCTCTAAGTGAACGAACTGAAAGTGTTACTCCTTTCAATTTGGATGTAAATATTGATCGTGGGATAATATGGGAGGGAGAAACAAAAGAATATTCTAAATTTAAACGCTACCAGTTATCTGATAATGGGATATCTCCACGTGCCTTTCCTCCTACTAAAAATGCTGAATATATACTTGTAGGAGCTGAACATGATGAATTGTCTCATTCACTCTCAGGAAATCGATGTGGTCTTCCTTTATCTGGAAATATAAGAAAAGAGATGTTTAAAAAGCGGTTTCGTAAACTAGAGCTAATTAGAGAGCAAGAAATGAATCCACCCGAAATATATGGACCAATACAGGCTGATCATACTATTTTATGTTGGGGAAGTACTCAAGGAGCGGTTATGGAAGTCATCGATCAACTGAATTCTGCAAAGGGAGCATCTTGGAATATGTTATCATTTTTTGATCTATTTCCTCTTCCCTATCAAAAAATCCAATCTTATTTAGACAAAATTCAGAATTCACTCATTATTGAAGTCAATTACACAGGTCAGTTAGAAAATCTCCTTCATTCTCATCTGAATTGGAGGCCTGATGATAGAATTCATCCCTTATCTGGAGAAAATCCTACTCCTAGTTATATTTTGACCGAACTAGAGAAATTTTCAGAATACTTTTAGATATAAATGTGAGTAAAATGGGAACAGAAAGCCAAAGATACGATAAAAAGTTATTCAAGGCGAATTTAAAGCCTAATTGGTGTCCAGGTTGTGGTGATTATGGATTATTGTCAGCTTCAACTAAAGCTCTTTCTAAACTTAAGTTTCAGCCAAGCAATGTTGTCTTTATAAGCGGAATCGGGTGTTCAAGTTCTTTTCCACATTGGACAAATGCTTATGGTATTCACATGGTACATGGACGGGCATTACCTACAGCGACTGGAGTGAAAATGGTTAACCCTGAACTGACAGTAATTGCCGTTGGTGGTGATGGAGATGGTTATGGCATCGGTATTGGTCATTTCATTCATTCAGCTAGAAGAAATCTTGATATAACCTATATGGTCATGAATAATCAAATATATGGTCTTACTATGGGCCAATCTTCTCCATCATCACAATTAGGACTTGTTACATTAACAGCTCCACAAGGTGTAGATGAACTACCAATTAATCCTCTTGCTCTATCTCTTGGAGCTGGTGCTTCATTTGTAGCAAGAGGTTTTAGTGGAGATCGCAAGCATTTACAGGTTATAATTGAGAAGGCCTTAAATCATAACGGATTTTCTTTTATAGATGTGCTCAGTCCTTGCATTACTTTTAACAAATTGAATACTTATGAATGGTTTCGTAAAAGGGTATATAAACTTGATGAGAATCATGATCAGACAGATATTGAGGCTGCTTTTGCGAAATCACAGGAGGGGAATGGTAGAATTCCTATAGGAATATTCTACAAGTCTGAAAGACCTTCATTACATGATCTTGATCCCGTAACAAAGAATAAGATCCCTGTAAAAGAACCTCTTGGATTCAAGGCGCAAGGGATTGACGTTCAAGAAGTATTTGATGATTTCAGATAGTTTTCAACCATATGGAATGAATGAAAACACTTATTCCATCAGAATTTAAATAAAATAGGAGTGATAAAATAATGTACAAGAACCTAAATTTTGAAATCAAAGATGAAGGTATTGCTATAATTACATTTACGAGAGTAAAAGCACTTAATGCTATTAATAATGAAACTGTGAAAGAATTAGACCAAATCATAGGTATAATCGAAAATGATTCATCCATACGAGTCTTAGTATTCCAAGGATCTGGTAAAGCTTTCATAGCGGGGGCTGATATAACAGAATTCAAAGGAAGAACGGTTGTTGAAACAAAAACCTTTTCTGAATTTTTACAAAATATTTATAATCGGATTGAGAAATTACCATTGCCAATGATTGCCGCAATTAATGGTTATTGTCTTGGTGGCGGATTAGAGCTTGCAATGGCTTGTGATTTTCGAATTGCATCAACAAAAGCCATATTTGGTCAACCAGAAATAAAATTAGGATTAATCCCTGGTGCAGGAGGAACACAACGCCTTCCACGATTAATAGGAAAGACTATGGCAAAAGAATTGATTCTTCTTGGAGAATCAATTAATGCAGAAAAAGCATTATCAATTGGACTAGTCAATACAGTCGTAGATCCTGAAAAACTGGTTATAACTGCAATGGAATATGCTCAAAAACTAGCTAAAGGATCTCGGTTCGCGATAACCCAAGCTAAAGAAGCAATAAATCGTGGAATAGAAATGGCTTGGTTGGACGCTTTACAAATGGAATCAAATCTTTTTGTTCGCTGTTACTCACACGAGGATTTTATTGAAGGAGTATCTGCATTTTTAGAAAAACGTACACCTAATTTCAAATGAAATATGACTGATATTGAAGAGTGTTTGCAAAAATTAGTTCCAGGGGCCGTGAATCCTGTTCCATAGTATTCAAAATTGTTAATAAGGAAAATAAATGAGAATTAATTGATATGCCTCCTACCTCCAGCCATGGCTTGATTGGTCTTCTGATAGCTGGAAAAATAAATTCAAAGTCTGGTAAGATTGGTTTTGCATTTTTTCTTATTTTTCCTTAAATTTGACATCCTATGGTGTTGTAACTCTGTATACAATACTGATTATCTATATGAATGAATTCCTCCCACCAAAATGATTATTTGTTTTTCTTTTTTCAATTCAATGGTTATAATTTAAGAGCTGGCTATAAGTCATTTCACGTGGGTTAGGTTATGAAAAGTATATGCAAGATCATAAAAATTTGGAAGAACCAATATTGGAAACGAGATTGAAAAGATGGAATACGAATCAAAGAATCTCAATGCGGCAGAAAGACGCTCCCTTCCTGGGAAATTCGTTGAAATTTCTGGTGGGCAAGTTCACTATGAGTTAGAAGGACCAGAGAATGGGAAAAAAGTCATTTTGGTTCCAGGATTTACAGCTCCCTTGATTGTCTGGGATCATACCTTTAGAACACTTGTTAATTCTGGCTTCCGAGTTCTCAGATATGATCTTTTTGGTCGGGGTTTTTCTGACCGGCCGAAAGCAAAATACACAATGGATTTTTTTGTAGATCAACTGTATAAACTGTTAGAAAGGCTCAAAATGCACGACTATGATTTATCACTTGTTGGTTTTAATTTAGGTGGAGGAATTTGTACGACATTTGCGGATCTCTATATGAATATGATTAGCAGAATTTCATTAGTTTCTCCAATCGGCTTTCCTTCTGATTCCAGTACTACTCCCTTTTATCTACGCATACCACTACTGAATCAGCTCACAATGAGATTTTTTAGTCCTGAAATGTTGATTGAAGGCCAACAATCTGATTATCAACATCAGAATCCAAATGTGAAGGAATACATGACAAGGTATAAGGAGCAATTCCAATATAAAGGAATCATGCAAGCCCTGCGATCGACACTAAAGAGTATTTCTTTTACAAATATGGAAGATGTGTATACCAGAGTGGGAAAGAAAATACCAATGCAGTTATTTTGGGGTGAACTTGACCAGAATCTCCCATATTCTGGTCATAACAAAGTAACCGAAGCAATACCCGAGATAGAATTTCATGGGATCACTGGAGGTGGGCATATCCCCCAATATACTCATTCAGAATTCGTAAATCCACTGTTAAAGAAATTTCTGGAGAAATGACCAAATAACATTATTGGCGATAGTTATCACTTTTTTTTTTTGGCACAAGTCGTTGGTTATACAGACGTTTTGTTAACAAATTGTTAACATGTTTAATATAACCTAAAACAGAACGACTTGTGATATGAAATGGATGTGTTTTGCATACAAAAGCGTAAGAAAAACGCAGGGATATTTTCATTCACGCTAATCATGTCCTTACTTCTTTCTTTTATCAGCGTTCCTAGTTTAAGTTTACACAAAA
>NJBF01000023.1 GCA_003144275.1 Candidatus Heimdallarchaeota archaeon B3_Heim
CAGTACTTCGTAACTATGGGAGAGGGTGATCTTCATGAAATCTCGAAGAGGAAAGACTTAAATGCGGAGAAAAGCAATTAGTAGTCATTATGAACAAAATAAAACTACCTCGCTTTCCACCACGGAAAGCACGAAATACATCGACCCTTATAAACTTTGTAGTACGCTGGTTAGATAAATATCAACTCTTATTAAACCCAGTTCCAAGTAGCTCGCCTTTCAACCTGAAGGATAGATTGAAATTACTTTTACTTACCGCTATAGATCGAACCTCAATTTCTCGCAAAGCTCGAGATCTACGAGAGCAAAACCTCCCAATTCCCTCGGGTGAAGCTACTTTAGCATGGTTAAAAACCAAATCCGTTGAAGATATAACAGCCTCGCAACAAACTGGTTTCTACCAATTCTTAGAGAGTCTGCCTGAGAACTTTCAGTTTGCTCGGAAGCAAGGAATGTTGCTAGCGATCGACTTCCATACTGATCCTAATTATGCAAAAACTTTATCCGCTTATATCTGTAAAGGTAGGAAGAAAGCCAGTACCCACCAGTTTTATCAATATATCACAGTCATTTGGTTAAATGCACCCGAACCAATCACGTTAGGAGTCCAACTTCTCCCTACAAAGCATTCGACTTTCAAGACTGTTCAGAGCCTTTTGACACCTCTACTCACTCAAGAACGAATTGTTGGAGTACTTGCGGATGGTGGATTTTATAATTATGATTTGATCCAGTGGTTTATTCATAAGCAAATTTTTTTCATCATTCGAGGACGTGTTAATGCAGGTGTTAAACCTTTGGTGCAAAAATACCAAGAAGAGTTACGTCAAAAAGGAACACATTTGGTTGTAGACTATCGTGTGAATAAAGGCCATACTCGGAAACGACTTCCCGTTAAGCTCGCTCTTTGCCGAGCAGGTGATCGTATCATGGCTTTAATTGTACCTCCCACCTGTGTTCTCTCAGGAAGACGGATTTATGATCTTTATCGGCAGCGTTTCACGATTGAGACCTATTATAGGCAGATGCATCGCTTTCAGATTTTTAGTTGCTCCCAACACCCAGCTGTCCGATTTATTATCGTTCTTCTCGCATTTTGGTTATGTAATTTCTGGGCCTACTTTAAAGCGCTGCTTAATCTCTTAAAACCAACTAGTCGTAGGTGTCGGGTGGATTTTGTTTATACAGCAAACGATTTTTGTGAATTTCTCCGCACATCATGGGATCGGACGCTATTTAACGGACAAGGGGTATTTTCGAGGAGGTGATACGAAGTACTGCAACGGTTAATGTCCAAATACCATGAAAAATACCCATGTATTGTCATAAATTATAGAATTAATGAAATCAGATTTTTCTATCTCTCTTTAAATAACCCCATTGCTAGATTTTGAGAGAGTTAAAATCCCTCTCATACCTTCTTTTTAAAACTAGCATATGGATTTTCACAAAAGGTCATTTTCCTCTTTCGTGTCATAGCGGTAGCAGAAGCGTTTCTCAAGCAATTTCAAGTCATTCATGGCATTACACCTTAAACTGATGAAATTTTCCCACATCTTAAGGATTTTTTAAACAAAAATGGTTAATTCAAATAATCGATTGAAAAACAAATCAAAAATGAAAGGAACTTGCTAATTAGCAGACTTTTCCTTTTTTGGTGCTCTTGGTTATCGTTTTAGAATGACTTAGAAATGACAATGCAAGTACTGAAAATAAGTTGAACTTGATATTGTAAAGAAATCTGGCATTGCTGGTAAATTTCTTTAACACATCTAAATCTCAATCTCAAATATGTTTAATCCTGCACAAATTGGCTCATTAAAGATACCAAACCGATTTATACGTTCAGCAACGGCTGAATTTGCAGCAAATCCTGATGGTACAGTAATTGATGAATATTACAAGCTGTACACCGATTTAGCGCTAGGGGAAGTTGGTTTGATAATTCAGGGACATCTCTATATAATGGATGAAGGAAAAGCACATGATAAAATGGCGGGGATAGCCCATGATTATCATTTAGATGGACTTAAACGAATTGTTCAATCTATTCATAATACTAGCACTGGAAGTAAAGTTGCAGCACAATTAAACCATGGTGGGTTTCATTCTGTTTCTAAGAAAGCTCCTTCCAAGCGTGATGAAAAGAACGACAGAGTTATGACTGAAGACGATATTGAAAATATCATTTTAAATTTTGGTAATGCTGCTCTAAAAGCAAAGCAAGCTGGTTATGATGCTGTACAAATTCATGCTGCACATGGATATCTTGTAAGTCAGTTTTTATCAAGTAAGTTAAATCAAAGAACTGATTCTTGGGGAGGTAGTTTAGAAAATAAAGCACAAATACTTCTATCAATTTATCAAAGGATTAGATCGCAAGTAGGATCTAATTTTCCTGTATTAGTTAAAATGAACAATTCGGATGAACCTCATGAAGGATTTCCTGTGGAAGAAGCAGCTAAAGTTGCTAAATGGTTGGCAGAAGAGGGTTTAGATGCAATCGAGGTAAGTGGTTTACGCTCAACACGAACTAAATTTGAAGACGAGGCATATTTTTCTAAAAATGCAAGAATAATTAAAAAGAACATTGGCGATATGCCTCTTTCGGTGGTTGGCGGATTTCGGTCTTTAAAAGTAATTCAACAACTCCATCAGGAGTTTGCAGACTTTGTTTCCATTTGTCGTCCTTTTATAAGAGAACCTGATCTAGTAAAGAAGTTTCGTGAAGGAAAGGAAATATCAGACTGTATTTCGTGTAATAAATGTTTCAAACCACCACTCATAATTACCTGTCTCGATAAGGAAAATTAGAATCATCTTTTTTCTTAAGACAGAAGTTTATTGCTTAAAATCATTATTATAAACGATCGACTGGACCAGTACGAATAGAAGTTCGTGATTTCTCAATGAGAGAGCTCATACGTTCGATTTGGACTAATAGTAATTTTACGTCATCTTCAGTTAAAGAAATCCCTTTTTCTTTTGACGTTTCTAAAATAGCAAGAATAATATGATTTATATTCGACAAATCATGATTTATGATGTCAATAAAGGTATTTCGCTCGAATTCCAATTTTCTCTGGTGGTATCGTTGTAAATATGTCCACCGAAGTGTGGGAAACATCACTAAACATAACATCGTGGTTGCGAAGACAAGAGCGCGAAATTCTGAGGTCAATGGAAAAACAAGACGAAATAGAATTGATAAAATAAGACCTACAAAAGCTAATAGTGAGATAATTAAAAATAAATAATGGTAAGTTGATACACCGTATTTTTTCTGGTAATCTCGTCTATATTCAGATACTGTTTGGATACCATACCAGGTCCCAGTTATTAAAGCAAATAGAGTACTGAAATTCACTACCCATGGCGGATTGTAACCAAATAAAGGTATACTATTCTGAATCTCCAAAATCTCCAAATCCACGAAAAGGTAAGAGACAAATGCAATAATGCCAACTAAGCATAAAAGACTCCATACAATTAGACCAGATTTAGTTAAATTGAACTCAAGTTTTAGAGCAAGAGCTAAGAAAAAGAACGTTATGATAGCTGCAATATTTACCGTTTTAATTAGACTAATAAGGTTAAAAACGAGTATCGTAGATTCTGGATTAACTAGGGAAATCCAATTATAACCTAGTAGATTTCCAGTATAAAAAAGGAAAATCCAAAGAAAAAATCCGAAATATGTGATATTATAATAGCTTTGGGCTTGCTTCCTTAATTGGAGAACTCTCAAACCATAGAATATAATCCCCATTATAGAAAGAAATAAACTGAAAGAAACAAGGATGTTGACTAGCAGGAGTATAAGCATTTTCACCGCCCCAATTGTTGAACCACCTTAAAAATCAAGACCAAATTCCTCAGTACTGGTGAAATAGTGACACTTCCTTAAAAATACTATCCTATTCGGAAAAATTCCTATCACTAAGTAAATCAGGTCCTAGCGGTTATTTAAGCAGATAATAATGATTTTCGTGGATTCCTTTTTTATATACATTGGCTTTACCCTTCCTCATCTTCACAATGGTCTAGATGAGACTAATTTTGCTAAACAAAGAGTCTTTTTCCTGCAAGATTTTCCCTATTCTTCTTAAGAAAATCTTTCCCTTCTTTTGCCCAAAACAAAACAAAGAGTCTTTTTTTTTTTTACACGAGAACGGTAGGTACCATTATCGTGGGATCAATATTTTGAGGTAATGTTTGTAAAATCATGATAGTTCATTCCTTAACTCTAGTTTAGCTTCATGATTTTATTAAATAGAACACTAGTTGATCATTTGTTCTGTTTCTCTATTTCTACTCCAAGCTTTTGATGTTAACAAGACCAAATAATAAATCCCTAATAACAACCCGACTGACATAATTACCTTTATTTCCTGTGGTGCTTGCTTGCTCAGACCACTGAGGGTAAAGAGCAGTGAAACACTGATCCAAAGCGTAGTGATGGTCACATCGAATATAGAACGTTTCCTTCGCTTAAGAGTAACTTGTTCAGCTTTTTTTGAAGCGTCAGTCGACAGTGATGCCTCTTTGTGCCCCAAAGTGAAAGTAATTGCCTTATTTGGACATATATCGGTGCATTTGAGACATCGGATGCAGTCTAAGCTACGTATCTCGCCGTGCTTTTTGAGGTCACCCAGTACATCCACCTGCATCGGACAATTGCGGTTGCATTGCCCACAACCCACACATTCATTGCTTACCAACCGCACTTTACCCATACAACCGCTTCCAAAAATTTTGAGTAGTGCACCGATCGGGCATAGGTAACGGCACCAAGCTCTTCTCCCAAAAATAAAGATGAGTACTGGACCATATAAAACCGCGGTAAGCAGGATGGAAATCCCAGTTTGTTGTCCCCCCACGGTTCTATATCCGCCAGCTGTAATGTAAACATGGTTGGGAAAGTTTTCAACCATGTCACTAGCAAGGAGCTGTAGATCTTCATCACCAAAGCAACGAAAGCTAAGGCGCCTAAATGCAATAATACCCTACGAGGAACCTTATTTTTTCGTGTTTTCTCCATCCCCACCTCGATTAGTTCCAGATAACCACCAAACCAGCAGAACCAACCGCAGAAAACTCGACCAAATAATAATGCGGAGATAAATACAAAAATCCAGAAGAAAAACCCAGCATTGAGCACTCCCCGCGAAAGTCCTGAGAATAATGCTTCGATTCCGATGCTACCAACAATCTGAATTCCCATTGGATACCAAGTAATCAGATGCGTAAAAATTAACAACATTAAGAATAATCTGCTGAATGTACGAAGTGTTTGCCCCCTAATCGTGACTGCATTCCTCGAAATGGTCTTTTTGGTACCCATTATATCAAACATCTTTTTTTCTGTAGGTAAATTCGATTTTTATTTGGAATTCTATTTGATCATAACCTTTAGCTGGGATTTTTCCCTGCTTCACTCTATTCTAATCATTCTTCTATTGATATTTTGTCAAGAGTATCTTTGATGCATTCAAGTCTTTCAATAGTGCTTGTTAAACATTCTTTAGCGTGTTCAAGTGACTCTGTTTTAGTCATTTTATTATGATGTTCGCCTTTATGTTTACCACAGGTACATTTTTTCTTTTCTGACATATTTATTCACCTCTACTTCACTTTAGAATCTGGATTAATAGCGAATAATAAAGCTTTATATAATCATCACTCCTAACCTTAGTAGTTGCATTGGTGGTTTAAAGAATTGACAAAAGCACGACAAATTGTTGAAGAATGTTTTCCTGTTTCCTTAAATGGTGTGTGCCTAAAACCATTGGCTAAAAGTTTAAGATTAATAAGTAGTAAGTGGATGATATTTACTTTGATGGCACTTCCTCCTGATTCGACCCCAGTACGATATTCGGGAGTTAGAAATCGAGTAAAACAGATTGTCTCTAAAAAAATCAGTGATACAACACTCTCAATACGTTTAAATGAATTAGTTGAGAAAAAGATTGTCGAACGAAAACAGTTTAATGAAATCCCTTTACGTGTTGAATATAATTTGACAATAAAAGGTACCGAGTTACAGAAAAGTCTTCAACCACTGATAGAATGGGCGATTCAAGATTGTCACCAAAAATCCTAACACACTTTTTTGATTTCTAAGAGTTCCTCTCTTCATCATCAATGTGAGAATGACATTTACAGTTAGAGTAAGTGTATGTATATAATCACTTTTTGTAATCCTCACGAACTGGATAGAAAACATCAACAACGTAGCAATCCGTAATAGCTTTCGCAGAATGTTTCACGTCAGATGGAATAGCAACAACTCCACCAGCAGTTAGTTTTGTAACTTCACCATCTAAGTCGAACTCGAACTCCCCTTCAATAAGATTTGTGACCTGTTCATGAGAATGACTATGTTCCTGAAGGATTGCACCCGCACTAATTGACCAGTGTACTACTGTAAGGTTTTTTGTATGTATAAATCTTCCTTTAAATCCAGGGATAATTTCCTTTTCTTCAATCTCTAGTTTATTTGTGATTAACATCATTCCAGCTCCATTAATCTCATTCTAGGCTTTCTACTTTTTATTTTGATCCATTGCTCAAAACTTTACTGATATCCTCAATCTGTGATTTATTCAAAGAATAAAGGTTTGATTACTGATTTAATTAACTTTGCATTGATTTTTTCAACAATACGTCCTTGGATCCTGTCAAAAAAAGTATCGTATACTATATGGACTTCTTTCTAAAATGTACCTTTCAATATATTTATCGGTATATGCAAACTAGGAGATACGTATTTATGTTGGGTATTCTTTAGTTCCATAGGCAACAAAAAGCATGATTTAGTTGTATGTTGATAAAAGAGTGTGGAATTAGTGAGTAGACCTTCAACAATATCGTACGGTGCAATGGCAATTGCCATTCTTGGTTGGGGATTATCTACCACTTTCATTGAATTTGGTTTGGAATTCATTGCACCCTTCCCTTTTCTGTTTTTTCGATTCGGACTCGCAACCATTACATTAACTCCTCTGGTTATTCTCTTCCGTGCCTCAGAATTTCTTGAATTAATAAGAAATAAATGGACATGGGTAATTGGAATTTCTGAATCCCTGGGATTGATTTTACAATATTTAGGTCAAGAACGTGATGTGGCAGCAGGATTAGCCGCATTACTGTCATTAAGTTTCATAGTCATTGTCCCTTTTATTTCACCCTTCATACTACATGAGAAATTGGCAAAAAATCACTTAGTCGCCATGTCTGTTGCATTTATTGGAGTAATTTTCATTTCAAGTGAGGGGAATATGATTAATTTAACAGGTAGTTCGATTCTAGGTATTATCCTACTTCTTGGTGCAGCTGTTGGTTATGCATTTTACATCATATCAACCTCAAGATTGACGACCATAGAAAAACCAAACGTGGATACCTTTACTCTATTTTTCTCCGTCTTACTGATTATATCGCTTTCAAGTCTTTTTGCATCACTTACATTCAGTAATCTACCATCTGTCCCAAGAGAGGGAATACAATGGATTGTATTACTGACAATCTTTTCTACCCTGATCGCGTTTTTTGCTTATTTCAGAGCATTACAGGAGATTTCAGCAAATGTAGCTTCGGTATTATTACCTTTACAGGTTCTAGTTCCGTTTGTTATAGATTTTTTTATTCTAGGTAGGATATATTCATTGTGGGTTCTTACAGGATCCTTCTTGATAATTATAGCTATGTTGATAGTTGTAATCCACCCGCACCTTGAATCATCATGAATCTAAAACTGATTTCAGAAGCTCTATTGCCACTACTTCCATTTCTAGTATTTTAGCTTATTCTGAGTTCTTCTTAAATAAATTAAGAAAAGCAAAGCAAGAATTGAGAAGAAACTAGCAAAGAGAAAGATTGGGAAATAACTTGTAGGTTCAAGAACACGTAGTATACCCACCAAAATAGGTCCCAACGCACCAACCAAGTTTGCAACCAACATAACTAGACCAAATGCTTGACCTTTATTTTTAGAATTCTTCGCTACAAGACTATTTGTACTAGGCCAGAAAATTGCATTGACAATTCCATGAAAAATGTATGCTAGAAATAGAATGGGTAACATTTCTGCAAAATAGATGATTACCAAAATAACCACAGTAAATAACGCACCAAAAGATAGAACCCTATCTTCTCCATGTCTATCACCAAAATATCCCCCTAATAACTGTCCTGTTGAGCCTATCAATGTTGAAATACCAATATACAATGCAGCATCAGTAATTTCTATTCCTTTTACTTCTGAAAGAAAGGGAGATAATATAAAGTATATCATGCCCCTGTTAAGTGACATTGCGATCATAAAAGCGAAAATTATGAGTAATATAATATGAGAATTCTGAATATTCTTTTTGGTTAATTTTTTCCCATTATTAACGAGTTTGGATGCCATTTTTGCCACTGATCTATGATTTTCAGGCTCATAGCGTCCAACAAATATCCAAAAAACAATCGTGATTATAATCAATGGAATAGTCCAGAAAAGATAGAGCTCTTTCCAAGTGAGAGTTCCTAACAAAAAATATACCGATATAGGTCCAAGAGATGCTCCTAAACCACCCCCGATCCCATGAAGTGCCAATACTTGATTATATTTGCTACTTAGCGAATGTGTGGTGGGATCTTCATACGCTGTAGTAACCCAAGATAATCCAGGAGGATGATACAATGATACTCCTAATCCCAAGAATACAACTCCACAGAGCATCATAACGAAAAAATTTCCCCAGAATCCAATAATAATTGTCCCGATTGTTGTTAAGACTAAACTCAAAGTCATCAACACACCACGACGACGATTATCAGCTAACTTACCGAAAAATGGTGAAGGTAATGCCGCTGAAAGAGTCCCAACTGTTCCTATTGTCCCTAATCCAAGCCATCCTATCGAGGAAGAATCTTGAAAAAGATCAGAACCGACTAATAGTAATATAACGGGAAAAATAAAGAAGGGAATTTCCACTGAAGCATGTATGATGAATGCTGCAATCAAGCTTATTCGAGGTGGAATTTCATTTTGTCCTACATGATTCAAGTGAAAGCATCCCGCAAAAAATAAGTGATCTGGATGTAGCTGCCGAAATCATGAATTCTCATACGAAATGTGAGTTGTTTTGACCTCTGGTTGGTCCCCTTTTTCAAGCTGTTCCTCAGTAATCTCTTCAAATAACTGAAAAAACGCTTTTTCTACATTATCTCCATTTTTTGCTGAAGTCACAATAGTCGTAATATTCGGATACGCTGAACGAGGAAGTTCCACTCGAAGTTCTGTCAAATCGGATTTATTCCCTAGTAGAATCATAGGTATTTGCTTTCTAATGTTATCTGTACACTCTTTCAGCCAAGATTGTACATTTCTGTAAGTTTGAGCATTTGTTAGATCATAGATGATAATAGCTCCACTTGTCCCTGAATAAAAACGAGAACGAAATCGTTTAAAGTGTGTTTGACCAGACATATCCCATAAAACGAAGCGAATTGGTTTTTTAGTTTTTTTCGTCACGGTATTAAATGGAGAAATATCAACACCAATTGTCGTTTTATAAATACTGGAAAATTTCTTATGAATGAAGCGATTAACTAAAGATGTCTTTCCAGTGCCTCCATCACCAATTAAAATTACTTTCAGAGATTTACTTTCTGTAGATTTTGTCATAAATATCATTTCCCAGCTAGAAGGCGATTAGCGAGTTCCAACGGCAGGTGATGCTTTTTTATCCCAGCAATTGTCTGTGTGGGGTCATATGCTACACGTATAAATTTAGTATTGAAAGACTCCATATCAAAAAGAACATATGACGCACGATTATCACCATCACGTGGTTGCCCTACTGATCCGGGGTTCAGAATAATACGGCTGTCCTGTTGTTTTAAGAATGAGATATGGGTGTGGCCTAAGAATAAGACATCTATTTCAATCAATTCCATAAAATCAAATGTTGATTGGATATCTTCTTCATCTTCTGGATATATATATTGATCTAATGGATACTCGGGACCAGCATGAATCATCATTGCTCTGTGATTATCCAGATATAAAGTATACATCAATGGTAATCCATGGAGTAGTTTTCGCTCATTTACAGTTAATCCTTGAGTTGCAAGCTCAATTGACGGTAGAGAATCATTACGATAATGTATCGGAATATCTCCTAATGCCGCAGCTTGATCATGATTTCCTTTGATGACAACTTCGCATCGAGCTAATGCAAGATGAATAGTAGGAATGGGTTCTGTGTAATAACCGACAAGGTCGCCTAAACAATATATCCTGCTTACTTTATGCTTGTGAATATCTGTAAGAACGGCTTGAAAAGCACTTAAATTTGCATGAATATCCGATATAATAGCAACAGTTGTCATTCGAACAGCCTTACGTCATTATATGTCAAAAAAATCCCCCATGCAGAATATATAACTAATGAGTTTCATATTTAAGAATTTTATTTCTAATTCTGCATAGAACGTTGTTATTATTAAAGGTAGGATAAGTGCATTAAATGACTGAAATGATAAATCATTACCGTTACACTGTGTTTTTCTTATTTTTAATCCTAAATTTTTACACGTTTGTATTTTCAGAAGGTCTACCTGCACAATATTCCTTAATAGCAGATGAACGATCGGAAAATCAGGCAGACATCATAGATTCAATCTACAATCGGTATTCCCCAAATGGAAATATAACAATTTTAGTTGCAGTTGACAGTAATTTAATAGGGACTAATAAGTACTTTTCTGATAAGACAAATGCACAAGCAGTATTTAATGGTTGGCTTGTTCCTTTCGAAATACGTTTTAATATAAGTTTCCATGTTTTGAATGTTACAACGTTCATTCCAGGTGAAAAAGATTCATTAGATATCAGTATTATTAAAGTCGCAGAATATTTATCCTGGAATTTCGCTGATACTCAAGATGACCCCTTAGTAGATGGAAATAAGTACGATTTCCTAATAATTTATCAAGAAAAATATGAAGGGGGCCGCAATCGGGCAAATTCCGTAAATGGCAATGCCTTGATAATAGCTCATGAACAACCTGGCTACCCCTTTTCTATGTGGACTTCAAGGCAATTGATTCTCTTACACGAGGTCGGCCATATTTTTGGAGGTGAACATTACGATGAGGGAATTATACCTCCCGAATGGTTTGGTTCCTCAGAATTGAGTATTATGTCGTATGATAATCTCTCAACCTTGAAATCTGATGGATGGGATCCCGAAGAAATGCCCATTGATGACCACAACTTCGCAATAATTAATTCCTCAAAATATCGATTTGATCGCAATGATGCAGATCTCGACTCACTTCCGAATTATTATGAATTCCGGTATGAAATGGATCCTACAAGTGACGATACTTTACAGGATCTTGAGGATGATGGGATGACAAATATAGAGGAATATATCTCAGGAACACATCCTAGATTAAGCGATACAGATGGGGATTTGTTTTCAGATTGGGCTGAAAACCTTTTTGGGTCTTCACCCCTTAACTTATCAGATTTACCAACAATACCCGAGCCTGTAATTTTTCCACAGTCAGAAGATCAATCAATATTTCACGATCAGACAATTAACATCAAATGGCGAGCGGTGGCCCAGATTAAGGATTCATATTCGATATATACTAATGATTCCCTTATTAAACAAGTAGATTGGGACCAAGAAATCATTCAATATACATTTGTTCCACAAACAAAAGGTAACTGGGAAATTACCTGTGCTGTAACCGATGACCAGGGACTTAGTGTACAATCAAGCGTATGGATCGAGGTTATAAATGAAGAAAGCCCTGGAATTATCCCTTTTATCTTCCCCTGGTTTAGCCTATTGTTCTTAATGATTATAATCAAAATTAGAGCAAATAAAAAAATATGAAATTCTTCCTCAAAGGAATTACTCATTGGGATAGAAAATAGAGCACCTTTAAACGACCATGAAGCTCAGTAAACAAGCTTTTCCAATGTGACCCTATTCCAATGAGCGCGAGGAGATAGGAAACTTCTCCAGAATTATCCTCCACTACTCGAAATAAAATATCAAGTAAACCTCCCTTACGTACGTAATCATTAATTATGAGTACTCTTTTATTCCTAATCGCAGGCCTTTTTTGATTGAAATATACCGTAGAGACAAGTTCTTGATCTATAAGATAGGGGTATTGGGATATTTGGTCTGGTCTTGTAGATGGTGGACGATAAGAAACCGTATACCAAGGTATATTTAGTGTCTGGGAAAATCCAATTGCTAAAGGTACTGCTTCTGAATGAGTTAAAATGACGTCAAATCTATTATACAGGTTTTCTTTATAGCAAACGAAGTAAGCAAGGAAGTTAAGGGTTGATGGTGTACTTAATAGCTCTGTCAAATCCACTTGAATGGGTTGAGCCTGAATATCTATATAGATTCTAGGTATCAGTAAATCAGGTACTAAGTTAACTTCCTCCAACAGATAGGATTGAAATAAATCCATCTTTTTACGAGTTAACTTCGTTTCACCTCTTAAATACCGAGTAAACTGCGAATACGATATATTTAGATCTGAGTTATCAATGTAAAATTCTTTAAATGCCAGATAAAACTCATTGGTAGATCGGTACTTCTTTAAACTGAGCCGCAGTCCATAAAGTACCTGATACTGATCCCAAAATCGCTTTTCATCTTTCAAGTTGATCCCATTGAAAACTCTTTTATTGTAATTTTTTGCGATAAAACAATTAGTTTGTTAGAATCATTGTAGTTTTAAAGCTTTTAAAGCTTTTTTCTTCATGATTCTACAATATTCGTCACGGAAACATCTTGGTTATGAAGGGAATACTTATCTAAACTAGTTTTGGTAGAAGTGTTCGAGTATCTATGACCATTTTTCAATCAACTGAAAAAGATGTGCAAATATCGAGACAAATAGCTCTCATAGCAGCCTTTACTGCAATAGTTTTTCTTTCAACTTCATTATTTTATATACCACTAATTTCTTCCACAGGTTTTTTTAATTTAGGGGAAGCTTTTATTTATTTAGCCGCTATAATTGGGGGACCCATAGTTGGAGCTATAGCTGGAGGATTAGGAGCAGCAATGGCCGATATGGTACTTGGATACGGATATTTTGCCCCTGCGACTTTAGTTCTTAAAGGATTAGAAGGCTTTGCTGTAGGTTTTCTTTTTAGGAAAAGTCGTAATATTGATCGAAATATTCGCTATATCTTACTTGGTACGATTTCACTGTTTCTAATTGGTTTTTCTGCGTATGTAACCACTCCTGCATTGAATGGAGTCGAAGGATCATCAATTATTCAAATCACCTTTCGGTTGTTGGACCCTAGTTTAATACCTCAACATCTTCTTGATCCTACCATTGAAGATGTTTACCAGACATTAGTAATTGACATTCCTGGAATTTTAATTCTAGCTACCGCCTTATTAATATGTCTAATAATGTGGTTCATCGAATTGAGGATGGGAGAGAAAGGACAGATGATTCTTTCTTGCTTATTAGCTGGACCTATTATTGTTGTAGGTTACTTTTTATATGAGATTTTTATTTTGACTCTCTCCCCAGACCCTGCTGTGGCTTTTCAGTTAGCGGTGACAGAGGTTCCATTTAACATAGCACAAGTAGTATTTGGAACTTCGATTGCTATTCCTATTGTCTCATACCTACAAGAACTTGGTATTTTACAAGATGAAAGAGTACCTCCTTCATAGAAAGAACGAGGACAATAAATGAATAATTTCCATAAGCGTATTGACGGATATGGTCATTTCTTTCCTTTTAGAATGTATCATTGGAGAACTACTATTGTCTTTAGTTGATATTCGAAATTTATCAGTCTCTTATCAAGAAGAATCTAGCTGGGCTTTAAGAGATATTAATATTACAGTAGAGAAAGGTGAACTCATCGTTATTGCTGGTTCTAGCGGATGTGGTAAAAGTACCTTAGCTCAGACAATAGTAGGACTAATTCCTACTTTTGTTAAGGCGAAAGTAGAAGGAACAATCAAGATCAACGAAACTCTGGTAAATGAACTATCAAGAAAACAACTTGTTAATATCATAGGTTATGTTCCCCAATATCCATCCGATTTTACGACATCCCTGTTAGTGGAAGAGGAAGTAGCTTTTTTACTTGAGAATCTGGCCTATCCATCGGAAGAAATTCAAACTCGTATCCCCCAAGTTTTACACAAACTCAATATTCTTGATCTTCGAAACAAATTGATACCAGAATTAAGTTCAGGCGAGTTGCAGCGAGTAGCAATAGCAACTGTATTGGCACACCAACCACAAATACTCATATTAGACGAACCAATGGCTCGTATCGATCCTAAGAGTGAAATCATGTTAGCTGATCTTTTGAAGGATTTATCTGAACAGGGGCATCTTATTCTTGCATTTGAACATAGATTAGATTATCTCTTGTCTCGAGCTGATCGTCTATTACTTCTAGATAATGGGAAATTGATCGGTGATGGTAAACCACAGACGCTTTTGGACAAAATAAGGGATATCGACTTACCTGAAGTATCAGAACTTAAGTGGCCGAACATAACACAGAGAAGTTTAACTTTAGAAGAAGCAAAATCTTCAATACTTGAGATTTTTAGAAAAGAACGATAATTAACGAATAATGAATGGGATAATATATAGTAAGGGATATTAATGGTTACCGTTAGCGTAGAAGATTTATGGTTTCGCTATTCTGGATCAAAAGGATATATTCTTAAATCTTTTACACTAAAAAAGGGAACTCCAAGCACTATTGGACTATTGGGCATAAATGGTTGTGGGAAAACAACTTTGTTGAAATTATTAGGTGGGATTCTTTCACCTTCCAAAGGAAATATCAGAATAAATTCCGAACTGAGGGAAGGGATTAGGGAGCCTAATCGAATTATTTACATTCCTGAAAATGCGAGACTATTTTTGGTTGGGCCAACTCTTCGTAAGGATCTGAATCGTGTTGTAACTGATCTAGAGCTCGTAAATCTACTAATTGAAAAATATAAATTGGGTTTTTTGGCTGACAAGAAGATTTACAACTTAAGTGAAGGCCAACGAAGACTTTCAGCTCTTTTTATTGCATTCCAGATTCCGAGTAAGTTAGTATTATTAGATGAACCAACAATAGGTCTTGATCGAAAAGGAAGACAACTTCTATTTCATCTACTTGAAGTAGCAAAAGAACAAGGAAAAATCGTTTTTGTATCAACTAATGATTCGCGAATCTTCCCAAAGCTAGATGAACTAGTAGTAATTCGCGATGGGCTGTTATTTCAAAGAGGATCACCAAAACATGTATTATTTATGCTCGAAGATAATTCAGAATTAATTCCAAATCAGATACCTCGGTTGATTCGCTCCCTTGAAGTACAACTTAAGCAAAAATTACCACACTGCCTCACTCCAGAAGAAATGAATCACGTTATCGAGGAATGGAGGGTGAAATAATGTCATTTATGCTTAGAAGATTGTATAAAGGATTTTCATATCATCCTGATGCGATACACATACATCCTCTAGTTAGTTTGACCATTCTAGGTTTACAATTTCTATTCCTATTAATTGGGAATGATATTACAATTTTAATTCCTTTATTAGTTCTTATAGTTATAGAAAATTTGTTTTACGGGAATTTCCATGGGATGATAAGCCTTCTTAGAGCTATGATACCTTTACTAGTTTTTCTTGGAATTTTAACCTTTTTATTCGGAGGCTTGATTCTGGCATATCTTCTGATTTTACGTCTGTTGGTTGGAGCGCTTTCCTGTTCGATTTTTTTTGCTGTAACTAATCCTTCTGATCTAGCACGATTTCTTGAAAAATGCAGAATTCCAACTAAATTAGCTCTAATACCGTCTCTTGCCTTAACAATGGTTCCTCGAGTAGCAAAAGACGCAGAGGAAACATTTGACACACTTGAATTACGAGGTGAAATTCAAGGATTCTTCCTTAGATGGTTGCCAAAAACTCTAGCAATTTTTGTCGCCTCAATTTTATACCGATCTGAATTTCTAGCACAATCTCTCTATTTTCGTGGGTTTGGTATTCAAAAAAGAACCTATTATAGAACGGTTCCCTTCCAACGAATCGATCTCATCAGGAGTACTCTCTGGCTTTTATTTATCCTTCTCCTACCTATATTAAAAACTTTTAAAATTTATTAACCTGAAGCACAACCACTCTTCCTTGATAGATACGAAGATGAGCATATCTACCCATGTTAATAGCCATTACGGGAAAAAGTTTATCAGCAAAGGATTTGCCTAATAATAAAGACTGAATGATTGTAAACGATCCACCATGTCCAATTAATGCGATTTTATGTGTTTTTCCATCTCTTTTTGAATCTACTAGTTGCGAAAATCCAGAAGATACACGTTCCCAAAATAATTGAATACTCTCTCCATTAGGAAAGGTAAAATCCTTGTGTACATTTAACAATCGTGCGACAAGAGGCTCATGCTTTCCTACCTTATTCATAGGGAAGAATTTAGGATAAGATGGATCTTCCTTTATTTCTGATTTATATTTTCCAGCCCAATCCCCAAGATCAATTTCTGCTAACCATTCCTGTTCGCTAAGAGGTGGTTTTATATCAAAAGCATCATAGATATAGGCCGCGGTTTGTTTAGTCCGAATAAAAGGGCTGACAATAAATTCAGAAAATGATTGCGTATGGAGCTCTTTAGCTGTGAATTTTGCTTGCTTGATACCTATTTCACTCAATGGAGAAGAAGGTGATGTCCAATGTTCTGGAGGATTTTCTGGTTGTGCATGTCGAATCAAGAATAGATCTATTTCAAGGTTTTTAAGATTCAATTAGATTCTTTCCGAATAACTGAGGATAGGAAGAGGAAATACCCTTCCTTATAGATTTTTCGCTTGTCCGTAGCTATTGAAAGCTTTCAAGAACATCAATGCACTTGTATAAGCCGCTGATGCTAAAGCATGCTCAGTGCTCGCATCAACATCATATAGTTCATCAAAATGTTCTACTATGGCAAGCTTACTATATTTCAAAAAAGTTTCATTTACAGGAACACCTGTTTTATGATAATTCTCACTGGTCCATTTGAAAATGGTTTCAAACAGCTCTGGTTCAAAGATTTTAAGAACATCCCATGCAACAGTCATCCAATTTGTTCCCACATTTCCTTTGCCAATTACATCTTTAGGAAATCTCTTAGCAATGATATCGAGTGGAGTACCAGTGATTCCATGTTGAGCGATTTTCACACCAAAAGGTTTGATGGCTTGGCCGATATCTGATGTCAGTTGAATGTCAATCCCTTCCTGTCGTATTGGATTACCACGTTCATCATATTGAAATCCATGAACAGAACCATTTGCGATTGCAAGAAAATGAGGGTGGACATCTTGTTCTTTCAATGACTCAATGAAGGTTGTTGCCTCACTTACTGTAGTCATTACTAGCCCTGTTTTTGGGTCTTTTTTTCCTATCTCTCCAACCTCTACCTCTAATCCAAATTTTTTATGCCCCAGTTTGTCCTCAATGAAATGAGTCACTTCAGTGGTTGCTTTGATGTTCCCTGCTAACCGTTCCTTATCATTGGTTCCTGATTCATCATATAAGAAGCTTGCATCAATGGCAAAAGAGGTATACCCCGCTTCAATTTGAGCTGTGATTAATTCTTTCACTCCAGGAATATCCTCAGGTTTTCCTACCTTGATATGATCCCCGTGGATAACATAATTAGAGTATTGGACTTCTGTGGCTACACCTCTCACAAATTTTCCATATTTTGCTGGAGTAAGTCCTGTGTATCCTCCTTTTAGATCTGATTCCGATTTAGCTAATTCAAAAGCTATTGGTGAATCTGTATCCTTTGCAGCTTGTAAAATTCCTTTTACCACTCCCTTACCTATTCGTGTATTACACGCCATAATAATACTCTTTGTAGGATGAAGCTTTTCGTAAAAAGGCTTTCCCCACATTGGTTTATAATCAGACATTATTTTAACTCCGCAGAATAATTGTATTTAGATAATTAGATCTATTTACTGAAACATTTAAAACTTGGCTAGTTAATCAAACTTATAAAGGTACTAGTCTATTATACTCTGGGGATAGGTATTATTTTACTCTTATTTCTGGAATATTAAGAGTGGTTAGAGTGCGTGCATTTTACCTACCCCCTCAATCTCTTAGATACGGTCTTTTTAAGATTTTTTAAAAACTAGGTTACTTGTTTTTATATGTAAAGTTTAGGGCTTTGCTGGGGGAAAAGGGAAAATAGTCAAGTCAAGTCGAAAAGCTAACATCATCAACTCAACTCAACTCAACTCTATATTATCCGATTGAACCAGTCTCCTACTTTTGATTTCTGGAGGATTAGCTTAAATAAAGAAAAGATAACTGTTATTTCTAAAAATCCTCAATTTGTGGGGAAAGTGATTGATGTGCAAACAGAACGAAGACAAGGCATGTCAGATAAAGAAATGTTTGAATTTCTTTCAAAAGAAGAATTAGGCACAGTTGCAACTAGAACTAATTTAGTTAAACGATTAGAACAGTGGGGCTTTCTTCTTAAATCTCCAAAAGGAGAATACAAGCTTGATGATAGAATGAAAGTAATGACCATAGCGGTTGATAATGTTGATCCATCGTTAACATCAGGGGAATTCTCAAAATGGCTTAAAGAAAAACGGGTTGTTGTTGAAAAAGATCCTATACAATATAATCCACAAAAATCACTCTTGTATAATCGTTTAGCGTTAATTGTCAGTGATTTAACCGATGACAGAGTAATTCAAAGCACAGAACAAAAGTTTCAAAATATCTCCATGAGAACTCAACTAGATACTTTCTTAAGAAATGATCTCCAGGATGACATGGTGCAAATTGAATGAAGTCAATCTTAGATATTAAACCCGAATTAATCAGAATTAAGACTGATAGATCAGGAAAATGTGTCCTTTGTGATAAACAGTCTGAAGAAAGGATTTTAAGTGAAAATAACAAAAAAGTATTCTTCTGTAGAGACCATTTTGAAGCTCTTTGCACTAAATTGAAAAATTTCCATTAAAATAAAAGGAAGGTTGAAATAAAATGAGGAAAAGAGGATTTGTATTTATTTGTAGTATAATATTATTGATCAATATTGGTTCAGTTAAAGCGAATCAAATATCAATTATCGGAGGAGCAACAACTACAACATCAAGTCAACAATCGGTTTTTATACCAGTTGGTGACTATCATGTGTTTATTAATGCTAGTGGTTATTTAGGCTCATCAGTTGCTTACTGCACAGCTTCTAATAGCACAACAACACTCTTTACTTGGACTACAAGTGATAGTGTAGATAGTTGGACAGGTCAGATTACCTTTTCTAGTTCAAATACTATTAACTTTACGTTTGAGATTCAGACTATCTATACGACTTCTTATGAAATGACTTTTCAGATCATTTTGACAGATCTGGATGTTGCCACCATTACGAAGACTGGTATAGTTGCAGATGCGACTTGGGGTATAGAATTCATTGGATTAGCCTTAATTTGCGTATCATTAGTTCTTTTACGTAAAAGACGGTTATAAAAAGAATTCTTTTTTTCTCACTTTTTTTCGTATTAATAAAATCTTGTTCCAAATAAAAAACTAGATAAATAAAGCAAAAATTTTAGAATTTTCAATTAGAATTTATAGAAAGGGGTATTACAAAAAATGAAAGAAGGTTTAGGTGGATCTGTATCAATATTTTTGAGATTATCAAATGCAAAGGATAGAATTCAATTTATCCTAAATAAAAATGGCTTTGATAGAATCCCAATTAAACAACCATCATTACAATATTCGGGTTTAATAGCAGCTCCAGTAAGATACGAAATTGCACAGAAAAACAATGTTATGATCAGGTATAATCCAGAAAGATATTTATTAGATGCTGTTGGATCTCTTGATGATATAATTACTACTATTGACGATCTTATCAAAGCATTTGAAAACCTAGGATATGACCTTGAAGACATGACTAGATATCTGGAATTTAATACACATCTTGAGGAGGGAATTGAAACAACAATGGCTAGTTTTTTTGAGAAACAAGTTGAATTAGGATCATTAAATAAAATTGGGAATTTATTAAAGGAAGAAAAATTAAGTGTATTCCAATTACATCTTTCTAATTCAATATCCCCTTTACATGATAACTGGCTTTCTTTTCGAATAAATCCTGATATTAATAGTAATAAGATTGTATTTATTAAAGTAACAAAACGAACAGAAACTTTTAAAGCCATGATAGACTTCTTAACAAATTTTAATACAAGATTCGATGAAATCGTGAGTATTTTAGGGGAAGATGGACTATAAATGTCTGATAATGTTAATTGGCGAGAATTCCTTTTTAATATTCTTAAAGGTAGTGAAAATAGGCCTGATGAAACTGCAGGAAGCACAGCAGGAGAAACAAAGAGAATATCTATGCAAAGAACAGTAATCGATCAAATAGAGGTTACACAAGGAATTGAAACAAACAAGGTTGTATTTAAAACGATTTTTGAGTTACTCAGTAATATAGATATGAGACTAAGAAAGCTAGAAAATCTATTCGTTTTTGAAGAGGAAGATGATTCATTATCATCATCTTCAAGAGAAGAAAGTAAAGCAAATATTATTTCTTTATTGCAAGAATCTGATATGACACTTTACCGATATGAAATTGCAGATCATTTAAATTTAGATTTGGAACTGGTTTCAGAAATTGTAAATGAATTAAAGAATGACGGGTTGATTGATTAAAATGTCAAATCACATAGAAGAGGGCGATTCCATTCAGGGAGAAGTTATTAGTTGCCAAGCTAGAACTATAGGAAAAATAACAATAGTCCCAGGGTCTGGTTCTCACCGTGCTCAAAGAATAGTAATAAAAAGAAACGCTTTTTGTATCATAGACACACCTATACGAATAAGAAGGTAAAGCCTACTATATTTCTAATTGAATTCAGAACAAAAGGAGAATTTTTCGACGGATTTTCATATCTTTAGTAATTTTATAGTCGGGGTATCTTTAAGTTTACATATATAAGTTTGAAAATTGTAAAGTTTTTAATGGGTTGATTCAAATCCTTTTGTATAATGGCAACAAGTGATTATCTTGATCCTACCTTCTTCATTGACAGTGACTCACCAATAATTCAACAAAAAGCGATTGATCTACAATCCCAATCAGCAGATGCAGTGGATCTGAGTATTTCTATATTCAATTTTGTACGAGATACGATTAAATACAAAATAAATATGTCTTATTATGCTGGTCCTGATGATTTTAAAGCTAGTGCTACATTAAAACGAAAAGAGGGATTTTGTATCCCCAAATCGATTCTATTAGCCGCATTATATCGTAGCTGTAAGATTCCTTCAAGATTGCATTTTGCTGATATTATCAACCATCGTAGTCCTGATTATTTAGTAAAACTCATGGGTACAAATGTATTCTATTTTCATGGGTATGCAGAGGTTTTTCTAAACGATCAATGGTACAAGCTTACTCCTTCTTTTGAAACCGAACTGTGTCTGAAACATGATTTTCCCATTTGTACCTTCAATGGATCAAATGACGCCACGTTTCCTTCAAAAGATCTACAAGATAGACCCTTCATTGAGTATCTGAAGGATAGGGGTGTTTTTGCAGATCTTCCTTTTTCCGAAATGGTGACTACATTCCAAGGGTATTACAGTGGCCATTTTTGAAGACTGGTTCAATGCTTTACGCTTTTATTTCCACAGTAGGAAGTTCACAATTGATCAAAATCTAAAGTCTTTATGTTAACAGAAAAGGGAAAACTCATCAAGAATGCACTAAATTAACCCATAAGTCACTTCTATTTGGATTATACATCCTCGATTTTTTTTAAATACTGATTCTTTCCTTAGTCCAGCAATATTTATTTTCTGCTACAGATCTTAGTTAGTTGGTATTTCTGGAGAATAAAACAATGGTATTTAGACTACTTTGAATAAATGGTTCCCCCAAAAAACCCGCTGCGAAAACAAATTCACAATTTTTACTCAATACTACCTTACAAAGTGCTAAAGAACAAGGAATTGAAACGACATTAATAAATTTGCCTGATTACAAGATCAACCTGTGCAACGGGTGTGAAGTGTGTACCACAAAACCTTGCCCTCTTGATAAGGATGATGATTATCCAAAGATCGAAGCTCTGATTCAAGAGCACGATGGTTTGATAATTGCCTCTCCTTCATACTGGACTGGTCCTCCTGGCATTTTAAAGAATTTTTTTGACCGTTCACGTGACAATAAGATGCCTAAACAATTATGGGAAGGAAAATTATTTTCAGCTATTGCTGTGTCTGGTTTACGGGTGGGAGGACAGGAAACAGTTGTCTCCCATTTGATTACTTTTGGTTTAGCACATGGAATGTTAATTGTTGGAGGTACAGGTCACCCATGGTTTACTGCTCCCTTTCCTATGGGTTCCATGATGTATGATGAAGTCATTGATGGAGAAGTAAAAGTTAAATTTCGACATGTGAAGAATGATATCATTTCTATTCGTGACTCTGAGGCTTTAGGCAAACGGATAGCTGAATTAGGAATAAAGTTATTCACTAGAACGAGTAAAGATTAATAACGTGACATTTGGTGGAATTATTGGAAGATCCCTTCGCTCGTAAAAAATTGGAAAAAATTGATTCGAAAACAGGATGGGGTAAAAGAGTTTACTATGTCTTATATGGATCCCAGGATGAAGATTTCTGTGATAAATGTAAGAAAACATTTAGCGATGACGAATACAACATTTATAGTGATATTTCGGAGTGTTGTTATTGTCTACCCTGCTTTTTCAAAGGTTTTAAATTTACAACATTAAGACATTTGCGTTTTTTTAGATCTCTCTCACCAAAGTAATGAGACGAATGATCTAGTCGGTATTTATTATTATTTTTAAAAGTGTAAATAATTTCAATAATTAAATCTCTACTCTCGATATCAAATTGAACGATTTTGATCCTGTAATTCTAAATAATCCATCCACTTGCGTCGATTACTGTTCCAATGCTCCTGGAGATTTAAACGAACATAGTTATTACTTAATAGAATAGTATAAATCTTATCACTCATAGTATCACTTTACAGTTTTTCATTCATCATATTCCTTTTAATCTCCCAAAAATGCTTCTCAACCTAGATCCTTTCTTTCCTTTTAATATTCGAAAAATTTTTGGTGTACTGACTTTGAAAATAAAACATGCTCTTGTCCGAGAACCTAGTGACACCTTTTCTAGTTGTATCTCTTCTCACCCACTGCATAGTTCTGTTAGTAGAATGCAAGCTAAAGTGCAGCACCAGAATTATTGCGAAGTTCTATCTGATTTTGGATTAGAAGTTATGAAACTCCCACCTGACAATTCATTTCCTGATGGTTGTTTTGTTGAAGACACAGCAATCATCCATAAGAACAGAGCATTAATTTCACGAATGGGAGCCATCAGTAGAAGAGGAGAAGAGCAAGCAGTCCTTGAATACCTATCGGAATCTTTGAAAGTTAAGGTTACTGAAGCCCCAGGTACTATTGAAGGGGGAGATGTCCTTCACCTACCTAGTTTTCTAATTTCTGGAGTCTCACAGAGAACAAATAAAGTAGGGGTAAGGCAACTCTCAGATTGGTTACAAATTGAAGTCAAAACAGTAATCGATAACTCTATTATTCATCTTAAAAGTCATGTGACCTATCTTGATTCAGGTACTGTGATTGTTAATGAGAATGTCTCCAATCATCCTGTTCTTGAATCTCTTACTAAAATTGTAACCGTGTCAAGGGAGAATTATGCTGCTAATACATTAACAATTAATAATACCGTTTTACTCCCAACTGGATTTCCTGACACATATCAACAATTAACAAACAATGGGTTTGAAGTCATCACTCTCAATGTGTCTGAGTTTCAGAAGTGTGAAGGCGCCTTAACGTGCCTATCACTTCTATTCTAATTTAACTAGAAGAGTATGCTTTATTCTATGCATCTTGATTTCAGTTAATCAAACCGTTTCCAGTCAAACGTCTTTCGAATGTTCATACTCCAGCGAACGATCACATCAGGACCAATATAATAACTAATTTTAACCCCAGGTACCTCAGTATAGAGAGAAGCGAAACGATACAATAGCGTATGAGTCCAAGATAAGGGGATGTTCACTATCCCAACCATTAACCCCTTTTTATCATTATAAAACACATTGGAAAAAGGGAAAAACTTGAAATGTTGAAGTATTCTTTGGACATCATCACTCGGGAGGTCATAAATAAGGAAATAGACCCATGAACCAAGTCCGATGTGAGAAAATGTGGGAAACCGATTGATGATTTTATTTCGAAGTAAATTTGTCCAATCAACATTGATGCTTTTTCTGGATCGTTTTAGCTGCGTTTCGAGAGCCTTATAATCCATGGTGGAATATTGATAAATATAACCCAGCAGTTCAGCTTCCTGACGCGATACCTGATAATAATCATAATCAGGATCTAGATTGTACTCGAATCCAATATTTCCTACAATCAGCTCACGTTTCCAACTTCCACCTGGTCGCAGCAATGGTGGTCTCAATTTCCATCTTTCTTCAGGCTTAGCCGTTAAACCAGCAAGGTTCCAATTTCGGTATTGTTTTGTTGGGATAGTAAAAGCTCCTGGTGAAATCCCAAACGTAGATTCCAAGCTTGAAATTATTTCAGAATTCGCATACGGATACTGGACGACTGCGACATGTTTTTGCAATGGGGGAGCTGGGAAGTTATAAAAAACATATTCTAGTACCTCTTCAGGAATCTCCTGAAGAGTAGTTTCATGAAGAAAAACAACGGTTTGATAACCAATTTTTGCCATATCTAAAGAATAAAACATGCTAAGTAGTGAACATTCAAGTAGAAAATCCAACCGACTTGTAACCGTTCTGACATCTTGTCGTGTTCCATAAGCCAATTCTTTTAACTTCGGGAATTTATCTAAAGATTTCGAAAAATTTGGATTAGCAAGCTTTTGAATTATCTTAACATCCGTTTTCCGTAAAGAGAAATTATAGTCTCTCGTAAGTTGAAAAATGACTTTTCTAAAATTTTCTAAAGAAGGTTTATTTTGTAATTGTTCATAGATCTCCCCTTCACGGGTATTTGCCTCGTATATTATGAGTTTTCTTGGTATTAATACATTTATTCCATCCATATGAAATAGTACAGAATGAAAACGTGTGGCATACGATTCTACAAACTGAATATAGTCCAAATGCTTCCACTTCTGGTAGAAGGGCAAAGTAAACTCCAGAAATATTTTTTCAGCTAAATCTCCCCAATTTCGCCATAATTGATATTTATGTTGTTCAGAATGCATCAAGACGCGAATGTTACTCCAAATATTGAGGAAATCACCAATGAATGCTTTCTCTTGTTGTAAATTAATCGATTCGGCTGAATCCTTAAGAACCATTCCAAAAACCATCAATTTTTTCTTGAAAACCAATTTAGAGAAAACGAATTTCAGTTACTTTTATGCATTTTTCCACCTTCATTAATCTTATCTAATTTTTCACATGGAATCCTAAATGCTCTCAGAAATAAAATAAACAAACGGATGAATGAAAAATGATACGAAATATTCGAAATCGTCTCCAAATACTGAAACCAACACGAATTGACTTCTACAAATTCTTACCTTTAGTTTTTATTGTGGTATTATTAATGATAACGATAAGTTTGGGCATTGCAGATCCCACTACACCCCCTCCAAGACCACCTAATGGTGATGGTACTTAGGAATAATTATACAATAAACAGGTTTGAAAATGATGTCGGGGACAGTGCTATCCTTTAATCCTGCTATTAACCGCGGATTACTCTCAGCTCTCTTACCAATGACTTTCATACAGGACTTCCACATTCAGCATTCAGAAATAATCTGCTATTTCACAAAGAATTATGAAGAAATCCTTCCTCAAGTGCAAACATTTTTGGATGCAATCGGAGAAATTGCAGAGACGCAGTTCTATTTTGAAATGCAAACTAGCAGGATTGGGGCATTAAAAATATATGATACAGAACCACTCACGTTGAATGAACATTTACTGTTTGAAAACAACATTGATTGCGAATTAAAAAAGAATATAATCCAATGACACTTATTAGCACTAAAAGCTGTGGTGAACTCATGTTTCAAAAAGAAAACAGTTTGTACAACCAGAACGAACTGTACTACTCAAAATTCTTGTGGAAACATCAGCAACCCAAAGACGCAAGTCTTCCGAGGGACTACCAAAAACCAACCAAGAAAACCTGGGGATGACCAATTACTCACCAAGAATTAACCACTGAAAATGCCTTTACAAATCCGTTTCAATCCTATATCATTACGGATGATGATGTAATCCTTTATTATACGCAATCTTTTGCGGAAATAAGTGGTCTCAATCCATCCCAGTCATCCTCCCGTCTCTCACAGCTAAATACCCAAGATGTAAACTTTAACCTTCTTGAAGATTCACATTTAATATATAACGTTTATTCCTGTCATAAAAAGTCACCTATTCCCCTACCCTATCAACAAATGTGGATTGAAGACCTTATTCATGAATTACGCACTGCTAGCCTCATAATGGGACTTGGAACTAGATTGATACAAGAAACATCTAGTTCTTCGCTTCCTTATCTATTTAAAACCCTTAGAACAGCCTCACATCGACAGAAAATGAGCACTTTAATTGCCTCAGATTTTATTCAACTTTTAAGCTCTCCTCCCTCATTATCTCCGGCTACTTTGTCAGGAGTAATTTCCAAAAGCTGGAGCTCCTCTCCAGATCCTTCTAGGGTCAGATTTCATGTTCAAGCAAATAATGGCTGTAATGAGCCGTATTTCAACGCAAATCCCGTTATTTATGGCAGTGAACATTTTCTAGCTAATTTTTGTATTACTACTCTCACCTGGTTTGAAAACGAACCCGTTACGATTGAATTGGAACAAATAAACCGCGTTTCGATCAGGCTTAGCTTTTGTATTCCCTATGATCACTATTTATCTTCGTTACAAAGCTATCGGTTAATTAATCATTATTTTCAATACATAGCTGCTTATTTTAATCTCCGTTGTTGGTTAACTCAATCAACCTTCAATATTGTTTTCCCCTTATTAATTGACCAAAGTAATAGTTAATTGGGGGGAATACTTGCATCAGGATCCTTATACCCGTAATAGGCTCCCATATCTACGGAAACATTATTTATTCTCAAATAAGTGAATATCTGTCCCGCATGAAACCATTCATGACCAATTTCGTCGAATATTTCGTGGTACAATGAAGATTTTTCTTCCTGATAAAAAAACTTCACTTTTTTCTCTCGTGCGTCCTCCAAATGTTCCTCAAGATATGTAATTAATTTTTCAAGTCCCTCATCATAAAGCTTCACCAAACCTTGTGCATTTAAAGGAAAATTTTGCTTTTCAAGTTCACTAAATTCTTCTCCTGATTTTAATTCACCTTTAAATAATTCAAGGAGCATTAATGGACTAGAGGCCAAATGATTCGCTAATTCAGCTGTACTCTTCATTCCAGAACCAGGTTTCCAGTCCCAGATATCAAGGGGAATCATTTTCAGTAAATATACTATGCCTTTTCGGCGTTTTTGCATTGTGGCAATTAGTTCCTCCATATTGTAACATCCGAAATCAATTCATAACTGAAGTACTTTTAAAGGTGACTCCCCTAGCAGCTTTGAGATTGATCTGTTATGGAGTTAATGGACAGTTTACTGCAAGGATTGACTATTGACCAGCGGGATTATCAGTTGCAGGCGGTGCAAGAAATTCTCACCCACCACAAAGAATCGCGTTCAATTCTGTTAAACTATCCATATGGGACTGGAAAAACAATCATCGCTCTTCTTGTTCTATTAAAACTCCGGATGGATGAACCAAGTAAACAATTCATCTTCACTTCTGCTCGGGAGGCTGCTGGTTTACGATGTCGTCAAGCTGTGGAGATGGGAAAAGAATTTGGGTTTGTAGACCGACTAGGTTATCTCTTTAATCCTCAAATTGGAGGAAAAGGATTGAATCTATCACAAAAGTTAAAAATGTACCAAGCTTCCCAAGTCATCTTTTCTCCTATCCAAACTCTTATGAATGATCGTTTTCAGATTAAATCTCGTCTCAAAGTTGATATTTTTGCCAATGTTTCTCTTTGCATTGTTGATGAAGCCACAGATCTACTTGCCCGATCCATGACTGGCTTTCGTTTATCGAAATACTTCCAAGAATTATTCCAAGTTCGAAAACAAACGAACAATTTTCCCATACTTGCCATGTCAGGGACAAGAGATCAATACAAAGCTCAATTTATTATGCAAGTACTTGGTGAAGACGCTCACCAAATGTCCCGTTTAGACTTATCACCCTATGAAACCATCACTCAAATCAAACCGATAGTACGGGAAGATTATATCAAGAATGATCAAACGATTTCTAATTTATTGACCAAACCTGTCGGGACCATTCAAGAAATCCTTGATCCCAATCTAAGTCGTTTAGAAATTGTCAAACTGTCATATGGAGGAGTCCTTGATCGATTACGAGGTGATCAAAGTACCTATCCAATCAAACTGGGCAAATATCGAGTTACAACTAATGATGATCGTATCCAACTAATTAATGCTTTTGCCCTACTTTTTAAACTAACACACGCCCGTTTACTTCTCCTTGAAAGCACTCCTGGGGAATATCTCAAATATACAAAGAAAGAGGAAAATAAGGAAGTTTTTTCTTCTCTGATAGAAGTAAGTTCACAAATCATCTCCTATCGAGTTGATTTGCCTCGTTATGATAAGCCTGAGGAAGTTACAACCCGTGGATTAATCCATCCGAAAATAGAAATGGCTATAAATATAATTCATGAACACATCATTCGAGGGGCCAAAGTACTACTATTCACACGCTATTTAGCTTTGGGTGATCAATTACGAATGATACTGGAAACCCTACAGTATCCTGGGGTCAAATATCTTTCTGGTAAAACAAAGGAAGAATCACGTCATATTATCCTTAATCAATTTCGTAAAGAGGATGTTAATGTTCTGATTTTCACTCCTGTAGGTGGTCGGGGATTAAATTTAGAGGAAGCGGACGTGGTTATCCATTTAGATATTACTAGTAATCTAGATGATATGACACAACGTAGGGAACGGGCAAGAGGGTGTATTGAGTACGTTCTTGTCTTACAGGGGACAAGTGAAGAAGCGAAAGTAAAGGAGTATGCTAAGCTAACTAACGCTTCAACGGTTGAGTGAATCCAACGTACACTACGTCGTTTTAGATCTGACCCCATTTACCTGAACTTTCACCTTCGATTTAAAGCTCTGATCCACAGAAAGCACAGAACTTAGCATTTGGTAACAATATATTACCACAAGAATAACATCTCTCTCGGTTGTCAGAGATAACTGTAGGAATGAAATCTGGCTGGTGAAGAAGGATTCTAGAATTATCTTCTTCAACCGAATCTGAAACAAAGAGAGGGTGTGTAATTGGTGTCACTTTGAATACAATCAAAGTTAGGACTACTATCATTGCTACGAAGAAAGATACTTGTATTAAATAAAACATTAATTCTAAAGCCTCAGATTCGGGAATTAACACATCTCCAACAAGATCGAGAAAAATCGGAACCGCTCCAGAAACTACAATAAACCCTATTAGAAAAAAACTAAAACTGAACAAAGCCCCTGATTTATCTTTAGTCTCTGTAATGATCTGTATCCAGATTGGTTTATACTTGTCTTTATTTTTTTGAAGTAGCTGTATAAGAAAGTATATTGATGCTGCTGCTCCAACTCCAAGAGCAATCAATGTCCAAGAAAGGATTAAAACTGTTATAATGGGAGATCCTACCTCAGGAAGATCAATATCAGAAAATTGACTCAAGGCGGCGAAACCGTTTGTCCCTGCATGAAATAGGATAGGCCATAGGATATTTCGTGTCTTTAAATATAGAAAACCTAGAAGGAGACCACCCAGCAAAGTGCTAATAAAGTGCTCTATTGCGAAGCCTAATGAGCCATTATATAGATCAGTGGGTGTGTGTTGTAATGAAAACAATAGGCTTGAAAATATTAATGCCCACGCTTGTCCGATCCCTCTTCGCTCAAATAATGGAATTAACGTCCGTCGAAAGACTAATTCTTCCCAAATCGGGGCTCCTATAGCGAAAACACTAAAAAATAAAAATAAAAAAACCGGATCATTAGCTAACACTGCTGTAGGACTAATTGTATCATAAGGCGATTCAGTTGTGAAGCCCTGCTCCTTTAAAAATGTATCTATCGGTAATAGAATGATGAAAATCAAAAAAATATTCATTGCATGCAAGAGGTAAGTAGTAAGAATATGCTGGCCTTTAGGAGTTGTTTTTTCTTCAGGCTCAATTCTACCATATCTATATAAAATTGTAAATCCTATAATAGCCCCAATTTGGGCGCCAAAGTTCAGGATTAGGTGAAATATAGGTTCGTTTGTTTCTGTTACATGCAATATGTCATTAAAAATTCCGAAAAAGATTCCAAACCTGAAAACGTTTCCTATAAGATCAAAACATGATACAAGAAGTAAAATTACAGCAAAAACATAAGCTATATCTTTTGTATGAATTCTCGTTTTATCTTGCGATGTATTATCCAATGAATGTTCCATTTATCATTACCTCAAAGTTTAAGATGGAAGAAAAAAGATTCCGAAAAAGAATGCACCTAACGCTACCCACAATGACCAACGAGTGTATTTTCGTGCTTTTTTCCCGCCCTGAGATTTTTCTACAAAGATCGTATAACTCGTTAAGACTAGAATTGATGCAAAAACAGCATCAAAAAACCAGAATACCAGATTCTTATAAATAAATGTTCCTGCAACAAGTGACGAAACTATTGCAATAGCAAAACAGATTGTTGCAACAATGCTTGCCATTTTTGTTCCGTACTTCACTGCTAATGAATTAAGATGCTGCTTTTTGTCTCCCTGAACGTCTTGAATGTCCTTTGCCACTTCTCGTCCCACACTCATAAAGAGTGTCGTGTTTAGAATGATTAGACATGCTGTTATGGTCATTCCTTTTTGGGGATTTAGCAAAAAAAATCCCATGAACAATGGGGCAACATAGCCTATAGATACCCAGACATTACCGATAAACCCTAATTGCTTGACACCAAAATTATACCCTACACCAATTATGACGAATATTATCGTGAAGATTAGAAGGGCAATGGTTACCTTATAAATCAATACAAGACCGCTTATAATGAGAACAGCTGTTAAATATATTAAAAAAGTTAAAATCTTTACAAAATTTCTCGAAAGGTCTCCGCGGGCTAATGGACGGTCAAGACGTTGATTTGCTATATCGGTCTCGACATCAAAGAAGTCATTAATCGCCTGGTTTCCCCAAGTGAGAAGCATAGTAGCAAATAGACCAAATACTAGTCCTGGCCACTCCAACACACCGTTATTAAATAAGAATGTAATGAAGTCGGGGTTACTCCCCTCAAGAACAAAAACAATGAAGCCAGCAGAGAGAACGGCAAAACTACTTAAAATCCCAAGGGTAAAACGTAAAAGGTCTAATATTGCCCTAAATTGTGTCATACTCACGGTTGTCTCTCCACTGATCAAAATACGATAGAGCTGAAATTATGAAGGCATGAAACGACTTGGATTTTCTTCCTCAAATGTATTTTTCTCACGGAATTGCTAATTCCGAACTGAGAATTATTACTTGTTATCCCAAAGACAATATTGCCTGTCGAACCAGAATCAATAGCCAACATATAACTCAATGAACTCACCTAGAGACTAAGAAATCTGCAAAAATCTTCAGATAATGAACTAAAAGAGGAGTAGTTCAAGTTACGATTACCTTTAGGGAGTCTTTTATAAGGAGTATCTCAAATAAATATGTGGTTTGCTTCCATTCAAAAATCTCTTCTTTGAATAGGAAATAACCAATTATATCTTGTGAAAACTCTTGTATACAATCTGTGAAGTATTATAGATTAAATTAAAGAGGATTAATCATGCCTGAACAACAACAAGTATATATTGCTGGAGGAACGACCACTCCTTTTGATTATCCAGTAAACCTGCAAATTGAAGAGCTTGTTGCAAATACAATTCGTCAATTATATAAAGACGTTCCGAATTTTCATCTAAAGGATGTAAGAGATAACGGGATGGTGGTTTACAGTCATTTTAGCGTCCATTTTGCTCATCAATTAACTTCTTATTGGATATTACACGATCATTTGGGTTTGGTTGGAGTACCCCATTTTAGAATAGATAATGGTGGCAATACTGGAGGTAGTGCTCTTTATGCAGCTTATGCACTGGTCAGAGCAGGACTAGCTGATGTCGTCCCGGTAATTGGGTACGAATTGATGGGATCAGTTTCTCAGAGTAAAGGTTCAGAGTTTATTGCTATCGCGTCAGATACGAGATATGAGGCAATGCTTGGCGCAAATTATACTAACTATTATGCTGGACTTGCTCGTATTTTTATGGAGAAGTACGGCTTAACTGAGGAAGATTTTGCGGAAATTGCCATAAAGAATAAGAATAATGCCATGGCAACTGGCGAAAAAGCACAACATTATCGAACTGTTGGTAAAAAATTAACAATCGATGATGTAATGGCAAGTCGTTTGATTTCTTATCCATTGAAGAAGTGGGATTGCTGCTTCATGTCAGAAGGAGCGGCCACAATTCTTGTTTGTAATGAAAAATATGCCAAGCAATATTCACCTGATCATTCTATAGAAATAACTGGTGCGGGTCTTTCTTCATGTACCATTCGCGCTGGTGATCGATACGCGTTTCCTGGATGGACAGAAAAGTATGGAGAGGGATATCCAGGGTTAGGTGAGTTTGCAGCCTGTCGTCATTCTGCCGAAGTTGCATATAAAATGGCTGGAATAGACTGGAAAGATTCGCACAAACAGATTGATGTTGCAGAAGTACATGATGCTTTTTCAACGTCAGAATTTCAGATATACAATGCTCTTGGCTGGTGTGAATCAACCACACCAAAGCAGTTTATTCGGGATAAAATGCCCATGATGGAAGGAGAAATACCCACGAATCCTGGTGGAGGATTAATAGGGTATGGCCATCCAGTGGGTGCAACAGGATTGATGTCGGCAATTGAGTGTTATTATCAGCTTACTGGGTTAATTCCGCGTGAACACAAAAGTACCGATAATGAGGTCAAAGATGCTGAAGTCGGGCTGGTGAATTCTCATGCTGGTACAGGTACATCTATCAGTAATTTTATCTTTAAGAGAGTGTGAGGTGTAATAAAAATGACTAAACTTCATCCAACTCCAAATAATAAAGACTTTGATTGGAAAGAGTGGAAAGAATTAAGCAAACTGATCCCTGAAAAAGGATGGGTATGGCAAAATGTTCGTACAGGGTCAGCAGAAGACGGAACAGATTGGGTTGAACAACAGATATACTACGATATGTTGTATACTTTCCGTTTAGGGGCTCTAAGCCCTTATGCAAAAGGACTATTGAATGGTCAATTATTAGGCACAAAATGTGCAAAGTGTGGAGACATCACTTTTCCCCCTCGTGTTAATTGTTGGACGCTGGACTGCAAATTAGAGATCACTGATTGGATTGAGATGCCTTTAACTGGGATTCTTCATACTTATACCATATGTGGCTTTGCTGCGAAAAGTGCTTTGAAAAAATTACCTTTTGTACTTGCTTACGTCCTTGTCGGTGAAAGCAAGACAGCCATCGCAAATATCCTGAAGATTGACGAACCCTGGCATACTGAAACAAATATGCCTGTGATTATTAAGTTTGCAAATGAAGAAGACCGAGTAGGAAATATTATTGATTTTTGGTTCGAGCCTGATCCAAAATGGTCACCTTCCCCCATGAATGCGGAGAAAGAACGGATAAAAAAACTATGTGAACCTGTTTATGAATGGGTTCGTCGTTTGAAGCGATAAATAGAGGATTTTGCTTCTTTTTCAATTCCTCTTACTCCTTTTTTTCCATTTAGATTTTGCTTAAATACAGAAAAATATTCCATATAGGCTTTTGTGAGAAAAAGGAGGAATTGGAGATTTTAGCTTAGAGCTGCTGCCCGAAAAGTAAAATATCCTCAACATTCAGAATTTGCAGTTGATTGGTTTTCGAAGGGAAGCCAAGCATACTCCCGCCAACAGCTAATATAGTATCTTTAGCATCCAGCATTTGCTGTTCAGTTGCTGCTAAGACAATTTCATATAAGAGTTCGTCATACGAAGGTGTGACTTTAACACATAACGGATAAACGCCCCATACTAATTGTAATTGTCGTTTTACAGTTTCATATGGAGTTCCCGCAATGATCTTTTTTTCAGGACGACATTTCGCAATCATCCTAGTAGTCGAGCCTGATCGAGTACTTGTTACAATTGCGTTGATTCCAAGTGAACTTGCATCACTAATTAGATGAACCGCTCTCCCAAGAACTTCAGGAATATTCGGAGAATCTGTAGTCCAAGAAGGTTCTGTCGAAATTAGATGGAGATTCTGTCCGATCTCATTAATAATCCGTTCCATATAACCTACGGTTTCAACAGGAAATTTTCCTATGGCAGTTTCTCCGCTCAACATCACAGCATCCGCACCATCCATGATGGCATTTGATACATCTGATACTTCTGCTCTCGTCGGTCTTGGATTAATTGTCATTGATTCTAGCATTTGGGTGGCGACAATCACTGGTTTGGAAGCTTTGTTGCATTTAGCAATAATTTGCTTCTGTACAATGGGTACTTTTTCACTCGGAATTTCTATTCCAAGGTCGCCTCGAGCGACCATAATGCCATCAGAAACCTCTAATATTTCGTCAAAGTTCTGTAATCCATCTTGATTCTCAATTTTACTTATTATATTCATAGAGGAGTTTGCTTCGTCCAACTTCTCTCTCACTACTAATATATCTTCTTTTCTCCGTACAAAAGAGGCTGCTAGGTAATCAGCGGGTTGATCGAATTTCCGAAGGACGAATCTGATATCATCGAAATCTTTCTGGGTGGGAAAATAAATTGATAATGGAACGTCAGGAGCATTGATCCCCTTTCGTGATTTTAACACCCCTCCATTTAGGACTTCACAAATAAGCTCATTCTTCTTCGCATCCTTTTTCAAGATACGAAACTGTAAGAGACCATCGTCTATCGCGAGGTGATTTCCGATTTTTGCATCTATTATGAGTGGTGGATAATTTGTGGAAACTATTTGGGAATTTCCTTCTAAACCAATCTTTCCTGAGATCCGAAATTCTTGGCCAGTATTTAGAAATGTGTCTTTTTCTACATCCCCTGTACGAATTTTGGGTCCACAAAGGTCAACCAGTACCGCAACATCTTTTGAAACTGACCGTATTCTTTCATACCGTTCTAAATGGTCAGGATAGGCTCCATGACTGAAGTTGAGACGACATACATCCACATATTTTAATAAGTCTTTCAAGACAAGAATATTATCGCTTGCGGGTCCGATTGTTGCTACAATTTTTGTGGTTACCATGGAGAAGTCACACTAGAATAATGTAAGTTGATTTATCTTTAAGATAGTTCTCATCGATGAGATTTACTATACATATATGTTTGTGTTTGATTTAAGTTTAGACTCTCATTCACCTCATATTCAACTAGATAACAAGAAGATCTTTGAAACTCGTAGTGCGAATATCAAATATAAAGAAAATTAGACACATTTATTTTTCTATAATCTTGAGACAATAAAATGAGTTGGATGGATAGAAAATACATCTGGATAGGAGTAGGTACTGTTGTTTTGCTTAGCTTTGCATTTCCTTATTTATTTCAGAGGGTGACAAATTTTACCGATAATTCCTCAACCGATGATGAAACAAGCAATGCAAGCACAAATAATGGAATACTATACCCACTCAAGTACATGCGTCTGACTACCATATCTACGATTTTCATTTTGTTACTAGCAGAAAAATCCCTAATGGAATTCCCATACCTAATGCTAATGTCATCGAAAAAAGTACTAATTCTATAGATGCGGGAAAAAGACGTTGAATCATACTTAAGACTGGTTGTTCACCCAACATTATGCCAGTTGTTCCCCAATCCCCTACAATGAATCTGCTAAAAGTGGAGGAAAAACCTTTCAAGCCATGGTTTATCTAGGCCATATGCCCGTTCAATAGCCTGTTATTCTTCTTCAGCATACTCTAAGGGATCGCCTACGTAAGCTGTAATCGGATCACCACTAACATCCGATAAGAACCACGCAAAAAATGAGGCACCAAACAGTACTGGAAACAGAAAAATCAGTCTTTTTAGTATAAAAACACTGTATTTCATCCAACTCAAACCTAGTTTACTATTTTTGATCTATTATAATCATTAAGCTTCTTTTTTTGATTTTTTTTTACTAAATATAGCTAAATGGATAGCATAACACCTAATAGGAAAATCACTAATGCTAGAATAAAGAAATTCAATGATTTATTCAGATAATCAAGACCCTCCACGTAGTTCCTTCGTAGATAACCCACAGGTAGTTCTAGATAGCTTAGACCTACTTCAAAGATGATTAGACTTGAAAAGAATAATAATCCGAACGCACTTATTTTAAATATATCTTTCTTTGTCATTCATTATCCCTATCTTAATTATTCTAGAGATTTAGGACAACAGGCTGATTCCATTCTTAAAGGCTTGGAAGTAGGCAATTCACATTATAACTTCTGAATTTGAAGGGAAACTATCACCTCATAGTCTTCGCCAGAATTACTGTTTCCAATATTATCAAAAGAGGGATATTGTATGAACCATTTAACTTGGAAATCAGGTTTAAACCTGCTGAAACAAGAATACTTGAACACTGATACATCTTAGCGGTAAATTCGTAGGTAATTGATTATTAGATTAGTCGAAACTTTTCGCTGGTAATGTCAAAACCTTTTTTATCTAAAAAAAACCTATCATCTTTTTGAGTTAAACGAACCTACTACGCTTTTGATAAAAGGAGTTGCTATTATATGGAACAAAGAGGTCACTTAGAATGGAATGTCCGAGATCTTATTCAGAGACGGACTAAATTTCCAGAAAAGAAAACTTTAGCTAAGATTATTTCTGTACAAAACGTTAAACGTTCTTTTTCAAATCTCTCCATTGCTGATACTTCGGAGGGCAAAATTTCAGAGATGGTTGCTTGGTTAGAAAAGATTTCGAAGTATATTCCCATTTCAAATGAAGACGAATTAGAGGCAATCATCAAAATAATGATTACCTTGAGTATAGTGCGAAATGAAGTAAATTATCTTTACGATAAACCTGGAATCGAATTAATGCAAAAGGTTAGAGAGTGTATGATAAGATATTTCGTTGTTCTCTCTGAATATCGAGCTCAACATAAAGAGTTCTTCCTTTACTGGCACTTAGAAGATAATTGGTATCATGAATGGAGTCAAGTAATTCTAAATCTCTTACCACATGAAAAAATGGAAAAATACGGATTTCCTGATTTATTGGTTAGGGATTTCTTAAAATTGTTGGCTTTAGAGCTTGCATGTGCAGATTCAGCCTCTAAAATTGACGCTCCGTTAATTCGAACGCAAGAAACACCTGATTTAGATGGAAAAATGATTTTTATTCCTACTGATACGGCATGTAATGAATATAAAATCACCGTGTCTAAGATTCTTAAAGGAGATCAGACTTTTGCAGAGTGGGTAAGAGAACTGAAACTCACGTTCTGTAATTATTGAACTTGGGTCTTTATGTCGCCGTAAGGAGGGGACTTATTTTTTCTTCAGATGCAATTTTTACTGAATCATTTCGTTAGCTATAAAGAAAACATTCAATGAGTGAACCATTCATTTGCATTCTTGGCGGTTTCTTATTTTGACACATTGCCATAGCTGATGGGCATCGTGGATGAAATTTACACCCTGAAGGCCACTCATGAGGTTTAGGTAACTCTCCTGGAATTTCTTCTAGCTCTAAACCGTGTTTAACTGCATACCATGGAGCAGAATTGAGTAATCCCTTTGAATATGGATGTAAAGGCTCTTCAAAGAATTTTTCCTTTGACCGTACTTCTACAATTTCTCCTCCATACATTACTGCTATTGTATCCCCTAGCTGTCCAGCTACTCCAAGATTATGAGTAGCAAAGACATAAGAGGATTTTAGCTCTTTCTTAAGCGTTAATAACAAATGGATTACATTTGCTTGAATTATAGTATCTAAAGCAGATAGGGGTTCATCTGCAAGAATGATTCGAGGATCAGCCAATAATGCCATAGCTATACATACACGTTGAGCCTCTCCTCCACTTAATTTATCAACATATTTATTATAGTTGATCTTAGGATCAGGTAGGACAACTTTTCCTAGAAATTCGAGGACACGTTCTTTTATCTTTTCCTGCCGAACAGATAATTTTTCAAATAGCACTTCACCAGTTTGAAAACCGATTTTCAGCCATGGATTCAATGATTCTTTTGGTAGCTGAGGAATAAAACCTAGATGAATTCCTCTATATTGCTCCATTTGTTGCTCCGAAAGTGAAAGCAAATTAACAGGAGTCTTAGTGTTTCGGGAGATATAGTTTATCTCTCCTTTTTTGTGGGAAAGATGAGGTAAATGAAAATTCATTATGGAGAATAGAAGACTAGATTTCCCTGACCCTGTTTCTCCAATAATACTAATGCTTTCATTTTCATGTACTGTAATATTTAGACCATCAACAGCTTTAACAAGTACTTCTTCTTGCTGATAAGTATAATCTTCTCCATCAACGATTCTTTTTTCTCTTCCCAGACTCCAATAATCTTCGCGAGCTTTCTTTTCTAAGGGATTTGGTTCAAAAGAAGGTCTATATTGAAGATATTCCATGAATTTCTGATCTAAATATTTAGATCGTTCAAAAGAATGAAATTTGAAATAAAATTTAAGGTCTTTAATCTGTAATAGTGGGATCCCTTCAAAGGAATGCTTCATCTGTAATCACCTTCTTACCTTGAGGAGCAAAACTCTCATTTTATTAATGTAGTTAAAGGTGAAATTTAGATGACTTTTCGAGGGAAAACGATATCAAAAACTACTTACATGACCTAAGCGGTCAATAACTGTATAGAACAGAGCCTCAGCGAAGTTTATTCAAAATGGTTTGTATTAAAGCCCACACGAGGTCAATGATTACTTTTCTCTTCGATCAAATAGGAAAGCTGTAACAAAAGAAATAATTGCGATAAAAATCGACAATATCGCTAACGAAAATAGATATTCTGATGATCTTTTGAAGTACAAATATAGGGCGTTAGAAGGGGAATAATACCTCTTCATCCAAGCCAATCTTTCAAGTTCTACTCCATAGGTTAGCAGAAGTACTAATGCCAATAAAGTTGCAAGCGCTCCAATTATGATGGGGATTTGGATAGTAATATTTCTATAATTATCGTGTAAGAACGCCCTGACTCTTTCAGAGAAATTCTGATCCTGTTGTTGCATTTTCATTTCATATTCCCTTTATCTATCTTTGTAAAAAGATAGTATAAATATAATATGTTAAGGGCAATTCAGAATAAAATCTAGAGGGAATAATTCGTCAAATAAAATTATGGGAAGGACTTATTGTTATTGGTGTGAATTGCACCACAAAAAAGTTTTATTAGCACAATAAATAATCTTCGTCTGTGCTTTGTAGGATTCAAAAATCGGATAATGTTGTTACAATTACAATATAATGCGATTGAATCTCAAAAAATATGATTTACTTCAAATCAACAAATTATAGATTTCCTGTAAGTCCACATGTGGACTTATTCTGAGAATCTATAAAGCACTGACGTGTATACACGGACTAGAGGTAAAAAATAAAATGAAAAATTTATCAAAAATGAAACTAGTGTTCGGTTTCGTCCTGCTTCTGGTTGTATCTTCTAATGTTTCCCCCGCTGGCGCTGCCGTTATGGCAGTTAAAAATCCAGGGGTTTATATCACAGAAACAATAAGTGCACCAGATCCAATTGATCCAGCCACAAACTATGAAAGCTTTGGCTCAGGACTTAACGAACTCTTATATGAAACATTAATCGACTATGCAGGTAATTCAGTCACAGAACTAGAAGGTGTTCTAGCTACTGACTGGGTTGTCTCCGAAGATGGACTAGAGTATAACTTTACTCTACGACAAGGTGTTACATTCCATGATGGGACTACATTTAATGCTTATGTAATGAAGTACTCATTAGACAGAATGGTAATCATGAACGATCATTGGGGTCCAGCCTGGATGATTCAACAAGTTGTTGTTGGTGGTCCAACAATTATGGGTATGGATGATGTGAACGTCACTCAAGCAAAAACCTTCGTACAAGGTGATGCATTTGTAGTTATTGATGAATACACATTCCAAATCAACCTGGAAGTAGCCTACTCTCCTTTGATCTACGCTCTTGTTTATCGAGTAGGTTCTGCAGTATCACCCTTTTCAGTTGCTACGCATGCTCCTGCAGAATACGTGGTTAATGATGCTGATGCTATGTGGGGAATGCTTTCATTAGCCGATTGGTTCCCAGATCTAAATGAAGCAGAAATTCGTACATACCTAGGTCTAGCAACGGACTGGGATGTTGACAAATCTGGTGTTGTACCAAGCTCTCCAGGTGACGGTGACAACAATCACGCTTGGATGGCTGTTAATGATGCTGGTTCAGGTCCCTACTCACTTGTAAATATAGATCCTGGAACTCTAATTACGATGACTAAATTTACTGGTTGGTGGAATGCTGCAAACTTTGCAGAACACTCTGTTGATCAAATTCTCGTTAAAACTATTAATGAGGTTACCACCCGTATCTTAGATATCAAAGGTGGAGACGCTGACAGCGTATATGTTCCTTCCACACATGCCGGTGAGATCATAGATCTGACCACACGAGAAGTTCTCCCAAGTCTAGCGGCTGATATTGATATATATCTGAACCCCACTTTTAGCGTAATGTTCTTCGGATTAAATATGAACGATACGTTACCAGCTCAATTTATTAATGAAGCTGCGGATAGTGGTTATAACGCTTCAGCTTGGAAAAGGTTGGATGACGAAATATACGGTACGGCTTCACCAGATAATCCATTCTCAGCTCTGAAATTCCGTCAAGCATTCGCATTATCCTTTGATTATGACACTTTCATTGATGCTGTGACAAATGGTCTCGCAGATAGAATGGAAGGTGTAATTCCAAACGGAATGTTCGGCCATCATTCAGAGCTAATTGGGGATGAAATACCAAACTTCGATCCTGATGCGGCTAAAATATTATTCGAAACCGTTAACTGGACAGGTGATCTTACTATTGGTTTCAACACAGGTAATGAAGTACGCAGACAAGGTTCTCTCTTACTCGCTGCCACCATCAATGGCATGCTAATTGATGAAGGTACGGACGATGAAAGACCACTCGGTATCAACGTCAACATCCTAGAAATGGCCTGGCCTACATATCTACGTGCAGTTCGAGCAAGACAACTTCCAATATTCTTCTTAGGATGGGCACCTGACTATGCAGATCCAGATAACTATGCTGCTCCATTCCTCCACGGAGATTATGGTATCTTTGCCCCACGTATCAAATATAACAACTCTGCTGTCAATACACTGATTGAAGATGCAGCAATTGAGCAAAATCTAACTATTAGACAGGAAATGTACTGGAATCTTGAAGAAACTGCTGCTAAAGACTTTGCATTCATTTATGCATATCAAGGCACACGCTTCTCAGTAGTTCGTAATTGGTGGGGCGGTGACGGCAGTTACGAAGCAAGTGGTTCATTCAATCCTATGAGTTCTTTTGTCAACGTTGAGAAAATCAACAAATATCAAGCAGATGTTACGACAACAACAACAACCACTGTTACAGCCACCACAGAAGAAACTACCACTGAGGCTGGCCCTGGTTTCGAATTTGCAGCACTATTTGTTGCGATTTCATTAGCAGCAATATATGCACGAAAACGAAGACGTTAAGTCTTCTAATCTCCCTTTTTTTCTTTTTTTTTCTTCTCATATACTCACTCCCCTTTTAATATACAAATATCCTTCCTTAACGATAACTACCCATATTTTGCTAAGGAACTTACTCTGAAAGGATGCTATTCAAATTTTAGATTGTTCATTGAATATAGTTGTTCTCTGGCTGAGCTTTTTAGAAATGAAACTGATTTAAAATTCTGATAAGGAAGTGGTATCAAAAATTTTTACCAGAATTACACCAAAATGAATGTGTAAAAAAAAAGTGGAAATAGAGAGAAGGGTTGTTCCCCTAACTGTCCTACTTGGGCAAGTTTTTCAGAATGGTGTTATAAGAATGCAAAGAAAAGTGCTAGGATAAAAAATACACCCATAATAACAATAAGAGGGAGAAAAATCGTTTGCATCATGGCAATAAAAAGTGCGAGGTAATCTTTCTTTTCTAAGGTTACACCAGCAATCTTGTTGTCCTTAGGTTCTTTAAAAAGTGAGAGCTGATGAGGATTAGTGGGAATAGTTGCTAATTGCTCTTCAAGACTCTCTTTAGTGCTCTTATCATCCGAACTAATAATTTCTCAACACCTTTTTTATCTGAAATGACATGCTATTGAATGTCCGCTTTCTTTCTGTTCCAATTCAGGGACTTTCTCAGAACAGATAGCTCTAGCTTCAGGACATCGTGTATGGAATACACATCCAGGAGGGGGATTAGCAGGACTGGGAACATCGCCTTTTAAAAGAATAACATTCCTTTCTAAACTAGGATCTGGGATAGGAACTGCTACTCCTAATGCACTTGTATATGGATGGACCTTTGATTTTTCCATAGTGAATATCTTTTTAGACCCGACTTCCAAAATCTTTCCCAAGTACATAACCAGGATAATGTCAGCCATATGAGTTACTACCGAGAGATCGTGACTAATGAACATATAGGTCAAATTTCGACGTTTTTGAATGCGTTTAAAAAGATTCAATACTCTGGCTTGAACAGATACATCTACAGATGCTGTAGGTTCATCTAAGACAAGTAAATCAGGATTCAAAACCAACGCTCGTGCGATACATACTCTTTGTCTCTGTCCTCCGCTAAATTCATGAGGAAAACGATTTAAATGTTCTTTATCCAGACCAACTTCTCTCATAATTGCTAACACGTAGGGGTTAATTTTTCCTTTAGGAATTGTTTTATGAACGCGTAAAGGTTCTGTTAAAATATTTCTAACAACCATTCTGGGATTTAAACTTGCGTATGGATCTTGGAATACAATCTGCATTCGTTTTCGATACTTACGAAAGTGTCGTTGAGGAATGGTAGATACATCCTTATTGTCAAAGATAATTGTACCTGAAGTTGGTTCAACTAATCGCAATATTGTTCTTCCTAAAGTAGTTTTACCACACCCTGATTCACCGACAACCCCAATTGTCTTTCCTCTCGGTACTTCAAAAGAAACGTGGTCAACTGCATGAACCCAACCGATAACCTTACTCAATACGCCGCCCGTGATTGGAAAAAATTTCGTTAAATCCTTTACTTCGAGAAGATTCCCATGTTCTTGTATTTCTGGGGATGTCTCCTGTGATTCTTCGACATTCTGTGTTTGACTCATAGCTCTCATCTCTATATGTGCTTGTACTCCTTCTCTCGGACATGACACGCAACAAAATGATTTGGTCGCAATTCTAACAATTTTGGCTTAGTAACTGTACACAAATTCTCTTTTACGTCTAAGTTTTTTTCAGCAAGATAACAACGAGGGTTAAACCTACAGCCTCCAGGAGGATTCACAAGATTTGGAACAACACCAGGAATCGAATCGAGTTTTTCTTTGGGAGCATGTAGTAGAGGAATTGCTTTCAAAAGACCTTTAGTATATGGATGAATAGGGTCTTTAAAAGCTACCATTGTAGAAGCCACTTCCACAACCTGACCGCCATAAAATATAGCCACACGATCACACATTTCTGCAATAATACCAAGATTGTGTGTTACAAAAATTAATGTGGTAGTTAGGTCGTCTTTTAGATTTTGCAGCAATTTGAGAATCTGGGCTTGAATTGTTACGTCAAGGGCAGTAGTAGCTTCATCTGCAATCATTACATCTGGTTTACTGGCAATTGCCATCGCTATCATAACACGTTGACGCATTCCTCCAGAAAGTTCATGGGGGTACCTAGAATAAAGGCCCGCAGCATCAGGAAGGCGAACCAGCTCGAAAACTTTAGTAACTTCTTCTTTCAGAATTTGTTTCATTTCCGCCTTTTTGACTTTATCCTTTTCGGCATCAGTTAAGCCTGGGAGGCCTTGATGTAGCAGAATTACTTCCGCGACTTGTTCTCCAACAGTCATCAATGGGTTCAGAAAAGTCATTGGATCTTGGAATATCATAGCAATTTTTTTTCCCCGAAGTTTCCTTACATCTTCTTCATCCATCTGAAGAATATCTTTGTCTCTGTACATAATCGTACCATTGACAATCTTGCCAGGGTCTTCAATCAAACGCATAATTGACCTAACAGTGACAGATTTTCCACATCCAGTCTCGCCAACAAGTCCTAAGCTTTCTCCTTTGTAAACATCAAATGTAATTCCATCAAGAGCTTTTACTACTCCGTCATAGGTGAAAAAATGGACTCGAATATCACGTAGTTCTAGTACCGTATCTTTAGATTCGATCATCTTATACCAACCATTATTACCGTCGTATTTTTGGATCCATTACATCTCTCAATCCATCGCCAATAAGATTGAAGGCTAGCACGATTAGGAAGATAACTAGGCCTGGGAAGAAAACAAGCCATGGTGCTTGAATAAAGTACTCTCTTCCGTCAGCAATCATTCTTCCGAGTTCTGCATCACCTGGATTTGCACCAAATCCAATGAAGCTTAAACCTGCTGCAGTAAGCACAACTCCACCTAAATCTAACGTGGCTGCTACAAGTAGCGGATAAAGGCTATTTGGTAATACATGTCTGAAAATTATACGTGTATTACTCAATCCTACAGCTCGGGCAGCTTCGACATATAGCTTATTTTTTTCGGATAATACTTGGCCACGGGCAATTCGAGCATAACCAGCCCACCACACAACAATTAAGGCAATAGACAGATTGAACATATTCTTCCCAAGAGCGGCGGCAATGGCCATAGCCAATATTAATCCTGGAAAAGCAAAGAAAACGTCAGTAATCCGCATCATCAGGTTATCTACCCATCCACCGTAATACCCAGCAATAGCACCAATTATAGTTCCTACTACAAGTGCCCAAGTAACAACCCAAATAGCTAGCGTCAGGTCTAACTGGAGTGCCCAGATACATCGACTGAAAATATCACCACCGATGGCATCTGTTCCAAATATTAAAGGTCTACCGTCAATCTCTGTATACTGCTCTGCGTATGTTACTTCACCTTGGCTAGAAAATACGATCAGGTCACTCATATTATCCTGATTAAAATCACACCAAAGGAAATCGACACCAGGTACTTCTTCTAAAACTGGAAAAGAGAAAGTCACATAAAGACTATCTTTATCCATTTCTAGAAAGTTTGGTGAGAGTTTTAAGCCAATTGAGGTATAATAATAGTAATGACCAGAATCGAAAATAAGGATCATATCCCAACTCTCTGTTGGATTTATGTGTAAGATATCTACTCTGATTGAACCTGTACCTAACCCTTCTAATGGCAATACTTTGTCGTAGACGTCTAGTGGAGCGTCTTCATTGAGCTCAAGTTCCCATATTTCATGACGCATCATTGAAGCGTCATTTATGTAAACGTAAACCTTGAAATCAGTTGAACCTACAACCAGATCGATCATATTATTGCTATCGCGATCGAAGTTAACAAGTGTAGGGTGAGCTTGTCCCGGAAAATGAAGAATACTGCCAGTACTATTTCGCACTAAGGAAAAATCGGTCCAGTTTGCGTTGTTGGGCGTTCCTTGATTTATACTCCTGTAGAGATATCCATCATCACCACCGATCATTAAGTCGGTAACATTGTCACGATTCATATCTCCTGTAGTAGGACTCACTCGTGTAACATTTTCAGGTAATGTTGGAAACTGGTATGAAGTATTTAAAACCCATTCGTTTTCTCCAGCTTCTTCGCCAATATTCTCATAATAGAGTAATTGGCTATCGTCAGTCCCTAAAAGAACGTCTATTTTTGTATCGTTATTTAAATCAACAAGCCAATTCCGAACGAGAATATCTTCATCAAGTTGAAATTGGTCTGAAAGATCTGAATAATCTGTCCAAAGGAGATATTTTCGTGTATCAATTGCCCCAGGTGGTTCTTGTTTTAGAATTCGTCCTTCCAAAGGATCCAGAAGAAACTCTTTGGGTCCATACGGGGTAATCGTAGGAGCCAATAGAGCGATAATCACTAAAAATGATATTGTCCCAAAACCGAAAAGAAAGAGAGGACTCTTTCGTAAGAGGGAAATACTGTGTCTAATTTCTTTTCCCCTTGTTCTTAAAGTTTCTCGGAAGCTAAATATTTCTGAAGGTACATCTTCATCAAGCATATCTAATTCATAACCAGTTGTCATACCATTTCCTCCTTCAATCATACCTAATTCTTGGGTCAACAAAAGCATACAGAATGTCCACAAGGAGATTGCTAAGCACATAGATTAATGCGGTAACCATAACAAACCCTTGAATTGCTGCAATATCTAAGTTTGATACCGCGGTTACGGCCCATCGGCCAATTCCTGGCCAGTCAAAAACCGTTTCAGTTAATACGGTTCCAGTTAATAACCCAGCTAAAGAAAGCCCTGCTATAGTAAGCGTAGGAATTAATGCATTCTTTAATGCGTGCCGGTATATAATTACTCTCTCAGAGAGACCTTTAGATTTTGCAAGTAAAATGAAATCTTGCCGCATTGTTTCAATCATGGCCATTCTTGTCATTCTTGTAATGAGCGCCATTTGTACCCATGCAAGACAAAATGCTGGTGGGAAAATGTGAATTAATGCATCAATAAACAGCTCCAAGCTCACGAGAATTGATTCGAGAGCAGGAACTCCTGCGGGTAAATACAACAGATTATCAATTAAGTAAAAACCAGTTGTCGGTATTGGTCCAAGATCTAAAAATGGTAGCAAATTAAGGAGGCCTACTACTGCACCAAGGATATTATCCTCCTTCGCAAAAAATTTATTTACATTATACCGCTCATGATAAGGCATTTTAATTCCAAGACCTAAATCTTCAAAAATCATATTAGAATTAAATATCAATACTTGTAACATTAGACCAAGCCAGAATATTGGCATGGAAACACCAGATAATGCTGTAATTCGAGAAATTTGATCTGGTAGTTGATCCTTTCTAGTTGCGGATACAATACCGAGAGGGATACCAATGACTACAGCAAAAATCATCGAAAATATGGCTAACTCCGCAGTAGCTGGGAAACGGGTTATAATTACGTCTAAAACAGGTAGGGGAGGCCGAAACGAGGCCGAAACTCCCAAATCTGGAGGTCTTAAGTACCAAGACCCTATATTTGTAAGCTCTGGCGTTTCGAGTGGCCAAAGCCGTTGAAGATACCTAATATATTGTATGTGAAGGGGTTGATCAAGTCCTAGTTGTTCTGTTAAGAGTTGAATCCTTGCTTCTGTTAATCGATCTTGATCTTCTCCGATATACGAAGCAATCGGGTCTCCAATGCTATTGGAGAGAATAAAACTCATAATACTAACCCCGAACATTACGGGGATTAACAATAACAGTCTTTTTATCGCATAGTCTCTTAATTTCATACTTTACCCAGCCAAAAGTATTTCCTCTTCGTAGGCAATAATTGATTTGTACGAATAAATCATTTTCATCTTAGAAATTAGTTTCGTTCTGACAAGAATGAATATAGAGCGGAAATAAATCCATTCAGTCAGCACTTTGCTTGTTTTTTGAATTTTTTCAAAGACAAAAATAATTTTGAGAGGATAATGTATTTTCTTTTCATATATGATACAGAACGCAACAGAAAAATTCTTTTAAAAACAAATTGCTTAATGCAAGATTTCCTGATAATATATACTATCGTTAAGAATCCAATGGCTTTTGATTTAGATGAATGTGGATTTTCTTTCGCGTAGTTCCTAGATAGATAAAGCCTATAATCAATATAATAGGTCCGATTATTGAAAGAACAAAACCTATCTGGAGAGCAATCGGATTTTCAAGACCGATGGAGGATGCCTTTGTATATGCATTAAAAATATCTTTTATAACAAAGATTATTCCAACAAACGAGCTCATAAATGACAACGCTAGAATAACCATCACATTTTCTAGCTTTTTATCAATATCTATGGAGTTTAATTTGCCTAAATAGTTATATCCCAGAAACCCTCCAGTAAACACCATCAACGTGCCAAATGTCAACGTTAGTGATTCAGTAAAATATAAATTCCCTCCAGTTAACTGTAATACTACGTTTTGATCGTGACGTATTGATATAAAGGGTATACTTAATCCAATTAGAGAGAAAAGTCCACTAGACGTGAAAAGCAGGAATAAGATTTTTTGTCTCATTTTTATTTCATCAGTAAAAGTCAACGATGTACCTCTTTCATACAAGTCTTTAATAATTTCAATATATATCTTTTTTTGTATAATAGATAATAAAACCAATAATTAGTAAAACAATGGCAATACCCATAAGAATAATCGAATTAAATGTTAACTGGTTCGCCAAATCACGATAGTATATTGCCGCTCCAACATGACCCGCTTCAAGATAAAATTTCAAATTATCAATACAAACACCGCTTGCTAGCAAAAAGGTTAAAGAAAGAAAGATCAGGGGGATAGCAAGAAAGACAAAGTATTTCTCTTTTTCCCTCTTTGGTTTACTAATCTTTAAAATTGGAGTATCTACCATTTTCATATACCTCTTGTTATTTAATTACGAAAATACCTTCACCAAGCAGCATTCCTCTTATGATAATTATAATGAGGAATATAACAATGATATAATATAGAATCATGATTAATTTGGATAGATGACGGAAATAGGCTGGAATGAGAATATTCTCAAACGAGATCAGTTTGGGTAGATCAAGTTTTTTTAACATTTGTTCCGTTAAAGAGCGAATAGGACGGGCTGATATCGTTGCTACAACTTCTTTCTGGCTAGATTTATATGCTGGAATGATTGTACTCGCTATTGTAAATAGAAACGAGACGAATAACCACAATGCAACATGGTCAAGTGGAAAATTCAATGTAATAGGAATACTCAAGGAAATATACCATACGAGTAGGAGAGCACTAAATAATCCATCAAAAAAACCAAAAAATAGCGCGGTTATACCTAACGTCACCGATTCAACTAGAAAAATTGTAAATACTCCCCATTTCGATAAACCCATGCTACGCATAATTCCCATCTCCCTCTCCATTTGCAGAGTGGACATCAACACACCGACAAATTGTGCAATTCCTGCGAGAATAAATGTCTCAAAAAAGAGAATTTGAAATAAATTTGCCTGGAAGATTAGACTATTTTCAATGATTTTGCCATAATGCCCAATACCGATAACTTCTTTTAGAAAGGGGTATGTAAGTGACAAGTTCCCTTCAGTCTCCGACAGACTAAAACCTTCTATTACATCACAGACGAATAATTGAGCTAAGGAGGAGTTGAATAGTTCTTGAAAATAAGAAGTTCCAATATACAGATATCTTCCATTACCCAGAAAAATATTTCCTTTGATAATTGCTGCTATACGTATATTTACAGTGTTGTTTGAAGATGTTTTCATTGATATATTAGAACCCATCGGCTTATTAATTGCACGATATAGATCTTCTGAAATTAAAGAGTTTATAATCGAAGGAGCAGAGGTGTTGGTTTCTAAAAATTGAAAGCTTGGTACGTCTAAGATTGAATCGTAAACATTTTCAGCAAAAATTGAATACTGAGTTGGATCAACTCCATATACGTAGCCATTGGATTCACTAATCTCAGTTCGTATTTCTTGAACGTATGCAACTTGTTTTATACGTTCATTTGCGAGTAAGCTTTCGGAAAAATTGATTGCTTGTCCAGGGTCATTCGCTTTGACTACTAGATCGACATTTCCCCATTGCCCCTGGTAATATTGGGGAACACTAGCTATTATAGTCGAAGAAACAACTCCTACCAATATAATAAATGTTAACGCAATAGAAGATGTCATTATTGTAAAGAATGATCTCTGGAATTCACGTGCAATATTCCTCATCGAGATAAGACCTAACCGTACTTTAAAGGTCTTGAAAAATAATTCTCCAGCTTTGGGTAAGAAGAATAATAATCCTGCCTCAACAAAAAGTGTCCCAGCAAAAATCAAGACAATTGTCATAAATTGAATAGAAAACAAAGAAAAGTCTAGGAATTGCGTGGTACTCGAAAAATTAGATAGAAAATAACCAGTAAAAGCCAAGACAATTCCAATAATTACTGTATATCTCCAGTACTCTGGAAGAGAAGATTTTTTAGCTGTTCTTATTTTAGAATGAATATTTTGAATTATAGGTTCCCGTATAATTAAATATAAAGGAAAAATTCCCGAGAAAAATGCCACTAGAATACCAGAGAGGAAGACCGTAATAACAGAGGCCGGATTAATAAGCACAGCTTGGAAATCTAAACTTGGATAAAACTGATCGATTACACCAACTAATAAATTAGAGAAACTTATTCCAACGATTACACCCAAGATTCCACCGATGACGGAATACACAAGAATTTCATAGAACAATAGTAAAAATACTTGTTTTGTACTAATTCCAACAGTTCGAAGAATACCATACTCCTTTTGTCTTTCACGCACAGCAATTGTCAGGATATTAGTGGTAAAAAGAAATTCTACAAGTAAGGATGCAAGAATTACAATATTCATTGCAATGGAATATGCTTTTATCCCAAGGACTTGGAGTTCAGAAATTTCCTTTCCTACAAATACATCATATTCTGGACCAAGAAAGTCTTTGATATTTTCCGAGATCTTTCTAATCTCAATGAAATCTCTGGTTGTAACATCTATCCTCATATTTAACGAGTCAATTTCTGGTGTAATCTCAAATAAATCAAGCATTGTGTTTATATCAATTAAAATAACAGCAAAAGCTTCTCTATTTCCAAAGAATGGTGGTGCCGAAAATATTCCTCCAACAATTAATTCAGCACCTTTAAATCCAATTTCTGGTAATTGAGGTAACTCTATTGTTTCTCCCAATGATAACCCCATAAAATCTTTAACCGTCTGTGAAATTATGATAGTACGTCCGACACCAGTCCTAAACCCCTCGGTGACATTCAAAATTGGTACATCAGGATGAGAATGGAAATTTACACCATATATTAACGCATTAACAGGATATCCAGTTTCATTCTGTATCACATCTGCTGAGATATAGTATACTTCAGAAGCTTTTTGAACCCCTGGCACAGAGTGAACTTTAGATGTAAGATTTTGTAATTCAGCTAAGCTTACCCACTTTTTCGGATGAACACTTATATCAGAATAATTTTGGTTTCGGTTATCAAAAAGAAAATCTGCGTAAATAGTGTCAACTGTTACAATTACTGCCATCTCTAGAGCAAGAGTAACGGTTATTCCGAATATTAGCAGAAATGATCTTTGTTTTGAGCGAAAAACATTTCTAAATGCTAGCTTAAGCATTGAATTCACTGTAACAGTTATAGTTCTCTATAAAGGAATTTCAGAAAAACTCTATTTAAGAGTAAATCGTTCAATGCACTCCTAATTGGTATGTGTTTAATTGCTTACTGATGAAGGAATCAAATTACCATAACTAAATTTGTCAAACAACTATTTAGCAAATAGTTCTGGACAAGATGAGTCACACATCCGCTATCAGGCAGGTTAGCAACAGGAGAATGTATGCTTTCCATTGGGACTACTTGAAACAAATCTATTTGAAACATCCCAAACACCATTGATTTTCCACCAGATTGGCCATTCTTCTCTTGCCTTTGACGGGTAACTCGTCTAACGTAGTTACAAGAAATTCTGACCTAAGAGCTAAGAAGATTTTTTTGTCATCACCTCGGGGTTGAACACGTATGGGAGGGAGGCCTTTTAAGATTGTGCGAGAGAGGTCAGCGAATACAAGAGATATTCCTTTGTCGGACAAAAATAATAAGGGTAAGATAAGAATGACTCGTGTACATTTGGAAGAAAACACTCAAAGAATAGCCATTAATATTTCAATTTAAACTAGCAATCTGTGAAATTTAGTATTTAAACATAAATTTTGTCTTCTTTACATATACGTGGGAACTTCCAGTGGATATTATTACAGGTTTACTACTAACAGGCATTTTTTTTATTATATTAGTTTTAATTGCATCCGAAAAGTTTGACAAGGTATCTATAACTCTTGTAGGCGTTGTTGTTACAGTTATCGTTGCGAGTTCAGTAAATTTAATTCGAGAAATAAACATCGTATACCAATGGCTTGATATCGAACTTATCATGACCATTGTGGGTGTTACGATAATAATGGAGATGTTGAAATCTTCAGGGTTGTTAGAAGTATTTATACTTTATATATTAAGAAGTATTAGAGGTTCCTTCTATGTTCTTACCATGATATTATCTCTTTCCGTATTAGTGCTGAGTATGATGATTACCAATGTTTTAGCATTAATCATTGTATCTTCTATCACAATTCTCATTGCTACTATTGCTGAATTTGATCCTAAACCTATATTGTTTCTGGAACTTGTTTATTCCAATCTTGCGGGCATGCTAACTCCTATCGCTTCCTATACAGCAGCATATGTTTCATTAGAACAGAATTGGTCTTATTTAGACTTCCTCATTTTGAGTTTACCTTTTGTGGTCATAATGGTTTTACTAACAATCCCTGTCACCTATTATATGTTTAAAGACTCATTTATGGCAATGAAAGAAAAAGAGAAAACATTTGGAATTGAACTCCAACGTCTTCTCCATACAATTGATCCATGGAGTTTTGTTGATTCGCGTAAGGATTTCTATAAAGCAACTATCATTTTTATAATAGTTACAATATTTCTTGCGATTGGAACATCAGTAGGATTCAGTGTAGATGTCATTTGTATTGGAGGGGGTGTTATTGTGTTGATCTTCTTTTCTGATCACGTAGATTCATTCATAAGAGCAGTTGACTGGCCAATGCTCTTTTTTTTAACGGGAATCTTCATTATGTCAGGACTTATTCAACTTACAGAAATACCTCTTCTTCTTGAAGAACCAGCACTTAAATTAATTGAAATTTCTCCAGAAATTGGTATAGTGACTTTTTCAGGAATTCTCGGGGCACTAACAAGCATAATTGAAAACATTCCCCTTATATTTCTTTTACGTCCTGTAATAGACCTTCTTAGTAACAATACAGACCCTAGAATTGTATGGTGGACAATCCTTGCAGTAGTAAATATTACAGATTCAGTTATTCTTATTAGCAGTGTAAAAGGCATCTATATTATGGAGATGAGCCATAGAGAGGGAATTCCAATCACTTTCATGGAATATTTTCGATATGGTTTATCAATCACGGGGATACACTTGATTGCGATGGCACTTTATGTTTTTGTTTTATTTCTCCTCTAGAGCTGAGCTACCTTTATCAAATCCTTTCTTCCATGAGAGCGATTGGTGTTGTTCTATGTCTGAAGTTCAAAAGGAATTAGAAAAAGCTCAAGCTTTTGAAACAACAGGAAATTTCGAAAAGGCTGCAAAATCGTATCTCCAAATTGCCAAAAGTATTCCAGACGGGCAAAGAAGTTTAAAACTCTATAATAAAGCATTTTTTTCATCTCAAAAAACGGGAAAAAACGCCTTGATGTTCGAGTATGCACGACTTTATTATCAACAGCTTTTACAAGAAGAACAACATAAAGCTATCAAAGAACTTCTCCCTACTTTCCTGGATCTATCTGGTCGGATACGAGATAAAATTGACGAACTTAAAGTGGAAGGTAAACTAGAAGTTTTAACTTGGGCATTAGATTTATATCAGCTTGCTGGTAACCAAATAGGGGCATATGAGATTAGTCAAGATATAGGCGACACCTATTTTGTCTTTGGGAAACAATTGTTATCGTCTGGTCATCTCCTAGGAAAGGAAGAAAAATACAATAAGGGTGTTGAACTTTTTAATCAAGCTATCGAGAGCTATCAGTTGATTTCACTTGATACAACAGTTATGGAGAAAATTCTTGTTGTTAAACTTGAAAAAATCAACCGTTTCATTGACATAAGTCGCCCAGCCGAAGCAATGGAAGATACTGCAAATCTAATGCGTTATTTTAAGACACTGAATGTTGATATTCGTCCCTATTCCCAAAAAGATCTTTCACTCAGAATTGCGGAATTATTAGCAACAAAAACCTTAGAAAAAGTTCAGAAACAAATTGATATTGCTCGAGTATTACAGAAAACTGCAAGTGCTGGTTTTATAGAAGCAGAAGAGCCAGGAAGGGTGGCTCCCTTTCTATGGTCGCTTGCTCAAATTTTTGATAAAAACAATAAGATAGAAGACTTTGATACCACAAGTAATGAGGCATTTAATGCGGCCATTAAAAATGGTAACCAAGACATTGCAGAAAGTATTCTAACCTATTTGTTTGACCAGGGAAAATCGATTTGTGAAAATACTATCAATTCACGGATGTTATTAGTAAAAAAGGGGTCGGTTGAATTTCGAAATAATAAGGGTGTCCAATACTTACTCCAACGAATCAAATTAGCGAAAACAACTGACGATGAAATCGTAAATCAAACTACTGAATATTTGTTCAATTATGGTCAAACGATGTTTGATAAAAAACTTCGGGTACGTTCTCTTCCATATTTTGAATATTGCGCGCGTACATGGTGGGATTTACATCAGGATACTGGACGAGCGAGAGAAATCACTACTTTTTTACAAAGCAATTTTGGTGATTTACTAAGTGAAGGAAAGCTTGATGATGCTGCAACCCAATTAATATCGATCGTTGATTTATTCACGTACTTTGGAGATACAGAAATGGCTGGAGATACAGCTTTTTCTTTTGCTCAAACTCTTGGTCAAGAAGGAAAAATATCTTATGAGTATGACTTTCTAGAACGATCTTATGCGAATTTTGAGAAATTAAAAGCAACAGAGAAATTGCAATCATTGATTGATTATCTTATTGAACGTTCTGATCCCTTATTCTCTCATGATGAGAATATGAAAGACAATCTTCAGAATTTTCTCGAATTGATAAGCAAAACTGGAGCTGCAATCTCAATTGAAAGGCAGGGAGAAGTATTAGCTACAACAACATATAAATTGATTAACAGTAGCTTGATGGATCTTGCATCAAAGTACGTAGAAGAAACGTTTGCAATATACAGTTCTTACGATAAGGAACTAGCAGCAGATTTCTATTTCAAAATTGGTACAATGTTAATAGAGAATAATCAAGAGTTAGCGATTGAAATTATTTCAAAATCGACCCAATTAGCCGCGGATGAATCAGAGCTTGAACAAATTGTTCTTAGAAATCTTCAATATTTAATGGATCAAGCTCTGGCCTCACCTTTACTAAGAACTAAGCTGCTAATTATTAACCAGCTGGAAAGCATTTCTTCTCTTGTTCATAAAAGTGCAATTTTCAATACATTCCTCTTTCCATTCGTTCAGAACTTAGCAGAAAAAGCTATGGAACCGGAATATTTATCAGAAACGAATAGATATCTAATGAAAACCTTTACAACATATTTTGAGGAAGATAATTCACATCCACACTTGGAAGAGATTATTGAGTGGACTAACAAGTTTATTTTAAGCTTGGATCAACCTCATCTACTTACTGAGATGATTCTCTTAAGTCTGAATTTCCACGAAAAAACCAATAAACCAGATCAATTTATCACTTTTATTTGGCCTATTATGGAGAAACTGTCATCAGAGAAGGAAGACTTCCAGAAAGCAATCACAATTTATAGACAAACATTTTCCTTCTTGAAACGTCTTAATGCTGAAAATGAAGAATTCACAGATAAAGTCGTATCCTTACTTGATCGCGATCAGAAATCAAGAATTCATGATGAGCAATTTGAAGAAGCTTGGGCTATTCTTCAAGCTCTATTTCAAATTCTCACGGAAACAGATATGAAAACTCAAGCTGTGCGATTATATAAGGATAATGCAGTTCTATTTGCCCCTCTTCGATTAGATCTCGCCTTAACAATGTGGGCTCAGGCCAGTGACGAAGCCAAATGTCTTGAAAATTCAAGGGAAGTAATTGGTGGAATTTGTTCAGATATAAAAGAACATGGATTAACGGTCTACAAAGAACAGCAAAATCTACCTGCTGTACTTCAACTCTATAATCAGATCATAGAATTAAATTTAGCCATTGAAAATCTAGTAGGTGTTACGGATAATAGTATTGAGCGTTCAAAATATCTCCTAATGACGGGAGACTTCACATCGTTATTAGAATGGGGAGAAAAAAGTCTTCGATTGAGTATTGAGAAGAAACTAATAGATCTTCTTGTGGAAATCACAAATATGTTTTATTCTGCAGGAAGGAGCTTACTTGAGGAAGATCCAGAAGTAGCCATTACCCTGATTAATACCGCATCAAAGAACTTAAAAGCTTTTGGGGAGAAGGGAATAAACATATATTCTACTAAAATTGCCGAAATTTATGAAGAATTGTATAGATCACCCATTGGCAATCAATTAGCAATATCGGAAAGAGAAAATCTGCTAAGACATTTTAAGGAGAATAATCAGAAGCAAGAAGAGGCAAAATTTCTTTTAACCTCCGCAAAAATAGCATTTACAGAAAATAATGTCAGTGATGGAATCGATCAAATTTACAAATCAACAACACTATTTCAAGATCTAGAAGATAAGAATGGCCTATCCGAAATAGTTACTTTTTGTTTAAGAACTGCTTCACGATTTCAAGTAGGATCTCCAGAATATAATTCGTTGTCACAACATGCTACGGCAATTCAGGATGGAGGAATTACTCTGTCTGATGAACAAACACAAGAAGCTTTTGGAGATTTATATGATGGAATCCTAGATGATATGACCACGTTATTTGATCCAAAAGAAAAGAGAAAACGGATGAAACAGAAAAAGAAATGAGAGATGACATAGTCTCTGGATTATGAAAAAGAAGGGAGGGGCCTTATAGGTAATCCTTTGGAAGAGTAATTATTCTGTATTAAAAATCACGGATTGATTACAATTATGCTTGACTCTTTAATTCGATCACGAAGAGCGTTCAGGGCTCTTCAACCAGTGGAAATTTCCCCTGAAGAAGTAAAAAATATTGCTGAACTTGTTTCATTAAGTCCAAGCTGCATGAATAACCAACCTTGGCGTTACATCTTTGTTCAAGATCCAGATACTCTCCAAACACTTTTTACTGCCTTAAGTCGAGGGAATGCATGGGCAAAAAATGCATCAATGATTGTAGCTGTACATTCAGAAGCAAGCTTAGACTGTCAGATTTCAGAACGTGATCCTTACTTTTTATTTGATACAGGTATGGCAACAGCCTATCTAATCTTATTACTTACAGAAATGGGGTTGGTAGCACATCCTATAGCAGGTTATGATCTGGAAAAATCGAAAGAAATTCTCAAAATTCCCAAGGATAAGTCACTAATCACCTTAATTGTTGTAGGTAAGCATACTTCTGTTTTTCCTGAAGAAATGAGTGAAAAACAACGTGCAAGCGAACCACAGAGACCTAAGCGAAAATCTGTTGAAGAATTTATTTCCTTTAACCAATATTCTGAATAACCGACTGGTAGTCTACATGCTTGGAAATTTATGCAGATATCAATAGTTCTGGTTCTTCTTCTTCACGAAGTGGAAAAACATAGTGAATAGTAGAATGGTTCAAGGATAGATCATGTTCGACAAACCCACAGGCACGAAAACCTTGTTTTAGTAGAAAAGTGTGAACATTAACCAGCTGTTCATCTGCAAACCCGCGTAAAATAGTGTACTGAGTATTCTTTTTAGCAAACCGCTTAATATGCTCCATTAATTGCTTCCCATAGCCTAGTCCTCGATACTGCTTCCCAATGATCAAAGATAATATGAAAATTCCCCGACTAAAGAAATCAATAACTGCATATCCTACGATGGATTCACTGGATTCTTGTTGCTCTGGACTATCTTCTTGCTCTTCTTTTTCCTCAGGAGCTGGTTTGGCAATACATGCAATAAAGACTTTTCCCTTTTCAGGTACTTGCACGTAAAAATTAATGCGACCTTTCTCACTTTTGAGAACTGTGGAGCCATGTACGGTATAAATATCTGATTCTAGTAAAGCTAACTTTACAGATGGCCAATCTCCCTCCTGATAATCCCGAACAGTAATTTTTTCACTCATTGATACTCCCGCTTTTTCATTCATTATGACCTATAAAACTATTCGTAGAAATAATATAAAGAAAAAGAGGAAGAAATGATGAATATTATTCAAGTAGCTAAATTTTATCCCAAGCAGCAGATACTCGTTCACCAGTTTTCTTGATAACGGGTGCCATAGCCTCGTGAGAAGTAAATCCTAATTCAGCTGCTATCTTCATAATTGACACATGTGCCACTTTAATTTCTGAATCTTCTTCATAAACAACAAAGCTACAGGGAAATAAAGTTCCAACATCTTTGTGTACATCCAAAGCAGCCTTTGCTAGATCGGCACCACATGCCATGATGCTAGTATATCGAGGATAGTCTTTAACACCCAATTTTTTTTCGATAACCTGATCAATTGCTTTAGTTAATAATACAGTAAAGCCTTCACTAGCTACAATAGTTTGTACATGTTCCACAGTCTCATCAAAGGACATATTTGTAATTGTTTTACGTAAGATTTCCACCATAAAAACTCACTAAACGGTGTGATTTAATGAATCTTTTAGTATTTATCTCTGCTAAAATCGTTTGAAATGGTTCCGTATTTTTTTTTTCTGATTAAACCAATATTTGCTCACGATTAATAATGGAATCTCCATTCATTAGGTGAGATCTGAACGGATTTTTTCGTAAAAATCCAATGCTTCTGGATTAGAAAGAGCTTCCCGATTCGTAACAGGTCTACCATGAATAATATTGGTAACTGCCATTTCAACTTTTTTCAAACTGAAAGTATAGGGAATATCAGGTGTTTCAAGGATAAGAGAAGGTACATGTCTAGGAGATGCTTTTGAGCGTAATTCTTTCTTTATTTTTGACTTTAATTCATTAGTAAGAACAGATTTAGGCGCCAATTTGACGAAAAGTATGATTCTCTGATCATTCTTCCATTTTTGGCCAATCGTAAGACTATCTGCAACTTCAGGTAGTGCTTCCACAATATTATATATCTCTGATGTACCGATACGAACCCCTGATGGTTTTAACACTGCATCTGAGCGTCCAAGAACAGTCATTCCACCTGTATCACTGTGAATAATAATATAATCTCCATGTCTCCAAACTTTTCTTTCAAGCGTATCAAAAAAATTGAAATAGGCATTTTTATATCGCCTATTATCTGGATCATCCCAAAAATAGAGAGGCATACTTGGAGATGGGGTTTCACAGACAAGTTCAGCCTGTTGATCTCGTACGGGATTACCACCTTCATCATACGCTTCAATACTCATCCCTAAAGCACTTGCTTGAAGTTGACCAGCGTAAACAGGAAGAATAGGGCAACCACCAGCAAAAATAGCATTCAGATCAGAGCCTCCTGTAATAGAGTTAAAATGCAAATCTGCTTTTATTGCTGAATACATCCATTCGTTAACCTCCGCTGAAATAGGAGATGCGGTCTGAGAAATAACTCTTAGAGACGAAAGATCATGATCTTTACCTGGTTCGGCTCGTATTCCATGTAGATAATGCAGATAACTTGCTGATGTACCAAAAATCGATATTTTTTCTTCTTCAATTATTTTCCACATAGCTCTCCAATCAGGAAAGAGAGGATTCCCATCATAGAGAAGAATTGTGGCTCCTACTGCCAACGACGATGTAAGCCAATTCCACATCATCCATGAGGGAGAAGTTATGTAATTTATACGATCACTCCTTTTCAGATCTGTGTGTAAAATTAAATCTCTCAATTGTGTTAAGAGAACACCACCTGCACCTTGAACCATAGACTTTGGCTTACCTGTTGTACCTGAACTAAACATGACATATCCAGGATGATTAAATTCTACCTGCTCAAATTGTATTTCAGCATTAGCTATTGGGGAAGAAAATTCTTCCATAGTAACAGCTTTGGGGATTGTAGAGATATCTAAATTTCTCTTTTTTGTATATGGTGTAACTATTACCTTTTCAACTGAATTTAAACCCTCTACCACTTTTCTTACATTGGGTAGTAAATTAATTGATACCCCTTTGTAGAAATAACCATCAGATACGAACAGTACTTTCGGTTTAATCTGGCCTAGTCGATCAAGTACAGCATCTGAACCTAATTCCCCACCCGTAGATGCCCAGGTTGCTCCTAAACTAGTTGCAGCTAACATTGCAATGGTAGTTTCTATCAAATTAGGCTGGTATGCAGCTACAAAATCTCCTTTTCTTACGCCCATTTTCCGCAATGAAGTTGAAAGCTGAGCTACTTTTAGATTAAGTTCAGAATATGTCATTACTTCACGATATTTGGTTTCTCCACGAAATATGAATGCATATTGATCATCTTTATACCTTAACAAATTTTCAGCAAAGTTTAGTCTCGCTCCTGGAAACCATTCGTTACCAATGAATTGATCTAGATTTTCCCCAACTTTGGTGTACTTACGTGAGGAAATTATCCCTGTAAAGTCCCACAAAGTCGCCCAAAAATCCATCATATTATTTGTTGACCATTCATGCAGTTGTGAATAATTTGATAACTGTAAATTATACTTTTTGTTTACATTTTTCATGAAACGAGTCATATTTGAGTTTTCAATTTGCCTTGCTGATGGTTTCCATAACAGTTTTGCCAATGAAAGTGACTCCTACAGATTTAGATTACCCAACCAGATATATTAAATTTCTTGATAGTATTTTCTTCTCTATTTGTATCGTAGGTCCCAGCATTTAAACGGGTAGTAATGAAGTTAGAATCCAAACGAATAACAAACTATTGAATACAGCTCCAGGTACGATAGAGTTACTTAGATGATACCAGAACCATGAAATCAATGATCCAGCAATGATAAATAAGCCCAATACCCAATAAAATTGTATGGATAGCGTGATTAATCCACCTGGTAACAAGTTAATATCAAAAACTATCCGTGGGATGTAAATACAACCAACTACGAGAAGAAATGGCCAAACTTTCGCTACAAGTAATCGACCGATTTGTGTAAGATCTTCTCGGAAGGCAGATCCATTGTTTGGTGTAGTAAGATCCGCGTGAAATAGTAACCCATCAATAAGGAAATAAATCAGGAATAAGGGCAAGAGAATTACAAAACTCACAATTCTAGGAAAAATCAGCAAGTTTGAGAAGAAAGCGATGATAAATCCCAACTGGATTGAGAAAAAATTGTTTAAAATAAACATAATCCCATAAAGGCTTGCGATAATACCACAAACAAGACCAACACCTCTTTTCACCCACCATACTCTTCTATCCTTCTTCAAAACTTCCCTAAGAGAATGGTTCATTTCAAAATAGGAAGAAAATAAGTATATAATAGCAAACAGAATAGAGTTGATCATAAGAAACCATAATGCAATAGAAGGCGCGAATGTCATCGGGGGAACAGGAATAAATGTTCCTATCAGCATTACTGGAAAATATAGCACGATCACCAAGGATCCCCAAACTAGACCTGTCTTTTTGAGAGAGGGTTTCTCAAAATCTAATTTATGTGAGGACTTTTCCTCTTCAAAAGCATTAGTGTGATAGATCAACGATGCAATCGAAAGAAAGAGACAAATGATTGAGATGAGAGTAATAAGCGAGGTAACATCCCGAAGAGGGAAAATTAAATTGCTATGAGGGATAAAATATTCATCCACGTAACCGTCTACTTTGAGAGCCGTTTGCATCCATTGTATTGTTTCAGTTACAATAAGCGGATCGATTGGTTCAAGAATATGGATAGTACTGGAAATAACTAATCGCCGGGCATCCTGTCTTTCTGGTTGAAAACTTCCATAAAAGGCATGATTTGGCACAACAGGATTAGTAGTCCCAAATAATTCCATTAAATCTGTTGTCAGAAGATTAACATCAGTAAAAAATTCATCATACTTACCTACAGCCACTAGTAAGTTTTTTGGAAAGGTAGAGTTGTATTTTCCGCTATTTGTTCCATTAACACTAAGATCGGGAACTCCTCCAATCAACACTGTTGCAGAAATATTTCCATGCTTAAGGGCTGTAGCCCATGCTGCCCACGCTCCCATACTATGTCCTACAATACCGATTGAACTGGTGTCAGCATAAGATAAAGTATCAAGATACTCAATAGCAGATATTATACCAAGAGAAGAGTCATCTTTTGAAGGCTCTGAATTCCCATGACCAGCTAGATCTAGTGCAAGCGCAATAAAACCACGACGGCCTAACTCAAGAGCCATACCGCTCATAGTATGCTTGGAATTTGAGATGCCATGGGCGCAAATAACAGTAGGAAGAGGGTTATCTCCAGAAGCCTCTATGGGTTTATATAGCAACCCCGTTAGATACGAATTCTCATTAGAAATCTTGATTAATGAAACATCGACCAATCCATAGTTCGTATTAAGCAAAAAGATCGAAATAAGCCCTGATCCACTGAAAACCAGCAAAATGCTCAATATTAGATAAGATGATTGCTTTTTTTTCTGTTCAGGCACGATAAACCCTTCTGTATCCACTATCAATTAAATGATAGATAACAAGTCTGATTGAAGGAAGGCTTTTTGAGTTTTTTTTGGATCTTCGTTAGATTTATCGAAATCTTCTAACAATACAGCAATCAAATTACTTAACGTGAGTTAAGCAATGCTCTCCTCAGAGAAAAATGTTAGGAAAAAAACTTAAAACTTACATGATAACAAAGCCCCCACATGAATCGTTGATTCAGAATATACCTAAAAATAATTGGAGATATAATGAATGGCAAAAACAAGATTTGAAGACGGAGATTTATGGGTAGAGATTGACCTAGATCTATGTACAGGTTCGGGAGAATGCGTAGATGTATGCCCCGAAGAGTGCTACGTGGTTGTCGATGGTAAAGTTAATGCTAACAACATAGGTGCTTGCATAGAATGTGCCGCATGCGACGGAGTATGCCCCAACGACGCCATCCTTGATCAGAACTCTTGGTAAAGTTTCCTCAATTTTCCTCTAATTAGGGGAAATTTTCTTTTCCCTAAGTCTATTTTTTTTCTTCTCTAAACGTGAGATAAGTTACCAGCTTATACAGATATTTAAAGGCAAGATTAGAGAAATTACACATAATGTAAAAATGCCTGAGATGTGTGTGTGGGGTAATAAATGTCAATTAAGCGAGCAATGTATGAAATCGAAACTTCACAGGGGATGGCTGGCCTTTATCATGTCACACGATTATCTTCTGGTCCTCCTGTCCTTTTTGTCCACGGATTTGGCTCGAATGCCGATATTTGGTTTACTTATCCTGATTCTCTTGGTAATTATTTAAAGAAACAAGGAATGGATTGTTGGTCACTGCGATTAAGCAACGCAACAACTGGAAATATTTCATCTCTCGCGAATGAAGATCTTTATGTGGCGATATCCTTCATTCATGAAAAAAGAAATCAGGAAATCTTAGTAGTAACTCACTCAATGGGAGGAATTATTGCCCGGGTTCTCACGAGTCCACAATTTGAGCATCCATTCCCCTTGGCAACATTGGAATCCAATATTCGAGGAATCGTCCTTCTAACTGTCCCAAACCACGGGGCGGAAATAGGGGATATACGAAAATTGGAAGACTCTGCTCATCAACTCAGAAACTATCTCAAGTGGGAAAGATCAAGCTCCCCAGATTTTGATCTTGGGTTCATTCAACTCACGTCTAAAAGCACTTTACTTCAGAACTTGAATAAGCCCCCTATGTTAAACCCCAATATTATATGGTTAAATGCGGTTGGTAAATATGACCACATTGTTCCCTCAAAAAGTGCTTCTTTTTCACCTTCAGAAGCAGCCATTCCCTCCTTTGAACAACGTGGATTTGATAGCGATCATATGGTATATCCATTTGCTACTACTTTACAGAAAATAGCTGACAAGATAGGGGAGATTGCAACCATCTTTGGATCCTCATTCAAATTGTATCCTGCTATCCATCGAACAAAAGAAGTAGGAGAATGGATTATTGAAGTTTTTGGAAAGTGAAGACTTCACGCGTGACTACCTTCTAGGAGCCGAATCATTATTCATCAAAGGATAGAATCTGGACGTTTTACTCCTACACGGAGCAGGTGGAGGAATTGTATGGGATTTGAAAGAAACAGCAGCGAACTTACACCAACAATTAAAAGCCACAGTCTGGCTTCCTTCACTTACTGGATTTGGTACGAAACCTGAGAATTTTACTTACTGTAGCTTTTGAATGAATATATTCATGATCGAAGAGAGTTCAATGTCTCCTCTGTAGAAAACTTCGGATCAAACCCCTCCGCACGCAATTTTTCATTAGAGGCCACATATGGGTAAGCTACGAAATCAAGATATGGGGCAGGAACTTCTGACAGACGTAACTTCCACTGACACCATAGTAGAAGTTTTAATATCCTTAACGGGATATGAATGCCTCTTCCATTGAGTATACGAGGTATATCACCCACTGGTACAGATTGATTGGGGGTAGCGTTGTATGCACCTTCTAATCGTTTTGAAACCATTAAATAGAACGCTTGGACGGCGTCATCGATATGCATGAATTGAATAGGGGTTTTAGGATTAGGGTGTGGCATTAAGAAGAAAGTTCGCCATCCTCCTTGTAAAATTGTTGTAACATAACTATCTAAATCAGCTGAAAGTATTGGAGAAGGTCGAATACGTCCAATCCTCATGTCAGTGATTGAATTTTCCTTAAAGTTATCTATTAATTGCTCTGCAAGTAGTTTATGGTGGGAATAATGAAATTCCTTGTTTCCCCGCAAAGGATGACTCTCTGTGAGTGGATTTGGATTGTCTAAGTGTGCACCGTAAGCGAGCGTTGACGAAGTATGAAGGAAGTATTCCACTCCAGCCTCTGCAGCTTGCATCAGAACATGTTTTGTTCCATGTATATCAACATTATAAGCTCGTTGTGTATTATAACTAGGAGTTACTGTCCAAACCATGTGTATTAGATCTGTCACTCCAAATTCTTGCAGGACTTCCGCTGACAAGTTTAGGATATCCATCTGACGGTATTCAAAAGGAAAATCCACCTTTTGGATACTTTTCTTAACATCAAAACCTACCAACAGGTCACAATCTGGGAGTTGTTTTGCAAAATTCTGTATTAAATGTTGAGCTAAATACCCTGCTGCTCCAGTGATGGCTACGACTCTGGTCAATAATGTCACCTATAGTATGAGTTTCAACTCACTTTCATTGATATTAGTTAATGAGGTTTCTGTTTTAGTTTCCAAGAATGAAAAAATTTTAATTTTATCAGAATTTTTCTCCCTTTTTTATTAGCAAAATTCTAAGTAGATTACTAGTCTTGGTTCTACACAGTGGTCTGTTTCGTTGTTATATCATAACTTTTTAAAAAAACAGCTTCCCTATGAAAGAAAACTTAAAAATAGACTTTCATGCCTTTTTTCCCTAATATTGCGAAAGTCGGTGATTTTAAGAGGTAATATCCATGAAATACGAGGGTTACACTATTAGAAAATTACTTGTTGAAGATCTTACAGAATTCCAACAAATTGCACTCAAAGCCTACCCAGTAATGTTTCCTGAGAATTATTCTCCTGAAGCACAACAAGCCTGGTTCGATCGAATGAAATCCTCTATCGAAGAGGATCCACTAATGAATTATTACGGATGTTTCAAAAGTGATAAAATGATTGGTGGGATGATCTATTTCGATTTTAAAATGACTCTATTTGATCAACTGGTTGATGTTGGGGGAATTGGTTTAGTATGTGTTGATTTATTACATAAAAAGGAGCACGCGGCTAAAAATATTGTAAAAGCTTTTCACGACCATTATTACGGTAGAGGAATTACCCTCACAGCCTTATATCCATTCAGGCCTGATTTTTATACTGCAATGGGATATGGTCTTGGTAAAAAGATGAATCGGTACCGTTTTAAACCGAGTACTTTACCTAAAGGCAGCAAAGAACATATTGTTAAGCTAAGCTTGTCAGATTCTAAAAAGACTGTTGAGTGTTTCAATCGTTTTGCCTCAGGCATTCATGGAATGATTCAAACCAACAAAAAAGCGAAGGATCGATTGTTTACAAGGCAAAATGTCATCGGATATATGCAAGACAATGAACTCCAAGGTTTTATGGCCTTTACCTTCAAGAAAGTCGACCCTGATAATTTTATACTGCAAGACCTTATAGTTGAGGAATTGATTTATGAGAATAGTCATGCCCTCCGTGAGCTACTTGCATATCTAAACACACAGGCCGACCAAGTTAGATATATGTACTTCCACACTCAAGATGATTTTTTCCATTATCTCCTTCACGATCCTCGCAATGGAGGAAAAAAGATCTTCTTGACCTCTCAGGAATGTAACCTCCAGGGGTTAGGGATAATGTATCGTATAATCAATGTTAGAAAGTTGTTTACTGATTTATCGACTTTTAATTTCAGAAATCAAACTGTAAAATTACTAATAACCTTGGAAGACAATTTTTTAAAACCTAATGATGGGAAACTAATTCTTTATTTTGATAACGGGATATGTTCAGTTATGGATGACAATCATGACTTTGACGCAGAAATCCAACTGAAAATTAACCATTTTTCCTCAATGTTCATGGGTGTTGTTCCCTTCAAGAAGTTGTACTCACTGGGGTTAGCTCATATTTCCAATTTGGACTATTTAGATACTATAAATCAGCTTTTTACTTCGGAACATCCTCCAATAACAACTCAGCAATTCTAGATTGAATTAACAGGTTGACCATGGTTTTTTAGCCTTCTAAGTTTCGGATGAAATGAAAAGGAAATATTAAAACCTTATAATCAACCTGTGAAATCCCTTATCCATTAGAGAATTAGTTCATTCATTTAACCCAATGAATGGAGTCGTAATTTAGTAGGATAATTATAAGTATGTTGGGGCTTAGCATCATTAATAAAACAGGGATATTAGTTTTTAATCACGAATTCACCAGTTCTTATGATGAAAAAATTGATGAAGATTTAAATGCTGGTCTAATGTCTGCGATCTTTAGTGCTCTACGCGAAACCCAAAAAGAGACAATTAAATCCATTCGATTAAGAGACAATTACGTTTTTCTTTTATATGAAGGAGTTTTGACCTATGGGGTGCTTTCTACCACTGAGGAAGATTCTAGACAATATAATTTCCTCCGAGAAGTGGTTTTGAAGTTCGAAATAATGTATACTAAAGAACTGCATCAAGAGACGGTAATTGAACGCTATTTCTTTAATGAATTCCACGTAGTTGTAAAGAAAATGTATAGTGACATGGTAGAAATCGATGTAGCAGCACTAAATAATCTTATTAATGTGATGGGAGAATCTAAGATTCGAAATTATCTTATTTATGAAACTAAGTACTTTCATCCAGTCTTTAGATCGATTACTGATTCAATTGTCAATGAACACGCGGACAAGATGACCCAAATCTTCAGATATATAATAGATTTTAGTGAACATGCTAACCAAGCTTTTTCAACCGGTGAATTAAACTTCGAAACCATGAGAATATTTACGGTCAAAACTAAATCCCATTGCATCGCGATATTCGACACTTCAACTGACAGAGGGAAAGGATCCATGAAAAAAGAGTTGATTCAACTCCAAAAAAAGATTATTTGATTAAGTATTTTTCTTTTCAAATTTACTTTAAATGTCGAACAGTTTTTGACCAGTCTGCCACAAACATATCCCTTTTAAAAAAAAATCCTTTTCCAGAGTTAACTATCAAATAAAGGTGCTAGTTTATGTTTGATGAACTTCAAAGGATAATCGAAAAGGGTGAGTCATTAGGTGCAGACTACATCGATGCCCGATATGATGAGCTCTTACCTCGTACCATAATTAAAGAAAATGGACGTATCACACAGCTAAAGACAATGAATCGCACAGGTGTTGGCTTTAATGTCTATTACAATGGTGCTTCCGCATATGCTTTTTCTGCTGATATTTCTAATCCTAAAGCTTTAGAACAAGCTGCCCTAGATGCCTTAGGGATTGCTAAAGCAACATCTAATAAAGTAATAGTAAAATCAGAGATCGACCCCAGATCCCCTGTAAAAATAAGTCTGGAACCTAAAATTCGGGATCCCGCCTGGTTGGCTGAACCAGAAAGAAAGCTAGATCTGATCAATCGAATGGAATCTACAGCGAAAGATCATGGAAAAGATATCAATAGTCTTCTACTTATGTATGGTGAATTGTCAGGTAAGAAAATATTTACTAATTCTGATGGAACAGAAATTAAATGGTCCCCCTACATCTCGGATCTTCGCTGTATAGTAGTGAGTAAAACTCCAGAGGGGGATTTAGTTCGAGCAAGTGATGGCTGTGGTGGTTCTTATGGGTTAGAATATTATAAACGTGACGGGTCGACCCCTGAAGACTTAGGACGGAATGCGGCCCTGTGGGCAAAAGAGCAATTAAAAGCAAAATCTGCTCCTCCAGGTGAGTTTAGGGCTCTTTGTGAGAATACATTGGTTGGTGTGCTTGCACATGAGTCTTTTGGTCACTTAACTGAAGCCGATTTTATTGTAACTAAAGGAAGTCCAATCCATGATAAGGTTGGGGAAAAATTAGGATCTGATCTAGTTACAATAATAGATGAAGGAGTATCTGAATTTAATGGTAAATCGACCCCACTATACCTTCCTTATGATGATGAAGGAGTAAAAACAACTCGTACCGTACTCATGGAAGATGGAATTCTTAAAAATTTCCTCACATCAAGATCAACCTCTAAATTGCTTAATACTGAATATTCAGGTAATGCTAGAGCAATTAATTTTGCATTTCCCCCAATTCCTCGGATGAAAAACACATACTTTACTCCTGGGGACATGACCGAAGAAGAAGCTCTCGAGCAGTTAGGGACAGGTATTTACGCTATCCGTACAAGCGGAGGTCAGGTAGAAGGTTCTGGTGACTTCCTATTCAAGGCTGTGCGAGGTTATTGGGTAGAAAATGGTGAGAAAAAGTATCCTCTGAAAGATGTAAGCTTAACAGGTAATATCCTTGACTTATTGACGAAAATTGAAGGTGCCACAAAAGACTTTGAACTTTCTTCTGGGTACTTCGGAGGGTGTGGAAAAGGAGGACAATTTCCTCTACCTGTTGGAGATGGAGGACCTAAGTTAGTATTTGAAAAAGTTCGCTTTGGAGGAGAATCTAAATGAATGAATTCGAACAAATGAAAGATGATCTTTTAGGTCGTATAGAGCGTGGATTAAAACACGGTCAAGCAAAAGGAGCTAAATCATTAGATCTTTATATTATTAAATCGAATGAATTAGCAATCAACATGGATGCAGGTATCATTACTGCTCAACGAGGAGGAACCATCGGTGTTGGTTGTCGGTGTGTAATTGATCGTAAAATAGGTTTTGCTTCTGCTTCAGGTATTACAGAGTCATCTGTTGATTTTGCAATTGAATCAGCTATTTCTGGTGCTAAATTAAATCAACCTGATGATAGATGGGAATCGTTCATACAAAATGCAAAAACTGGTAAAGAGGGAATAATTGACTCTTCTGTTTTGGATATCAGTTCTGAAGAAGCCGTTCTTGGTGCAGATACAATTTTTCAAGAAGCTAAAGACTATGATCCTCGTATAACGTCAGTTTCAGGTGGAGTCTACGTCGGATTTGGTGCTTTCGCTGTTGGAAATACTGAAGGAATAGCAAAAGCATCTGCAACTACAGGTACGTTTGGTCAGTCTTACATAACAGCAGTTGAAAATGGGAAAACAAAAACTGGGTTTGATTATATCATGGATCGAGGTGTTCCCTCATTCGATGGTATTGGCACAAAAGGAGCAGAAAAAGCTATCAAACTACTGTCAGCAGCATCATTGGGCAAATCAGAACAAACTAAATTTATTTTTGATCCTATTGCAGCGGGACAATTCATTAAAACCGCACTAAGTAATTCCGTGAACGGAAAGAGTGTGGTTGAAGGAAGAAGTTCATTTGCTGACAGAATTGGGGATCAGGTTGGGGTAGAAACTCTGAATATTTATGATGACGGACAAATTCTTGAAGATCCTAATGTTCAGGCCATCGATGGTGAAGGATATCCGCGTAGTACAACCCCAATTATTGAAAAAGGGGTGTTAAAGACTTTCATTTTTGATAGCTATTATGCCAAAACCTATGGTGCAGAAAGTACTGGAAACGCAAGTCGAGCTGGACCTCAATCTTATGAATCACTCCCCACTGTCTCTCCAACAACTATTTCAGTCACACCAGGTTCAAAGGATCTAGATGGTCTCATTGCTGAAATAGGGAACGGTATTCTCGTAACAGATTTTCTCATGGGTATGATGCATTCTAATCTAATTTCAGGTGACTTCTCTGTTGTTTCCCCCTCCAGTTTTGTTATTGAAAATGGGGAAGTAAAACATCCATTAGAAGCAGTAACGATTGCTGGTAATCTTTACAACGCGTTTAACCAGATTTCATCTTTTGGAAATGATAATAAATTAACTTTTATGGGCAAAGTACCTTCTATTGCTTTTGATGGATTTACAGTCTCTGGGTAATGTAAGGGAGTTTCTCCCTCCTTTTTTCCACTTTTTTTTTAATAGCTTTTACAACGCGTCACCTCCATTGAAGGAACTACTTTTATGAGGGCAGTTAGAAGATTTGGAAGAGTACTGCCGTATTTCTGATCATAATCTAGCCAATCAA